>CAYRNR010000023.1:0-196 GCA_964425605.1 uncultured Rickettsiales bacterium | reverse complement strand
GCGCGCTAACCGATGACTAGACCAGGCCGTGGGACATCATGCAGTTGGCGACCTTGACGAAGCCAGCGATGTTGGCGCCGTTGATCAGGTTGCCGGGAGTGCCGTACTCCTCGGCGGCATCCACGCACTGCTTGTGGATGTTGATCATGATGTTGTGCAGCTTGGTGTCGGTCTCCTCGAAGGTCCAGTGGAGACG
>CAYRNR010000022.1:0-73367 GCA_964425605.1 uncultured Rickettsiales bacterium | reverse complement strand
TTCATCGACTGCGACGACTGGGACTGCGACGAGGACCCGGCCTGCGAGGGCAGCGGCGAGATCTGTGACGACGGCGAGGACAACGACGGCGACGGGTTCATCGACTGCGACGACTGGGACTGCGACGACGATCCCGCCTGCGAGGGCTACGGCGAGGACTGCACCAACGGCGTGGACGACGACGGCGACGGCTACATCGACTGCGACGACTGGGACTGCGACGAGGACCCGGCCTGCGAGGGCTACGGCGAGGACTGCACCAACGGCGTGGACGACGACGGCGACGGCTTCGTCGATTGCGACGACTGGGACTGCGACGAGGACCCGGCCTGCGAGGGCGCCGGCGACGGCGAGACCGAGTGCGACGACGGCGAGGACAACGACGGCGACGGCTGGGCCGACTGCGACGACTGGGACTGCGAGGACGACCCGGCCTGCACCGGCGACGACGACGACGACGATGACGACGACGACGACGACGATGGCGACGCGGGCAGCTGCGAGTGCAGCGCGGACGGCTCCAGCGCTGGCAACGGCCTGGCGGTCCTGACGCTGGCCGCGCTGGTGCTGCTGCGCCGCCGCAGCTAGCACGACGCGGGAAGGGGAGGGGATGCGCCCGATCCACGGCCTCGCGGTGATCCTGCTGCTGGGGCTCGGGTGTGCCGACGACACGGCCGACGACGACCTCACTCCCGGCGACGACGACACCTCGGGCGACGACGACTACTGCGACGACGACGCCTGTCCCCCTCAAGACGACGACGACGACATCGACCACTCAGCGGCAGGGCTCGTGTTCGTCTCCGACGGCGACGGGCAGGAGCGGTTCGCCGTGCTGCGCGCGGACGACGGCTCCGTGGTGCGCGAGATCGATCTGAACGAGGTGGACGTCGAGCGCTGCGGTACCGATCCCGCCGAGGGCGAGACGATCTGCGCGACCTGGGAGCTGACCCACCGCGTCGGCGCCAACGGGAGGGACCGCCTGCTGGTGACCTATCAGCCCAGCGTGTTCTACGAGACGGGCCACGACCGAGGCGATCCCGTGATCGGCTCGATCGTGCTGGAGAGCAAGATGACGCTGGAGTGGGCCGTGGAGCGACTCGACTTCACCGCGCTCGACCAGGACCCGTCCCCCAACCCCTGCGTGGCCGATCCCCACGATCCGTGCGAGCCCCACCCCGACGCGCCCGGGCCCAACCGCGGCGCGTGCCGGCTCAACAGCCCCCACGGCACCTACCTGCTGTCCGAGGACGAGACCAGCGCGCGCGTGCTGACCACGGACACGTTCGGCAACCGGGTGCTCGAGCTGACCATCGACAAGGCCAGCGACTGCGCCGTGGTGGACGCGGTGTACGGGCCGGGCAACCTGCCCGAGTGGGGTATCTACTTCAGCCCCAACGACGTGTACGGGTACGAGGAAGGCGGCGCGATGCACGTGCTGGTGACCTTCCGCAACAGCACCGGCGGCACCGACGAGCAGGGCGAGTACGACCACGGCAAGCTGATCCACATCGTGCGTGAGCCCGACGAGCCGGCCGAGGTGCTGTGGGTCTTCCCGCCCGTGGACACGGCCGAGCCGTCGTTCTCCAACTCCATCCACAACGTGGACGTGGTCGAGGCCGCGGACGGGACCCGCTACATCATCCTCGCCCACTCCAACGGACTGGGCGACGAGTGGTACCTGTTCGGCGACGAGAACGCCGCCGAGGGCTCGGTGACCCTGCTGAGCTGCTGCGACGAGCCGCCGCGGTACTATTTCGACGCCTACCTCCCCGGGCCCGATCCGGTGCTGGCCTACCTGCGCGACGTGGATCTCATGGACGTCCGGCGTCTACTGATCACTGACTCGGGCTGCGTGGCGGGGACCGACACCTGCACCCGTACCGCCTGGGTGGGCGAGGTCAGCATGCCCACGTTCCCCGAGATCGAGGCGCTGGAGCTGCCCGAGGTCTCGGGCGCGTGGAGCCTCGACCACGCCCAGCAGAACCTGCAGCCGCTGTACGCGACCGACGCGATGATCGAGCAGTCCCCGCTGCTGGGGGTCTCCCAGGGGGTCTACGAGGCGGACTTCGTGGCCTGCGACGACCTCGGCTGGCCCCTCCAGTACGCCTGCGAGTGACCTTCCGCCGACGGCACGGACTACCGCCCCGGGCCACTGGGCCCGGAGAGCGAGGTAGCATGTCGACGATGAGCGGGAACGAGCCGAACCGATGGTTGCTGGGGGCGGTGTGCCTGCTGCTGGCGGGCTGCGCCGACCCGGCCGCGGACGACGACGCGGTCGGTGACGACGACGACGTGACCGAAGGTGACGACGACACGTCGTCGGACGACGACGACATCACCACCGGCGACGACGACACCATCGAGTCCAACGGCTGCCCCGGCAACTGCGACTGCGCGCCCGTGGCCGACCAGTTCGGCGAGATGTTCCTGCTGGTGCTCAACCACCTCATCGACGAGGAGTCTGCCACCGACGGCGACTGGGACGGCGACTTCGGCGACGCCACCGCGTACGCGCCGCCGGTGCTGATCGAGTACGGCCTGCACAGCGACAACGCCGACCTCATCGCCGCGGGTCAGGCCACGGTGGAGCACGAGCTCGCGTTGATCGAGGGGTTCTCCTGGGACCAGTGGGAGCTGCTCCACGAGATGGTGGTGGGGACGGCCGGGCTGATCGAGGTCCAGGCGCTGCAGCCCGATCCTCGCATCCCGACGGCGCTGAACGACCTGTTCACCACCCTGGTGGATCCCCTGATGGAGGGGTTCGGGTACTACATCCCGTCGGACCAGGTCCCGGTGGGCGGCGGGTACGGCTCCACGGCGCTGACCGCCCTGGTGGCCGGGCTGTTCCTGCAGTACGTCATGCTCGTGGACCCCGGGGACGAGGATCGGCTGGAGCTGGCGCTGACGATCATCGAGGCCATCCGTGAGCAGGCCTGGCACGAGGACGGGTACTTCCGGCACGACCCGACCTCGACGACGCTGAAGCTGTACCCCAACGCAGCGATGATCTGGGTGCTGGCCTCCGCTCACAGCGCGACGGGAGGCCAGGGCGACTACCTCGCGCAGGCCGAGTCGCTGGTGGACGCCATCGAACCGCTGTACCTGGAGTCCGACGGGGTCTACACGTACGCCGACGGCGCCCAGTACGACGGCTACATGTCCCTGTCCTCGAACAACTACCTCTCGCTCGCCTTCGTCTCGCTGTGCGAGGCTTCGGGGGACTGCACCCACCTGGACCGCGCCGTCGAGGCGATGGACTTCGCCCAGCGTGAGCTGTACGAGGACGGTATCGTCTACCATCACTGGGAGCAGGGATCGCGCGCCCACACCTACTGCACGGGCTGCAACTTCCAGCTGCTGTACGTGCTGATGAGGATGGGAGTCCTTTGAACGAGACGACGGCCATCAAGCTCACGAGCCTGACGACGGCCAAGGACGCCGACGGCGCGGCCCTGCGGCGGGTGATGCTGTACGGCGTGCTCGCGGGCCTGTGTCCCCTGATCCCCATCCCGTTCATCGACGACGTGATCATCGGCAAGCTGCGCAAGCGGATGATCAGCGGCCAGCTGGAGGAGGCGGGCATGGAGCCGGGAAAGATGCAGGTGAACCTGATCACCTACATCGAACCCGAGATCAAGCTGCTGGGCTGCCTGTTCGGGGTGGTCTGGATGGTGATCAAGAAGATCTTCCGCAAGATCGTCTTCCTGTTCGCCCTCAAGGACTGCGTGGACCACGCCTCGCGGATGGTCCACCACGGCTGGCTGATCCAGTACGCCATCACCACCGGCACCCTGGGCCAGCACACCTTCGATCAGGGAAACGACGCCATCAAGCTGGTGCGCGACAGCGTGCTGCACGCCAGCGACCACCTGGACACGCGGCCGTTCAACCAGGCGCTGAAGCGGATCTTCCGTGGCAGCGGCGCGCTGATGCGCTCGTCTGCGGGCGCCCTGGGGCGGATGCTGACCGCGGGCGGCGCGAAGCGGCGCGAGCCCGACACCGTGGAGGCGGCCCTGGACGCCATCGAGGTGCGGCAGATCGGCGAGGTGGAGCGCATCCTCGACGAGGTGGTCCGGGCCATGGGGGGGCAGCGCAGCTACCTGGTGCACCTGGAGCAGGCGTTCGACGCGACGTTGGAGAAGCTACGCGCCGAGCCGGCGCGTCGAACCGGCGAGGCCGCGGCTCAGAACGAGTAGCCGAACCCCACGGACAGGCCGGCGTCGAACGAGACGAAGGACCGCCCCTCGGAGTCGGTGGGCTGGTCCACGCCGAACCGCAGCAGCAGCTCGGGCCCGGCGCGCAGGTTGAAGTTCTTGCCCACCCAGTAGGCGAACCCCAGGTCCAGACGGAGCGATCCGCCGTAGGTGTTGGACTGGGCGAGCAGCCCGGACCCGTCCACCGGGATCGTGTGCTTGCCGAAGAACCCGCCGCCGCCGATGCCGGGCTTCCAGAAGAAGCTCGAGCCCACCCCCACGAAGTAGTGGGCCGTGACGTGGCCGATGAAGCCCGTGTCCTTGGCGCTGACCTCGAGGTTGCCCTCGTGGGTCCACTGCTGCTGGTAGAACAGGTTGAGGTTGAGGCCGATGGCCAGGTTGTCGATCACGAAGTAGCGCGGCGAGAACCCGCCGAGCATGGCGAAGTACAGGGTGGACGAGTCGTTGGCCGCGCTCTTGTAGTGCCGCAGCAGCAGCAGGCTGTCGAAGAAGCCCAGGTCCACCGTGCCCCTGTTGATCTGGGTGTACGCGCCCGATGGCGAGCCCACGGACCGCTTCTTCGCGTGCGCCGGCGCCGTCACGAGGCCGCCGAGCATCACCACCACCGCTGCGAGGATCGTCCATCGGATCAGGCTTCTCATGGGGCACCTCCTGCGGAGCAGTCTACCCGAGTCGGGATGCGGTCCGTCGAGCAACCGCGCGGCCATGGTGTAGTCTAGGTCTACACGGAGCTTTCACATGCGAACGACCGTATGGATCTGGGCCGCGTTCCTCCTCCTCGCGGGGTGCCCCGGTGGCGGCGACGACGACACGGGCGGGGACGACGACACCACGGCCGCGGACGACGACAGCGGCGCGGGGGACGACGACGACCAGGCGGACGACGACTCGGCCGGTGACGACGACTCGGCCGATCCCGGCGTGGACGTGGACGGCGACGGCTGGAATGCGGACGAGGACTGCAACGACCACAACGCCGACATCTACCCCGGCGCCGAGCACACCTGCGACGGCCTGCCCGACAACGACTGCGACGGCGTGACCGACGGCAACGAGATCGACAACGACGGCGACTCCCACACCGAGTGCGACGGGGACTGCGACGATCTGAACCCCGACATCCACCCCTTCGCCCTGGACCACACCGAGGACGGTATCGACCAGGACTGCGACGGGGTGCCCGACGACGACACCTTCGGTTCGTGGGACGTGGGCCGGGATCACGGCTGCCAGATCCGAGGGTTCGGCGATCTGGTCTGCTGGGGCCGCAACACCGAGGGGCAGGCCACGCCACCGGTAGGCAGCTACTCCTGGGTCAGCTGCGGCAAGTACAACTGTTGCGCCGTGGCCGGCGACGGCACGGTGCAGTGCTGGGGTCTGGACGACACGGGCCAGTCCACGCCGCCGGCCCTGGACACCTTCGTCCAGGTCACCTGCGGCTACCACCACTGCTGCGGGATGCACACCGACGGCTCGGCCCAGTGCTGGGGCAGCAACGCCGTGGGCCAGGGGGCGGTCCCCGCCGAGACCTTCATCGAGATCTGGGCTGGCCACTACTTCACCTGCGGCCGCAACACCGCCGACGAGATCCACTGCTGGGGCGGCAGCGACCACGGCGCCACCTCGTCTCCAGGCGGCACCTGGGAGCAGGTCACCTCGGGGGGGTTCTTCGGCTGCGCCATCGACGCGGCGGGCATGGTGGAGTGCTGGGGCTACAACGGCGACGGCCAGCACGACGAGCCCAACGTGGCCGCGCAGCTCGTGGACGCCGGCGTGGTCCACGTCTGCATGATCACCGTCAAGGGCCAGACCGTGTGCTGGGGCCGCAACAACACCGGCCAGTGCGCGGTGCCTCCCGAGTCCTTCGTCATGCTCAGCGGCGGTCACGATCACAGCTGCGGCATGAAGGCCGACAACACCATCGTGTGCTGGGGCGCCAACAACTACGGCCAGTGCAACGTGCCGCCCTGATCGCGGCGCGGCCTCCCTACCTCTTCACCTGATCCGCGTACCCCAGCGCCTCGAGCGCCTCGATGGTCGCTCGATCGAGGTCCCTGCGCTCGCGGCTGTCGAGCTGGCGCACCTTGTTCGAGCCGTACCAGCGCTCGAGGAGATCTTCGAGCTCCTTGGCCCGCTCGGGTTGCGACAGCAGCAGATCCTGCTGCTCGCCGTAGTCCTCGAAGGTGCGGAAGAGGTGGTTGCCCGAGATGAACGGGTCGTTGCCGTACTGCTTGATGAACTTGTCCTCCCCCGCCAGGACGGCGCGACCCGCTCCGCGAACGGTCTCGGAGAAGATGGCCTCGTGGATCGGCGCGTCCGGCGCGGTGAAAGACGGCACGAGGCTGGCGCCGTCGATGTCCATGCCGGTGGGATCGATGCCGGCGAGCTGCAGCGCGGTGGGGAAGACGTCGACCCCGCTGACCAATCCCTTGACGCGAACGCCCGCGGGGACCTGGGCCGGGTGGTGGACGATGAACGGCACGTGGATGGTGGGGTTGAACAGGCCCCGGTGACAGAAGTAGACCCCGTGCTCGGTGAAGCTCTCGCCGTGGTCGCCCATGATCACCACCGCGGTGTCGTCGCGGGCGCCGGCCCTCTCCAGCGTGCCCAGCAGCGCGCCGACCTCGCTGTCGAGGTACGAGACCTCCCCCTTGTACAGGGCGATCTGCACGTCCGGGTCCACCTCGGGCTTGGCCTTGAAGAAGTCGTCGATGTCCATGGTGTCCTGGACCTCGACCTTGTCGTACTCGTCCCCGATCTCGTACATGTCGTTGAACGGCGGCGGCGGACGATAGGAGCCGTGGGGATCGTAGTAGTGCACCCACGCGAAGAACGGGCGCTCCCCGCGGGCCAGGGCGGCGAGGCTCTCCTCGAGCTCGGTCTCGTTGCGTTCGCCCGCCCGCATCTCCGACCGCTCGCAGTGCAAGAAGGTCTCGAAGCCCTGGTCGAACCGGGTGTTGTCGGCGTCGATGTGGCGCACGCTCACCGCGGCGAGGGTGGCGTAGCCGTTGTCGGCGAACACCTCGGCCAGGGTCACGGCTTCGGGGTCCAGCAAAGTGCGGTTGTTGTTCACCCGGTGGCGCGAGACGTACAGCCCGGTGTGGATGGATGCGTGGGACGGGTTGGTGCCCTGGGACGTGGAGAAGGCGCGCTCGTACAGCACGCCGTCGCGGGCCAGGCCGTCCATGATCGGCGTCTCGACCCCGAGCCCACCGTAGCAGCCCAGCGCGTCGGCCCGCGTCGTGTCCAGGGTCACCAGCAGCACGTTGGGGGGCCTCGGCGGCTCCGGGGCCTCCCCGCGGCGGCAGCCGGCGCCCGCGCAGAGCACCAGCGCGCAAGCAACGAGCATGGTCAGGGGACGTGCCATGGGCCTCCGCAGCGGCGTCCAGCGTGGGACGCCGCGGGCATGATACCTTCTGTGGTCCCATCCACAACACCGCTGCGGCCAGGAGCCGATCATGACCATCGCCTTTGTCGGAGATCTCTCCATCGACATCAACACGGTGCACGGCGTCACCCACACCGCCTACGGCGGCGGCGCCCTGGCCGGGGGCATGACGACCCACCGGCTGGGCATCCCCACGACCGTGTACACCAAGTGTGATCCCGAGCAGCGGCCGCGGTTCGCCGAGATCGGGCGCAGCGGCCTGCCCGTGGTCTTCTTGCCCGGGGGCGGCTGCACGTCCATCGAGAACAACTACCCCACCGACGATCCAGACGATCGCACGTCGTTGTTCCTGTCCCGCTCGGATCCCTTCGACGCCGGGGACGTGGCGCGGATGGAGGCGGACGTGCTGCACGTCAATCCCCTGTGGATGGGGCAGTTCCCCCCGGAGCTGTTCGCCCTGGCGCGCGAGCGCGCGCCGCTGCTCGCGGCCGACGCCCAGGGGTTTTTGCGCCACGTGCACGCCGACGGCACCTCGTCGTTCCACGGCTGGCCCGAGGCGGGCGAGTTCCTGCCTCACCTGGACCTGCTCAAGGTGGACGCCAACGAGGCGCGGCACCTCACCGGCCTGGACGAGCACGAACCCGCCGCGCGGGCGCTGCACGAGATGGGCGCGTCCGTGATCCTGTTGACCCACGCCCGCGGCCTGCTCGTGTTCGACGGCCAGCAGGTCTGTACCGCCGAGTTCGCGCCGTACTCCATCGAGGGGCGCACCGGCCGCGGGGACACCTGCACCGCCGCGTTCTTCGTGGGTCGCCAGACCCGGGATCTGCAGGGCGCGACCGACTTCGCCGCCGAGATCACCTCGGCCAAGATGCAGTACCCCGGCCCGTATCGAGGCTGAGCGACCCCACCGCCCCGCAAAATTGGTCGTACCAAAACATTGACGCTCCCGCGTCTATGGGATAATTGGTACGACCAATGAGCGAGAACATCACCGAGAAGCTGTTCCGGACGCTGCGCGACGAGCTGCTCGCCGGACACTGGGAAGCGGGCCAACGGCTGCCGTCGGAGCGAGCGCTGGCCGAACGTCACGGGGTCAACCGCGTGTCCGTCCGGGGCGCCGTGGGCAGGCTGGTCGCGCTGGGGCTGGTGACGGTCAAGCGGGGCGACGGCATCCGCGCGACGGGACTGCGGGAGGCCGGGAGCCTGGATCTGATCGGTCACCTGCTCGAGGCGAGTGAGCAGCGCGACGTGCCGGTGGACGTGGTCCGGGACCTGCTCGAGGTGCGGCGGATGGTCGCGACCGAGGCCGTCGCCCTCGCATGCGCGCGCGCCACCGACGAGGACGTGAGCCGCCTCAAGGAGCTGGCCGCTGCCCAGGCGAACCGCATGGACGACGCGGAGGCATTCCATCTCGGCGACGTGGCCTTTGCCCGCGCCGTGCTGGCCGCCGGCCGGAACATGGCCCTGCAGCTGCTCCTCAACACCATCGAACGGTTCTACGCCGCGCGCCCCGAGGTCGGAGCCGCGCTGCTGGCCGACCCGGCCGTCACCCTGGCCAGCTACTACGCCACGCTGTCGCTGATCGAGGGCCGGGACGCCGCCCGCGCCCGCACCGTGGTGCGCGAGGCCCTCGAGGCCGTGGACTCGGCCGCACTGCGACGTCTGGAGGGGACCCCATGATCGCCCGATTCTTCCGCCAGAAGCACCCCGCGTACCGCAACTTCCAGCTGGTGTACACGGTGCTCACCCTCAACTTCCTGATCCCGGCCACGAGCTACCTCGTGGCGCCCGACATGGCGGTGCAGGGCATCCACGACATGAGCGCCTGGCTCACCGACGCGCCCTACGAGGTGTCCGAGGAGAGCCACATGTGGCGTTTCCTGGCGGTGTCGGACGTGATGACCCTGGGGTTCATGTGCCTGCTGCTGCAGATCAACCTGCGGCGGTGGTTCCCGATCCTGCTGCCGCTGATGTTCCTCAAGGGCAGCTGCGTGGTGGCGTCGGCCTACGTGGGGTTGTTCCAGTACAACCACGCCTTCTTCATCATCCCCGTGGTGCTGGACTCGGCGACCGTGGCCGCCATGTGGTTCTTCGCCACCCGGGCCCACCGTCAGATCACCCGCTGCGCCGACGACGCCCTGGTGCCCCGGCCCAGGTTCGTCCAGGAGGGGACGTGAGCTGGACCGGCCTCGAGCGCCGGTGGTTGTCGGCGCTGATCGAGGCGATGATCCCGCCGCTGCCGCCGCGCGACGGCAAGGCTGCCGTCCCCGAGGCCGACGCCGTCGCCGTGGGCCGCGGTATGGACGTTCTGCTGCGCGGCATGCCCGGGCTGCAGCGTCTGGCCCTGCGCTTCGCGGTGTGGCTGGTGTCGTGGATCGGCCCCCTGTTCATCGGCCAGATGCCCACCTTCGGGCGTCTCTGCGCCGCGGATCGGGATCGCGTCCTGGTGCGCATGGGCGGCTCCGACAACTTCGTGGTCCGCGAGATGGTCGTGCTGCTCAAGCTCGTCGCAGGGCTGGTGCGGGAGCTGGACCCCTCGTTCGGACCCGCCCTGGGCTGGGGCATCGGCGAGCCGGTCCGCATCGAGGAGGCCGAGCTGTGAGCGATCTGACGCTGATCGACGACGCGAGCCGGCCCCTGACCCTGGGCTGTGACCTGGTGGTCGTGGGCTCCGGAGCCGCGGGCGCGGCCGCCGCAGACGTCCTCGCCGAGGCAGGCCACGACGTGGTGGTGGTGGAGGAGGGCAAGCACCTGCCCCTGGCCGAGCGCCGCGAGGAGATGGTGTATGCCATGTCCGACCTCTACCGCGACTTCGGAGCCATCCCCGCGCGCGGGCGCAGCATCATCCCCATCCTCCAGGCGCGTATGGTCGGGGGTACCACCACGGTCAACGCGGCCATCTCGTGGCGCATGCCCGAGGCCGTCTACCAGCGGTGGTCGAGGGACTTCGGCGTGGGCGCGGCCTTCGGCTGGGACGAACTGCAGGCCAGCTACGACTGGCTCGACCGCGAGCTGTGTGTGCGGCCGGTCGCCCCCGAGGTCATCGGTGGGGTCGGCGGGTTGATGGCGCGGGGGGCGCACGAGCTGGGGATCACGGGGCGGGTGATCCCGCGCATCGAGAAGGGCTGCAAGGGCACCAACCGCTGCCTGCAGGGCTGCCCCTGCGGCGCCAAGCTGTCCATGGAGCGGTCGCTGCTACCGCGCGCTTGCGGCAACTCGGCGCGCATCCTGACGTCCGCGCGTGTCGCCCGGATCACCCGCAGCTCGGGCCGCGCCACGGGCGTGACGGGTCGGCTGCAGCGGTCGGGGCAGCCGTTTCGGATCGTGGCCCGCAAGGGTGTCGTGGTGGCGGCGAGCGCCACGGGCTCTCCGGTGCTGCTGAGACGTTCGCGCTGGCGCAACCGCGAGGTGGGGCGCAACTTCCGCGCCCACCCGGGGGTGGGCCTGGCCGGTCTCTTCGACCGCGAGGTGCGGCCGTGGGCCGGCGCGACCCAGTCGTGGGAGTCCGCACACTACTGGGATCGCCGGTTCAAGCTCGAGTCCCTGGGCCTGCCCTTCGGCTTGATGCTCGCGCGCCTGCCCGGATACGGACAGGGCCTGTCCGAGACCCTTGCCGACCTGGGCCGCGTGGCCGTGTGGGGCATCCAGGTGCGCGCGCGCGCCCGCGGAACGGTCCGGCAAGGGTGGGGGAGCACGCCCACCATCCACTACGACCTCACCGCCGAGGACCGCCGGACGTTCCAGGAGGCCATGGCCGTGGTGGCCGAGATGTTCTTCGCCGCGGGCGCCCGCGAGGTGTGGCCGGGGATCCACGGGATGCCGGAGCGGCTGACCTCGCCGGATCAGCTCCACCACTTCACCGACGGTGAGCTGGACCCGCGGCACGCCCACTTCATCGCGACGCACCTCTTCGGTACCTGTCGGATGGGCCCGGATCCGTCGTCGTCGGTGGTGGACACGGGGTTCCAGACCCACGGCACCGAGCGGTGCTGGGTGGTGGACTCCTCGGTGTTCCCCACCAACCTGGGCGTCAACCCGCAGCACACCATCCTGGCCGTGGCGCGGATCGCCGGTCAGCGGATCGCAGAACAGGTCTGAGAAGGATCCCTACCCGTCGACGAACAGGTGGGCGAGATCGTCGGCCGAGTCGAAGCTGAGCTCGAGCAGTTCGACGATGTCGTCGGCGGGCAGGCCGCACTCGCCGCGCACGGCCTCGACCAGCTGCTCCATCGCCTTGGGATCGTCGGTCTCGCGGATCGCCGAGACCAGCGCCACGGCCGGTGGGCAGTCGAGGTCCCGGTTGCCATCGTTGTGCACGCCGTGGTGGGCGCCGACGGAGGCGCCCATCTCCTCGGGGAGCGTCCACTCGGAGCACATCCACGTGGCCACCTCGGGGTGGTTCCAGCCGAACTCGGCCTGCTCCAGCGCCGCGAGATCGTCCTCGCTGTTGTGCCAGTGCTCCAGCAGCGGGCCGTAGGTCGCCGAGCGCTCGGTGGCGAGTACGGGTACGGCCATGTCCTGCAACAGCGCCGCGGTGAAGCTCGCCGCGGCCGTGGCCGGGTGGAGCCGGGTCGCCAGGGCCCTGGCCGTGGCCGCGCGTCGGGCCGAGGCGCGCCAGAAGCGCGTGGCCTCGAATCCCTGCGTCGCGCCGCTGGGCAGGGCCGAGCTCACCGCCACCGAGAGGATGAGCGACTCCACCGCGGACATCCCCAGCAGGGCCACGGCCTTGTCCAGGGACACGATGGTGTGGCGCAGGGAGTATGCCGCCGAGTTGACCGTCTTGAGCACGCGCACGGACAGACCCGGATCCGCGGAGAGGACCGCGGCGATGGACGCCGGCGTGGCTGACGGATCCCTCAGCATCTCCAGCGTCTGCATCACCACGCCCGAGAACGTGGGCAGCTCGTACTCGCCGAGGACGCCTCTCAACTCAGCGCGGGGGTCCTTGTTCTTGCGTTTGAGGAAGCTGAACACGGGACTCCTCACTCGGCCCGGCGGGCCATCTTGTTTGCGAAGATGCTCAGTAGTCCGCCCAGAGCCACGTACCCGAGGATCACCTCGACCATCGCGACCACCTGGGCCGGGCCCGACGCGGGCAGCACGTCGCCGTACCCCAGCGTCGTCATGGTCACGACGCTGTAGTAGAAGGGGGACAGCCAGGTCTGGTAATCCCCGTAGTCGATGTCCACCAGGGCGTACAGGCCGGCGAACACCGCGGCGACGAAGACGACCCACAGGGCCCAGCGGGTGAAGCTGCGGCCGCAGTCCGACGTGGCCCACCAGATCCGGTACATCACCTCGGAGAGGCGGCTGCGCCGGCGGAACTCATACAGGAAGTTCTCGTCCATGATGTGGCGCCGCACCATGTACGCGCCGCAGAAATCCACGTCACGGATGTCCGCGCCGATCCAGGTGGCGCGCTCGTAGCCGTCCACGTTCTTGAGCCGCGCCGCGCGCAGATCCGCGTCGAGGAAGTCGGCGCTGGAGAGTTCGGCCCCCTCGAAGTCACTCGCGCGAAGGTCGGCCCGCGTCAGGTTGGCGCCGGTGAGGTCCGCCTCCCGCAGCCGCGCCCCCTCCAGGTTGGCCGTGCGCAGATCCGCGTCGTGCAGCTTGCTCTGGCTCAGGGTGGCCCCGGCCAGATCCGCGCCGAACAGGGTGGCCCTCGAGAGATCCGCGCCGCCGAATCCTGCGCGGGCGGCACGGCACTCGCTCATCTCGGCACCGGACAGGTGCGCGCCGAGGAACTCACACCCCTGGAGGGAGGCCTTGTACAGGGTCGCGCCCTCGAGGTGGCAGCCCAGGAACCTCGCGCCTTCGAACGTGGCCTCGGACAGGTGGGCGCCGGAGAGGTCGCACTGGGACAGGTCCACGCCTGCGAGGTCCTCGCCGGCCAGGTTGATCCCGCGCAGGTCCCGGTCCGCGGGCTTGCCAGCGTCTCGCATCGCGCTCAACGCGGCGTCCCGGCGCGAGCCACCGTCCGGGGCGGGCTCCAGCCACCGGCGTACGAGTTCCGCGCTCGCGTCTGTTGATCCACCCTCGACCATGGGGACAGTCTCGCACCCGCGGGCCGTGTCGTACAAGCGCACAGCACGCTGCCTCGACGCGCGCGGGGAGGGGCTGATAACGTCGGCGGTCGGAGTTCAATGGCGCGCTTCGATCCCGACCGAGCCCTCACCGCGGTGCTGCTGGCGCTCTCCTTGGCTGCCGCGGCAGGGCCCGCTTTCCTGGCCGCTCAGGTGGATCCCCCTGGCAACGATCTGGCGCTGCACGGCGTGATGGTCACCGGCGGGGCCGAAGCGCTGCGTGATCACGGCTGGAACACCTTCCAGGATCCCTGGCTCCCGGCGCCCAACGGGGGGTACGCGATCTTCCACTCCTATCCCCACATCGTGGAGAAGTGGTTGGCCGTGCTCTCCGTGGTGACGGGGATCGATCCCTGGCGCATGCTCGGCCTCGCCGCGTTCTTCGCGATCCTGGCGCTGCCGCTGGCGGCATTCCTCGGTGGGCGGATGATCGGGCTGACCGCGCCCGCAGCGGCGGGGAGCGCGCTGTTCGTGGCCACCGTGCGCTCGGCGGACAGCTACGCCCACGGGACCCTGTCGTACGGCTTCGAATCCCACGGCCTGTTCGGACAGCTGTGCGGGATGGGATTCGCCTCTCTGGCACTGGCCGCCTGGTACGCGGCCAGCTGTCCATCGGGGGCCGGGCTGAGGGCGTTGACGCCGCTGGCTCGCGGGCTGCTGGCCGCGCTGCTGGTGGGGATCGTGTTGCGGATCAACTACCCCGTCGCGTGGGTCCTGTGTCTGGTCTCGGCAGCGGTCGTGGCCTTTGGCGGACCCCTGCGGGAGCTCCCGTCGCGTGGATGGCGGTTCGCGGTGATCGGTGCGCTCGGCGGGGTCCTGGCGGCCGGATTCCTCGTGCCCTTCGTCCGCGACCTCGACGCCGTGGTGGTGGTCGTCGTCGAGCACGCCTGGAAGCTGCGCTCCATCGGCCTGGTGGCCGTCCTGCAGCGGCTGGCGCTGGGCCAGTACTTCGACGGCGCGGCCCACGGGCCATGGACTCCTGCGCTCCTCGCGGCCGCGGTGTGGGCCGCGGCGCGGTCGTTCCGCGCGGGCGGCGGGCTCGCCCGCGGTCTGTTGATGGGCCTGCTGTTCGCCCTGATGCTCCTGGCCGGCCGGGAGACCTGGGGCGACTGGGTGGAGCGCCTGCCGGTGGTGGGCCGTTTCCACGACCATCGCTACGTGATCGGTCTGATGCTGGTCGGCCCCTGGTTGCTGGCCGAGGGGGCCGAGGCCGCCTGGGGGGCCTGTCGAGGCCGCGCGCGGCGTATCGGCGGGGCGGTGGCCGCCGCGGTCGTGGTGCTGGCCCTGCTGCTGCACGGGCTGGCCACCTGGCGGGACTGCCGGACCTGGCAGCGCGAGACCGCGCGGTTCGAGACCTTCGCGGCGGACATCGAGCCGCTGGTGCAGCGGTCGCTGGCCGATCCCGACCTCCGCCTCGCGCTTGGAACGGCAGACCGGGATCACGGTGGGACCACCGCGATGTGGTGGCTGCGCAGGCGGGGGGTGAACACGGGGGGCCGGACGCTACACCAGTTCGCCGCGGTGCGTCAGCTGGCGATCTTCTGGGAGCCGTGGATCACGGATCCGAGCGGCGGCCGGAATCGCTCGATCACCTCGTGCGATCTCCAGGCGATGGGGGTCTCCCGCCTCGCCGTGCCCCGCGGGCTCGACCGGGACGCCGTCGGCAGGCCGTGGATCCTCGGCGAGAGTCCGGTCGCTGGCGGCGGATGGACGCTGCTCGAGGTGGATCGTGAGCACGGCGTATCGCGCGACCTCGCCCTGGTCCGTTCCGACCTGCTGGTCCGCGCCGATCGGCTCGATCTGGACGGCTTCTCCATCGCCTGGTTCCTGTCTGGACACCACTGCGCCGGGCAGTATCCGAGCCTGGACGTCGGGCTGGGTGCCCCGGTGGATGCCGGTCGGTACGCGAGGACGACCCACGTCGAGGCCCGCGACCCGTCGGTCTTCGAGGGGTTGCCGCAGGCCACGCCCGCGTCACTGGGGCGCATCGACTCGGACCAGCCCGGCTCGCGCGCCAGCGAGCGCGTCGTCCGGACCGACGTGACCAGCGAGGGCGCCTGGTTACGGTTTGGCAGCTCGTGGCACCCCAACTGGCGCGCTTCGGTGGACGGCCACGCCGTCCCCACCACCATGCTCACCCCCGGCCACGTGGGCATCCCGCTGGAACCGGGCTCCCACGAGGTCTCCCTGTGGTGGCGCGTACCGAGATGGCGTGGATGGTGGGCCGGGCTGAACGTCTTGATCTACGTGCTGGGATTCACCTGGATCGGCCGCTCGCTGTGGAAAGCCCACGGGGGCTCGAGAGAGCTGAAATCTGAAATCTGAATCTCAGGCCGTCCTGCGCAACGCCTTGCGCCGCTCCTTGTCCCGGTACATCGCCTCGTCAGCAGCGGCGACCACTCGTTCCGCGTCGGGGATCTCTGGGGGACAGGTGGCCACGCCCACGCTCATGCCGATCCGCTCGGTCTTGCCGTCGATGGCGGGGCGGATGGCGTGGCGAAGCCTGTCGACCACGGCCCGGCGGCCGACCTCGTCGGTGTCGGGGAGGATCACGGCGAACTCGTCGCCGCCGATGCGGCAACACACGTCCACGGCGCGGGTGTTGCGTTCGAGGAAGCGCGCGACGGCCACGAGCACGCGGTCGCCCTCGGCGTGGCCCAGGGTGTCGTTGATGGCCTTGAACTCGTCCAGATCGATCAGGATCACCGAGAACGTGTATGCCGCCTGGCGGCGGGTGCGGGCGCATTCCTCGGCCAGGCGATCGCTGAACGCGCGGCGGTTGTGCAGGCCGGTGAGGGCATCACGGAACGCCAGGGCGCGGTAGGTGCTGAGTCGGCAGATCTCCCGCTTGAGCGCGGCGTTCTCGGCGGCGAGCTCGGCCAGCTCTTCCGGGAGAATCGCCTGGGAGTCCATGGCCGGGACGGCGATTTCGTTGCTCAGGATCGTCAGACTCATCGTTGCCCCTTCAAACCGTGCGCGTCGTCCTTGGGGAACCGACTGCGCCCATGGTTGGACTATTCAAGCAAAGGGCGTGCCACGGAAAAACGGCTCAGGAAACGTCCGAGCGGCGGAATTTCGTCAAAGGGTTGACGATGGGTGGGGGCGGGGCCGTCAAGGGGGTGACTGAGTCGAACGATCCCGGCGGTGGGGTCTTCAGGGGGGCGTTGGGCGCTACTGTCGGTCGACGGAGAACGTCAGCAGGTTGTCTCCCACCACGATCTTGTCGCCGTCGCGCAGGGCGTACTGGCTCACCTGGGCGCCGTTGAGCAGGGTACCGTTGGTGCTGCCCACGTCCTCGATCCGCCACTCCAGGGACTGGGCGAAGAAGATCACGGCGTGGTGGGACGACGCGGCCGAGTCCGCGAGCTTCACGTCGTTGTCCGTGTGCCGTCCCAGGGCGTTGATCGGCTTGTCCAGGTACTCCACGCGCCCCTTTTCAGGGCCGTCGACGAACGTGAGACAGCCGCGCAGTCCCGGCGGCAGCGCGGTCTTGGGCAGGTCGCCCCGCCTCCGGTTGATCACAGTGGTCGAGACGTCGTCCTTGTCGGCCATGGCCTTCCCCTGCTGGCGTGAGACCCCCGGTGGACCCTCCTTCGCCACGACGAATCATATCAAATCGGGCCGGTTCACCCCGGCGGGATCAGGTTTCCCTCTGGGTCGCAGGGCTGGGCCGGGGCAAAGCCGTGCTCGGCGAGCTGTGCCTGGATCGTGGCCGCGTCCCCCACCAGTACCACCGTGGCCCGCTGGAGGTCGAACAGGGCGCCCGCGTGGCTCGACAGGTCGGCCGCGTTGGCCGCCGAGGCCTGCTCGAGCCAGCGCGTGGCCGTGTCGGGCGGCAGGTCCTCGTCGGCCAGGGTCACCAGCAGCTGGCCCACGGACGTGATCGCCGCGTAGGTCTCGACCTGGTCGTTGAGGTACGAGCGCACCGCCTTGTGGGTCTCGTCCGCGGTCACGCCGCTCTCGGCGAGGCCCTCCACCTCTTCGAAGATCTCCGCCAGCGCCTCGCCCGTGAACTCGGCCTGCAGCGCCGTGCTGATGATCAGGCCGCCGTCATGGCGGAAGTGGATGTTGCGCGAGCCGATCCCGTAGGTCCAGCCCTTGTCCTCACGCAGGTTCTGCATCAGGCGGCTGGTGAAGGTGCCGCCGAGCACCGAGTTGACGAGGCGGCCCTGGAGCCGGTCCTCGTCGTTCGCCGGGGTTCCGGGCATGTGGATGCGGATCAGCGTCTGGGGTGAGCCGGGCCGGTCCACCACGAAGACGCTGGGCTCGGTCCTGGGCAGGATCGGCGGCACGAGGGTCGCGCCGCGGCGCGACCGGCGGGCCTTGATCGTGCCGAAGCTGTCCTCCAGGAGCTGCTCGATGGGGGTCTCGCCTGCGTCGCCGACCACCACCAGCGTGGCGCCGGCCACGGACAGCTGACGCCTGAAGAACTGCTTGACGTCCTTGCGGGTCAGGGCGGCCACGGAGTCGGCGTAGCCCACGGTGGGCGCCGCGTAGGGGTGGAGCTCGCCGAAGGACCGGCGCCACCCCACCGTGGACGAGATGCTGCGTGGATCCTGCGAGGCCTGCGCCAGGTGGGTCAGGGTCATGCCCTGCACCCGGTCGAAGTCGTCCGCGGAGAGCAGGGGCTCGGCGGCCACCGTGCGCATCAGGGGCAGCACCTGGCCGGCGTTGCGCGTCAGGGTCCAGGCGGCCACCACCAGCGAATCCCGGTTCGCCCACGTGCTGATCCACGCCCCTTGCACGGACAGCGCGTCGGCGAGCTGCGTGGCGTCGAGGCCACCGGCCCCCTCGTCGAGCAGATCCGCGGTCAACTCGGCCAGCCCCTCCTTGCCTGCGCCGTCCGCGGCCGAACCTACAGGGAACACCAGCGCCGCCATGAGGGCGGGCACGGTGTCTCGGGGCTGGTACCAGACCTCCAGGCCGTTGGACAGCGCGAACACCTGCGGTGCCGGGGGGACGAATCCGCGAGCTGGGAAGTCGGCGGGGCGCGTGTCCCGGGCCGTGGGCGCCGGCTCGTCGACCTCCTCTTCCCCCTCCTCTTCCCCCTCCTCTTCCCCCTCCTCCTCCTCGTTCCGACGGTCCCCGTCGGAACGCTCTTCCTCGGCGCTCTGCGCCGGTTCCTCCACGACGGCCCCCTTCTCCCCCTCGGGGACCACCCACAGCACCAGCCGCTGCGGCACGATCACCGCGTCGGCCGCGCTGCGCAGGCCGTCCAGCGTGGCGTCGCGGTAGCGCTGGACGTCGGTGGCCAGATAGCCCGGCTCGCCGGTGTGCAGCCAGTAGCTGTTGAGCGTATTGGCGCGGTCGTCGATGGACTCGAGGGCGCCCACGAAGCTGGCCTCCCACTGGTTCTGGGCACGCAGCAGCTCGCGGTCCGTGGCCCCGTCGGCGAGGAACTGCTCCAGCTGCTCGTCGATGGCCGCCTCCAGCTGGTCCAGCCCCACGCCGGTCCGCGCGTCGGCCATGATCGTGAACTCCGAGCCCAGCAGGCTCGATCCCTGGTACACGGCCACGGACTCGGCCAGCTGCTGCTCCATCACCAGGGCGCGGCTGAGGCGTCCCACCTTGTCGGCTCCGAGGATGGAGGCGACGAGGTCCAGCTCCGCGTCCATGGGGGCGAGCCACGGGGGGCTGTGCCAGGTGATCATCAGCCGCGGGACCTCGATGGCGTCCTCCAGCACGATCCGCTGCGCGGCGTCGAGGGTCGTGGGGATGGGATCCGGGCGCAGCAGCGAGGCACCGCCGGGGATGTCCTCGAACAGCGCCACGACGAGCTCGCGGGTGGCCTCCGGATCGAAGTCGCCCGCGATCACCATGGAGGCGTTTGCCGGCGCGTACCCGCTGGCGTAGATGGCCTGGATGTCCTCCACCGTCGCGGCGATCAGGTCCGGGTGCGAGCCGATGGTGGGGTGGTGGTAGGGGTGGCCCTCGGGATACATGTGCTCGGGGTGGGTCAGCCACGCCGTGCCGTAGGGCGCCACCTCGTAGTTCTGGCGCCGCTCGTTGCGCACCACCTCCCGCTGCAGATCCAGCTTGTGCTGGTCCATGTCCGGGCCCATCCGCTCCAGCCGGTCGGCCTCGAGCCACAGCATGGTGGGCAGCATGGAGGACGGGCCCACGTCGTAGTAGACGGTGTAGTCGGTGCTCGTACCGGCGTTGTTCCAGCCCCCCTGGCCCTCCATGATCTCGTCGAAGGACCCGCCCGGGGCCCGGCTCGTACCCATGAACGCCAGGTGCTCCGCCAGGTGGGCGTAGCCCGTCTGACCGGGTAGCTCGTCCAGGGAGCCGAAGCGGTACAGGATGTTGACCGTGACCAGGGGCAGGTCGTGGTCCTCGTGGAACAGCACGCGCAGCCCGTTGTCCAGGACGAACGACTCGAAGGGGATATCCTGGGCGGCTGCGGTCGTCGAGACCGCCAGGACGACGGCGCACAGGCCGGCGCGAATGGACTGACTCATGGCTTCACCTCTCCTCGGACCCGTCCGAACACCGGAGCTTTCCACAGCGCAGCGGGCACCCGCAAGGCGCGAAGTCCGTTGCGAATCGACCGCAAAGCGCCTACAAAGACGTCAGATTGAACGTGGATGATGGCGCAGAGGGCACACCAGCGAGAACTGAGCTCGGCGGCGCGCAAGGCCGCACGAAGGGCGCGGCGCGCCAGCGCGCTGGCGCGCTTCTCTGCCCACCACGTGGCCCAGAGTCAGCTGCAACGACAGTCCATCCGCAGCGGCAGGCTGCTGTGCAAACCCACCTCCATCTACGTGGCCCTGACGTCCCGCTGTGACGCCCGCTGCGCCATGTGCGACATGTGGCGGCGCGAACCGCTGACAGAGCTGTCCACCGACGCCTGGACCAAGGCCCTGCTGGACCTTCGGCGCTGGCTGGGCCCGTACCACGTCAACTTCAACGGCGGCGAGGCGTACCTGCGCGGCGACTTCATCTCGCTGCTGCGCTTCTGCACCGACAACGGCATCCTCGCGGGGTTCATCACCAACGCCCTGCACATCGATCGCGAGATGGCCCGGGAGACCGTCAAGGCCGAGCCGTTCAACGTGTCGATCTCGCTGGACGGCATCCGCGCGAAGACCCACGACGCCCTGCGCGGCCGCCGCGGCGCCTTCGATCGGGTGATGGAGACCCTGGAGCACTTCTCCGAGTTCAAGCGCGAGTACCGCTCGGACTTCCGGCTCATCGCCAAGGCGACGATCATGCGCCAGAACCTCGCCGAGCTGCCTGACCTGGTCCGGTGGGTCCGCCGGCGCGGCGACATGGCCATCTTCTTCCAGCCGGTCATCCCCCTGTGGTCCAACGGCGCCCGCAAGCAGTTCAACGTGGACCTGCAGCTCCTCGACCGGGTGATGGACGAGCTGATCGACCGCAAGAAGCGCGGCGCGCCGATCCTCAACTCGGTGGGCAACCTCGAGCTGGTCAAACCCTACTTCCGCGACGAGAACCTGCCCAACATGGAGCGGGACGTCTGCCACGTGGGGGTCAAGAACCTCTTCTTGCACCCCGAGGGCGACGTCTACCTGTGCGAGCACGCCTTCGACCCCATCGGCAACATCACCCGCGAGCCCATCCGGGACATCTGGACCGGGCCGGTGGCCGAGGAGACTCGGCGTCGCATCGTCCGGTGCAAGCGACCGTGCCTGCAGACCTGCATCGTCAAGCGGTCGTTGTGGGAGAACGCGGACCTGTTCCGCAACCTCGTTCTGAGGTGACCCCCCCGGGGCGTCTGCTCAGCCCACGCTCACCTCGATCTGCCGCGGCTTCTCCTCGACGATCTTCAGCTTGGGGACCGTCAGGGTCAGCACGCCGTCGCGGAGCTCGGCGCCGATGGAGTCCGTGTCCACCGTGTCGGGGAGGCGGAAGCGCCGCTCGAAGGACCCGAAGGCCCGCTCGGACAGCACCCGCTTCTCGTCGTCACCGTCTTCGCGCTCGTCCTTGCGCTCGGCCTTGAGGGTGAGCACGCTCTCGAGGACCTCCACGTGGATGTCGTCGTGGGCCACGCCGGGCAGCTCCGCGGAGACCTTGTACGCCTCCTCCTCCTCGGACACGTCCACGGCCGGGTGGTAGACACCGCGGTCGGCGCGCGAGCCGATGTCGTCGAAGAAGCGCTGGAAGAACTCGTCGCCGAAGGGATCCCGGAGGACCCACTGGCGGCGGGTGGGGTGGGTGGGGAGACCGTAGTTACGTCGGTATCGAACCAGGGACATGGTGCACCTCCTTGCGTGCTGTGGGCGGGGCCTCGCTGGGCTGCGCCCTTCGTCGTCCTTCGCCGTGAAACCTAATCACCACCAAAAAGGTGTCAAGGGGGCGCCAGAATATAACTAGTTGAAATTGCTGGAGAAAATACACGTGTGGCAGGTGAGGGCTTCAATCAACCTAATCACACGATCGACGCTGGCAACCCCGCTGCCTCGAGGGCCGGCGCCCCCTGGTCTCGTGGACGAGGCAGGGGGTAGCGGCTACCATCGAACGGTCGGAGCCCCAGATGAAGCAAGGCAAAATGCTGGTCTCCCTCGCGCTGGTGGCGGCCTCCATCGGCCTGACCGTGCTGGCGGGCACCAGCGTGTCTCGTTCACGGCGCGCGAGCCAGCTGCACGACGCGGCCGTGGCCGAGCTGCGCCGGGGCAACTACGCCGAGTCCCGCGGGTTCTTCCAGGACGTGCTCGAGCTGAGACCCGACGATCCGGTCTTCCTGGCCAACTACGGCCTGTGCCTGGAGATGCTCGACGACCACGCCGGCGCCGTGGAGGCCTATCGCCACTCCCTCGACCTCCAGGAGGACGCGCAGGTGGTGTTCCAGCTGGGCCGGGCCACCTGCCTCGGCGGCGATCCCGAGCGGGGCGTGCAGATGATGTGGCAGGCCAACTCGATGGTGATGATCACGGGGCGGGAGGCCGGCGATCTGGGCGTCTGCCTGGAGCGCTCCGGCCGCCCGGATCAAGCCGTCCCCTACCTGGAACAGGGGCTCCGAGCGAGCCCCGGCAACCCGGACATCGAGGGCGCCCTGGAGCGCGCCAGCGCCTGGTCCGTCACGGCGGAATGACCGGAGGAACGATGCGGAGCGCAATTCTCGTGCTGATCGTCACCCTGGGCCTGGCCTTCGGGCCCGGCTGCGCCCCGCGCTTCCCCAACGACGAGGACCATCAAGGGGATGGCGAATCGTCGGGGCATTGTTACGAATGTCACTTCGGCGGTGATGCCGTCCAGGCCCCGTCGAGCCACAGTGACGGCGCGGGCAACGTGAGCTGGGACTACGATAGCTGCCTGGCCTGTCACCGGTCGACCTAGACCGGCTTCGCCTCAGATCCGACCCACGAAGTGCGTGCCGCTGACCCCGTCGAGGGCGTCCTCGAGGCGAGCGGGTGTGGTGATCAGGCCGCGCTTGCCGCCGGCCTTGAGGAAGGTGAGGATCGACGACACCTTGGGCCCCATGCTGCCCGCGGGGAACTGCCCCGCCTCCAGCCAGCGCTCGGTCTGCTTGATGGTCAGGGCGGTCAGGGAGCGCTGGGTGTCCTTGCCGTAGTCCAGGTAGACCTCGGGCACGTCGGTGAGCACGATCAGCAGCTCGGCGCCGATCTGCGTCGCCAGCACGGCGCTGGTCAGGTCCTTGTCCACCACCGCCTCCACCCCCTGGTAGCGGCCGGTCTCGTCCTTGGTCACGGGGATGCCGCCGCCGCCGCCGGCGATGACCAGGTGGCCCTGCCGTGCGGTCAGGGCGATGGTGTCCCACTGGATGACCTTGAGCGGGGGAGGGGAGGGCACGACCCGCCGCCAGCCCCGGTTGACCTGGTGGACGATCTTCCACCCCAGCTCCTTCTCACGCCGCCGCGCCTCCTCCTCCTCGAACCACGCGCCCACCGGCTTGGTGGGTTCGAGGAATGCCGGATCGTCGGTGTTGACCAGGACCTGGGTGACGAAGGTGGCCACGTAGCGCCGCAGGTGACGCTGGCGCAGGGTGTTGAGCATGGCCTGCTGGAGGATGTACCCGAGGCTGCCCTGGGTGTCGGCCACCAGCACGTCCAGGGGTTCGGGGTGGAACTTGTCGCGCGCCGCCTCGTTCTTGCTCAGCAGGTGCCCCACCTGGGGTCCGTTGCCGTGGGTGATCACCAGGTTGTAGTTGCGGCCGACCAGGGTCATCAGGTGGTCGCAGATCTGAGCCGCGTGCTCCTCGTAGACCTCCACGCGCGGCTCCTCGCCCGAGTCCATGAAGGCGTGTCCGCCCAGGGCCACGACCACGATGGGGGGCTCGCGGGTCACCTCGCTCATGTCAGCACCTCCGGTGCGCCCCAAAAAAAGGGGGCCCACAACTCTGCCACAGGCGCGCGTGGGGTGCTACCGGGTTCCGCTCCCATCGGTCCGGGTTCCTTCGTGCGGCCTCGCGAGGCATGATCGGGCCATGCGATTGACCCACTGGTTGGTGTTGCTGTTCCTGATCGGCTGTCCCCGCACCGGCGTCATGATCCCGCCGGACGAGATCCCCGCGGCCGACGCCATGCCCACACAGGAGGCCCTGCTGGCCATCGCCCGCCGCGAGAACGCCCGCGACGCGGCCAGCGAGGTCGTGCCGCTGCTGCACCACTCGGATCCGGTCGTGGCCAGCGCGGCGGTGCGGGCCCTGGGGCGCATGGGCCGGCCCGAGGCCCTGGGGCCGCTGACCTGGCGCCTGCGTGATCCGTCGCCGGTGGTCCGGGAGGCCGCCGCGGTGGCCCTGTCCATGAGCCGCACGTGGGAGGTGGACGACGAGCCGGCGCGGTTGCTGCTGGAGGACGAGATCGGGGTCGCCCTCGCCGCCGCGCTGGAGGAGGAGAACGATCTGGCCGTGGCGTGCGCCATGGCCCGGGCCATGGGCGCGGGTGCGGGCGCCGACGTGTGGGACGAGCTCGAGTCGATGGTCCTGAACGGGGTGGACCTGGAGCGGGTCGCGGCACTCGAGGGCATGGCGATGCTGGGGCGGCGCGGCATCGCCACGCCCATCAGCGGCGAGCTGCTGGATCCGCTGCTGCCCGCCCTGGTGGTGGCCGATCCCGAGGTGCAGTGGTGGTGCGCCTACCTGCTCCTGCGCTGCCCGCTGGCCGACGATCCCGAGGTGATTCAGCGCGCCCACGAGGCCCTGGTCATGGCCACCGCGGCCGCCGATCCGGCGGTCCGCGCCGTGGCCGCGCGCGCGCTGGCAGCGGTGGGCCAGGAGGGCGCCATCGGCGTCCTGGTGGGCATGATCGAGGTGGCGCCCCCCGCCGAGGTGCGGGTGGCGGTGGCCCGGGCCGCGAGCGCTCTGCAGGGGCAGGAGCACGAGGGCGCGACCGAGCTGCTGTGCGCCCTGGCAGCGGACCCCGAGCCCGGCGTGCGGGAGCTGGCCGTGGCCGGTCTGGGTGCGGCGAGCGATCCGACGGTGGCCGACGCGGTGGTCCCGCTGCTCACCGATCCCGACGTCGGCGTCCGCGGCGCCGCGGTGGGCGCCGTGGGTTCCCTGGCGCTGCCCGACACCCTGGAGCTGCTGTCCACGGTGGCCGACGACCCGTCCTCCTCGGTCCGCGCGGCCCGCGCCGGCGTCCTGGCCGGCCTCGACGCGCCCGAGGCCCTCGAGGCCCTGCTCGCCACGAGGGACGACGAGCCCCTCGTCCGATTGACCGCGCTGGAGGCCATGGCCGCGGGCGAGCACCCCGAGGCCCGCGCCCACCTGCTGGCTGCCGTCGGAGGCAGCGTCCCGGCCGAGGCCGTGGTGGCCGTGGACGGTCTGGCCGCGGCGGCCGCGGACGACGAGGCCATCGTCGCGAGCCTCCTCGAGGCGTACGACCGCTGGCCAGGCTTCGACGGCGCCGAGGTCCGCCTGTTCATCCTTCGCGCCGTGGTGGCGGCGAACGCCGCGCCGCAGGGGTGGCTCGACGCCGCGCTGCTGGACGACGACGAATTCGTCCGCCGTGCGGCCGCGCGGGCGCTGCGCGAGACCGGCCGCCACGTGGTGGCTCACTCCGAGCCTCTGCCCGATCTTCCCGATCCGCTGCACGGCGCCGCCCATGTCACGAGCGCCCGCATCACCACCAGCCGCGGCGTGGTGGAGGTGGAGCTCTACCCCGACGTCGCGCCGGCCACCGTCGCCAGCTTCGCCGCCCTGGCCGGAGCCGGCTTCCACGATGGAACGACGTTCCACCGCGTCGTGCCCGGCTTCGTTGTCCAGACCGGCGATCCCGACGGCACCGGCTGGGGTGGGCCCGGCTACCGCGTCCGCTCCGAGTTCAGCGCCATCCCCTACGAGCCCGGCACCCTCGGCATGGCCCGCGGCATGGAGACGGACACCGAGGGCAGCCAGTGGTTCATCACCCACGACCGCCAGCCGCACCTCACCGGCAGCTACACGGTGTTCGGCAAGGTGGTGTCGGGCATGGACGTCGTGCACCAGATCCGGCAGGGCGATCGGGTCGAGGCCGTGGAGATCCTCGAGTAGGACCGCGATCGGCGCTGGCACAGGTTTCACCAACCCTTGACTGGCGTCCCGTCGAGGTCGACGTCATTCTTCATGCCATGCAGGGGGAAAGGAGGCGCTCGATGATGTCCCGTGGTGGACGAACGAAGGCCGGTCTTCTCTCCGCGCTCGTGATCCTGTCGCTGGCCCTGTCCGGCTGCAGCCCCGAACAGACCTGGACCCCTCCAGACGCGCTGTACACCCACGGCGCCGGCATCGTCGGCGGCTCCGAGACCAGCGCCTGGCCCGCGGTGGGGGCCTACCTCATCGACGGCGGCCACGGCGGCATGTGCACCGCCACCCTGGTGGCCCCGGACGTGGCGCTTACCGCGGCGCACTGCGTCGAGTACTCCGGTTCGGGTGATCTCTTCTACGTCGGCTCCGACGTCAACACGGCCGCCGGCGCCGACCTCCATCCGATCGACGACGCCATCGCCCACCCCGGCTACAACTGGCACCAGTCGCCGTACCACGACGTGGCCGTGCTGCTGTTGAACCAGCCCGTCGACGACGTGGACCCGATGCCCGTCAACACCCAGCAGATGAGCCCCACCTGGGTCGGCGACCTCTTCCACTACGTGGGCTTCGGGGTCAACGACTACTACCAGGGCAACAACGCGGGCATAAAGCGAGAGACCGACATCGCGCTGTACGAGATCTACAGCCACGAGTACGTGCACTGGACCCAGGGCACCAACGTGTGCAGCGGCGACTCCGGCGGCCCCTCCATGGTGGATCACGGTGGCGTCTGGCACGTCGCCGGCATCAACTCCTTCGTCGGCGCCACCGAGCACGGCCAGGACGCCTGCCACGGGGTGGGCGTGGAGATGCGGGTCGACGCCGACATGGACTTCTTCGACGACTACTTCGATCCCGAGATGCCCGGCGACGACGACGACGCGGCGGACGACGACGACGCGGCGGACGACGACGACGCGGCCGATGACGACGACGCGGCCGATGACGACGACGTGGCTGACGACGACGACGCGGCGGACGACGACGACGCGGCCGACGACGACGACGCGTGGGTCGATCCGGGCAACGAGGTGAGCCTGGCCAGCGGGTGCGAGTGTTCGGTGAAGCCGGCAGGGGCCGCGGGCTCAGCTACCCTGCTCGCGCTGTTCGGCCTGGTCGTGTTGTTCCGCCGCCGCTGACACGATCCTATCGATAGGCCTCGTGCGCCCAGACCGTGGCGATCCCCAGCGCCACCACCAGCAGGCTCAGGATGATCACCAGCGGCAGGTAGATCTTCGCCTTGCGCGCGCGGTCCTGGCGCACCGCGATCAGGTCGCGGATGGCCTGCGGATCGCGGCGGCGGATGGCGTCCTCGAGGGCCTCCTCCTCGAGGATCTCCACGCCGGCAGTGGGGCGGGGGGCGTCCACGGCGAACAGCTCGTCCACCAGGGCCTGCAGCTGGACGCGCATCTCTTCATCGCTGGGTGTCATGATCGGAGTGTACCGCGCGGACCGGGTGTTGCTGGCGTGGGGACGAGATTTTGAGCGAGGAGGTCGAGTCGTGCGTCTGACCCGTCGAGATCTGCTGCGTGCCGGGGCCATGGGTGCGGCGGCGCTGGCGTTGCCCCGGGTCGGCGCGGCCCTGGATGGCCCGGCCGACTTCACCGCCGCGTTCTTCACCGACACCCACGTCAACGGCCTCAAGGGGGCGGCCGAGGGGCTGAAGCGGGCGGTGGATCACGCCATGGCCCAGCCCGTTCCGCCCGATCTGCTGATCACCGGCGGCGACCTGGTCATGGACATCCTCGACACCGGCGTCGCGGCCGCGGACCGCCAGTACGACCTGTTCGACGAGGCGTTCGAGGGCGTGGGCGTGCCCGTGCATCACTGCCTGGGCAACCACGACTGTCTGGGAGTCAGCGCGGCCAGCGGTGTGCGCAAGGCCAACCCCCTGTTCGGCAAGGGTTACTTCCTGCAGCGGTTCGGCCGCGAATCCACCTACATGTCGTTCGACCACAACGGCTGGCACTTCGTGCTGCTCGACAGCGTGGGCATCCGCAAGCGCGAGTACACCGCCCACGTGGACCTGGCCCAGCTGGCCTGGCTGCAAAAGGACCTCGCCGCCGCGAGCAAGCCCACCGTCGTGGCCATGCACATCCCCCTGTTCACCAGCTTCTGGGAATTCGAGAACGGCAACCGCGGCCCCGACCCCCGCAAGGCCGTCGTCGCCAACTGCGACGAGGTCGCCCAGATCCTGCATCGCCACCCGGTCAAGCTCGTGCTCGGTGGTCACCTCCACATCAACGAGTCGTGGACCTTCAAAGACATCGAGTACGCCAACGTCGGGGCCGTCTCCGGGTCGTGGTGGAACGGGCCGCGGCACGGCTTCGAGGAGGGGTACGCGCTGTTGCGGTTCCGCAACGATCGTGTGAGCTGGGAGTACGTGGACTACGGGTGGGAGGCGCGGGGGTAGGGGCGAGGACGGTAGAGGGACAGCGGTGCCAACTTCCGTCCGAGATGCCGCTCATCTCCCCCGCAAGTTGACGCTGATGCCAACTTCCGCCCGAGATGCCGCTCATCTCCTCCGCAAGTTGACGCTGATGCCAACTTCCGCCCGAGATGCCGCTCATCTCCCCCGCTAGTTGGCGTTGGCGCCAACTTTCACCCGAGATGCCACTCATCTCCCCGTACCTTTAGGTACAAGGCTCTCCCATCAAGGTTCCACCCGAATCACGCCCATCAAGGTTCTCCATCAGCGCGCTCCCCTCCCTCGCTGTTCTTGTAGGCCCCCATCAGGAAGTCGTCGTAGCCGTCCCCGTTCACGTCGCCGGCACCTGCCACCCGCGTGCCCAGCCAGTCGCCTTCAGATTCTCCGTGGATCGAGGCGCTCGCCTGCGAAAGGGGCGTGTCGAGGGTCCAGGCCAGAGCAGGATGGGAGAGCGACACCGTGGCCAGGATGCAGGTCAGGAACGCGAAGACGTGAGCGGCGCATGGGCTCATCGGGATACCCCCCGATCGGCCTAGGTCAATCTGCGTCCGCTATCCAGGAGCCTGCAGCGCTACAGGCGAACGCCGCGGCTGCGCCGCAGAAAAGCGAGGGTGGCCAACGCCACCGCGGCGATGAGCCCCGTCGCGGATTCCCGCCCCGCCGCTCGACACTCACACCCATCCCCGTCGTCATCGTCGTCGTCATCCGGCTCCGAGTCGTCGTCGCCCGCCACCGAGTCGTCGTCATCGTCATCGTCGTCGTCACCTGCGGCCGAGTCGTCGTCGCCCGTGGCCGAGTCGTCGTCGTCGTCATCGTCGTCGTCGCCGCAGCCCTCGTCGGTCTCACCGTCGCAGTCATTGTCTTCGCCGTCGCCGCAAACCTCCTCGGCGCCGGGGAAGATGGAGTCGTCCTCGTCGTCGCAGTCGCCTTCGCATTCCATGACGCCGTCGAGATCCTCGTCGACTTCGTCGGTCATGATCTCACCGTCGCAGTCGTCGTCGAGGCCGTTGCAGATCTCGACGCCGTTGGGATTCCTCGAGGCGTCGAAGTCGTCGCAATCCCCGTCGCACTCGGTGAAACCATCTCCGTCGTCGTCCTCGTCGGTCCCCTCGTCCACGGTGCCGTCGCAGTCGTTGTCCTCGCCGTCGCACTGCTCGGGGGCGCCGGGGTAGGTCAGATCCCAGTGGTCGTCGCAGTCACCTGAGCAGGAGTCGTGGCCGTCCCAGTCGATGTCCCAGCACTCGGAGCCGAGGACGAGGTAGATCTGGCCGGTACTCGTTCCGTGTTCGTCATTTCCTATGGCGCCGGCGAGAAAGTCGGAGTATCCGTCGCCGTTCAGGTCACCATTTCGATGCACGACTCCCATGGCATCGAACCTAGCCTCCCCGATGAGCGACGCGTCCGCGAAGTCCAGCGATACCTCCGCCTCCCAGCCACGGGTCCTGCCGAGCAGGAGGTACACCTGCCCAGCCCCTTCCCCGCCTTCATTGGAACTCGTCTTGATCAGGAAGTCCGCGAGGGAATCGTTGTTGACGTCCCCGGCTGCACCCACGGATGCCCCTGCGCCGTCGTAGTTTTCCTCGCCCTGAAAGATGGCGTCTGCCTCCGTGGCGATAGGTCCGTTTGCAGGCCAACCATAGTTCCGGCCGAAGAGTAGGTAGACACGACCGCGCTGGCTCCCACCTCCATTGTTTTGGTACGCACCGACGAGCAGATCGTCGATCCCGTCGCCGTTGGCATCTCCGATGATCGAAGTGCTGATGCCGAACTTGTCGTCCGTATGTTCGCCGTGGAAGTACGCATCTGCCTCGTGATGGGGGACGTCCATCTGCCAACCCGCTGTCCTGCCGAGAACCAACCGGATGCGCCCCTGGTTCTGATTGTAGTACTGCGCGCTCAGCACGAAGTCGTCGAGCCCATCGCCGTCGAGATCTCCACCCCCACTGATGGGGTGGCCGAGGCAATCTCCAGCTTCACCAAGCCATGAAGCGTCGGAGTTGCCAAGGGACTCTCCAGCCGGTGGGCGTAGCGAGTCCCCGAGGACTAAATACGCCTGGCCAGCCCCAGAACCTCCCTCGTTATTCGTGAGGGAACCGATCACGATGTCATCGATGCCGTCGCCGTTGACGTCACCGACTCCGATAGCACTGTACCCGGCCGAGTCAGTGGTTTCCTCGCCGACGAAGGAGGTCTCCATCTCGGCGAAGGAAACCCCGTTCGTCCACGCTCCGGACGCTCCGTAGATGATGTACACCTTCCCAGCGTGGTACCCGCCTTCACTGTTTTGTGGAGCCCCTACCACCACATCGTCGAGTCCATCCCCGTCGAAATCGCCCGCGAGGTCGATGGATTGGCCAGCGATGTCGGATGTGGACTCCCCCAGGAATGAGGCATCAGCAAGCGCAAGGCTGGTATCCATGGCCCATGCAGCCTCGGAACCGAACCACAGGTAGACCTTGCCCGCGCGGTAGTCGACCAGAGAATGATGGGGGGATGAAACGACGAAGTCCCCCAGCCCATCTCCGTTGACGTCGCCCACGTAGCTCGTTTCAGAAACCATGTCCAAGTCTTGCTCCCCGTGGAACGAGGCGTCCGGCTGGAGGAGGACGTGGCCGGCCGCTGACGCTGGGAGGTCAGGCAGGAGACCGAGCAGGATCCCAACCGTTGCTGTGGAAGTCAGGATGTGGCTGGTAGTCATCGAGCTGCGCTGGCTCATTTCTCATCCTTGGCGTCGTTGGTGGAGTCATCGGTCACGACATTCCAGGAGTCGTCCATGGCCGAATCCGAGGCCGTCCAGCTGTCTTTCGAGGGCTCGCCCGATCCTGTTTGCCTTCCTGTGTTGTCCTCTGTCTCGCGTGACACTTCTTTTTCGAAGCCGCTCTCCACCAAATGTACCTTCATCACCCCGTGGTCGGCAGGGAACTCCACGTCGAGGACCGCGTTTCCGAGCCCGTCCGAGACCACCTCACCATGGTCCTCGACCACCACATCGGCCAGGGCTGCAGATACGGCATCAGCACTCAGGGCGTAGTACTCGATTCCGTCCAAGGGTATGGTCGTGTCCGCTGGAACCGAATGCCCGATGTAGTTGTTATCGGTCTTGCCATCAACAATGTCGTAAGTCTCTCTCTGCCCGAGGACCGTCTCGTTCGTCCTCGAGATCACCAGTGAATGCCGTGTGTTCGGAGCCAGTCCGGACAGCTCGAGCCGGACCCGTTTGCTGCCCTCGGTGAGATTGCTGAGGATCACCGCGTACGCCGAGGCTCCCATCACGACATCGGACCGGGCGGCGAGGGCCGTGATGTCCAGCCTTTGCGCTGCCGCGTCGAATACCCCGAGGCCCGATCCGAGGTGGACCAGTATGCTCCCCCCCTGGATGACCCTGGGCATGCACAGCTCCCAGCCTTCCACGGAACTGTGGAACAGCATCGCGATCGCGGACGCGCGGATGAAGAACAGGTATTGCTCCACCAAGCTTGGTGGGTCGGAGCGGGTCAGGTGGCCGAACGAGACGATGCCGGTCTTGCGGCCGCTGCCTCCCCAGAGGTGGGCTCGCTCGACGGTCAGGTCGTGCACGGTCTGGGCGTATTGCATCCACGTGAGCATGGACGCGACAAAGGAGCCGCCGAACACGCTCGCGCACTCTTCGTCGTCGTCCTTGGGCAGTCGATAGCCCCACTCCGAGAGGTGGACGTAGCTCAGTCCGTCATAGGAGGCGTCTTGCTGCGCGCGGAAGTCGTCCAGGGCCGTGAGGATGTTCGACAGGTCGTCGAAGATTTCGAATGGGCCGTCTTCCATGACGTCGTCATCGGCGCCGTACAGGTGGAATGAGAGGAAGGAGAGCCTGGACGGATCGTCGAGCGCGGACAGGAGTTCGTATACGCGGGAGTTCAGGTTGGGATGCCCCTGCATGCGGTCGGCGAATCTACGCATGTCGCCGCCGAGGAAGGAGAAACCTCCGAAGCGGACCCCCGAAAGGTCAACGGACGAACCCGGATTCGCCGGTGGCAGGACCTTGGCACCGAAGGGGGCGAACGGGAACTCCGGGGAGACGAGCGCATCGTGGACCTCGTCGAAGAACGAGGCATAGTCGGCTGCCCAGAGGGGAAGATCGGTCTGTGCGTCGAGGTCTTTGGCGTGGAACGGGCCGGTAAATGCCTCGTTCCACAGGTCGATGAAGCCGGGGACCGTCGCTGGACTGCAGCCCCCGGCGAGATCGCGGACGATCCGGGCCGCGAGCTGTGCATAGCAGCGCCGCGCGTCGGCCGACTCGGTCTCGGCCGGATCCGGATCACCGATGTACCCTGGGCCCTTCGAACCCTCGCCGAGCCGGAAGTAGATCTCGAGCCCGGCGTCGGCGAGCCCCCGGTACCCAGGCTCCGTTCCGAGACTGAACAGGTCCAGGTACTGTTCGGCGTGCAGCTGAAAGAGCAGCGGATTGAGCAGGGTCGGGTACCAGTAGAAGTACAGAGTGTTTTCGTACAACGGTTCGAGATCGGCGTCGTCTTGTGTTGCCAGATTCCGTCCCCCGCAGGAGTCGTCTGTTACGTCCCCGATGTTGAATCCAAACGGTGGTAGTAGCTGCGTCTCGTCGAAATTCTCGTCGAGGACTGGGTCGAAGGGGCGAACCGGTTCTAGCCTGTCTCGTACTCCCACTCCCCCGACCGTCTTGATGGACCTGGGCACCTCTTCCGAGAGGGGGGGCACCAGCAGCTGCGAGATGTTGTACCCACCCTCGTGCGGCCGCACAGACTTCACACCCAGCGCCGTGTACAGCGACGAGTAGTCTGCCTGCGTCGCCGCAGCGATGTCGCATGAACCCGGAGCGGCGCGGACGCCCTTGTTCACGCCGCACAATGGCTGAACGGTGCCCACGACCTCCCCGAAATCCACGTGCACGATGAAGTCGGGTCTGTGGAACTCGACGTCTCGGAGTTCCTCATCGACGAATACCATCACGCCCTCCCGGAGTGAAGGTCGTTCGCGTCCAGAACGGGACGCACGGGTTCATCATGGCCTCGGTAGCTCCGTGGTCGTCGCGACGCGAGGAGCACCCGGACCCGGCCGGGGGAAAACAGCACGATCACGTCAGATGGGCTTAGGAACGATGGCCAACTCCAGCACGGCCCACTCGCCAGCCCCGCCACCCACGCCGATGTCGATGTGCAGGTACTCGCTCAGCGCCCCGTTGGTGGCCGAGTCCGTGTCCGCGATGAAGATCACGGGTTCGACGGTGACCGTCTGGTTGATGACAGTGGCGTAGTGTTGCGCCAGTCTCCCTCCGTCCGGGCTGTGCTTGACGTTGACGGTCACCGTAGTGGTGGCCAGGGTGCTGACCTTGTGGACCTTGAGGTTGAACACCACGTCCTTGACCTAGCCGAACCCGCCGATGGGATCGAGCTCGATGTTCCAGGCAGCGCCGGTGGTTTCGATGCGGGTCGGGCCGAGGATTGTCTTTGCGGTCATTGGGTACTCCCCCTGTGCGCGGAGTGGGCGGATCCCCACTGCGGGGAGGCGCACTCCGGCGGTCGTTGTCGTGGTCATCGAGAGCTGCTGAGGATCCCCCCTCGATGCTGTTGTCCCAGCATAGAAAAAAACTGGAGGGAGCAAGGGGAAAAAGCCGCGGTGGAAGTGGAGGTGGAAGGGGAAGTGGAAGGGGAAGTGGAAGGGGAAGTGGAAGGGGAAGTGGAAGGGGAAGTGGAAAGTGAAGGGAGGGGCTACCCGGCTCTCCGTCGAATCAGTCCCACAGAGGCGATCAACAGCAGCAACGTGGGGAGGACGTGGTTCGTAACAGCCCCGTTGCATTCACACCCTCCACCGTCGTCATCGTCGTCTCCCGGCGGCCCGCCCCAATCATCGTCGTCGTCACCCGGTCCCGTGTCGTCGTCATCGGCGGCTGAGCTGCTGTCGTCGTCGTCCTGACTCGAATCGTCGTCGTCTCCCGGCGAGGGATAATCGGACAGGAGCAGGTAGACTTGGCCCGCCTCGCTGCCGGCCTCGCCGTTCCTGTACGCCCCGATCAACAGGTCGTCCAGACCGTCCCCGTTGACATCACCCGCACTGGACACGCTGTCGCCAGCCCAGTCTCCGGATTGCTCGCCAAGGAACGATGCGGCGAGGACGGCCGTGGGTTGGCTGGTCTGGCCATCGATCGCGCCCAGCAGCAGGTAGACCTGGCCCGCGGCCTCGCCAGCCTCGTTGTTCTTGCGGGCGCCCACCACCAGATCAGCCAGACCGTCGCCGTCGACGTCTCCGGCGAAGTCGACGCTGTACCCGAACTCGTCGAGGGTTGCTTCCCCCTCGAGGACGAGTGTGTCGTCGGACAGGGAGCGGACCGTGGCCCAGCCGGCGCTGGTCCCGGGCACGAGGTCAGCTCTCCCGGAGTTGGGGCCGTTGATCGGATCGTAGGGAGAGCCGACGAGGATCTCGTCACAGCCATCGCCGTCCACGTCCCCGCCGGCGACGAGCGTGGTCAGCCCCTGAGCCACGTAGCCGAGGTCACCCCACAGTGTCCCGGGCGCGTCGCTCAGAGGCATGTCGTTGGTCCACAGCGAGGGCCCACCCTGGAAGATCGACACCATGCCCCGCGTCGGGCCGTATTCGTCGCTGTACGAGTGGATGAGCAGATCGTCGTACCCGTCGCAGGTGACGTCCCCGTCGATGGCCGCTGTCGCAGCCTGTGCGCCTTCGTCAGATCCGCGGAACGAAGCGTCGGCGTCGGCCAGCGACACGCCCGTCTCCCAGCCCGAGGCCCGTCCGAGCACGAGGTAGACCTGGCCCGCGATCTCGTGCACCTCGCCATTGAAGCTGGCTCCGATGAGGAAGTCGTCATACCCATCTCCATTCACGTCACCGCCGCCGGCCACGGTGCCCGCGTGGTCGTTGGCGGCCTCGCCGATGAACGAGGCGTCTGCCGAGGTGACCGGTGTGTCCACGGCCCATCCAGCGACCTGGCCCAGGAACAGGTAGGTCTGCCCGGCGCCGTCGCAACAATCGGCAGGACTCCCGCCCCCTTCATCGTCGAAAGGCGCGGCGATCAGGAAGTCGTCGTACCCATCGCCGTTGACGTCTCCGGCACCGGCCAGGCCCGCTCCCACGTAATCCCAGCTGGTGGTGCCGACGAAGGATGCGTCCGAGTCCAGGGCACTGGCGTCCGGGGCCCAACCCGTGGCCCGGCCCAGCACCAGGTAGGCCTGGCCCGAGCACTCCCCGCCCTCCCCGTTCTTGTACGCGCCCATCAGGAAGTCGTCGTACCCATCCCCGTTCACGTCTCCGGCGTCGGAAACGCGCGAGCCGAGCCAGTGGCCCTCGGCCTCGCCCTGGAACGACGCGCTCGCCTGTGACAGAGGGGTATCCAGGGTCCACGCCCCCACCGGGTCGGGAAGGGACATCCAGACCAGGAACAAGGCCAGGACAACGGAGACGAGTACGCCGTGGCGGCGCCGCACGAGGGCGAGGGCGCCCAGCAGGCTTGCGATCAGGAACGCCCGCGAGCCAGCACTGCCTCCAGCCGCCCGACACTCACACCCCCCGCCATCGTCGTCATCGTCGTCGTCCCCCACGAACTCCTGGTCCACGGTCACGGTCGGCGTCAGCGTCAACGCAGTGGCCGGGCAGTTCATGTGCACGGCGGTGAAGTACAGCGTGGTGCCGGGGGCCAGGGACATGCCGTCGAGGTGGCTGCGGGTGATGCGGATGGCGCCGGGGTTGTTGTCCCAGTGGCCGTCGAAGGAGCGGGCGGTGGGGATGGGAAGGGGGATGGTGAGGGTGGGGCTGTCGATGTCGGTGATGTCGAAGGTGACGAGGGAGTCGATGCGGCCGTAGACCTCGTACTGGAGGTCGTCGCTGTCGACGTCCTGGCCGTCGAGGCGCTGGAGATCGAGCTCGATCTCGATGGACTCGACCTCGCCGTCGTCGGCAGAGGGGAGCTGAAGCTCCCACTGGAAGCGCGAGTCGAAGCGGACGCCGTCGTCGCGGAAGCTGTTGCAGGTGGAGGGGTTGAGGGTCTCCATGCCGTAGCCCTCGAGGTGGCCCAGGGTGAGGGTGACGGGTTCGCCGTCGATCAGGGGGATGGAGCGGCCGCAGGCGTACAGGCCGCGGTCGGTGAGGATGGACTCGATGGTGTCGAGGTCGGCCTGGGTCAGCTCGCCGGCGTCGACCATGTCCGTGGCGGTGAGGGACAGGGCGTCGGCGAACTCGCGCAGGGAAGGGGAGGGGGAGATGAGGCCCAGGGCCTCGTAGGCGAGGGCGTCGGCGATCTCGGCGCCGAGCTGCTCGCGGATGTCCCACATGGCGGCGCCGGGGATCTGGCCGTCGCCGTGGGACTCGCCGACCACGTCCTCGGGGCAGGTGTGGTCGTTGGTCAGGTCCCGCATGGCGTCGCCGCCGGAGACGTACTCGCCCATGGGCGCGCCGTCGTGGTAGCTGCACGAGAAGTAGTCGGCCATGCCCTCGTCGAGGGCGCCCGGGGCGATGTTGCCGCCGAAGTCGTCGTAGGTGGCGAGGTAGCCGTGGACCAGATCGGTGCGGCCGTGGACCACGGCGTGGCCGAACTCGTGGGCGATGACGTCGCCGTCGTAGCCGTAGTCCATGACCTCGCCCTGGCCGAAGAGGAAGAGGTGGAAGCCGTCGATGTTGGCGTAGCCGGCGTTCTCGTAGGTGCCGTTGGCGGACTCGCGGTAGTTGACGTAGGCCGTGGCCGTATCGGGGAACTCGTGGCCGTGGGCGTCCATGAAGTGGTGGGTGAGCTCGGTGAGGTGGTGGTAGACCATGACCTCGACGAAGGGATCGTCCACGGAGGGATCGTCGGGCTCGTGGAAGAAGTCGCCGCTGCCGGTGGAGGTGGCGGTGAACACACAATCGATGTCGTTGCCGGAGAACACGATGGAGCAGACCATGGCGTGGTCGCCGTACATGGTCCCGCCCCCGGCCACGCTGTGCATGTCCTGCAGCTCGACGGTGGACAGGTCGGACAGCACGGGGTTGTGCTCGTAGACCCAGCCCTCGGCGCGGCGGACGAGGTCGTCCACGCGCACCACGTCGCCGGTCAGCGCGTCCACGGTCACCATCCACCAGCGCGCCGGCAGCCACGACGTGAGCTCCGCGCGGTAGACCAGGCGTCCGCCGCTGCCGGTGGGGAGCACCGAAAGGGTGGCCGAGCCGCCGTCGGCGTGATCCACGGCGGCGCGGGCCAAGGCGAGGGCGTCCTCGGCGGAGATCGAAGGGGTCACGTCCACGGTCAGGGTGTCGCGCTCGGTGGTGGCCACGGGGGTCCCGTCGGCGAGGCTCACCGCGCCAGCGCCGATCACGGGCACGCCGTGGTGGCGTTGCTGGCAGTGGATCACGTCGCGGCCGCGCCAGTCCGAGGTGCGCGTCTGTTGGCGCTCGGCGTGGGCGAGGGCGGGAACGGCGAGAGCGGCGACCAGCGCGAGGACCAGTCCGGGGGTGCACGGCTTCATCGGTTCTCCAGGCGGATGCCCCCCATCTTACGGGGCCCCGTTGGCGGTTTGACAGTTTGTCATCGTCCGCGCGAGCGCCCGGTGCCGTTTGCCATTTTGTCCCCGGGGACCGCCCGGGAAGGGTGTGCTGGATGGAACAGTCAATGATCTCGGTGGGTTACGGTGAGCGCAGACCCTGGCCCGGATCTTGCTAAATGAAGAACCGGAGCAAAAGGCTTCCCGATGAAGAGACGTACACTGATCATCTTGTTCGCTGTGACGACGGTCCTGTCCGGGGCGGCCGCTTTTGGCCTGACCCGGGTGCTGGCCGTCAAGATCCGTCCCCCAGAGGGGGCCGAGCTCGTGGAGATGGAGTCGGGCGACAAGCCCGAGGCCGTCGCCGAGCGCGGGACGGGGCCGACGGCCGAGCGCGGGAACTCCCGCGGCAACGCCCGGGCCCCGCGCGCCCCGACGCTGGACAGCTACCGACGCCCCATCGTCGGGCGATCGCTGTTCGACAGCTCCCAGGCGGATCAACCCCTGGCCGAGGCCCAGACCGCCGAGGGCGAGGAGCAGGAGGCCACCGATCTGGGGGCCACGCTGATCCTCACCGCGGTGGCAGGCAACCGTCAGTACTCCACAGCCCTGATCCTGGCCGACGCGGCGGACCCGTACCCCGGTGTCTACACCGAGGGTGACGCGCTGACCGACGACGCCACCATCGACGAGATCCAGCGCCGCCGGGTGTACGTCAAGCGCGGCAGCGGTGCCCGCGAGTACCTCGAGATCGGCGGCGAGGCCCCCAAGAAGAGCCGCGCCTCCCGGTCGGACGACGACGGCACCAAGAAGCGCCGTGGCCGCATCGACTGGAGCGAGGGCGTGACCAAGATCGACGACACCCACTTCCAGATCGAGCGCAGCGCCGTGGACAACGCGCTGGCCAACCTGGACCGGCTGAGCCGGGACGCGAGGGTGGTGCCCAACTTCCAGGACGGCAAGTCCAACGGTTTCAAGATCTTCAGCATCAAGCGCAACAGCGCCGCGAGGAACCTGGGCCTGCAGAACAACGACGTCCTCACCGGGGTCAACGGCAGCCCGCTGACGAGCCCGGACAAGGCGTTGCAGATGTACAGCTCGTTGCAGAACGAGTCGAGCATCAGCCTGGAGATCATCCGCAAGGGTGAGCCCGTGACGATGGAGTACGACATCCTCTAGGGCCCCCACGGCCCGACCGAGGCGAGGAGAGCGACGTGCGACCGCGAAATCCGATCATCTTGTTGATAGCGCTGGGGCTCTGGTTGGCCCCCTCTACGGCACGCTCGGCAGACCCGGAGGAGGAGGGCGAGGCCACGTCCGTGCCCTCCTCGGACTCCGACGGCGAGGACGATGAGTCCGCCGAGGACGGCGAGACCCAGGCCCAGCCCCCCAGGCCGATGCTCGATCCCACCCAATCGAGGACCCTGGGCCGCGGCGTGACCGTGGACCCGTCCCTGACCGCGGATCGCGGCAAGAAGCGCCACGGCTCCTCCAAGGCCAAGGAGGCCGAGCCCGCCGAGGACGAGGGGGACGGCGAGGACGGCGAGGACGATCCCGCCGAGAAGGGGCTGGCCGGCCAGGACGACGAGGTCGCCGGCGGCGGTGACGGTCACTGGTCCACGTCGGCCAGCGTGGATCGCCGCGAGCTCGAGCGCGCCCCCCGCGACACGCCGGTGAACATCGACTTCGTCGAGACCGACATCAAGGACGTGGTCAAGTACTTCGCCGAGATCACGGGCCGCAACTTCATCCTCGCCGAGAAGCTCAACGGCAAGATCACCATCATCTCGCCCACGCCCGTGACCATCGCCGAGGCGTACGAGGCCTTCCTGTCCGCCCTGGACGCGGCCGGCTTCACCACGGTCACCGAGGGCAAGATCACCCGGATCGTGCCCAACAAGCAGTCCATCCGCGAGCCCATCCGGCTGTACCCGGACGAGTACCTGCCGTACACGGCCAACATGGTCACGCGGATCATCAAGCTCGAGAACATCTCGGCCGACGACATCACCAAGATCGCCTCGAAGATGGTGGGCGACGGCGGCGACGTGACCGCCTACACCCCGACAAACGCGCTGATCATCACCGACTCGGCCAACAACATCCGCCGCATCGAGGAGCTGCTGACCGAACTCGACGTGAGCGCCCCCACCCAGAGCATGGAGGTCATCCAGATCGAGTGGGCCGACGCCACGGACGTGGTCGAGAAGATCAAGACGGTGTTCGGCGTGGACGAGGCCAGTACCGGTGGAACGTCGGCGCCTGCCGCCCAGACCCCGGCCGAGCGGCGCCGCTCCAAGCGCAACCGGGATCGGGACAAGGCCACACCGTCCACCGCGGCCGCCTCTTCGAGCTCCGACCAGATCGGTTCGGAGAGCTACATCGGCAAGATCCTCGCCGACGAGCGCACCAACTCGATCATCATCATGGCCACCGACACGGGCCTCGAGGACGTCAAGGAGTTCATCGCCCGCATCGACTACGAGATCGATCCGTGGGCCAAGAGCGACATCCACGTGATCTACCTCGAGCACGCCAACGCCGAGGACCTCGCCCAGGTCCTGTCCAACCTCACCCAGGAGACCAACCAGCGCGCCCAGCAGAACCAGCGCGGCTCCACGCGCACCGGCGGAACCGCCCGTGGCGGCGCCAAGAAGGGCGGCGACAGCCCGGCCGGCGGCTCCGGCGGCGGCTCCGTGGCCCAGTTCGAGGGCGGCGTGAAGGTCACGGCCGACGCGTCCACCAACTCCCTGGTCATCACCGCCAGCCGCGACGACTTCTATCGCCTGCGTCGTGTCATCGAGATGCTCGACATCCGCCGCAAGCAGGTGTTCGTCGAGGCGGTGATCATGGAGATCTCCGACAACAACGAGCGCGACACCGGCATCGGCTTCCACACGGGGTACGAGCAGGAGAACGTCGGCGGTACCGACCTCGGCATGGGCGCCATCGGAAGCGTGGGCGGCGGCTCGCTGATGAGCGCGCTCGCCGGCGACGCGGGCATGGCCATGGACCTCTCCGGCGTGGCCCTGGGCGTGTTCGGTAGCTCCATCCCGGTCCCCTTCGGCTCCGGCATCCTGGAGATCCCGGCCTTCGGCATCGTGCTGACCGCCCTGGAGAGTGACCTGAACACCGAGGTGCTGTCCGCGCCGAACCTGATGACCCTGGACAACGAGGAGGCCGAGTTCGTGGTGGGCCAGACCATCCCGTTCTCCGCCGGCTTCACCACCACCACCCAGGGCATGCCCATCGCCAACTTCTCCCGCGAGGACGTGGCGCTGACCCTGCGGCTGACCCCGCAGATCAACGAGAGCGACACCGTCACCCTGGAGATCTTCCTGGAGATCACCGAGGTGGTGCCCGAGACCCAGGGCAGCGACCTGCTGTCCACCGGCGGCGTGACCACCACCAAGCGCTCCGCCGAGACCATGGTCAGCGTGATCAACAACCAGACCGTGGTCCTGGGCGGCCTGATGCAGACCACCCAGACGCTGAGCGAGGACAAGGTGCCGGTGCTGGGCGACATCCCCCTGTTCGGGGCCCTGTTCCGCTCCAAGAAGAAGACCGACAAGAAGGTCAACCTGCTGGTGTTCCTCACCCCCCACGTCATCGACGGGCCCGAGGACATGCAGGAGATCTACACGGTCAAGATGCTCCAGCGGCAGGAGTTCATGCGGCGCTTCTACGGCAAGTCGCTGGAGGAGAAGCAGGCGAACATGAACGAGCTGCTGATGTACTCCATGAACCTGCCCGACACGCCGCCGGTGTACCGCGAGCGCCAGAGCGCGCCGCGGCACGACTCGATGGACATGGATCCCTTCGAGGGCCCCCCGGGCCCTGGCGGCCACTCCGAGCCCATCTTCCGGCCCAGCGTGGGCGGTGACGAGGAGGAGGTCGTAGTGGAGGACGAGGGCGACGAGGGGTACGACGAGGGCTACGACGACGCCTACGAAGACGCCTACGACGACGCCTATGACGAGGCCTACGACGAGGGCTACGACGACGCCGAGGACGACCGCTCCGAAGACGACGACGACGAGGAGGACGAGGAGACCGGCGAGGAGAGCGCGGAGGACGCCGGCGACGGCGGCGCGGCCGAGACCGTGATCCCCGGCCCTGGCGAGATCCTGATCACCCCCGGCGGCGGCGAGATTCGCGTGGGCGACATCACCGCAGCCGACCTCGAGCAGCTCGCCACCGAGGGAGGCCAGTAGCATGGCCGTCGCCCGCCGCCAGCTGGCCGAGATCCTCGTGGACAGCTACGGTCTGACGACCGAGCAGGTCCGCGCGGGGATCGAGGCGGCCCAGCGCAACGACATGCGCCTGGGCAGCGCCTTGCTGGCCCAGTCCGCCATCGACGAGCTGACCCTGGCGCGGGCCCTGTCCGACCAGCTGGGGTTGCCGGTGATGGAGTCCATCACCGTGGACGACCTGGACCTGGAGCTCATCGAGGAGCTGCCCATCTCCTTTGCCAAGAACCACGGCATCCTGCCCGTGCGCCGGCGCGCGGACGGCGTGGTCGACGTGGTGGTCACCGATCCCCTCAACATCTCCCCCGTGGACGACCTGCGCGCGTTCCTCGGGGCGCCCGTGCAGGTCTGGCTCGGCGGCCAGGAGACGGTCCTGGCGGCCATCAACGCCGGCTACGACAAGGTGGCGGCCACCGCCGGCGAGGTGATGGGCGAGCTCGAGGACGCCGAGACCGGCCAGGAGGACAACGTCCAGGAGATCGTCGACATCCTCGACGCCACGGACGACGAGGCGCCCATCATCCGCTTCGTGAACACCCTGTTCACCGAGGCGCTCAAGGAGCGCGCCAGCGACATCCACATCGAGCCCTTCGAGCGCGAGCTCGTGGTCCGGTTCCGGATCGACGGCGTGCTGTACGACAAGTTCCATCCGCCCAAGCGCGCCCAGGCCTCCATCGTCAGCCGCGTCAAGGTCATGGCCACCCTGGACATCGCCGAGAAGCGGCTGCCCCAGGACGGCCGCATCCGCATCAAGGTGGCCGGCCGCGACGTGGACATCCGGACCTCCACCGTGCCCGTCGCCCACGGCGAGCGGGTGGTGATGCGCCTCCAGGATCGCTCCGCGGGCCTGCTGGGGCTCGACGAGGTGGGGATCAAGGGCGAGCAGTTCGAGGGCTGGAACAGCCTGATCCGCCGCCCCCACGGCATCCTGCTGGTCACCGGCCCCACCGGGTCCGGAAAGACCACCACGCTGTACGCCTCGATCACCGTGATCAACGCCCCGGACATCAACATCCTCACGGTCGAGGACCCCATCGAGTACCAGATCCAGGGCATCGGCCAGATGGCGGTGAACCCCAAGATCAACCTCACCTTCGCCGGCGGCCTGCGCGCCTACCTGCGCCAGGACCCCGACGTGATCCTCGTCGGTGAGATCCGCGACAGCGAGACCGCCGAGATCGCCATCCAGGCATCCCTGACCGGCCACCTCGTGCTGTCCACCCTGCACACCAACGACGCCGCCGGCGCCGTGACGCGGCTGGTGGACATGGGCGTGGAGCCGTTCCTGGTGAGCTCGTCGCTGATCGGGATCATGGCCCAGCGCCTGGTGCGGCGGGTCTGCCCGAGCTGCCGCCAGCCGTTCGAGCCCACGGCAGAGCAGCTGGCCGAGGTCGGGCTGCAGCCCACGGCCCTGGCCGGTCACACCGTGTACAGCGCCCGCACCGGGGGCTGCGAGGAGTGCCTGGGCACCGGATACCGGGGCCGCACCGGCATCTACGAGTTGCTCGAGGTGGACGAGGCCATGCGCCAGCTCATCGTCACCACCCCCACGGCCGGGGCGGTGAAGAAGGAGGCGATGCGCCGCGGGATGATCACCCTGCGCGACGACGGCGCCCGCAAGGTGTTGCAGGGCCTGACCACCATGGAAGAGGTCCTCCGGGTCACCCAGGAAGAGGCCGTGGAGTTGCTGGGCTGATGCCAGTCTTCGAATACAAGGGGCTGACCAGCGGCGGCAAGAACGCCTCGGGGTTCGTGGACGCGGAGAGCGCCCGCGCGGCGCGGTCCAAGCTGCGCCGCGACGGGGTCTTCCCCACCGAGCTCAAGGAGCAGCACGCCGCCAAGGTCGCGGCGAAGCCGAAGTCGAAGTCGAAGTCGAAGTCGAAGTCACCGAAGGCCAGCGCGAGCAAGAAGAACGGGAAGGCCGAGGAGACCGACGAGGTCGCCCCCAAGAAGATCTCCATGAACATGGAGGTGGACTTCGGCCGCTACTTCCAGCGGGTCAAGACCGCGGACGTGGCCATCGTCACGCGTCAGCTGGCCACCTTGCTCGGCGCAGGCATCCCCATCGTCGAGTCCATCAACGCGGTGGCCGACCAGACCGACAACGACAAGTTCAAGGTGGTGCTCACCGAGATCCGCGAGAAGGTCAACGAGGGCGCCTCGCTGGGGGTCGCGCTCAACGCCTACCCCAAGATCTTCAGCGATCTGTACCGCAACATGGTCGGCGCCGGAGAGCAGTCGGGGACCCTCGAGGTGGTGCTGGTCAAGCTCGCCGACTACACCGAGGGCCAGGTGGCGCTGCGGTCCAAGATCGTCGGCGCGCTGGTCTATCCGATGATCATGGCCCTGGTGGCCATGGGCCTGGTGTCGTTCCTGATGGTCGGCGTGGTGCCCAAGATCGCCAAGATCTTCGAGGACATGGACGCCACGTTGCCCCTGATCACGCGAGTGCTGATCGGGTTCTCGAACTTCGCGGTGAACTACTGGTACATCGTCATCGCGCTGGGGGTCGGGTCGTTCTTCCTGATCCGCTGGTGGGTCCGCACGCCCGACGGGCGCGCCATCGTGGACCGCTACGCGCTGAAGGTCCCCCTGTTCGGCAAGCTGCTGCTGCTCGTGGCGGTGTCCCGCTTCGCGTCCACCCTGTCCACCCTGCTGTCGTCGGGTGTGCCGATCCTCACGTCCATGACCATCGTGCGCACGGTGGTCAACAACGTGGTGCTGCAGGACGTGCTGGACAACGTGCGCGAGTCGGTCAGCGAGGGCCAGAGCATCGCCGTACCGCTGAAGAAGAGCGAGATGTTCCCGCCGCTGGTGACCCACATGATCGCCATCGGCGAGCGGTCCGGCGAGCTCGAGCTGATGCTGGCCAAGGTGGCCGAATCGTACGAGGCCCAGGTGGACCGCAGCGTGGGCATCATGACCACCCTGCTCGAGCCGATCATGATCCTGGTCATGGGCGGCGGCGTCGGCTTCATCGCCCTGTCGGTGATGCTGCCGATGCTGCGCATCAACCAGGTCGTGGGCTGAGGTGAACCGATGATCGAGGTCGGTGTTTGAAGAGATGAACCGCGCGCTCACGCGCGTAGACCCGCGTTGCGGCGCGGAGGAGATGAACGATGAGCATCGAAAGACAGACGTTGAAGGGCGCGGCCATGGGGCTGCACCGCAACCAGGCCGGTATGACCCTGGTGGAGATCATGGTCGTGATCGCCATCCTCGGCATCCTCATGACCATCGTCGGCGTGGCCGCGGTGGGCCGCCTCGAGGAGGCCAAGGTGGACGCGACCATGGTCCAGATCGGCAACATCGAGGGCGCGCTGACCCAGTTCCGGGTCAACTACGGCAAGTACCCCACCACCGCCGAGGGCCTCGACGCGCTGATCCACCCGCCCGCCGATCGCAACGGCCGGTCGCGGGAGAGCTACCTGGACTCGGACACCGTGCCGGTGGACGCCTGGGGCAGCCCGTTCCTGTACTACTCCCCCGGCGTCAACGGCGACCACGACTACGAGATCATCTCGCTGGGCGCGGACCAGGCCGAGGGCGGTGAGAGCCGGGACATGGACATCAAGAGCTGGGAGATCGGTTCATGATCGATCGACCCTACCCGAGGGGATGGCTGGTCGCGGCGGTGCTGCTGCTGACCCTGGCCATGGGTGGGGTGGGGTGCGCCATGCTGGTGCGGAGCTCCGGCCAGGGCCGGGTGCACGCCACGCAGGTGCTGCTCAAGGAGACCGAACGGGACCTGGTCCGCCAGCGAATGGTCGCCGGCGCCTATCCCCGCGACCTCAAGCCCAGCCCGGTGGACAGCTGGGGCCATCCCATCCGCATCGAGGTGCCCGGACCCCAGGGGCACCCCTACCAGCTGCTCAGCTACGGCGCCGACGGTTTGCCCGGCGGCCGGGGGTCCGACGCCGACATCTGCAACTGGGAGTTTTAGCCTCCATGTCCCACCACCCACGGCTACTGCGGGCCGCAGCCGGCTGCTTCGCAGCCTTCGACGCCGATGCGCACTGTCGGCGTCCTCGGCGTACTCGAAGTACGCCGTCGGACCCCGCCAGCACACCTCGCCGCCGCCTGCGACTCCTCGCGACGCCGCGCGTGGCGGAACAGGGAGGCTAGGTGTTCATCGCCTCCCGCCGCGGTCTCACGCTCATCGAGCTGATGGTGGTCATGGCCATCGTGCTCGCGGTGGCGCTGGTGACCATCCCGGCCATCGGCCGGTGGCTGGGTGGGGACGTGCGCGCTGCGGGTCGCAAGCTCGGCAGCGTGCTGCAGACGGCCTACGACGAGGCCGCGCTGCAGAACGTGCCGCTGCGGGTCGCGTACAACCTCGACCGGCACGCGTACTGGGTCGAGGCGTCCTACGGCACGGTGCAGCTGTTCGAGAACCAGTCTGCGCGGGAGGACTGGTCCGATCTCGAGGAGATCCGCGACGAGGAGATCGAGGAGGCCCGCGAGCGGGACGAGCAGGCCCAGGACCGGCTGCGGATGCAGCAGCAGGACAAGGTGGGCGACCAGGACAGCCCCCTGGCCGGGTTGATGGCCATGATGGGGGTCTCCCTGGGCACCGGCGCCCTGGAGCCCGCCCCCCGGATCAACGAGTTCGTGCCCCTGGAGGACGAGGTCTTCAAGATCCGTCAGCTGCCCCCCAACGTGGTGTTCAAGGGCATCTGGACGCCCCAGTGGGACGACGTGGTCGAGCCCCAGGACGAGATCCCCGAGGACGAGGAGGAGGAGCTCATCGTCTACACCCACATCTTCCCCGAAGGCTACATGGAGGACTCGGTCATCTACCTGATGGACACCAGCGAGTCGATCCTGAGCCTGGTGGTGGAGCCGCTGACCGGCCGCGTGCGCGCGGAGATCGGCGAGGCGGATCCGCCGGATCGGGAGGATCGCCGTGTCGACTGAGCCCCGCCGGTCCGAGGGATTCACCCTGCTGGAGGTGCTGGTGGCGCTGGCCATCCTGGCCATCTCCACCATGGCGCTGATCGACGCCCAGACCGCGGCGGTGAAGATGCGCGAGCAGGGCGACGAGATGGTGGTGGGGACCCTGCTGGCCCGCGACATCATGTCCCTGGTCGAGCTGCGCATGGAGAAGGAGGGGTTCGGCGAGCTGACCATCACCGAGGACGGCGACTTCCACGAGGAGGAGTACCTCGACGCCTTCGACGAGTACCGCTGGGAGTACGAGGTCAGCCGCGTCGAGATCGACCTGGCCAAGATCTTCGACATGATCAACCAGCTCATGGGCATGGCCGAGGACGAGGGCGCCGTCGAGGACGAGTCCATGCTCACCGGCGGGCTCAACATGGAGTCCCTGGGCATCGACATGACGATGTTCACCGACGAGCTCGCCCGCTTCGTCCGCGAGATCCGGGTCCGGATCTACTGGTGCGGCGAAGACGGCCGCCGCGAGGAGGGCCTGTGCGGCCCCGACGAGGTGGTGCTCGTCACCCACATCGTCAACCCGTCGGGCCGCGTGGCCTCGGCCGAGGAGCAGGAGATCGGCGGGCTCGGCGGCATCGGCGGGCTGGGCTCCGGGGTCACCTCCGACGCCGCGGCAGGCAGCGCCGCCACCATGCCGACGCTGCCCGGCGGCACGTCGTCGGGTTCCACGGGGGTGCGGAAATGACCGACCGCCGCGGGTTCACCCTGATCGAGGCCGTCGTGGCCATCGCCATCCTCGCGGGGATCACCGCGTCGATGTTCATGATCTTCCGCAACTCGGCGCTCATCCAGGAGGCGTCGCGCCACAAGGGCGAGATGACCTCCATGGGCCGCATCGCCCTGCTGCGCATGGAGCGCGAGGTCAGCCAGGCCTTCTTGTCGTCCACCAAGTCCACCCGCCAGGGCGGCCAGGGCGACAACGTCGACGACACCTTCGAGACCATCTTCATCGCCGAGGACACCGATCCCTTCGACAAGCTCGACTTCACCAGCCGCAGCCACCGCAAGCTGTACCGCAACTCCAAGGAGTGCGCGCTGACCGAGATCGGCTACTACGAGGAGCCGGACCGGGAGACGCACCACTTCAAGCTCATGCACCGCGAGGAGGAGCGCATCGACGGCGAGCCCACCGAGGGCGGCGAGGTGATGGTGCTGGCCCGCGGCGTCAAGAAGCTCAACTTCCGTTACTTCGACATGGAGAAGAACGAGTGGCTGGACGAGTGGGACACCACCGGCCCGGACCAGCTCAACCGGCTCCCCCGCGCCGTGGAGATCACCATGGTGATCGCCGACAACGAGGGCGAGGAGTGGACCTGGCACACCAAGGTCGAGATCCAGGACTTGAACTGACGTGATCACCGCGCTGCGAAGGCTGCTGTTCGACGAGGGTTCCGGGGACCCCCGGCGCCGCCGTGCGCGCCCGGTGACCCCCGAGAAGCGGACGCCGAAGGCCTCGCCGGGGCCCCGCCGCACCCAGGGCAAGTGGCCCGGTCAGCGCGGCATCGCCCTGGTCATGGTGCTGGCCATGGTGGTGTTCCTCACCGCGTTCATCGTGGAGTTCTCGTACCAGTCGCGGGTCCAGTACCTCCAGGGCGCCAACTACCGCGACTCGGTGCGCGCGCTGTACCTGGCCAAGAGCGGCGTGCGCATCTACACGCTGTTCATGTCGTTCGCCCAGATGATGGCGAGCAACCCCATGATCCAGCAGTACACCGCGGGCCTGGGCTTCGACCTGGGCGACAAGCTGTGGCAGCAGGTGCCGTTCATCGACACGGCGTTCCTGCGCGTGGCCATGGGCGGCGGGCTGCTGGACATGGACGAGATGGACATGGCCGCGCTGCAAAATGGGCCCGTCGACCTGGAGGTGGACGAGCACACCCAGGAGCGCATCGACCGGGCCATCGAGCGCGACAGCACCGCCCTGACCCGGGCCTTTTTGGACTTCGAGGGGGACTTCCGCGCCGAGATCAACGACGAGGACGGCAAGCTCAACCTCAACTCCCTGGCCGAGGTGACCGCCGAGGACCTGAGGCTCAACCCGTTCGCCCTGGCCATCCACGGGATGATGGTGGACGAGCGGTACGACGAGATGTTCGAGATCCGCAGCGAGTACGACCGCTGGGAGGTCATCGGCAACATCAAGGACTACATCGACACCGACAACGAGCGGTCGTCGTTCATGGGCGGGTACGAGGACTCGTTGTACGACGACGCCGACATCTGGGGCCGCAACTTCAAGCCCAAGAACCTGCCCTTCGACGCCCTGGACGAGGTGCAGATGGTGGCCGGCGTCAACGACGAGATCTACCAGACGTTCGGACCCCAGTGGACCATCTACGGCAACAACAAGGTCAACATCACCACCTGCAGCCCGGCGATCCTGTACGGACTCATCCGGGCTTTCTCCGACTACACGGTCAACGAGATCCAGATCCAGACGGTGCTGGGCGAGCTGCAGTTCATGCGGCTGATGAACATGCTGACCACCGAGACCTTCATGGCCAAGCTCGACGAACACGGCATCACGCTGACGGACCGATCGGGGCTGCAGGGGTTGATCAAGACCAATTCACGCCACTTCACCATCTCCTCCACGGGCTACGTGGGGGACGTGGAGACGACCCTCGAGGTGGTGATGAACTTCAAGGGCAGCCGGTACACCACCCTGTCCTGGGTAGAACGGTAGGAAGACCATGGCGAGCAAGGTGATCGGCCTCGACATCGGGCGCTACGAGATCAAGGCGACGGTGCTCAAGGGCACCTACCGGGGCTTCGAGGTGGTGGACTTCGTGTCCCGGCCCCTGCCCCTGCACGAGCTGTCGGGCCAGGAGCTGGAGGACGCCACGGGCACTACCTCCATCGAGGTCTCCGACGTGGAGGCGGCCCGGGAGGCGGTGGAGGCGCAGACCGAGGACGGGGCGGAGCCCTCTGCCGATGCGTCGGACCCACCCGAAATCACCCTGCGCGACCTGCAGCTGCGCGAGGCCCAGGCCCTGCTCGACGACCTCGACACCGACGACGCGACCGTGGTCGCGGCCATCCCCTCGGCCCAGGTCAGCTCCTGGGTGGTCGAGGTGCCGTTCACCCAGCCCAAGCAGATCGCCGCGATCCTGTCGGGCGTGCTCGAGGAGCGCGTGCCCTTCGACATGGACGAGGTGCTGCTGCATCAGCACACCCTGGAGTCCAGCGCCACGCTGCTCGACGACGAGCCCGGCACCCGGTTGTTCTGCGCCATGGCCCGCAAGGCCGAGCTGCGCGCCCTGCTCAGGGAGCTCGGCACCATCGGCGTGGACCCGCGCCACCTCCCCGTGGACGCGGGCGCCTTGGCCAACCTCGTGCGGTTCCTGCCCCAGGACAGCAGCTCCCAGACCGTGGTGCTGCTGGACGTGGGCCACCGCGACACCAAGCTGTGCGCCATGGTCGAGGGCGTGCCGCTGCTGCTGCGGACCATCGACTGGGGCGGCCGCGACATCGACGCCTCCCTGCAGAGCCGCTACCGCTTCGAGCCCGGCGAGGTGGGCGACTACAAGCACCGGATGGGGACCCTGTCCGGCGCCTCCACCGAGGAGTCGGTCCAGGCCATGGTCGGCTCCCTCCGCGAGGCCACCAACCCCCTGGTCGCCCAGCTGCGCACCACCTTGATGGCCTTCGAGGACGAGCAGCACCGCGAGGTGGACTCCATCTACGTCTGTGGCGGCGGCAGCGAGCTGCGCGGCTTCTGCCCCCACCTCTCGCGCGAGCTCGGCGTCACCGTCGAGGATCTGCCGCTGCCCCCGTCGCCGGGCGACGTCCCCGACGCGGGCGCCCAGCACGCCCTGGCCTATGCCCTGGCCCTGCGCGGGCTGGCCCAGGGCCGCGGCCAGCAGGTGGGCTTCCGCAGCGGCGAGTTCGCCTATCGCCGCGACATCCAGCGCATCCAGCGCCTGGGCCTGGCGCTGACCGCGGCGGTGCTGCTGATCGCCCTGGGGGGCATGGCCCTGGCCGTGTACAACGCCGTGACCCTGAGCGTCCGCGAGCGCGCGCTGATGGACGAGATCCGGACCACCGTCCAGGGCACCTTCCCCGACGTGGCCGAGTCGGCCCTGGTCACGTCGAGCTCGTCGCTCAACGTGTTCATCGCCGAGATGGACTCCCTCAACGCCAAGGTCGCCCAGTTCGACCCGGAGAACCAGACCACGGCCTTCGACCTGCTCAAGGAGTTCTCCACGGCGGTGCCCAAGGAGCACAAGATCGACGTGGACAACATCGACATCAGCTCCGAGGCCATCAAGCTGCGCGCCAACACCGACAAGTTCGAGACCGTGGACAAGATCGAGGCCGCGGTGAAGCGCAACCCGCGCTTCGCCCTGGCCGCGGCCCACGACAAGGTCAAGGGACGCGAGAGCACCACCCGCTTCGAGATGACCATCCCCCTGGGCGTCGAGGAGGAGTGAGACCATGAGCAACCTGCTGGACAAGTTCTCCACGCTCTGGGGCACCCTGTCGCGCCGCGACCGGCGGCTCGCCGTCGTGATGCTCGTGGTGGTGACGCTGTTCGTCGGCTACTTCGTCGTCAGCGGCGTGCGCTCCAAGGTGCGCAGCCTCGAGACCTCGGTCGCGTCCAAGGAGCGAGACCTCAACACCATCCTCACCATGACCGGCGACCTGGCCGACAGCCGCCAGCGCATCGCCGATCTCGAGAAGCAGATGGGCGGGTTCGGGGACTTCTCGGTGTCGGGGTTCCTCGAGAGCACCGGCGACGAGCTCAAGCTCGCGGACAACATCAAGGGCATCAACGACCAGGGCCTGATCGAGGGCGCGTACTTCGACGAACACCGCTACGAGGTGGTGTTCAAGAAGATCACGCTCGACCAGCTGGTCAACTACCTGTTCAAGGTCCAGTCCGCGCCCCAGCCGCTGCGGATCGATCGCCTGGTGGTCCGGGCCAACACCCGGAACCGGCAGGAGCTGAGCGCCAACGTGGAAGTGGTGTTCAGCAAGATGAAGCAGGAGGGGTAGATGAAGACCGCACTACAGATCGCGGGTGTCGTCGGGTGGGGCGCCGTCTTCTTCGGGCTGGTGTTCTACATCGCCTTCCCGAGCAAGTCGGCGTCCGAGCGCATCGCCTACGAGGCACAGGAGCGGATGGGGCTGGCCGTGAACGTCGAGAAGCCGCGGCCCAAGCTGCTGGCCGGCGTGCGGTTCAAGTCGCTGGAGCTGGGCAAGATCGGGCGCGACGGCACGCCGAAGTCGCTGCTGTCCATGGGCAAGACCTGGATCAAGATCAAGCCCCTCGCCGCCATGCGCGGCAAGTACGACGTGGACTTCGACGGCGTGCTGTACGAGGGCCACGCGCGCGGCAACGTCCAGTACAGCGAGGCCGCCATCGTCACCGACGTGGAGCTCGACGAGCTCGAGGTCCGCGCGTTCCCGCTGCAGGGCGAGACCTACAACATCGACGGCGCGGGTACCTTCGACTCCGAGATCGATCTGAACCTCGACCAGGCCGACATCACCAAGAGCGAGGGCGAGATCACCTTCGACTTCGACGGCCTGGCGTTCCGCGAGGGCAGCCAGATCTACGGCATGGACGTGGAGACGGTGTTCACCGAGGCCGCCGGCCTGATCACCGTCGCCGACGGCCGCGCCACGGTGGACTGGGCCCGGTTCCGCGGCGACAAGCTCGAGGGTGAGATCTCCGGGTACATCTCGCTCAAGGAGGACCTGCTCAAGTCCCGGCTCGCGCTGAAGATCAAGCTCAAGCTCGTCGACGAGACCCTCGAGAGCCTCATGGCGCTCAAGTCCGGCCCCAACCCGTCCAACAAGGACTCCAAGGGCTTCTACCACTACCTCATCAGCGGCCCGCTGGAGCGGCCCAAGCCCCGCGAGGACCGCGCCGGCGCCCGCCGCGCCAACCGCGGCCGTGATCGCGGCGCGACCACCGCCCCGACCCAGGAGCGTGAGTCCGGCGGCGGCTCCACGCAGCGCGGCTCCACCCAGGGCGGCTCCACCCGCCTCGACGAGATGTCCGACGAGGAGCGCGCCCAGTGGGAGGCGGACCGCGAGGAGCGCCGCGAGGCCCTGCGCAAGAAGCGCGAGGAGCGCCGCGAGGACGTGGAGACCCGCCGCGACGCCGCCCAGGCCGGGACCCGCCCGGACGGCTCGTTCTCCGACGACGTCCAGGTCGGCGGCACCGTCCGGCACGGCGAACGTATCGCCGCCCCGCCCGTCCCCGACGAGATCGACGAGGACGAATACGACGAGGAGTACGACGAGGAAGATCTCGACGAGGGCGACGACGCGGACGAGGAGGAGTACGTTGAGGACGAAGGGGCCGAGAACTACTGATCGGCCCCCTCGAAAGGAACGACCACTTGCGATCGACCCTGGCCCTGTTCTGGGCGGCCCTCTCCATCCTGATCCTCGGCCCGCTGCTCGTGGGGTGCCCTGCCAGGGTCTGTGATCCGGGCAAGGCCGAGTCCTGCGCGTGTGCGAACGGGGACATCGGCGCCCAGGTCTGCCTGGACGACGGCAGCGGCTGGGCCGACTGCGAGTGCGTGTCCTCGGACGACGACGACTCGGCTGCAGGCGACGACGACGACTCGGCTGCAGGCGACGACGACGACGACTCGAGCGCTGCGGACGACGACGACGCGACCGCGGACGATGACGACGACGCGACCCCGGGCGACGACGACGACACCACCGAGCCGCCGCTGAACGTCCACTTCGGCACCTGGCAGTACAGCCAGACCGGCGTGTCCGCGGACGGCTGCGGGCTGTTCGTGGAGTACGGACCGCTGCAGGACGACGGGCCCATGGAGGTCGTCGACGACGGCGGCGGCCAGATCACCCTGTCGCCGCTGCGCGGCGACGACGCGAGCTGCACCCTGACCGACCACAGCTTCGTGTGTGGCGCGCGGATGACCTATCAGGAGAACCTGATGGCGGCGGGCTTCGACGCCGTCGTCCAGATCCACGCCACCTCCACCGGCGTGTTCGCCTCCGACACCGCCCTGAGCGGCAACCACAACGGCACGGCCTCGTGCGCGGGCACCCAGTGCGCGGAGTTCGAGGCGACCCTGGCCGGGACCTTCCCGTGCAACGTGGGCGTGAGCTTCTCCGCGACCTTCCCCTGATCACACCCCTCGGATTGTCTTTGGGGCGGCGCTCGCGCCGTTGGTATGCTGGCGTGGATTCCATCCACATACCCAAGGAGGTCGTCGTGCTCCGACCCGCAACCTGGATTCCTGTCTTCGCCGTGGTCTGTCTCGCCCTGCCCGGTCTGTCTCGCGCCCAGACCGTGATCTTCCAGGACATCGTCACCGGCGGCGTGGCCGTGGACGGCAATGGCGTCTCCACCCCCTACGATGGTTCGTCCACCTGGTACCTGGCCGAGGACGACTACGACATCCAGATCCCGGCGACGGCGACGGTGACGGAGGTCTACGCGATCCTGCTGTCCAGCAGCTCGGGGTTCAACGGGGATCCCACGACCCAGGTGGCCGTCAACGGCGTGGACCTGACGTACGCCACGGCCGTGGATCTGCAGAACTACACCCACGTGTACGAGCTGGATCCGGCCACCTACGGCATCACCGCTCCCGGGGCGTACTCCTACGAGGAGACCGGCTCGGCGGACACCGGCTACCACGGCGGCGCCGGGGTGGGCGGGACCACCCTGGTGGTGATCTACGAGGACACGACCCTGGCCACCCCGCGCCACGTGAGCGTGGTCGTCGAGGACATGGCCTACGTGGACACGGCGACCATCACGGGGTTGCCCACGGCGTCGGGAGCCTCGAGCGCCATCGTGTCGGTGGGCATCTTGTGGGAATGCTCGGACGAGCAGAACGGCTCCATGACCGTCGACGGGGTGACCTACCCCAACACCGGGGGACGGGACGACGGGGACACCTTCGACACGTCGTGCGGTTCCCAGGACTGGAACAGCCTCTACACCCAGGGCTCGTTCGGGTACGACTCGTACGATCTGGCCGTGGGGGCGGACGACGACGATCCCTTCACCGAGCCTGCCAACGGCACCGGCACCAACTCACGGCTCTCCGACGAGGTGTGGGACGTGGCCTACGCCGACGCCGGCCAGATGGTCTTCGACTACTACGAGTCCACCAACGACTCTCGCGCCGAGGCCATCGTCATCGTCATGGAGATGGACGACGCGGACGACGACGGCGTGTGGGACGGCGACGACAACTGCCCGGGCGAGGCCAACCCCGGCCAGGAGGACGCGGACGGGGACGGGGACGGCGACGCCTGCGATCCCTGCACCGACGTGGACGGCGACGGCTTCGGCGATCCCGCCTATCCCGCCCACGCCTGCGACGACGACTGCGACGACGCGGACGCGGCGGTGAACCCGGACGCCACCGAGGCCTGTGACGGCATCGACAACGACTGTGACGGCGTGGTGGACGAACAGGACGCGGACGGATGCAGCGAGTTCCTCCTCGACGGGGACGGGGACGGCTTCGGCCTGGACGGCGACGTGGCCTGCCTCTGTGCGGCGCTCGCTCCCTACGACGCCGTGGTGGGCGGCGACTGCGACGACGGCGACGCCGCGGTGAATCCCGCCGCTGCCGAGGCCTGCAACGGGATCGACGACAACTGCGACGGCGCCGTGGACGAGGGCTTCGACCTCGACGGCGACGGATACACCACCTGCGACGGCGACTGCGACGACACCGACGCGGCGGTGAACCCGGCGGCGCCCGAGGTCTGCAACGGCATCGACGACAACTGCAACGGCGTCGTGCCCGCGGACGAGGCCGACGACGACGGCGATGGCTTCCGCCTCTGTGAAGACGACTGCGACGACGGCGACGCGGCGGTGAACCCGGCGGCGTCCGAGGTCTGCAACGGCACCGACGACAACTGCGACGGCGTCGTGGACGAGGGCTTCGATCTCGACGGCGACGGCTTCACCGTGTGCCAGGGGGACTGTGACGACGGCGACGCCGCGGTGAATCCGGGCGCGGTGGAGGCCTGCAACGGGATCGACGACGACTGCAGCGGTGTCGTGGACGACGGCTTCGACCTCGACGGCGACGGCTTCACCGTGTGCCAGGGGGACTGTGACGACGGCGACGCCGCGGTGAATCCGGGCGCGGCCGAGGTCTGCAACTGGATCGACGACGACTGTGACGGCGGTGTGGACGAGGGCTTCGACGCCGACGGCGACGGCTTCACGTCCTGCGACGGCGACTGCGACGACGCGGACCCCGCCGTGAATCCCTTCGCCGAGGAGATCTGCAACGGGATCGACGACGACTGCGACCCGCTCGCCGACGAGAACACCGATCTCGACGGCGACGGCTTCAGCCTCTGCGACGGGGACTGCGACGAGGCGGACCCGGCGGTGAACCCCGACGCCGAGGAGGTGTGCAACGGGATCGACGACGACTGCGATCCCGCCACCGACGAGCTCGGTGACCTCGACGGCGACGGCTACTCGTTGTGTGACGACGACTGTGACGACGACGATCCCGCCGTCTTCCCGGGCGCGTTCGAGGACTGCGACTGGGTGGACAACGACTGCGACGGCCTGCTCGGCGTGACCGAGGTCGACGAGGACCTCGACGGCTGGCTGCTGTGCGAGGGGGACTGCGACGACCTCGACGCCACGTCCTACCCCGGCGCGCCCGAGCAGTGCGACGGCCTGGACAACGACTGCGACGGCCTCGTGGACGAGGACGTGGACGAGGACCTCGACGGCGACGGCTACAACGCCTGCCAGGGCGACTGCGACAACAACGATCCCGCCATCTACCCGGGCGCGCCCGAACAGTGCAACGGCCTCGACGACGACTGCGACGGCCTCCTGCTCGCCGACGAGGGCGACGACGACGGCGACGGCTTCTTCGCCTGCGACGACGACTGCGACGACACCGACCCGGGCCTGACGCCCGCGGACGACGACGGCGACGGTTACAGCACCTGCGACGGCGACTGCGACGACGCCGACGCCACCGCCTTCCCCGGCAACGCCGAGGTGCCGTACGACGGCGTGGACAACGACTGTGACGGCGCCGACCTGACCGACGTGGACGGCGACGGCTTCGACGGCGGCGCCGTCGGGGACGACTGCGACGACGAGGACGCGGCCGTGAACCCCGACGCCGAGGAGGTCTGTGACGACGGCGCGGACAACGACTGCGACGGTGACGTGGACGGCGACGATCCTGACTGCGACACCGGCGACGACGACGACTCCGCCGGCGACGACGACGACGACACGGCGGACGACGACGACACGGGCGACGACGACGACACGGGCGACGACGACGACACCACCGCGGACGACGACGACACGCCCGGCGACGACGACGAGCTCACCGGCAGCGGCGGCTGCGACTGCGGTGTGGCCGGCCCGGACCGGGCCGTGACCTGGTTGGCGGTCCTGTCGGTGCTGCTGGGCGTGATGGGCGTAAGGCGGCGCTGAGGCCCGCGGTCACCCCCCCAGCGGGTGCTCCCATCGCAGCCCATCGAATCGGGCGAAGTCCGCATCGGTCGTCACCCAGACGCAGCCGTGCTCGATGGCGAGGGCGGCGTGGTAGGCGTCGGCGACCAGCTTTCCGGTTGCCCTGGAGCGGGTGCACAGCTTTTCGAAGATGGACCAGTGATCCGGACCGGGGTTGAGGACGCGGGCGTTGGGGCGCTGCCTCAGCTCCCTGATGAAGCCGAAGACCTGGTCGGGGGTGGATGGGGTCTTGAACACCTTCGGATTCGTGACGATCCGGACGACCCCACTGAGGGCCAATGTCGACAGGGCGAACGGTTCGGGTCCCGTGGCCAGGTCCGTGAGCCAGCGCGCGTAGGCCGAGTGCTCGGGGTGAGCGTCGGTGCGATGCGCGTAGATGAGTACGTTGACGTCGAGCATGCGCACGGCTCAGTCCTCCGAGCCGTAGCGATCGCGGTCCTCGGCGACCAGCAGGTCGGACGTGCGGTCGAGATCGATGCCGGGTTGAATCCCCTCCCCACCGGCCGTGATCAGCTGAAACGGTGGAGATTCCTCTCGGATGTCCTCCTTCCAGAGGAACTCGCGCAGGGCGCGCGAGACCAGGGCGCTGAAGCTCATGTTCGCCCCGGCTGCACGCTCCCGGGCCGCCTTGCCGAGTTGATCGTCGATGGAGATCGTGGTTCTCATGCACACGATCATATCACGGGTTCATACGATCATACGATGCGATCGGCGTGCCCTCTCAGCCGAGCCCGTCCACCAGCCCCTCCATCAGCGACTCCACCAGCTCGTCGAGGAGTTCGAGCCCGGAGGCGCCCCCGTCCACGTCGTCCAGGTCGCCGGGGTAGACCAGCGGTCTGACAGACCCACGAGAACCCCTGCCTTCCTCTCGGGCCTTGCGATGGAACCACTCGGCGAACTCCCCGGAGCGGTAGCACGGCTCGCACAGGGGGCCGCGCTCGCTGAGGTACGCGGACTTCGGATCGGGCAGCGGGGTCGAGCAGCCCACGCACGGCGTGCCCAGCTGAGGACCGTCTGCAACCTGCTTGGCCTCGCCTCGATCGAGCCACACCGCAGAACAGCTGCTGCAGAGATCCACCTCGACCTGGCCGACCATCACCGGCCGCAGGGTGCCCCGGCACGCGGGACAGTCCAGGCCCAGCTGGCTGCCGCATTCGCCGCAGAACGAGTCGTCGGACCGCGCGAGCGCAGAGCAGCCACGGCAGCGTGTCACCCCGGGTGGCAGCTGGCCGAGGCCGGCGTCGGGGCGCCGACCCAGCTGGGCCACGGCCGCCGAAGACAGCAGACACCCCTTGCAGGTGAGGCAGGCCTCCACCACCACGTCGTGGGTCCGGGTCCAGACCAGCTCGCGGCGGCAGTGGGGGCAACGCGAGCCGCTGACGCGCCCCATCTTCACCCGCGGCTGCTTGCCCGAGCGCCTCGGCGGCGCCGGAGGCCGCGGTTTTGGGGGTTCCTCGGGTGCGGTGAACGGGGCGGCAGGTCGCGTATCGCGCTGCGGCGTCCGCGGCGGTTCGGGCCTCGACGCCAGCTCCTCGGTACGGTCGCGCACCTCGACGACGAACGCGCGGAACGGCGCCATGTCGAAGAGGCTCAGGGGGATCTCCAGCGTCTCTCCCCCCTTGAACTGGAACCGGCCAAAGGCGTCCAGCCCCTCCTCGACCACCGTCGCGGACTCGATCGCGCGCACCGAGGCGGCCCTGAACTCCGGCGATCGGCCCACCTTGCGATCCCCGAACAGCAGCAGGTCCCCGGCCAGCAGCAGGTAGCCCACCCCCAGCGAGCCGTCCAGGCAGCGCGAAACCTTGCAGCCGGTCTCCACCGGGTGCCGGCCGACGAGCGGTGCGGCGGCCTTGCTCACGTCTGGATCGATCTCGAAGGTCACGCGGCGCCCCTTCCTGGACGATCATCTTAGCAGCGGCGCTTCTTCGGATGACCGCTGCCGAGCGGTTCGAGCTACGATGGTAGGCACCATGAATCGAGTTGTTATCACCCTGTGCCCACTGATGATCCTCCTGCTCGCGATGGGGTGCGCCGGCACCATCGACGACGACGACACCGGCCCGGCCGGTGACGACGACGACACCACCGCCGGCGGCGACGACGACGACAGCGGCGGCGACGACGACGACAGCGGCGGCGACGACGACGACAGCGCCTCGGTGGTGGACGTGGACGGCGACGGCTCCCCCGAGGGCGAGGACTGCAACGACCACAACCCCGACGTGTACCCCGGCGCCGAGCACGCCTGCGACGGCGTCCCGGACAACGACTGCGACGGCATCATGGACGACAACGAGATCGACAACGACGCCGACGGCACCGACGAATGCGAGGGCGACTGCGACGACGCGAATCCCGACATCCACCCCTACGCCCCCGACTTCGACGACGACGGCGTGGACGACGACTGCGACGGCATCCCCGACGACGGCGGCACCGGCCGCATCGCCGCGGGCCGGGATCACACCTGCGTGCTCAACAACGACGGCACCGTGGACTGCTGGGGCCAGAACAGCCAGGGCCAGTGTGATCCGCCGGTGGGCGAGACCTTCGTCTACCTGGGCGCCGGCAAGTACCACACCTGCGGCATCCGCCCCGACGGCACCGTCGCCTGCTGGGGCTACGACAGCGTGGGCCAGGCCACCCCGCCCGCGGGCACCTTCACCCAGGTCGAGGCGGGCTACCACCACACCTGCGGCCTCCACCCCGACGGCACCGCCGAGTGCTGGGGCCAGGACAACGTGGGCCAGTCCAGCCCCCCGCCGGAGACCTTCCTCCACATCACCTGCGGCCACTACTTCGGCTGCGGCCTGATCACCACCGGCGAGATCGTCTGCTGGGGCCCCAACGACTACGACGTCCAGAATTACCCCCCCGGCGCCTGGGTCCAGGTCTCGGCCGGCGGCTTCCACGGCTGCGCCATGGACGCCGCCGGGACCGTCGTGTGCTGGGGCAACAACGGCAACGGCGAGCACAACGTCCCCGCCGGCATGACCGCCGTCTTCCACTCCTCCGGCATCACCAACCACTGCGCCATCAACACCGACAGCCTCCCCCAGTGCTGGGGCCGCAACACCGACGGCCACTCCAGCCCGCCCCCGGTCGTCCTGTCGACCCTGACCTCGGGCCACGACCACGCCTGCGGCATCGAACCCGACGGCTCCATCTTCTGCTGGGGGAACAACACGTACGGGCAGCTGAACTCGCCCTGATCCCCGCCGCGACCCTCTCCCCTGGCACCCACCTTGCAGAACCTGCGGACACCCCTCGACATTTTTTCGGTGGGAGTCCCGAGGGGAGGAGATTCCAACGATGCGCGCACTCACGATTCGTTTCTTGCTCCCGGTCGTCGCCCTGGTCGTCCTGGTCGCCGCCTCGCCGGCGTCGGCCAACGAACTCGAATCCCACGACCGGATCGCCCTGTCCGTCACCCTGGGTGGCGGCCCCACCGCACGCGGCCCGGTCCTCGCCGGGCTCGATGTCCCCCGGCGCGCCAGCGGCGGCCTGAGCGATCTGCCCGCGGAGTTCCACGACGACTTCGTCTTCGGCGTGGCCATGGCCATCACGTCGTGGGTGTTCGCCGGGATCGGCACGGCCATGCTGGTCCACTCGGCCATCGAGTCCAGCCACATGGATCCGGACCAGCCGACCATGGGCGGCGCCCTCATCGGCGTGTACTCCCTGGTCCCCTGGGGCCTCTCCCTGGGCTTTGCCATCCCCTCGTGGATCGCCGCGGGGGTGGTCGAACCGAACCGGGGTGCGCAGACCACCGCCGCGCGCGCGCAGCTGCCGCGGGTGATGCCGCGGGTCGGCGGCGTGAGCGTGAGGTTCTGAGTCCGGCCACCTCTTGTTATCCTGTCCCCTCGTTCGAGGAGACGCCCATGGACCCCGGAGCCCGCGCTGCCCTGATCGTCGCCCTGCTGGCTGCCCTGGCCGTGCTGGGCCTGGCGGCGTTCGTCGCACCAGCGGCCCCTGCGTTGGCCGCCCTCGCGGGCGTGGCCTGCGGGTGGATCTACGTGCGGTACACGCGCCGCGAACTCCCGAAACGAAAAGGCCAAGGCGGCGTGGTCGCGGCGCCGCTGATCACCCTGGCGCAGGCCGCGGGCACGGCGCTGAACCTGTTCCTGCTCGGCGGCGGCGTGAGCATCGGCGCCCGGCTGACCCACGTGGGGGTGGGCACGGACTCCATGGACATGCCCCTGTCCCTGTCGCTTCCGCTGCTGGTGCTGGCCACGCTGCTGACCCTGGCGCTGGTGCTGGTCGGGGGCGAGGTCGGGGCGCGCTGGGCATCCCGCCGAAGCTGAGCGCCGTCGGCGCGATCCGTCCGCTATTGCGGACATCCCCACGAAGTCCCTGTACGGAGCCCCAGACATCGTCGCGCCGCGTCGGCCCGTCGGACGCTGCACGTCGGCCCATCGAGCCTTCCGGCACGGCCGTTGCAGAACAACCGGAGCCAGGAGGAACACTCGATGATCAGACCTCGACTCGCGGCAATCACGATCCTGGCGACCCTGCTCGGCCTTCTCGCCGGCTGCACCCACACCCGCGGCCCTGTCCGCCCCGACGGGATGAGCGTCCGCACGGGCCCCGATCCCCTGCTGGGCCTGGAGACCTACACCGGCGACGACGTGCTGCGCATCGCGGGCGAGGCCTTCGAGCTGGCCCTCTACCCCAAGGCCTATGCCGTGTACATGCGGTACGTGGACGAGTTCCCGGGCACCTACCGTGAGGGGTACGCCTGGTACAACGCCGGCCTGTCCGCCGAGCGCAGCGGCATGTACGACCAGGCCATCGACGCGTACGAGCGGTTCGTGGAGCTGTCGGACGTGGACAGCGACCGGGTGGCAGCGCGATTCCGGCTGGTGTCGTGCATGGTGGCGTCCGAGCGCTGGGAGGCGGCTTCGGGGCACATCGACAAGCTGATGGCCCGGCCCGACACCGTGGCCGTGGACCGCTTCGAGCTCAAGGTCCAGCGGGCCTGGATCCGGGCCAACACGGGCGATCCCGCGGCCGCCCAGGAGACGCTACAGAAGATGACGCGCCGCTACCGCCACGACCGCGGCCGCACCTACGGCGGCTTCCAGGGCGCCATGGCCAACTTCTACCTCGGCGAGACCTGCCGGCTGCAGGCCGAGGCCGTCGAGGTGCTCAGCGTGAACGACCTCGACGCTGCCCGCGCCGAGCTCAACGACAAGGCCCAGCACATCCTCGACGCCCAGGAGGCCTACCTCGAGACCATCCGCATCGGCGTCCACGTGTGGATCCCCCGCGCCGGCTACGGCCTCGGCAGCCTCTACACCACCTTCCGCCGCGACATCCTCACCGCCCCGTACCCGGCCGCGGTGCAGAGCGACGAGGACCGCGAGATCTACGCCGAGATCCTCGACGACGAGACCGCAGGGCTGCTGTTCAAGACGCGCATGGTCTACGAGAAGGTCCTGGACAAGGCCGGCGAGGTCTCCATCAACGACGAGGCCGTGGCCATGATCCGCGAGAGCCTGGCCCGCGTGGAGCAGGAGATCGTCAGCCACGAGCTGGCCGCGGAGATCTGAGCGCCTTCAGGGGAGCTCGGCGAGGGCGGCGAGTAGCCTGTGCAGGTCGTCGAGGTTGTTGTACCCGTGCGGAGCCACGCGCAGCGCCCCTCCGCGCACCGAGACGAACACCCCCCGATCCGCCAGCGTCCTCTCCAGGGCGGACATGTCGAGGCCCTCGCGGGTCGTCTTGAGGATGCCGGACTTCTCCGAGTCCTCCGCGCGCGGTGACAGCACGGTCCAGCCGATGCCCTCGAGGCCGTGGTGGAGCTCGTCGGTCAGCTCGATCAGCCGCTTCTCCAGCGCCTCGGCGCCGATGGACGTCAGCAGGTCGAGGCTGCCGACCATCCCGCTGATACCCACGAAGTTGTACGCGCCCTCCTCGTAGCGCGAGGCGTTGTCGCGCAGGGGCTGGTCCATGTCCTCGAAGTCGAAGGGCTTGCGCACCGAGAACCACCCCTGCACCGCCTGGTCGATCTGCTCGAGCGCCCGATCCGACGCGTACCCCAGCCCCACGCCCTCGGGCCCGAGCATCCACTTGTGGGAGTCGGCCGAGAGGAAGTCGATGCCCATGGCCCGCACGTCCAGCGGCAGCACCCCCAGCCCCTGGATGGCGTCGACCACGAACAACGCGTCGTGCTTGCGGCAGATCTCGGCGACGGCGCCGAGGTCGGCGCGGAACCCGCTGGAGAACTGCACGAAGCTGATGGACAGGGCCCGCGTGCGCGCGTCCACGGCCGCGGCGAGGTCGTCCAGCAGCACCCTGCCATCGCGCTGCGGCACGAAGCGCACCTCCACGCCGCGTTTGCGCAGCGGCAGCCACGGCCGGATGTTCGCGGGGAACTCCCCCTCCACCAGCACCAGGTTGTCACCCTCGGCAAACGGGATGCCCGTGGCCGCCACGGCCAGCCCCTGCGTGGTGGAGCGCACGATGAACACCTGGTCCGGCCGCGCACCGATCAACCGCCCCCCAAGGTCCCGCGCCCGCCGCAGCACGCCGAACGGCAGGTCCGGATAACGCGCCGCGCCGAACCGCGCCAGCTCGTCCACGTACGCCTCCATCCGCGTGCGGCAGGGCAGGGGAAGCGGCGAGACCGCCGCGTGGTTGAGGTAGGTCAGCCCGTCGGCGAGCTGGAACTGCGCGCGCATGGACTTCCAGGGATCCATGATCACCTCCGCTCGCTCCATTTTCGGGCTACGGCGAGGATTCGACAACCGGGAGTGGTGCGCCTTGTTTGCGAACATCTCGTGGCCCCTCGCGAGAGCTCCGGCGTCAACTTGCGCCCGAGATGCCGCTCATCTCCCGCGGAAGTTGACGTGTGGGCCAACTTCCGTCCGAGATGCCGCTCACCTCCGCTGGAAGTTGACGTGTGGGCCAACTTCCGTTCGAGATGTCACTCATCTCCGCCAGAAGTTGGCACGTGGGTCGGTTCATCCATCCCCAGGACCCCGCAGCCCGCTTCACGCCTGCCCCTGCCTGGGGGCCCTCGGCCCACCGACCGATTTTCGGACGCACCGACCGATTTTCGGACGCCCGCTGATGCGGTAGTACCGGCGATCGTAGAGGCGCATGCCGATCATCCCCTTGGCACGGGGCTTGCGACCACTCCCGGACGAACGTCGCAATGAAGGGAGATTGGTCATGTGGAATCAGTTTTCTTGGTTTCTGGTGCTCGTGGTGACGATGGGGATCGGGTGCGTGGACGAGGCATCGCTGCCCGGGGATGACGACGATTCGTTCGTAGGTGCCGACGATGTCGATCCGGGAGACGATGACAACCCGCCGGGCGACGATGACGACTCGAGCGATGACGACGACAGCGCAGCAGGTGACGACGACTGCGCGGCCGGGGACGACGACAGCGCAGCGGGCGACGACGACGACTCGGTTGCGCCCGCCGACCGTGACGGCGATGGCTGGACCCCTGCGGACGGCGACTGTGACGACGAGGATCCGTCGGTCCACCCTGGCGCGCTGGAGGGGTGCGACGGCATCGACACGGACTGCGATGGAGCCCTGGGCAGTCCAGAGACGGACGATGACGCGGACGGCGCGAGCGAGTGCGGCGGCGACTGCGACGACACGGACGCCGCCATGAACGTGCTCGACGCAGACGGGGACGGGATCACCACCTGCGGTGGCGACTGCGACGACGGGGACGCGCGGGCGTTCCCTGGCGCGGCCGAGCAGTGCAACCGAAAGGACGACGACTGCGACGGCCTCGTGCCGGCCGACGAGCTCGACGACGATGGCGACGGCTTCGACGAATGCGGCGGTGGCGACTGCGACGATGGCGACGACACGGCGTATCCGGGGGCGCCGGAGATCTGCGACGGCGTAGACAACAACTGCAACGGCGTGGTCCCCGCGGACGAGCTCGACGCGGACGGCGACGGGTACGACGTCTGCGGGGATGGTGACTGCGACGACGCCGACGCTGGCTTGTACCCTGACGATCGGGATCTCGACGGATACAGCCCCTGTGACGGGGACTGCAACGACGGCAACGGGGCCATCAATCCCCTGGCCACGGACGTCGTGGGCGATGGCGTGGATCAGAACTGCGACAGCCTCGACGGCGTGGACGCAGACGGCGATGGCTGGGCAGCCCTGTGGTCCGGAGGGCTGGACTGCGACGACGCGGATCCGTCGCTGAACCAGGACGACGTCGACGCGGACGGCGCGTCCTCGTGTGACGGCGACTGTGACGACGAGGACGCGCTGCTGAACCTCCAGGATCTGGACGGGGATGGCGCCGACACCTGTGGCGGTGACTGCGATGACGCCGACCCTGACCTGAGCCCGGACGACATGGATGGAGACGGCTACACATCCTGTGGCGGTGACTGCGACGACCTGGACGGCACCGTGTTTCCGGGCGCGCCCGAGCTGTGCGATGGCCTGGACAACGACTGCGACGGCATCGCGGGCGGCGACATGGTCGTGCCCACCGAGTGTGCGACCATCCAGGCGGCCATCGACGATGCCCCGGACGGCGCCGTGATCGAGGTCCAACGCGGGACGTTCATCGAGAACCTCGACTTCCTGGGCAAGGCCATCGAGGTCCGCGGCGGCGGGCTCGGCGTGACCGTGATCGATGGCGGCGGCGCGGGCTCGGTGGTCACGTTCCAGTCGGGCGAGGGGCCCGACACCATCCTCGGCGGCGTCACCCTCCTCAACGGCAGCGCGAACGAAGGCGGCGGTGTGCGGGTCAGCGGTGCGTCGCCCACGCTGGACAGCGTGATGCTCACCGAGAACGAGGCCATCTACCAGGGCGGCGGGCTGTTCGTGGGAGAGAACGCCTCGGTCGCGCTGATCGACTGCGTGGTCTCGCAGAACCTCGCCCAGTGGGGTGGGGGCGTGTACGTGAGGACCTCGGGAGGGGTGGACGTCACGCAGACCTACCTGTTCGACAATGAAGCGACGTACGGCGGAGGGATGTACACCGAGTCGGGCTCGTCGGCGCTGGTGGAGAATGCCGTCCTGGCGGCGAACGTCGCACACGGCGGCGGCGCGATCTACACGTCGGGCTCGTCGCTCACCCTCGCGAACGCGACCGTGGTGGGGAACCAGGCGCTGCTCTATGGGGGAGGGGTCTACCTGACGGATTCCAGCTCTCCGACCCTGCGCAACGTCATCGTCTCGAACAACGTGGCGAGCGTTTCCGGTGGCGGCTTCTTCGCGACGGGGATGACGTCCCTCCAGCAGTCGTACAGCGACGTGTGGGGCAACAGCCCCGACGACTACCACGCAGTGCCCGATCCCACGGGCCTGGACGGGAACCTGTCGTCGGATCCGGGCATCGCCGAGATCTCGGCGGTGGACGTGATGTACTGGGACTACCATCTCACCACGGGCTCGCCGATGGTCGACATGGGCGACCCGGCCATCCTCGATCCGGACGGCAGCCGCAGCGACATGGGGGTCTACGGCGGCCCGGGGGCCCAGTACTTCGACCTGGACGACGACGGCTACTTCGAGTGGTGGCAGCCCGGGGACTACGACTTCGCCACCTACCCCGCGCAAGACTGGGACTGCGACGACAGGGCCCACGAGATCCACCCGGGCCAGGGTTGCTGAGGGGAGGGCGTCATGGTTCGCGCGATGTTGTTGCTGGCCTGTACCGCACTGGCGGCGTGTGAAACCGCTACGCCGCCACGGACCACCCATCCCCCCGGGGGCGACGACGACGTCTGGGTCGCGGACGACGACGATGACGCGGCGTCGGTGCCGTGGGCGGCCCATCCCGGCTCGTGGGGGGCGATCCCCGATCCGCACGAGGTTTGGATCGATCCACCGCCGGGGGTCACTCCCCTCGATGCCTCGGCACCGTTCGACATCTGCAACGCCACGGAGTTCCTGTACACGGGCGCGGACCCGGTCCAGCAGGGGGTGGACGTCGGAGTACTGGACTGCGAACGCCTGGCCGTCGTCAGGGGCCTGATCGTGGACGAGTCGGGGGCCGGGCTGCCCGACGTGGAGGTGACGGTCAAGGACCGCGAGGAGTACGGGAGCACCTGGACGCGCGACGACGGCGGATTCGATCTGGCGGTGAATGGCGGCGGGTGGATCACGCTGGTGTTCACGGCCGCGGATCGCCTGCCCATGCAGCGGCGCCTCCGTGTCCCCTGGAAGGACTACGTCTGGATACACCGGATGACGATGATCCGCAGGGACGTCTGCGCCACGGAGATCGATTTGGATCGGCCCGCTTCCACGCAGGTGGCCTTGGGGAGCGTCTCCTCCGACGTGGACGGTGACCGCCAGGCGGTGACCCTGTTCCCCCCGCAGGTAGAGGCGGAGATGCACTTCGCGGATGGATCGACCCGCGCGATGCGCGGCGGGGACCTGCGCCTCACCGAGTACACGGTCGGGGCGGACGGTCCGGATCGGATGCCGGGGGACCTGCCCTTGCTGTCGGCCTACACCTATGCCGTGGACGCGAGCTTCGACGAGGCCGTGGCCGAGGGGGCGGAGTCGGTCGAGTTCAGCGAGCCCGTCACCCTTGTGGTGGACAACTTCCTGGGGTTTCCAGTGGGAGAGAGCGTGCCCGTGGGCACGTACGACGAGCGGCTGGCTGCGTGGGTGCCCTCTCGGAGCGGGCGCGTGATCGAGATCCTCGAGGTGGCCGACGGGCTCGCCTCCATCGACGTGGACGGCCTCGGCGCGGCCGCGACGGATGCGCAGCTGGAGGCCCTCGGGGTGACCGAGGGCGAACTCGCCGAGCTGGCGGATCTGTACCTGCCGGGCGACACCCTGTGGCGTGCGCAGCTCGAGCACTTCACCGCGGTGGATTACAACTGGGGCTTCGGTGCGCCGGCCTGGGCAGAGGTAGGGGGTGCGCTGGTGGACGCACTGTCCGGCGACTTCTGCACCGTATCCGGGTCGGTCATACGCTGTCAGACCCAGGCACTGGGCGAGCGCTTCGCGATTCCGGGAACGCCGTACACGCTTCAGTACTGGAGTGACCGCGCGCGAGGGTGGCAGGACGGTCGCAACCTGAAGGTCCAGGTCACCGACGACACGCTGCCCGCCGACCTGGTGGGCGTCACCCTGGTGATCCAGGCCGCGGGGCGGACGTGGGAACCCCCGGTGGCCGCTGCGCCCGAGCAGTTCCACGAGCTGCGCTGGGACGGGGTGGACGGCTACAACCGGCAGGTCCAGGGGGCCACACCGGTCAAGGTGCGCGTGGGCTACGAGTACGAGGCGGCCTATACGGGGACTCCCGAGTTCGGCGCGCCCCCGGACGGCGTCCCCATCACCGTGGACCCCGCGAGGGAGACTGTGACCCTGTGGAACGATCTGGTGACCACGATCGGGTTCCTGGACGCGCACGTCCACGGCCTGGGCGGGTGGAGCCTCGACGTGCACCACGCGTACGATCCCGTCGCTCGAAAGGTCCACCTCGGATCGGGCGGCTGGCAGAGCGGGGGAGGGGACTTCGAGCACACGCTCGTGGATCAGTACGCGTCACACGAACCCGCCGAGCTCGTGGTGGGGCCCGACGGGTGCACTTACGTCGCCGAGAAGATGCTCAACCACGTGACGAAGTACTGTCCCGACGGAACCTGGGAGGTGGTCGCGGGCAACGGCGCGCCCTTCTTCTCTGGCGACGGCGGCCCTGCCACCCAGGCCAGCCTCTACTGGCCGCAGGGGCTGGCCTTCCACCCCGGCGGTCACCTGTACATCGCGGACACGGGCAACCACCGTATCCGCAAGGTGGACGTCTTCACGGGGGAGATCTCCACACTGGCCGGGACCGGGAACGTCGGTCACAACGGTGACAACATCCCGGCCGCGGCCGCGACGCTGTCCTCGCCCACGTCCGTCGCCATCGCCAGCGACGGCAACGTCTACGTCGCCGACACGAACAACCAGCGCATCCGGCGGATCGACCCGGCCGGCACCATCACGACCTACGCAGGTACGGGTGCGGCGGGATTCTCGGGAGATGGAGGACCCGCCACGGTGGCGCGGCTGTTTTCACCCAACGGCGTGGCCGTGGATGGCCATGGCAACGTGTACGTTGCGGACAAGAGCAACCGACGCATCCGCAAGATCCGCACGGACGGGACGATCGAGACCATCGCGGGCAACGGCGACTTCCTCTACAACGGGGACGGGATACCGGCCGAGGACGCGGCCCTGTACAGCCCCATGGCGGTGGCGGTGGACGACAGCGGCAACCTGTACATCGCCGACCACACGGACTCGCGCATCCGGTGGGTGGACAGCTCGGGCATGATCCACACCATCGCGGGGACCGGAGAGTGGGGCTTCTCGGGCGGTGGGGGCCCGGCCGTGCGGGCGGGGATCGGCTGGCCCGAGGGCGTGACGGTGTCACCCGATGGTGATGTCCTCTTCTCCGATACCGACCACCACATGATCCGGCGCATCGGCGCGTCGTCGTCCTTCGCTTCCATCGACGAGCTAGCGGTCCCGGCCGAGGACGGGAGCGAGGTGTGGATCTTCGGCCTGGATGGCCAGCATCACCGCACCCTCGACACGCTCACGGGCGACGTGATGGTGGAGTTTGCCTACAACTCCGGGCTGTTGACGGCGGTCACCGACGCATTCGGAAACACGACCGTCATCGATCGCGAGCTCGGTGGAGCCCCGGCGTCGATCACGGCTCCGAGTGGACAGACGACCGAGCTGGAGCTGGACGCGGATGGGCTGCTGGAGCGAGTCTCGCTCCCTGGAGGTCGCGAGTACACGGTGGGATATACGCCGGGTACGGGTCTCGTGGACACCTTCGAGTACCCGGCCGGGGGAAGCTCTTCGTACAGCTACGACGCCGATGGGTTACTGAGCTGGGCGCTGAATCCGGACGGGGAGTACCGCACGCTCACGAACACGCTGGCGCTGCGCGAGCGCCTCATCGATACCAGCACGGCGCTGGGGCGCGCCGTCTCGTATCACTACGAGTTCGAGGAGGACGGGGACTGGCGGCAGGACATCACCGGACCGACCGGTGCCGAGTCCAGCTTCGAGTCGTTCGTCGACGCCTCGACCCGCACGACCCATCCCGACGGTCTCGAGTTCGTCGCGCGGTATCAAGGCGACCCTCGCTGGCAGATGACCGCCCCGGCGCTGTCCCAGTGGTCCCTGAGCACTCCACAGGGCCGGGCCTTGACCGCGGTCGAGCACCAGACCGTGGTCCTGGATGATCCCGCCAATCCCGTGAGCATCGACACATGGTCGCTGGAGAAGGAGATCGGCGGAGAATCGTTCGCGACCACCTACGACGGCGGGAGCCGCTCGCTGACCTCGACGACCCCCGAGGGAAGGCAGATCCAGGTCGAACTCGGGGATGGCACGCAGGCCGACGAGGTGCGGTGGCATCCCGACGTGGAGCCCGTGGTGTTCGACCGCGACGGCCACGGGCGGCTGGAACGGGTGACCTGGGGCGACCAGTACCTCGGCATGGAGTACGACACTTCGTGGCGCGTGGACACCATCACCGACGCCTCCGGGGCCGTCGGTTCTTTCACCTACGGCCAGGACGATCGCCTCGAGACGGTCACCCCACCCGGGCAACACACCTTCCGCGTCGACCACGACGCCGAGGGCCGCCTCTCCTGGCTCCAGACGCCCGACGGCGAGGAGCACTCCCTGGGATACACGGCCGCTGGCAAGCCATTGTCCTACACCCCGCCCGGCGGCGTGGGCGTGTACACGTTGCTGTACGACGGTGACGGCTCTCCCAATGGGATCGACCTCCCCACCGGCCGCCAGATCACCATCGACCGCCTGCCCCTGGACGGCCGCCCCAGCTCTGTGAGCTACGACGAGGCCGAGGTCACCATCACCTACGCCGCCGACACCGATCGCCCTGCCGTGTTGACCTGGCAGTCCGCGCTCACCTCCGAGTTCCACACCACCACGCTGGACTACGACGGCTTCCTCGTGACGCACCAGGCCGTGGTCGGAGCGGTCAACGGCTCCTACGAATACGACTACGACTCCGAGATGAACCACGACAACACACGCCTGACGTTCGGGCTGGCCACCGAGGACATCCCGTTGCAGCGCGACGGCGACGGGCTCGTCGTCGGGCAGGGCGCCTTCTCGTTCGACCGCAGCGGCCCAGCCGGGCAGGTGGCCACCATCTCCGGCTCTGGCCTCGAGCGTGCCATCGGCTTCGACGAGCTGGGGCGACCGGCCGACGAGGAGACCCTCGTCGCGGGCCAATCCATCTACGCGCTGTCCCTCGAACGCGATCTCTCGGGTCGCATCGAGTCCCGCACCGAGATCCTCGACGGCGCCCTGTCCGAGTTCTGGTACGAGTACGACGCCGACGGCCAGCTCCTCGGCGTCTGGAAGGACGGCACTCAGGTCGAGTCCTACGCCTACGATCCCGACGGCAACCGCCTCGTCCCCACCGCCACCTACGGCGATCGGGACCAGCTCCAGGCCCTGGGCAACCTCACCTACACCTTCGACGACGACGGCTTCCTGATCTCCCGCGGCCCCGACACCTTCACCTACTCCGCCCGCTGGGAGCTCCTCGCCGCCAATGTCGACGGCATGGACATCACCTACACCACCGACCACGCAGGCCGCCGCACCTCCCGCACCGACGACCTCGGCACCCACGAGTTCCTCTACGGCGATCTGCGCGACCCCCACCGTCTCACCGCGTCACGTGACCCGGACGGCGTCGTAACCACCTACCACTACGATCCCAACGGTCACCTCATGGCCCTGAACCGCGGCTGGCCCAATCCCCAGACCTACCTCGTCGCCACCGACCAGGTCGGCACCCCCCGCGTCATCACCGACACCTCGGGTCAGATCCTCAGAATCCTCGAGTACGACGCCTTCGGTCTCCCCCTCTCCGACACCAATCCCACCTTCGACCTCATCATCGGCTTCGCCGGCGGTCTCCACGATCCCGACACCGGCCTCGTGCGCTTCGGTTTCCGTGACTACGATCCGGAGTCTGGCCGCTGGACCGCTGTCGATCCCATCCTGTTTGCGGGGGGGCAGCTGAACCTGTATGCGTATTGTGGGAGTGATCCGGTGGGGTTGAGGGATCCGAGTGGGACGGTGGTGCCTGCTCTACTGATCCCAACGGTTCTGGGAGGAGTTGCGGCTGGAGTGGGATTTCAGCTGGGGCTGGAATTGCGTTTCGCCCATGAACGAGGCTACCTCGATTTCCGCGATGCGGCCCTCGGTGGCGTTAGCGGAGGGGCGATTGCCGCCGCTTTCTTCTACTCCTTTTCGAGCACACTCGCGGTGAGCGTGGGTGCTGCGGTTGTGGGAGGACTGGTGTTCGGCTTCGCCGCTGGACTGACGGCTATCATCGCCTTCAGTCTCGTCGAGGTGATGTATCACCGGTACGTCGCCCAGGACTACGATGCTTGGCAGGAATCGAGATACCTCTGTGGAGGTGGGTAATGGACCGCGAGCGACAGCTGAGAGCATTGCTGCGGTGGTGGTGGGTATACGAGTCCGTGGGACTGGCAGTTCTTGCTCTTGTAGTTTGGCTCTCCGCTGGCGCCACATCTGGGGTGTGACTTTTCAGGATCATGCCCCCAGGGTTTTCACTGATCATGCCCCCG
>CAYRNR010000021.1:0-74715 GCA_964425605.1 uncultured Rickettsiales bacterium | reverse complement strand
ATGCCCCTGAAAAACCGGTCCCTCAAGTGGGGGCATGCGCGTGAAAAATCACAGGGGTGCCGGCGCCTTCTGGGGAATCGACACCTGAAAAGGCGCGGGCAAACCCTGCGAAACGTGCGAGCTTGGCCCCGTCCAATCGCTGGCGCAGCTCCTCTTCTGGAAACTCCTCGTCCTCCAGTTGGTTCATCACCGTCTTGCACGCGGGCCACGACACATCGTGGTTGCCCGGGCAGAAAAAGAAATGCCGCCGATCTAGTTCCAGCCCATCCGCAAGTGCGCCCAGGAACGTTCCGACTTGTTCGAACTCCGACGGTTTGGCCGCCTGCGTAAGGTCGCCGGTGACGATCACGGCGTCTGGCGTTCCATCTGCACCGACTTCGGGCGCCGACTTCATCACGGTCTTGGAACAGTCACGTGCTAGCTGCATGAAATCCCGACCATCGAATCGGCTGCCCTTGCCGAAGTGGAGGTCGGACAGATGAAGAAGGAACAGAGGCTCGGGCATGGTCAACTCCCCACGAGTGCGTCCTATCTTGCCGAGCTTGCGCTGAGAAGGGAACCGTTGGAAAGCCGTGGTTGGTCGGCGCACACGGTGCTGCGCACACGGTGCCTGGGACTTCACAAGGAGGACTTCACAAGGAAACGGCGAACCGTCCCCTTGGCGCCCTGGCTCCTGTTGGCGTCTTGGCGTGATGTCTTTTTTTCTTCAAGCGCGTCCGTATCAGTCGATCACATAAACCGCCGTCAGCTCGTGATTCGTGTTCCCACTGTCCCAGCTCCAGATCGGAGCGTTGACAGCAGTGGTGTGAATCTCGCTGTCGTCGGTGTACTCGAGCAGCGCGACCGCTCCGTGGTCCGGAACGTCCGTGTTGACGTGCCAGATGCTGGCGGTCTCGATGCCCAGGGCGCCGCTGTAGATCCACATGCCGAGGTCGTTGGCAGCGCCGGCGGGGACGAGGTTGGTGCCGCCGTCGATGAGGAAGGTGTCGACTCCCTGGAGATCGGGGCTGCCGACGGAGGTGGCGCTGTACACGGCGAGAACCCCTTCGTCCTGGCTGGTCAGGAGCAGGCCGACCGTGGTGCTGGCGAAGGTCTCCTCGACGAGGACGATGGGCCAGACCGGGGTCGCGACGACGCGGAAGAAGGTGCGCTGGGTGACGAAGTCGGGGTGGGTGGTGACGAGCATCATCCAGCCGTCGGCGCAGTCGAGGGAGACGGAGACCTGGCCATTGGGGCCCGTGGTGCCGGACAGGACCTCGGTCTGGTCGACCGCGCCGGAGAAGGGATCGTGGTCGTAGAACGCCCAGGCCACGCCTTCGAGGGGCTGGGTGAAGGTGTTCTGGATCCAGAATGTGATGGCGGTGGACGAGCTGGAGCCCTCGTCGCAGGTGTCGTCGTCGGGATCGGTGGAACCGCCCGTGTCGTCGTCGTCGCCGGCGGTGGTGTCGTCGTCGTCGCCTGGGGTCGCGTCATCGTCGTCGCCAGCGGTGGCGTCGTCGTCGTCGCCGAAGCCGGAGTCATCGTCGTCGGCACCGCCCGTGTCGTCGTCGTCCTGGAGGATGGCCTCTCCAGGGCAGCCCAGGAACAGGGCGAGGTTGAGGCAGATCGATGCCAGGAAGAAAGAACGTATCCAGATCATGGGATCCCTCCTATGCAGGACTCTAACGCAGCGCTACAGGGTAGGGGGAGAATTGGCCCGCGGCCGGAGCTGGTAGCAGCGAAGGCTGATGTCCGGGGTGTGGGTCGGTAGGGCTGGTCCGGGTTCGTAGGGCAGCAGGGCGGTGGGGGTGCCGGAGAGGACCGGCGAGACCTCTCGATGCAGGCGGTCCCAGCGCAGGACACAGAGGCGGCTCGGGGGGGCGGCCACGACAGCAGCCACGCTCGTCAACACCAGATCGCCTCGCCCTTCCCGTTCGTGATAGAGCGTCACGCCCGGGGTGATCCAATCCGGGTCGACGAGCACCGCCGCGGACCGCTCCGGCATCGCGTCGAGAACAGCGGTCGTATCCACGAACAGGGTCTCGTCGAGATCGCCGGCGAGGCTGTCGCTGCTGGTCCAGGTGAGGGCGTCCAGGGCCTGGACCGCCAGCACCGCGATCAGGAGTACGCGCAGGATCGTGCCGGATCCCGCCCACAGCGCCCCGTACAGCACGCCCGCCGAGGCCACGCAGGGCAACACGTACCAGGGATCGGTGCAAGGCATCACGAAGAGACTGACCAGCAGTTGCGTCGCGATGGGCACGCCGAGCAGCAACAGGTGGTGGGCGAGCGCAGGGGCCTTGCCCTCGCGGAGTCTCAGGCACCGCTTGTGTGGTGTACGGTGGACGAGCGCGCCGACGACGAGCACGGCGCCCACGGTCCAGAGGACACGTGTCCCGCCCACCAGTTCGAGCATCTCCATCAGCAGCTGCGCGTTCACCGGTGACTTGCCGTGATGAGCTGGCGGCGCGAGGAGTGTCGGCAGGTAGATCGCCGCTACAGCGAGACAGGCGAGCGCACCCGTGATCACGGGCCGAATACGGCGGCTGACGGGGCCCTTGATGCAGAACCACACGGCGCAGAAGGCCACCAGCGTGAACCCCATCGTGAAGAGGTTGAGCAGCCCCAGCCCTACCCAGATCCCGAACAGCAGCGCGGGGAGCCAGCCCTTCGCGCTTCCGGTCTTCAGGAGTTGATGTGTCGCGAGCAGTCCCAGCAGCAGGTGCAGGTCGTACCTGACGAACAGGTGGGAGTACAGCAGGACGTAGGAGTTGCACGCCAGGAACGCACCGGCGACCAGCGCACCTCCGCGGCCCAGGACGTCCCGTGCGAGGCGGTAGCAGACGACGACCGATGCCAGATAGAAACCCACGGAGGTCAGGCGGAACGGGAGCTCGCCGTCGCAGCCCAGGGCAAGGAGCCCCCACGCGACGAGCGCATGGATCGGACCGTGAATCTCCTGATTCGCGAGCGTGTACACCCACGACAGGCTCGGGACGTCGACCATCCCGTCGCTGAGGTGCATGATCTCGTTGACCGTGAACCAGTGCGTGGGAAACGAGACCAACGAGACACACGCCGCTGCAGCCAGCAGCAGGCCCAGTGGATGGTCCCAGGCCCAGCGACCGATGCGGATGGCTGGCACCTTGACGGCCTGGAACACCCCTCTGCCCTCCCGAAGGGGGACAGTCTACCAACGATTGCGGATGGTGTACGTCAGGGTGAGCTCGCCGTCGGCGGGGACGGAGACGTCGAACTGCAAGGTGTTGTTGTCGGTCTTGCTGTGCTCGGCCGTGGCCTTGCGCACGGACCACTCGCCCCAGGCGTAGGGATGCTGGGTGAGGGTGAGGGAGACATCCTCGGTCTTGTGGTTGCGCAGCACGACCTCGTAGGAGACGTCCTGGACCCACATGCTGATGTCGCGGCGCTGAACCTGGCGCCACTCTCCGACGATGTCGAAGGCCTGGCCCACGGTGAGGCGAACCTTCTCGTCGCGGGGGGTGTGGTCGATGCGGCTCTCGCCGGCGAGCTCGGAGGCGCCGTCCACGTCGCGCTTGTACACGCGCACGATGCCGGCGGGCAGCGGCGCGCCGAGGCCCTGCTCCTCGCCGTTGACGAGCTCGACAGACACCGTGGGATTTCGTGTGACGGTCTCGCCGTACCAGTAGCCGTCGTAGGTGAGCTCGTAGGTGACCTCGGCGGGGATGGCGCCGGCGTCGATGAACTCCACCTGCTTGGTCTCGCGGGAGCGCAGGGTGACGGGGCGGGGCATCTCGTAGAGGTGGTAGTCGAAGAAGCTGCGCTCGACGGGCATGGCCTTGGCCTGGGCCTCGGCCTCCCGGCGGGCGTACCGATTGAAGTCCGCCTCGTCGGCGGCGGTGGCGTCGGCCAGGGGCAGCAGGTTGACGTCGCCCGCGACGAGCTTCAGCCGGGAGTCCTCGAAGGTGGCCTCGGAGTTGTTGTTGACAGAGACCCAGCCGGAGAGGTCCACGGCGTCGTCCGCGTCGGAGAGGGTGACCACGTAGTCGGCGCTCCAGCCGAAGCCGCCGGTGAGGTAGGTCACGGTGAGGTCCTGTTGCCCGCCCTGGTCGGCGGCCAGGTCCCACAGCAGGCTGGGCCGCGAGGCGAGGCCCTCGGGGAGACCCGGGAACTCGAGGTCGCGGATCTGGTCGAGGCGAAGGACGACCACGCCTCCGCCCACGGGCTCGAGGATCACGTCGCCGCTGCCCGACAGCAGCGTACCGTCGTGGACGATCCCCTCGGCCGTGGTCACCTGGATGCGCTGTCCTAGATAACGCTGCAGCAGCTTGGGCGTGGACACCAGGTCGTACTCGTAGTTCTGCTCGTGGACGGACACGCGGGTGTCGGTGCCGGCGACCTGCACGGAGCCCGGCACGATCCCCGACGTGACGTCGTCGAAGCGCACGGTGTTCGAACCTTGAACCAGGTCGAAGCGCCGCGTGTCCTTCACGAGCGCCCGGCCGCCGTTGTAGACGGTCAGGGCGCTGGCGACCCGCTCCGGCGGCGGGATGGGCAGCGCCTCCTCGACGGGTGGCGTGTAGCAACAAAAGACGACGGCGCCGATTCCGAGGACCGAGGCGAGGGCGATCTGGGACTTCATGGCGTCCTCCTACCAGCGGTTTCGGATGGTGTAGGTGAGGGTGACCTCGCCGTCGGCGGGGACGGGCACCTCGAAGCGCAGGGTGTTGTTGTCCGCGCGAGTGGCCTCGATGCTGGAGCGGCGCACCTTCCACTCGCCCCAGTGGTACGGGTGGTGGATCAGGGAGACGGTGGCCTCTTCGGCCTTGTGGTTCCGGATCACGGCCTCGTACGAGTACTCGTCGGTCCAGTCGCTGATGACACGGTGGTTCGTCTGCTTCCACTCGCCGACGATGTCGAAGGCCTGGCCGACCGTCAGCCGCACCTTCTCGTCCTTGGGGGTGTGGGAGATGGCGCTCTCGCCCACCAGCTCGGCCGCGCCGTCCACGTCGGCCTTGTACACGCGCATGGTCCCGGCGGGCAGCGGCATGCCCATGCCCTGCTCCTCGCCGTTGGTCAGCTCCACGGCCACGTTGGGGTGGCGCGTGACGGTCGTGCCGTACCAGTACCCGTCGAACGAGAGCTCGTAGGTGACCTCGGCGGGGACGCCGGCGACCGTGACGAACTCCACCTGCTTGGTCTCGCTCGACATGAGGTCCACGGCGTGGGGCATCTCGTAGAGGTGATAGTCGAAGAACGACCGCTGCACCGGCCCGCGCGTGCCGCCACCGCCGAGGCCGTAGCCGAGGCTGGCCAGCTCCTCCATGACCACGGCGGTCTCCGTGGCCGCGACCATCTGCACGTCGCCCGCGACGAGCTTGAGCCGGGCGTCGCGGAAGCTGGCCTCGGTGCCGTTGGTGACCGACACCCAGCCCGACAGATCCACGGCGTCGTCGCTGTCCGCGAGCTGGACGATGTAGTCCGCGTTCCAGCCGAAGCCGCCGGTGAGGTAGGTCACGGTGAGCTCGTGCTCGCCGGCCCGCTCGGACTCCATGGCCCACATCAGGCTGGGCCGCGAGGCCAGCCCCTCGGGGAGTTCGGGGAATGCGAAGTCGCGGACGCGCTCCAGCCGGAGCACCACGACGCCGCCGTCGGCGCCCTCGAGGATCACGTCCCCCGATCCCGCGAGCAGGATCCCGGTATGGATCTCTCCGCTTTCGGTGGTCACCTGGACGGTCTCACCCAGGTACCGCTGCAGCAGCTTCGGGGTCGACACCAGGTCGTACTCGAAGTTCTGCTCCAGGACCGCCACCTCGGAGCCCGCCTCACCAGCCACCTGCACCGAGCCGGGGATGATCCCCGATGTGACCTCGTCGAAGCGCACGGCGTTCTCGCCTGCGTCCAGGTCGAACGAACGCGTGTCCTTCACCAGCGCGCGGCCGGCGTTGTACACGGTCAGCGCCACGGCCTGGCGCTCGGGGACCGAGGGCGGAGGCGCCTCGGGCGGGGCTGCAGGTGTACAGGCGCACAGAGCTCCCAGCAGGGGGAGGGGGACGAGCAGACGGTTCATGGACGGTCTCCCTTGGCGCTTCGCCGGTGGACACGGCGGTGCGCGGCGATATTCCGGGCGCATGGGAGGGGATGACAGCGGTGACGGGGTAAAGTTCCCGATCAGATCCGGACCAGCTCGACGATTCCCTCGACGTGGTGCGTCTGCGGGAAGAGATCGAAAAGCTCCCAGCTGCGGAGCTCGTACCCGCGCTCACGAAGAGATCCCACGTCCCGCGCCTGGGTGACGGGATCACACCCGACGTAGACGAGACGCGAGGGGGCGATCTCGGACAGCAGGGGGATGGCGTCGCGGGCGCCGGTGCGCGGCGGGTCGAGGATCACCACGCCGGGGCGGTGGGCGGACAGGCGGCGCGACAGGCGGTCGTCCACGCGGGCCTGCTCCAGGCAGTCCGCCGGCAGGGACTGAAGGGCTGCCGCCTCCAGGCCGCAGGCCACGGCGTCGCGAGACAGCTCGACGCCGACGCCGCCGATGCCGGCGGCGCACAGCGGCAAGGTGAAGTTGCCCGCACCGCAGTACAGGTCCAGGAACCGATCGGCCGAACCCACGAGCTCCACGACGCGTGAGACCAGCGGCTCGTTCGCGGCGGGGTTGGCCTGGGTGAAGGTGGATGGACCCGCGAGCAGGAACAGGCCGCCGGGCAGGGGGTAGCGCAGGCGCGACGGGCCGTTCAGGGGGTGTCCGCCGACCCAGACCGCCGCGCCGTCGGCGGCCAGGACCTCCAGCTGCGCGCAAAGCGTCGCGGACGGCCGCGCGCGGCGTGAGCGCATGAAGAGATGGATGGCCCAGGGCGCGGACTCGTCGCCCTCGCGCAGCTCGATGCCGGACACCTCGGGGCCCAGCACGGCAGCATCCACCTCCGCGCGCAGACGGACGAGGGCCTCGTTCACCGCGGGTCGGGCGATGGGGCAGCCGGGAACCTCCACCACGTCATGGGAGCCGCGGGCGAAGTAGCCCACCGTGCCGCGGCGGTCCACGTGGAGGCGGATACGGCTGCGGTACCCCAGCTCGGCAGGGGAGGGGGTGATGGGCGGTTCCTCGTCGAGCTCGAGCCGCGCCTGCCGTCTGGCGGCCTGCATCGCGATGGACCGCTTCGCGTCCAGCTGGGCCCTCGCCGACAGGTGCATCCAGTCGCACCCGCCGCAGCGGTCGGCCCAGGTGCAGGGGGGAGTGATCCGGTCGGCAGACGGCTCCAGCACCTCCACGACCGCACCCTCGGCCACCCGCGCGCGCCGCCTCAGGTGCCCGACGACGACCCGCTCTCCCTCCACGCCACCGGAGACGAACAGCGGTGTGCCGTCTTCCATGCGACAGAACCAGCGCCCGCCGGGGGCGACCGAGCCGACGGTGATCTCTACGGTATCCACGGTCACAGCGTGCCCCCCACCCTTCGCGCACCGAACACGACGAGCCCCGCCCCCAGCAGAACGAGCACGAGGCTGCCGGCGGTCGCCAGCAGACCGAAACCCCCGAATCCCAGCCCGAATGCGCCGGCCCAGCCGGCGATCGCGACCTTCCCCCCCTGGATACGGCTGACGTCGGGGTCGTCGGGCAGGAATTCCACGGTCAGCGGCGAACCCACGGGCAGGGCAGCCAGCGGATCGATGTCCTTGACGAGGATGTCGCCCTCCCGGGTCGGATCGCCGGGTTCGTACCGGTAGCGCAAGCGCACCGTGGGCCGGTTGTTCACCGTCATGGAGGTGTCGGTCTCGACGGCGATCAGCTCGCCTGAACAGGGTACACCCCGCTTGTTCAGCTCGAGGTCGTGCATGGGCGTTCCGAAGACCAGCGGGAAGACCACGGCAAAGACCCCCCCAACGAGCAGGAAGACCACGGCGGTGAGCAGACCGGTGGCTCCGAGCACCGTGGTGACGATGCCCACGACGAGCAGCGCCGGGCTGCGCCTGGGTTGGGCCGCGTTCACGGGTGGGACTCCGAAGCGCGGCGGCGCGCACCGAAAGATGCGAACAGCAGTCCGACGGTGACGAGCCCGAAGTTGGCCAGGAAGCCCGGCGGTCCGTAGAGGGCGAGCACGGCACCGAGCATCCCGATTCCTGGGGCGACCGCAGCCCTCTCTCCCTGGATGCGGCTGTAGTGGGGCGCCTCGGGGTGGACCTCGATGGTCAACGGCGATCCCACGGGGAGCGAGGCCGCCGGGCTGATGTCGGCCACCAGGTTGGCTCCCTCCAGCGTCGGACCGCCCGGCTCGTACTCGTATCGCAAGCGTACCGCCGGCTGGCCGTCCACGAACAGGTGGAGGTCGGTCTCCACGGCGGTCAGCTCACCCGGGCAGGCCACGTTGCGGTCGTCCAGCGCGAGATCGGAGAACGGCCCGCCTTCCAGGGGAGGGAACAAGGCGCAGAGGATCCCGCCGATCCACAGCGCGACAGTCGCAGCAAGCAGTCCGAACGCGCCGACCACGCACACCACGACGCCCACCACGACCCCCCCGGGGGCGAGCTTCCTCGGCCTCACGGACAAGCGCACGACTCCTGGGTCCCGTCGAGCAGCACCGGCGCCGTGGCCGCGCCTTCGGGCAACGGCACCGGCGCGCCGATGGTCCGATGGCCCTGCAGCGGATGCTGTAGCACGAAAGTCTCCACGTCCGCGGCGAATGACGTCGAACCCCCCTCGGCGTAGCCGAGCAATACCACGTTGCCGTCGTGCGCCGTGTCGAGGCGGATCACCTCGTCGAACGCCTCGTCGAAGGTCCGCATCATCGCGGCGACGGTGGCCTCCGCTTCCGCGACCATGTTGGCCATGACCACGCCGCCAGGGGACAGGCGCGCGCGTACCTCCTGGTAGAACTCCAGGGTGGTCAGGTGGTACGGCGCGTCACCCGATCCGTACGCGTCGAGCAAGATGACGTCGTACTGCGCCGCCGAGTCCTGCACGAACCGGCGGCCATCCATGACGTGGATGGGCAGGTTGTCGGCGGGTTGGAAGCCGAAGTGGGTGAAGGCCAGGGCGGTCACCACCGGGCAGATCTCCACCGAGTCGATGACCATCTCGGGCGCTGCGAGGTGCCAGTAGCGAGTCACCATGCCTGCGCCGAAGCCCACGACGAGGCCTCGTTCGAGCGCGTCCGCGGTCGCCAGCCCGGCCAGGGTCAGCGGGATGTACTCCAGCACGGGGCGGTCGGGGTCGCGCAGGTCGAGGCCGCTCTGGTCGTCGCCGTCGGGGGACCCGAAGCGCAAGAATCGCTCGCCCTTGGAGTCCACGACGTAGATCTGGCCGTAGGGGGATGTCGCCTCGTGGACGACGGTCCCCTGCGCGGCGGCGCCGCCCGCGACCAGGAACACGGCCAGGGTGAAGGCGAGGGTGAGACGACGGGGCATCATGGGTCGAGGATAACCTCGATGGGCCGCTGGAGCACCACCTCGTCGACGGTCACGTGGGAGAGCCAGGCCATGATCTCGACCCCGGCCGCTGCGGCCTCGCGGAGGGTCTGGCCGTACACAGGGTCGATGGCGTCCGCCGGTCGTACCTTGCCGGCGTCGCTGCGCGGCACGTGGAAGAACAGCACGCCCCGCTCCCCCTGGGCCACGACGTTCATGAGCTCGCGCAGGTGCCTGGTCCCCCGGGTGGTCACGGCGTCGGGGAAGCTGGCGAGCCCGGGCTGTTCGAGCAGCGTGACGTTCTTGATCTCCACCCAGCATCGCCGCCGGCCCTCGGACTCCAGCAGCAGGTCCACGCGGCTGCGCTCGCCGTACTTCACCTCGGCCCGGACCGAGCCGTATCCGCGCAGCTCGGGCACGATGTCGGCCTCGATGGCCTCGCGGACGATGCGGTTGGGGTGGAAGGTGTTGACCAGGGCCAGGGCGCCGTCGCCCACCTCGATGATCTCCAGCGTCCAGGCGAGCTTGCGTTTGGGGTTGGTCGCCTCGGAGATCCAGACCCGGCTGCCCGGATCGGAGCACGTCTTCATCGTGCCGGAGTTGGGGACGTGGACCGTCACCTCGCTGCCGTCGGGCAACCGCACGTCGGCCAGGAAGCGCTTGTAGCGCCGGATCAGGACCCCCTCGATCAGCGGCCGGGCGAACTTCATGGGGACCCCATATCACCATCGCGCTGCAGGGTGAAATCCGCGGCCGCCAAAGGCAGGGGCATGTGGTATATACCGCCCCGTCCGTCGGGGGCTTGGCCCCGGCGTCGTGGCGGTCTCACGAACGGAAGAATCCATGGCCAGGTACGAGAACATCACCCAAGCCGTCGGCGGCACCCCCGTGGTCCGCCTGGGCAAGATCGGCGCGGAGCTGCGCTGTAACCTCTGGGCCAAGTGCGAGTTCCTCAATCCGGGCGGCTCGCTCAAGGACCGCATCGGCGTGCGCATGGTCGTCGAGGCGGAGAAGTCGGGACGAATCAAGCCCGGCGACACGCTGATCGAGCCCACGTCGGGCAACACGGGCATCGGCATGGCCATGGCCGCGGCCGTGCTCGGCTACAAGATGATCATCACGCTGCCCGAGAAGATGAGCGCGGAGAAGCAGGTGGTGCTGGAACGACTGGGCGCCGAGATCGTGCGCACGCCGACCATGGCGGCGTGGGACTCGGAGGAGAGCCACATCGGCGTGGCCAAGAAGCTCGAGAGAGAGCTGCCCAACGCGCACATCCTCGATCAGTACAGCAACCTGGACAATCCCGACGCCCACTTCCACGGAACCGCCGGGGAGATCCTCGAGGATTTCGGCAGCGACCTGGACATGGTCGTGATCGGCACGGGAACCGGCGGCACCATCACCGGCGTGTCCAGGCGGCTCAAGGAGGCCATCCCGGGCATCCAGATCGTGGGCGCCGATCCCCATGGATCGATCCTCGCCGGCGGCAACGACATCCATTCCTACGAAGTGGAGGGGGTCGGCTACGACTTCATCCCCGACGTGCTGAAACGAGATCTCGTGGACCGCTGGGTCAAGACCGCAGACCGCGAGTCGTTCGCCATGTCGCGGCGGCTCATCCAGGAGGAGGGGCTCCTGGCGGGCGGGTCATCGGGCGCTGCCGTGTGGGCGGCGTTGCAGGTGGCCGGTGAGCTGGAGGAGGGCACCAACTGCCTGGTGATCCTCCCCGACTCGGTGCGCAACTACATGACCAAGTTCATAACCGACGAGTGGATGAGTGAGAGGGGCTACCTGGAGGACTGACGATGAAGTTCGATACCAAGGTCGTTCGCGCGGGCGTCGAGCCCGAACCCACCACCGGCGCCATCGTGCCCCCCATCTTCCAGACGGCCACCTACGTGCTGCCGGAGGTGGGCGTGAACAAGGGGTTCGACTACACGCGTTCTTCCAACCCGAGCCGCCATCAGCTTGAGCTGAGCCTCGCGGGCATCGAAGGTGCGAAGCACTGCGCCACCTTCGCCTCGGGCATGTCCACGGTGGACGCGGTCATGAAGCTGCTGTCGGCCGGCGACCACGTGGTCAGCAGTGACGACGTCTACGGCGGCGTGTCCCGGCTGTTCAACAGCTTCCTCACCCGCTACGGCCTGGAGTTCACCTACGTCAACTCCTCCAACCCCGACGAGGTGCGCGAGGCCATCCGCCCCAACACCAAGATGTTGTGGGTGGAGACGCCGACCAATCCGCTGCTCAAGGTCACGGACATGGCCGTCATGGCCGAGATCGCCAAGGACGCGGGCATCCTGTGCGGCGTGGACTCCACGTTCGCCACCCCGGCGCTGCTGCGGCCCCTGGAGTACGGCGTGGACATCGTCATGCACTCCACCACCAAGTACATCAGCGGCCACAACCAGCTGATCGGTGGCGCGGCGCTGACCAACGACGACGAGCTCGGCGAGCACTTCCACTACGTGCAGAAGTCGGTCGGCGCGATCCCCAGCCCCTTCGACTGCTGGCTGACCCTGCTGGGCATCAAGACCCTGTCGTTGCGCATGCAGCGCCACAGCGCCAACGCCATGCGCGTCGCGGAGTTCCTCGAGGAGCACGACAAGGTCGCGCGCGTCAGCTACCCCGGCCTGCCCAGCCACCCCGGCCACGAGGTGGCGAAGGCCCAGATGAGCGCGTTCTCCGGGATGATCTCGTTCGAGCTCAGGGGCGGTATCCCCGCCGGCAAGAAGCTGCTCAACAGCCTGCAGCTGTGCGGCCTCGCCGAGAGCCTCGGCGCCGTCGAGACCATGATCACCCACCCGGCGACCATGACCCACGCCGAGGTGCCGCGCGAGGATCGCCTCGCCCGCGGACTCACCGACGGCCTCGTCCGCCTCTCCGTGGGCATCGAGGACTGCGACGACATCCTCGACGATCTCACCCAGGCCCTCGACCAGGTCGAGTAGCATCCCCCTCCCAGCACAGGAGGCCCCCATGGCGGTCACCTTCCGCAGCACCAACCGCACCCTGGACGGCTACACCCTGGGCGAGGCCCTGCTCACCGGCATGGCCCCGGACAAGGGGCTGTTCATGCCCGAGCAGATCCCGCCGTGGAGCCTCGACGAGCTGCGCGGTCTCAAGGGAGCGAGTTACCCCGAGATCGCGCACGCGGTGCTCTCGAAGTACGTGGGCGACGAGATCACGGACGAGACCCTGCGCGCCCTGTGCGAGGACGCCTACGACTTCGAGGTGCCCCTGGAGCGGGTGTACCGGCGGCGCCACGTGATGCGCCTCGACCGCGGCCCCACGGCCTCGTTCAAGGACTTCGCCGCGCGGATGATGGGGCGAATGCTCGGCCGCCTGGTCAAGCCCGGCGAGCCCCCCCTGGTGATCCTCACCGCCACGTCCGGTGACACGGGCAGCGCGGTGGCGCAGGCCTTCGCCGGCGTGCCGAACATCGAGGTGGTGGTGCTGTTCCCGGTGGCCGAGGTGTCCGACCGCCAGCGCAAGCAGATGACCACCATCGGTGGCAACGTGCGGACCCTCGGCGTGGACGGCAAGTTCGACGACTGCCAGGCCATGGTCAAGCGCGCATTCAGCGACCCCGCCGTGGGGCACATCCGCCTGTCGTCGGCCAACTCGATCAACATCGGCCGGCTGCTGCCCCAGTCCGTGTACTACATCTACGCGTGGCTGCGGCTCGCCGACGTCGACGCCGCGGAGCCCATCGTCTTCTCGGTGCCCAGCGGCAACTTCGGCGATCTGTGCGGCGGCCTGCTCGCCCACGGGGCCGGCCTGCCCGTCGAGCGCTTCGTGGTCGCCACCAACGCCAACGACGAGGTGCCGATCTTCTTCCGCACCCACGAGTACAGCAAGCTCGTGCCCTCGCGCACGTGCATCTCCAACGCGATGAACGTGGGCCACCCGTCCAACCTGGCGCGGCTGGTGGACCTCTACGGCGGTCACGTGGACGAGACCGGGTTGCTGGTGAAGCTGCCGGACATGGAGCGGTTGCACCGCGACATGTGGTCCGTATCCATCGACGACACCGAGACCCGCGCCACCATCGGCGCGACGTGGCGGGCCCATCAGACCATGCTCGAGCCCCACGGCGCCGTGGGCTGGGCTGCCCTGGAGCGGTACTTCGAGACCGAGTCCCGGAACCCCGACGAGCTCGCCGTCAGCCTCGAGACCGCGCACCCCGCCAAGTTCCCCGACGAGGTGCTGGCCATCACCGGCGAGGAGCCCGTGCCGCCCCCCGCGCTGGCCGGCCTGGACAGCCTGACCGAGCAGTACGAGAACATGGACGTGGACTACGAGGCCTTCCGCGAGTGGTTGGCCGACACACACGGGTAGACGATATGAAGACGATCATCCTGCTGGTGGACGGCGCGGCCGACCACCCGGTCGAGCGCCTCGGCGGGCGGACCCCGCTGATGGTCGCGAACAAGCCCCACATGGACCAGCTCGCCGCCGACGGCCGCAACGGGACCCTCGCCACCGTGCCCCCGGGCATGACCGCGGACAGCGCCGTGGCCAACCTGTCGGTCATGGGGTACGACCCCCGCGAGTGCTATCAGGGCCGCGGTGTGCTCGAGGCCGCGAGCCTGGGCGTGGAGCTGGCCGACGACGACGTGGCCATGCGGTGCAACATCGTGTGCACCGAGGGCGGCGAGATGGTGGACCACTCGGCGGGCCACATCTCCTCGGAGGAGGCCTACGAGCTGCTGGACGCGCTCCAGGCCGAGCTGGGCACCGACGGGGTGGAGTTCCACCGCGGCATCAGCTACCGCCACCTGCTGGTCCTTCGCGGCTCCGGGTACTCGCCCGAGCTGGAGTTCTTCCCCCCCCACGACCACGTGGGCCGGGCCGTGGCCGAGATGGACATCGTGCCCCTGGACGACTCCGCGGCCGAGACCGCCGCGATGCTCAACGAGCTGACCCGCCGCTCCGAGGCGATCCTCACCGAGCATCCGGTCAACGTGGCGCGCGCCGCCGCGGGCAAGCGCAAGGCCAACACCATCTGGCTCTGGGCGGCCGGCCGCAAGCCGCGGATGAAGACCCTCGAGGAGCGCTTCGGCATCACCGGCGCCGTCATCTCCGCGGTGGACCTGATCCACGGCCTCGGCCGCTACGCCGGCATGACCTCCATCGAGGTCCCCGGCGTCACCGGCCTCGTGGACACCAACTACGAGGGCAAGGCCGCCGCCGCCGTGGACGCCCTGGCCGGCCACGACTTCGTCTACGTTCACGTGGAGGGCCCCGACGAGGCAGGCCACGCCCGCGATCTGGACACCAAGATCGAGTGCATCGAGCGCATCGACGCCCGCCTCCTCGGACCGATGCTGAAGGCCCTGGACGAGCGCGACATCGAGGCCACCATCGCTGTGCTGCCCGACCACCTCACCCCGGTCGAGCGCGGTGATCACGTGGGCGAGCCCGTGCCCGTGCTGATCTGCGATCCCGAGAAGGTCCCCGACGGCGTGACCCGCTTCGACGACGACTCGGCCGTGGACGGGGCGCTGGGCGCCATGGAGGGGGCGGAGTTCTTCGAAGAGCTGCTGTGGCGCTACCGATCCTGATCCGTTAGAGGACCGTCCTTTCGCCGTCCAGCTCCGTACCGGCGTCGGCCGTGGTCTCCGCCGGAACGACCACCGAGACCTCCTGGACCTCGATGTCCACCTGGGTCCCCGTGACGTGGGCCAGCGGCCGGCTGGGCGCGATCAGGCTCAGCTGGGCCGCCCCGAGCACGAACGCCAGGTGCAGCAGCATGCTGGCCACGGCGGCGAGGGCGAGAATGGGGGAACGTCGGGAATGGGTGTTGGAATCGAACATGCTGGGTACCTCCATCGACTGAACGCTGCTTCCAGAGGTACGGGGCTTCGCGGTGGAATATTTCGAGCTAAGATCCGGTATCTCGAACCGGGCGACGGGAGGTGATCATGCTCCAGGCGTGTGGAGCCTGTGGACTTCAGTACGACGTGGCAGCCTACAACGAGGGCGCGCGGTTCCGCTGCAAGTGCGGCCAGGTGCTGAAGGTGGTCCCCCACCGCACCCGCAAGATCGCCTGCGCATCGTGCGGCGCGTCGGTCCCCGGCGAGAACCACATCTGCCCGTACTGCAAGGGCGCGGTTCACCGCGGTGTGTGCCCCAAGTGCTTCCACGCGCTGCGCCAGGACGCGAAGTTCTGCGACGACTGCGGCGAGCCCATCCGCGCCCAGGTGATCAAGCCGCCCGAGGCCACGGACTGCGCATGCCCCCGCTGCGACGGCACCCTGTTCCACGTCCAGCTCGAGGGGTACGCCGTGGACCAGTGCGGCAAGTGCGCGGGGCTGTGGATCGACCGGCCGACGGTCGAGGCGATCATGCGGGATCGGCCCGCGGACATGGAGACCGGCGTGCGGCCCGATCTGCAGACCGGCAGCGCCGACCAGGTGGGCTTGCTGACCGGCGAGTTCAAGGGACGCGCCTACATCCCCTGTCCCCACTGCGCCAAGCTGATGACGCCGCAGAACTACGCGCGCTACTCCGGCGTGATCGTGGACCTGTGCAAGGACCACGGCCTGTGGTTCGACGCGGGCGAGCTCAACCGGATCCTCGAGTTCGTCTCCCAGGGTGGCCTCGTCGAGGCACGCAAGAAGGAGACCCAGCGGGCCAAGGAGGAGGCGAGGGACGCCAAGTTCGACGCCACCATCGCCCGGGCGCGCGAGGCCAACCGGGGGTACCAGGCCGCGGGGACCTACGGCGGCCGGGCGACCCCCGAGGCATCGAGCGCGCTGCTCGACGTGGTCGTCGGGGGGATCTTCGGACTCTTCGGCCGATAGACCCCCTGGTTGTGATAGCTTGACGCGTCTACAGCGAAAGGAAGCTCCAAGTGCGCAACTGGTCGCTCCTCACGGCTCTGGGATTTGTCGTCGTCTGCCTGACTCCCTTCATCCACGCCGGCTGCGTCGGGTGTGACGAGGCGCCTCCGCCCCCCCACGGTGATCCACCAGGCGACCTCTCCCTGTACCAGGCATTTCACGCGGACCTGGAGATCCTCGAGCCCTTCTTGCAGGAGTTCATCGACGAGGGTGTGGCGTACGAGGCCGACGGGGGCGACGACTGCTACCGCATCGCCGATCTGACGCCGTGCGACGCCAACGCGGTGTGCCTGCCCGACCTCGATCCCACCGGTGTCCCGAGCATCGTCCACGCCGAGATCCTCGAGTTCCCGGTCACGTTGGTCGAGGAAGGCATGATGCTCGACAACTGGATGGAGCTGTTCGAGTCCAGCTACAACCAGTTCGAGACCGTGTGGGAGCAGGGACGCGAAGACTATCTCGACGGTGAGAGCCACTTCTACGAGCGGACGTACGAAGCCAAGCTGGCGATTCTCACGTCGGAGATCGCCATCGTCACCAACCTCCAGTACCGCCGCATCGACGACTGGGAGGGCACCGGCGAACCGCTCGTGGTCATCCGTGGCTACTATCCCGAGGAACCCCTGACCACCAGCGAGAACATCACCAGCACCATGATGTTCTCCTTCGAGGTCTTCGTCCCCTGGGACGGCGGCGAGAACACCATGCGGATCTTCGGGACCTGGTCGGACCTCACCATCGGCGGATACGGAACCGACGACTCCTGGGGCCTGGCGTGCAGTCAGTCGAAGTCGTCCTGGAGGGACCTTCGGGAATGGTGCGAGGAGAACTCGGAGTAGGGCCGCGGACGATGAGGTGCCGGACGGCGTGTCGGTCCCTGGTGTGGTCTCCTGCTTCGTTCTGATCGGTCTGATGGCCCTGGGAAACGCGGGCTGATCGAGGCGAGGTGGGGGGGCGGGAGAGTCGCTACATCCCGAGGTTGTCGCCGAGGAACTGCGCGGCCAGGTCCCCGTCCACGCGGGGGTCCATGCTCAGCATGGACGACACGTGGTCACACGTGACGGTCTTGGGGACGCCGTGGTCCCACAGGAAGTCCTCGGCGTCGATGTACCCCAGCGTCCACTCGTCGTCGAAGGAGCCGATCTCCACCAGCGGATTCTCCACCTCGGCGACGAAGTCCTCGGTGTCGAAGTACGACGAGATCTTGGACCAGGAACCCCAGGGGCCCTCGGAGACGCCGTAGTCCTGGAAGACGTGGGCGATGGCCTGGAAGCGGGTGTCCACGAGCATGATGAGCTCGTCCTGGTCCACGATGGCGTCGGGCTCGCAGGCGTCGCCGATGCCGTCCTTGTCGGCGTCCTCCTGGTTGGGATTGGCCTGGATGGGGCAGTTGTCCCAGGGGTCGTCCACGCCGTCGTTGTCGTCGTCGGGGTCGCACTCGTTGCCGATGCCGTCGAGCTCGGTGTCGCCCTGGCCGGGGTTGGGGACCGTCTCGCAGTTGTCGCACGCGTCGCCGACGCCGTCGCCGTCCTGGTCGTCCTGGGAGGGGTTGGACAGGCCGGGGCAGTTGTCGATGGCGTCGTCTGCGCCGTCGAGGTCGTGGTCCACGATGCCGGTGGGGCTGGGATCGCAGGCCAGCAGGCCGTCCTCGTCCTGATCGACCACCCAGTCGAAGGTGAGGTGGTCGTTGTCGTCGTCGGTGAAGGTCACGTCCGTCGCCACGGCCAGGCCGTAGACCACGGGGGTGGCGGCGATCTCCATGGGCAGGACCGAGGCCACCGTGGCGTTGATCCGGCCTTCGATCTCCTTGGCGGTGATGTGCTCGTCGAGGTCCACGTCGATGTACAGGAAGCTCATCTCGACGACGGGGAGATCCGCCTCGACGCCAGAGACGGACGCCGCCTCCAGGGAGAACACGGCCTCCAGCTCCTGGTCGCAGCAGGCGCCGTCGCAGCTGCCCTGGTACGTGAAGAAGTCCACCTCGAAGGACAGGGTCGCGAAGTCCGCGGTCAACAGCACGTCGTCGTCGAGCTCGTCGCCGAGGTCGGGGCAGAAGAATCCCCCCAGGAGGTTCACGTCGCCCGTGACGTGGGTGGAGAGCGTCAGGTCGGTGAGCGAGAGGTCCACCGCGATGACCTCGCGGGCCGCGTCGAAGTCCACGCTGACCTCGTCGACCCTCAGCCCGACCATCTCGAGGCGGTCGAAGGTCGCGTCGTACTGGACCTCGTAGCCGCAGGGGCTCTTGTCCTCGAGGTCCTCGGTGCCCTCGAGGGCCATGTCGTGCCAGGACGCCTCGACCAGGGTGAGGATGGACTCGTGCATCCGGTCGGTGAGGTCCTCGCCGGACATCTCCACGCCGGAGATCGCGAGCAGGTTCGACACGTCCTCCCCCAGGCCATCGAGGGTGGAGTAGTCGATCCCGAACGCCGAGGGCCCTGCCGGATCGAACATGACGACCAGCTCCTCGCCGTCGAGGTGGCTCGCCAGGGTCCGCTGGACCGTCTCCTCGTTGGCCAGCAGGTCGATCATCTCGGCGCCGTCCTCGCTCTGATCGGCGGTGAGGTGGGTGGCGCAACCCGCCAGAGCGCTGGTTCCCAGGAGCGCCGCCGTCGTGATCGCGGCCATCGCCCGGTGGATGGGGGAGAGGGTGTTCGTGTGGGTCATCGTTCGGTCCTCCTTCGATTGGTTTCGAGCGTTGAACCAGGGAAGGAGCAAGGGCCGTGCCAACCGAGCGAACGATGTGCGTCGCCGTGATCACACGGTTTCGAGGTGAGACGTCACACCCTGGCGGCGGAGCGTCCCATGGGACTGTCCCAGGGGGGAAGGGGGGTCGGGGTGCCTACCTGGCGACCTTGCGCCACCAGCCCAGCGCCAGCAGGCACGCGCCCAGCAGCATCAGGTTGCCCGCCCAGATGGCCCGCACGCGCCGGTTCTGGCTGTGGGTGACGTCGCAACCGGAGTCGCACGATCCGTCCTGGCACGACGACTGGCAGGAGCACGGGTCGGCCGAGTCGTCGTCGTCGCCCACGGTGTCGTCGTCGTCATCGCCGCCGCCGCAGCCGAGGGGATCCGAGCCGCCGCCGCAGCCGAGGTCGGCGCCGGCGCAGCCCAGCGCGGCGAGGTTGCCCTCGCACTCGGGCTGGACGAGGTCCAGGGTGACCTCGGCGGAGAGGAAGTCGCCGGCGGGGCCGTCGGCGCCCAGGTCGAGGTTGTAGATGCCGAGCCCGGCGATCTGCATCACGCCGAAGGCGAGGTCCGGCAGGAACGAGCCCAGGACGGTGTCGAGCAAGCCGCTCATGATGTCGGAGAAGTTGGTCTCGATCTGCGACGAGAGGTCGCCGACGAACTCGTCGTAGCTGACCTCGGGGGAGAGGTTGTCGGAGTCGATGTCGAGCTCGATCTCGATGCTGCCGTCGCCGGGGGTGACGACGTCCACGCCGGCGTCCACGTCCACGTCAACCGTCAACACGCGGGCCAAGCGGTCCTGGGTCAGGGCGAAGAAGTCGAGGCCGAGGTTCTCCACCTGGGCGTCGAGGTCGTGGGCGCCGTTGAAGTCGACCGTGGGCGTCTCCTTGGGGGTGGTGCGGAGCATGATCGGCTGGGACTCGTCGAGCCAGATGCGCTCGATGAGCGGGCGATCGTCCTCGTCGGCCATCAGGGCGACGAAGGAGGTGTCGAGGGGGAAGCCCAGCTCGGCGGGATCGAGCTCGTAGCACAGCACGCCGCCGTGCCACACCGCGTACAGCGCGGAGGCGACGGCGTCGTCGCCGAGCAGGGCGCGCAGGTGGTACGTGGCGTTGGGGTCGAGATCGGGGGGCGGGTTGTCGGTGAACGGGCTGATGCCCGGGTCCCAGGCGGAGATGCACTCGGCCTGCTCGGCGTCGAAGGTGCTGTTCATCGCCAGGCGCACGCCGTAGTGGTCGATGATGATGTCGTGGGGGACCAGCTCGATGCCCAGCTCGACGCCGGCCACGTCCACGGTGTCCACGTACTGCACCTGGTCGAAGCCGTCCTCCACCGCCTCCTCGATGGTGGCGGGGAGCTCGTCGATCATGGTGTAGACGTCGGCCAGGGCCGCGTCGATGATCATGCCCAGGACGTCGACGCCGAAGAACTCGATGAAGTCGATGAGGCTGCCGATCCAGCAGTCCAGGTGGATCGCCTGGGAGTCGATGGCCGAGTCCAGGTTGTGCTGGATGGTGGGGACCGTGGCGTCGAGGTAGGGCGGATCGCCGTTGCCCGGGTCGATGATCTCCAGGCTCATCTGCAGCGTGATCTCGGCGGTCAGCACGTCGGTCCAGGCGTTGCAGCTCGCGTCGAGGGCCCAGCAGACGAAGCCGCCCGCGTCCACGTCGAGCTGGAGCGGATCCCACTGGGAGTTGACCCAGATCAACGCCGTGGCGCTGACCTGGAGCACGTCCTGGGACGGGGTGATCTGGAGATCGTCGAGCTGGATGTCCACCTGGAGGTTCGAGACGTCGATGTCCATGGAGCACTCCCAGATGGGCTCCTCGTACATGGACATGTCCTCGAGCACGATCTCCGAGGGCACGAAGTTCGCGGCCTGCTCCTCGATGAAGTCGAAGCCTTCGTTGGTGATGTCGGCCATGATGCCGTCCACCACGGTCTCGCCGGGGCCGATGTCGGCGGCGGCGGTGAAGGGCAGCGCAATCGCGGCGAGGATCAGCAGGGAACGGCGCATCTCGACTCCTTCCTCGAAGCGAAAACCTGGTGCTTCGAGGTCTGCGGCGAGCATAGAGAAACCGCGTGCGCGTCTCAAGGACTGATTTGGACGCAGGCGCACGCGTGACACGCTCGCGGGAACAGACTATCCTCCGGCGCTGATCATCCGATCGGGGGAAACCGACGTGATTCGATTGTGCGACGTGACGATGCGATACGGGCCCGTCAAGGCCCTGGACGCGGCGTCCTTCGAGCTCCGCAAGGGCGAGATCGTCGGCTTGCTGGGGCCCAACGGCGCAGGCAAGACCACCTCCATGCGGATCATCACCACCTACCTCACGCCCGAAGCGGGCGCTGTGGAGGTGGACGGCATCGACGCCCTGGCCCACCCCCTGGAGGTGCGTCGGAAGGTGGGGTATCTCCCGGAGGTCGCCCCCCTGTACCCGGACATGCAGGTGCGCGACTTCCTGCGCTTCGTCGCCCGCGCCCGGCAGGTCCAGGACCCCACCCGCATCGACTGGGTGGTGGACGCCTGCGGGCTCGACGGGGTGTTCCTCAAGCACATCCGGGAGCTCTCGCGCGGGTATCGGCAGCGCGTCGGGCTGGCCCAGGCGCTGGTCCACGACCCGGACGTGCTGATCCTCGACGAACCCACCGCGGGGCTGGATCCGTTCCAGGTCCAGGTCATCCGCGACCTGGTGCGCAGCCTCGCCGGCTCCAAGACCATCTTGCTGTCCACCCACGTGCTTGGGGAGGCGGAGGTGGTGACCGATCGGGCGATCATCATCCACCGCGGTCGCATCGTGGCCGACGGTCCCCTGCCCGAACTCGAGCGGCGGGCGCGGGACTGCGAGCGCGTGGTGGTGGAGGTGGCGGCAGCCGCCGGCGAGATCCGCGCCACCCTCGAGGGGATCGACGGCCTGGATACGATGGAGGCGCTCGAGTCGGACGGGGACCGGGCGCGCTTCGAGGTCACCGGCCCGGTGGGCAGCGACCTGCGGGCGCAGGTCGGCGCGGCGCTGGCGGGCCAGCCCCTCACGGAGCTGCGCGAGGAGCGGTTCTCGCTCGAGGAGACCTTCATGGCCCTGACACGAGGCCAGGAGGACCCCCGGTGAGCGGCCTGAGCACCATCTTCCGGCGGGAGCTGCGGGCCTACCTGGACTCGCCCATCGGCTTCGTGTTCCTGCTGGTGTTCTCGGTGATCACCTGCTCGCTGTTCACCGGCAGCTTCTTCCTCGCGGAGCGCGCGGATCTGCGCGGTCTGTTCGGCCTGTTCCCCCAGGTGATGGTGGTGTTCGTGCCCGCCATCACCATGCGCCTGTGGGCCGAGGATCACCGCCAGGGCACCAGCGAGCTGCTGCTGACCCTGCCCATCCCGGCGCGCTGGGTGGTCCTGGGCAAGTTCCTCGCCGGCGTGGCCTTCCTGACCCTGGCCCTCGCCACCACCTTGCCCGCGGTGGTCTCCGTGTCGCTGCTGGGCGATCTGGACCCCGGCCCGGTGGTGGGCGGCTACCTCGGCGCCCTGGTCCTGGGCTGCTTCTACCTGGCCCTGGGGCTGTTCGCGAGCGGCCTGTGCCGCGACCAGGTCGTGGCGTTCATCCTGGCGTTCTTGCTGTCGTTTGCCCTGTACCTGCTGGGCACGGACCTCATCGCGCTGCAGCTGGACGCGTGGACCGGCGACCTGGGCAGCTTCCTGCGCCGCTACGTGGGCCTGGCCGTGCGGTTCGAGGCCATCGAGCGCGGCGTGATCGACACCCGGGACCTGCTCTACTTCGCCCTCGGGACCGGCACCTTCCTGACCCTGGACGGCATCTGGATCAAGGTCCGGATGCAGCCGCGCGCCGGGCGCGCCATGGCCCGCGCGCTGGTGCTGCTGCTGCCGCTGTGGCTCCTGGCGATGATGGTGATCGAGCCCGTCGGCCTGGGCCGCTTCGACCTGACCGAGGACCGCCTGTACACGGTCTCGCCGGCGTCGCGGGAGATGCTCTCGAAGCTCGACGCGCCGCTGCGGGCCACCCTGTACGTGTCGCCCCAGGACCGGATGCCCGCGGGCATGAAGACCCTGCGGCGCGACGTCGAGGACCTCCTCGAGGAGCTCGGCCGCGTGGCCGGAGGGCGGCTCCAGACCTCGGTGGTGGTCATCGATCCGCAGGCCCTGCGAGCCGAGGAGCAGGAGAAGCTCCCGGCCGTCAGCGAGGACGACGTGGAGCCGCCGGACGTCGATTCGCTGTCCGAGGAGGAGGAGCTGGCCGAGCGGCTGCTCAAGGACGGCGTGCGACCCTTCGAGGTGCGCAGCGTGGAGGCGGACGGCTTCGGCGTGGCGCTCGTCTACAGCGCGCTGGTGCTGTCCTACAAGGACCGCGCCGAGCAGGTGATCCCGCGTATCCGGCCCGCCATGCTGCCCGTGCTCGAGTACGAGGTGATGATGCGGGTGGACCGGCTGCAGCGGCTGGGCAAGCCCAAGGTGGCCCTGGTGGCGCCGGTGGAGCGGCAGCCCGTGGAGCCGGCCCTGGCCAAGGTGTACCGCGACATGGGCAAGCCCGTGCCGGACCGCCGGACCGATCACTACTCGACCCTGCAAAAGGCGCTGAAGCGGCTGGAGTTCCAGGTCCACCGGCTCGAGCGGTTCGGCGAGGACCGCCCGCTGCCCGACGACGCGGACCTGATCATCGTGCCGTCGCCCGACCAGTGGAGCGAGCGGCAGGTCTACGAGCTCAACGCGGCCCTGCGCCGCGGTCAGCCCGTGCTGCTGGCCACCCAGCGCTACTCGTTCGTCTACCGCCCGTTCCGCGGCCGCTACAAGGTCAGCGCCGAGCTCACCGGGACCGGCGTGGATCGGCTGCTCACGGCCTGCGGGACGCCCCTGGGCCAGGAGTGGCTGATGGACCGCAGCTCCGAGGCGATCACCATCGTGGGCACGTCGATGATGGCCCAGCAGGCCCAGCGGCCCGCGCCGGTGGAGATGGACACCCACATCCTGGTCCCGGCGAGCGGCATGAACGACGCCGTGGCCGTGACCAACCGCCTGGGCCGGCTGCTGATGATGTGGGCCAGCCCGCTGCACGTGGACACCGGGCGCGCCGAGGCCGCCGGGCTGACGGCCACCGAGCTGCTGCACTCCAGCGCCGAGAGCTGGCTGGTGCCCGCGCACGTGGGCAACCTCGTCAACAACGACGTGCAGCCCCCCGAGACCTTCGACGGCCCCCAGACCCTGGCGGTGCTGCTGGAGGGCACCTTCCCCGACGCCTTCGGGACGATGCACGTCCCCGGCTGGACCGCTGGCGAGCCGGGCGAGGCGCTCCCCGAGATGTCCGGCGAGGCGGTGCCCACCCGGATGATGGTGATCGGCTGCGACCAGCTGCTGCGCGATCGGTTCATCACCTCGGCGGACAACGGGCGCTTCGTGCTCAACGCCATCGACTCCCTCGCCCTGGGCGACACCCTGGTGAGCATCCGCGGCAAGCAGCCGGTGGACCGCCGCATCGAGCGGGTCTCGGCCCGCGTCCGGACCGCCCACCGTGTGGCGGTGGTGGGGGCCGCGCCGCTGCTCATCGCGCTGCTGGGGCTCGTGCGCGTGCTGTCGGTCCAGCGGGCCAAGGAGCGCTACCGGAGCTCCCCGGCCAGGAGAGGCGAGGGGAGCTCATGACCCGTACCCAGACCCTCGCCTGTGTCGTCGCGCTGGTCGTGCTGGCCGCCATCGCCCTGTGGCAGCGCCGACCCGTGGACACCGGCGGCACAGGACCCCAGGTGCTCGTCCCGGAGGGCACGCTGAAGGTGATCGCCGGCATCGAGATCCGCCGCGAGGGCCGCGAGGGGGAGAGCGGCCGGCTCCAGCTGCGGGACGGAGCGTGGAACCTCACCAGCCGCGACGACGCCCCGGTCAACGCCGACCACGTCCAGCGCCTCCTCGACGCCATCGACGGGTTGGTGGCGGAGGAGCGGGCCCACGACGCGGCCCTGCTCGAGGAGTTCCAGCTCGCCGGCGACGGGGTGACCCACCTGATCTTCACCGACGGAGCTGGCGCGGAGATCCTCCACCTGCTCGTGGGCAAGAAGGGGCCGCGCACCAACCGCAGCTTCGTGCGGCCCGACGGCGACGATCGCGCCTGGCTGGCCCACGCCGGCTTGCATTCGGCCCTGGGCATCCACGGGCACGGCGATCGCCCCCTGGATCCCGACTACTTCCTAGACCTGCACCTGTTCGGCGTGGAGGCCGACGCCGTGACGAGCATGAGCGCGGATGGGGCCTGGTCGGCGGTCCGAGCCACCCCCGACGATCCCTGGAGCTGGGATCCACCCCGCGCCGAGCCCCCCGAGGAGCGCCAGGTCACCGGAAAGGCCCACACGTTCGCCCGCGCCCGCGCCGCGGCCCTGGTCGGGCGCCAGCCCCTGGAGGGGTTCGGACTCTCCGACCCGGACTCCAGCGCGACGGCCGTCGCTGACGGCGGCACCCGCACCCTCCTCGTGGGCGACGCCGTCGAGGACGACCCCGAGGACGACCGCCAGCGCGACGAACGGTACGTGACCGTCGAGGGCAGCGGCCTCGTCTGGACGATGTCCACCAGCGCCATCGACTCGCTCCTGCGCGAGCCCTGAACCGGGCAATCGGGCGCCCGATCCGCGCCCAGCCTTGACAGACAGCATGACGATTCATACATTTCTGGAAAGTTTGTAAGAAAAGTACAACCTCCCGCTGTCGCCGCCCGCTCGCTGTTCCCCCGGAGGAAACCATGAATCCGCCCCTGGGTTTCGACCCTCTCGGGCCCTCCTCCCGCAAACGCTCCGCCGTGTTCTGGGTTCTCGTCGCCGTGGGCGGCGTCCTCGCCCTGGGCTTCTGCTTCCGCGTGGGCCAGTCCCTGTACTTCCGGCTGCGGCCGCCGCCCGATGTGGAGATCCCCCCCACGCTGGTGGAGGTGATCCAGATGAATCCGTCCACGTTCGAGCGCACGATCCCGATCTCCGGGACCCTGGCGCCGGAGCATTCGGTGGACGTGTTCCCCAAGCTCGGTGGCAAGGTCGTCGCGGTGTACGCGGGGCTCGGCGACCGGGTGGAGAAGGGGGACCCCCTGGCGACGGTGGAGTCCACCGAGTACGGGCTCCAGGCCCAGCAGGCCGAGGTGGGGCTGCAGATGGCCGAGGACGCCGTGGACATGGCCCAGCGCAGCTTCGAGCGGCTGGACCGGGTGCGGGAGCGGTCCGGTTCGCTGGGGCTGAGCGAGCAGGCGTTCGACGAGGCGTCGCTACAGGTGGACTCGGCGCGCACGCAACGGGATCTGGCCGAGATCCAGCGGGACCTGGCCGATCAGATGGTGCACAACGCGACCATGCGCGCCCCCCTGTCGGGGGTCGTGTCCAAGGTCCAGGCGGATCTGGGCAGCATGGTGGGCAGCGAGTACCCGGCCTTCCACATCGACGCCTCGGACGAGCTGCGCGTCCAGTGTGAGGTGGGCGACCTGGATCAGCCGTGGGTGAAGACGGGTCAGGTGGTCCGCCTGTGGACCGACGCGCTGCCCGATCTCACCATCACCGGCGTGGTCACGGCCGTGTCTCCCTCCCTGGACTCGTGGACCCGCCGCGCGCCGGTGGAGATCCGCGTGCCCAACCCCGACGGCGCCATCACCGGCAACCTCTTCGCCCGCGGTGAGATCGTCGTGGCCACGGACGCCGACGCCCTGGTGCTGCCCCAGGAGGTCGTGCACAGGACCGTGGACACCAGCTGGGTCCAGGTCGCGGCGGGCGGCGTGGTGCGCGAACGCGCGGTGACGATCCTCGGCGAGTCCCACCAGACGTTGTCCGTGGAGGGGCTGATCGAGGGCGAGCTGGTGATCGTGCCCGGCGCCGAGCACCTGGCCGAGGGCGAACCGGTGACCACGGTCAGCGACGGGGGCCCGATCGCGGATGTGGCTCAGTGATCTAGCCATCCGGCGCCCGGTCTTCACGACCATGGTGGCGGTGATGTTGATGGTCATGGGCGTGGTCGCCCTGGTGCGGCTGCCCGTGGACTTCTTCCCCGAGGTGTCCCTCCCCATCGTCTCGGTGGTCGTGCCCTACCCGGGCGCCAGCCCATCCCAGGTGGAGGAGGAGGTCGTCCGGCCCATCGAGGACGCCGTGGCCGGCATCGGCGGCCTCGACGACATCCAGTCCATGTCCCGCGAGAACGTCGGCATCGTGGTGGTGATGTTCGCCATGGACGTGGACCTGGCCGTGGCCGCCGACGAGCTCCGCGACCGCGTCTCGGCCCTGCGCTCCAGCTTCCCCGAGGGCGTGGACGAGCCCATGTACCGGCGCATCGATCCCGCGGCCATGCCGGTGATGACGTTCGCCGTGGCCTCGGACCGTTCGTCGCTGGAGACGCGCACCCTCGCCGAGGAGACCATCAAGCCCCGCATCGAGCAGCTGCGCGGTGTCGGCGCCGTGGACATCAAGGGCGGCGAGGAGCGGGAGATCCAGATCGAGCTGGACCTGCCCAAGATGGCGGAGCTGCGCATCCCGCTGATGCGGGTGGTGCAGCAGGTCGGCTACGACACGGTGGACATCCCCGGCGGTCAGATGGAGGTGGGGGCTGCCCGCATCGGGCTGCGGTCCCGCGGCCAGGTCGAGAGCCTCGACGAGCTCGGCTCCATCGTCGTGCAGCCCCTGCCGTCGCCCATCTTCCTGCGGGACATCGCCCAGGTGGTGGACGGCCGCGCGACCCGGACCACCCTGGCGCGCGTGGACGGCAGACGCGCCGTGACCTTCGACGTGATCAAGGAGAGCGGCAGCAACACCGTCGAGGTGTGCGATCGCTCGATGAAGGCGGTGGAGGAGATCCAGGCCGACCTGCCTCCGGGCGTGGTCATCGAGCCGGTCTACGACGGCTCCATCATGGCGCGGGACATGCTCCACGAGATGAAGATCTCGCTGGTCGTGGGCGCGCTGATGGCGATCCTGGTGGTCTACCTGTTCATGGTGGACTGGCGGTCCACGGTGATCTCGGCCACGGCCCTGCCCACCTCGGTGTTCGCCACGTTCTTCTTCATGTGGCTCGCCGGGTTCTCGCTCAACACGCTGAGCCTGCTGGGGATGTCCCTGGCCATCGGCATCCTCATCGACGACGCCGTGGTGGTGCGCGAGGTGATCTACCGTCACCTCGAGCGCGGCGAGAACCCGTTCGTCGCCGCCAGCCGCGGCACCCGCGAGGTGGGGCTGGCGGTGCTGGCGACCACCCTGAGCATCCTGGCGGTGTTCGTCCCCGTGGGCTTCGTCGGTGGCTTCGTGGGCCAGTTCTTCAAGGAGTTCGGCTACACGGTGGCCATCGCCGTGTCCATCTCGCTGTTCATCGCGTTCACCGTGGACCCGATGCTGTCGGCGCGGGTCAGCAAGGTCGTGGATCCCGAGTCGCGGGGACGGATGGCCCGCGGCCTGATCCGCTTCTGGGAGTGGGTCGACGATCGCTACCGTTCCCTGCTGGCCGTGGCGCTGAGCTACGGCAAGACCGTCGTGGCGCTGTCCCTGGTGCTGTTCCTGGGCAGCTTGCTGCTGCTGTCGGTGGTGGGCTCGGAGTTCATCCCCAAGTACGACCGCAGCGAGTTCCGCGTCTCGGTGGTGATGGCGCCCTTCACGTCGCTGACCGCGGCCGAGGAGGCGGCGGCCCGTATCGAGGCCCTCGTCTCGGAGATCGAAGAGGTCCACCACATCTACACCGTGGTGGGGCCCGACGGCGAGACTGACCGCATCGAGATGGCCGCGTTCACCGCCAAGAAGGGCGATCGCAAGCGGTCCATCTACGACATCCAGGCCGAGGCGCGCATACGCCTGAGGGACCTCCCCGGCGTGACCATCACCGTGGCCGATCCGCCCATCATGGAGGGGGGCCCGGGCGGCGCCCCCATCGAGGTGGAGATCCGCGGCGAGGACCTTGGCGCCCTGCAGGAGGCGGCCAACCACGTGCGGATGGGGTTGAGGAGCATCGACGGGACCACCGGGATCCGATCGACCTACCGCTCCGGACGGCCGGAGCTGCAGCTCCATGTGGACCGCGAGAAGGCGGCCCGCGCGGGCATCGGCGTCGGCCAGATCGGTATCGCCAGCCGCATCGCCGTGGCCGGACAGCTGGTGGGCAAGTTCCGCGACGGGGACAACAGCTACGACATCCGCATGCGGGCGCGGGAGGCCGACCGCACCCCGCGCCATCTGCTGCCCCACCTGCTGCTGATCAGCCCGCTGCCGCGCCTCGACGATCCCTACGGCCTGGGCACCCCCGTGGCCCTGCGCGACCTGGCCCGCGTGGAGTACGAGACCGCGCCGTCGTCCATCGAACGCCACGACCGCCGGCGGTTCCTCAAGGTCAGCTGCAACATCGACGACCGGCCCCTGAGCGACGTGCAGCAGGACGTGCAGCGGATGCTCGACGAGCTGCCCGTGGCCGACGGGGTCGACCTGCTGATCCTGGGCGAGGTGGAGGGGGCGCGCGACGCCCTGGGCAGCCTGCTGCTGGCCCTGGGGCTGGCGATCCTGTTCATCTACGCGGTGCTCGCCAGCCAGTTCGACAGCTTCGTGCACCCGTTCACGATCATGCTGTCGCTGCCCCTGGCCGTGGTGGGCGCTTTCCTGACGCTGTTCCTCATGGGCTGGCCGGTGGGCATCCCCACGATGCTGGGCATCATCCTGCTGATGGGGCTGGTGACCAAGAACGCCATCTTGCTGGTGGACCGCACCAACCAGCTGCGCGAGGCGGGATCCACCATCGCCGACGCCCTGCTCGAGGCGGGGCACCTGCGGCTGCGGCCCATCCTGATGACGTCGCTGGCGATGATCCTCGGCATGCTGCCCGCGGCGATCTCGACGGGCTCCGGCAGCGAGATCCGCCAGCCCATGGCCCTGCCGGTCATCGGCGGCCTGATCGCGTCGACGTTGCTGACGCTGGTCGTGGTGCCGGTGGTCTACCTGTGGATCGAGAGCTTCCGGGAGCGGTTGAAGGGCCGGCGCGGGTCAGGGGAGAATGGGGTGAAGGCATGAGCACGAACCGGCGAGACGAGAAGAAGCTGCACCTGATCAACGCCGCCCGCGCGGCGGTCTCGAGGTTCGGCTACCGCAAGACCACCCTGGAGGACATCGCCACCGAGGCCGGCGTCAGCCGGGCGACCCTGTACTACCACTTCCCCAACAAGGAGGAGGTGTTCCGCGCCCTGATCTCCAACGAGATCGAGCGCTTCCAGGCGGTGCTCATCGACTCCCTCGACGCGGACGCGCCCCCGGACGCGCGGCTCATCGGCTACGTCCGCGCCCGCTTCAAGCACCTGCGCGAGGTCAAGTCCCTGTACTCGGTCACCCAGCACTTCGCCCGCGAGTTCCTGCCGATGGCCGACGAGGACCTCGCCCGCTTCGAGGAGGCCGAGCACGGGTTCATCGTGGCGTTGTTGCGCGAGGGGATGGCCAGCGGCCGCTTCCGTCAGGTGGATCCCGACGTCCTCGGCGGCGCACTGCTCGCCGCCATCCACGGCCTGGACGAGCGCTTCATCTTCGAGGGCCGCGAGGCCCTGGGCCAGGGCGCCGAGTGTCTGCTCGACACGCTGTTCACGGGGCTGGTTGCGCCTGACTCCGGTCCTTCCTAGCTGTATCATCCATGCAAGCCGCCGCTGGAGGGCCCCGTGTCCAGACTGTCTCCCCTCTGTCTCCTCGCCGCCGTGGTCGCCCTGCCGAGCTGCGCCACGCGCAATGTCGATCCCGCGCCAGCGGATGACGGCGAGCCGATCCACCTGACCCTGCTGGGGATCAACGACCTCCACGGCGCGCTGCTCGACCGCCCCGCCGTGTCCGCGGACACATCACCCCGCAAGGGCGGCGCGGCCATGCTCTCGGGGTACGTCCAGGCCGTCCGCGCCGAGAACCCCGGCGGCACGCTGGTGGTCGACGCCGGGGACATGCTCCAGGGGCCGCTGCTGTGCAACCACTTCGAGGGTGCGCCCGTGGCGGACTTCTACAGGTACCTCGGCTTGACCGCCGCGGCGCTGGGCAACCACGAGTTCGACTATGGACCGGTCGGTCCCCACTCCCGCACCGAGAACGAGGGCGACGAACCGCTGGGAGCGCTGGCCCAGTTCGCCGAGCGCGGCGGCTACCCGATCCTCGCGGCGAACGTCCGCGCCACGGGCGACGGGGCGACGCTCCCTCCCTGGCTGGGTTCGACGCACATGGTCGAGCTCAAGGGCGTGAAGCTGGGCCTCATCGGCCTGGCCACGGAGACCACGCCGTCGGTGACCTCCGGCGACAACCTGGTCGGGCTCGCGTTCGATCCCGTGGGCCCGGCGGTCCAGCGGGAGGCCGCAGCGCTTCGAGAGCAGGGCGCCGAGGTGATCGTCGTGCTCGGCCACCTGGACGGCGGGTGCCGCGGCGACGGCCGCTGGCCGCCCATCCAGGACTGCACCCCGGAAGACGAGCTGGTGGGCGTCCTGGACGGCGCCGCCGGCGAGGTGGACGCCGTGTTCCTCGGGCACCGCCACGCGTGGCTGGCGTCCCTGGTGGACGGTGTCGCCGTCGTCGAGTCGGGTTCGCGGGGGCGCGCCCTCGGCAGGGTGGACCTCTGGGTCGATCCCGAGACCCGGAGGGTGGACCGCACGCGGACCACCGTCGCCGATCCCATCGCCCTGTGCGAGCAGATGCCCGAGGACGGCGACAGCTGCTTCGACTACAAGGCCAAGGGCCCCTGGCTCCCCGCCGTGTACAACGACAAGCCGGTGTTGCCCGATCCCGAGGTGGACGCGATCCTCGCGGAGTACGTCGAGCAGGTCCACGCGCTGTGCTCCGACACCCTCGCAACGGCCGCCCTCGAGATCCGCCGCGGCGGCGACGGCCAGTCCGCCGCCGGCACCCTGGTCGCCGACGCGATGCTGGCCCACGTGGAGGGCGCGGATGTCGCCCTGCTCAACAGCGGCAGCCTCCGCATGAACCTCCCCGCTGGCGAACTCAACCTCTGTCACTTCCACGCCCTGTTCCCCTTCGACAACCGCTTCGTCGTCCTCGATCTGACGGGCGACGAGCTCGAGACCATCCTGGAGATCGTCACCAGCGGCTCCCACTCCTTCGTCCAGCTCGCCGGCATCACCCTCGTCGTCGATCCCGGCGACGGCCAGTGGCGCGACATCGACGGCGACGGTGAGAACGAGGCCTGGGAGCGCGACCGCCTCCACTCCGCCACGCTGACCGACGGCCGCACCCTCGATCCCGCCGGCCGCTTCCAGGTCGTCCTCCCCGACTACCTCTGGGACCGCCCCGACTCCATCAGCCAGATGTACGCCGACCTGCCCGCCGAGCGGGTCCAGCGCCTCCCCGACAACATCCGCGACGCGATGATCGAGTACGTGTCCGCCTACGACGGGACGCTGGCGGACGGCGGCGGCTGGCCGCTGCCCCAGGACGACGACCCCAGGGTGGTGTTCGAATCGCGCTGAGTCCCGAACACACCCGAACCCGCTGCTGCAGAGCCGCCGACTGGAGATTTGATGCGACAAGCCCTGGAAATCTCGATCCTGTTCGCCTGTTCACTGGCCCTCGCCGGTTGCCCGGGAGGGGACTACCAGGGCTACGAGGAGGACAGGACCGTCGATCCCTACACCGGTGACGGCGACTGGTTGAGCATCGCTGGCGGTGCGTACGAGATGGGCCTCCCCGACACCGGCGCCGACGACCAGCTCCCCAGCCACACCGTGACCCTGTCCGCCTTCGAGATGTGGCGTACCGAGGTCACCGTCGCCCAGTACACCGAGTGCGTCACCGCCAACGGCTGCGACGAGCTCGCCCATGGCCAGGACTGCAACTGGGACGAGGACGACCGCGGCGACCACCCCATCAACTGCGTCGACTGGCACGAGGCCACCGCCTACTGCGCCTGGGTCGGCGGCCGCCTCCCCACCGAGTCCGAGTGGGAGTACGCCGCCCGCGGCCAGGGCCAGGACATCGCCTACCCCTGGGGCGACGACCGCGCCACCTGCGACTTCGCCGTCCTCTCCGACGACCACATCGTCACCGACGGCTGCGGCGAGGGCGGCACCTTCCCCGTATGCAGCCGCACCGACGGCAACACCGGCCAGGATCTGTGTGACATGGCTGGCAACGTCGTGGAGTGGGTCCAGGACTGGTACCACGACGACTACGTCGGCGCGCCCGGCGATGGGTCGGCCTGGGAGGAACCCGAGGGTACCAAGCGCTCTGCGCGCGGTGGATGCTACTTCAGCGATCCAGACGACCTGCGGGTGTCGGAGCGGTACGAGTACAACCCGGATATCGGTGGGGGGGCGCAGGGATTCAGGTGCGCGAGGTAGGGCCTCGGAGAGGGGAGGCTGGGGGGAGATCAGGCCGGGACTACCAGCTGTACTCCCGGCAGTAGAGCACCTCGGTGTAGTCGTCCTGACAGCAGAACTCGGTGGTGAAATCCACACCGGCGTTCTCGCAGACGAAGACGGACTCACCCTGGGCGCTGGCAGTGGCCAGGTCCTGGAAGTACTCGATGTACGCGGTCCAGTAGTCCCAGAAACCGTAGACGGGGTCCCAGCCGTAGGCGTCGTTGGTCATGTCCCAGCCGGGGCGGGTGTAGCCGTCGCTCTCACAGGGATCCCCGGTGTCCGGATCATAGGCCTCGCAGTAGTCGGAGAGGTGGTCCCAGAAGTTGATCCAGCAATCCATGGCCCAGCCCGCGAGCTCGATCTCGAACTCGAACCAGCCCTCCGGGACGTTCTCGGGGTGTGCCGGATCGACCTCCACGGTGGCGGTGCATTCGCCGTAGACCAGGGCGTCGGCCATCTGGATATCGCCCTGGTAGGCGGGGGGGACGTCATCGTCATCGCCGATGTCGTCGTCGTCGTCGTCACCGGGAAGGTCGAACTGATCGCACCCGCCAGCGGCTTCGAACGCATCGAGAGCGAGCTCGCAGGCGTCCGGATCTCCCTCCTCGATCAACGGTTGATAGGTGTCCACGCAGGTTGTGCCGATGGCCTCGTAGTAGTCCTCGACGCCTTCACACGAACAGATCGTGTCCACATACTCCGCACAGGGGCTGCATTCGCACGAACCCCAGTCCAGCCCGTTCTCGGTGCACGATTCGGTCCCGGCGATCCCCTGGCTGCAGGTGCACGCCTGGGTGGCGCCTGGCTCGCAGATCGGGCAAGAACAGTCGGTCCAGGAGCCGTCGTCCATGCACACCGCCTGGCCGCGCGCCCCCTCACCGCAGTCGCATGTCACGATGTGACCGGGCTCGCACTCCTGGCAGCCCAGCGCGGACATTCCCCCGATCATCAGCAACAGGGTTCCCCAGACAAGCTGTCTCCTCATCGGACGCCCTCCTCACCGCGACCGCCGTGCCATCTCACAGGGGACGATGGCACGCCGGCTCAGTTGGTATCGTCATCGTCTCCCAGGTTGCCGAACTGGTCACAGCCACCCGCCGCCTCGAAGGCGTCCATCGCCAGCGCGCAGGCCTCTGGATCCCCCTCGTCGATGAGCGGCTGGTACGTGTCTGCGCAGGTGGTCCCGATGGCCTCGTAGAAATCCTCCACGCCTTCGCAGCCGCACACGATGTTGACGTATTCCGCGCAGGGATTGCACTCGCAGATTCCCCAATCCAGACCGTCGTCCGAGCAGGTCAGGAACCCCTCGTAGCCCAGGTAGCACAGACACTCCTCGGTCTCACCCGGGTCGCAGATGGGGCACTGGCATTCTCCCCACGTGGCGCCGGTGTCCGAGCACACCGACTCACCCGTCCCCTCCGCGCCACAGTCACACGGCTGGATGTGTCCCGGCTCGCACTTGCAGCCCGCCAGGGCCCACGCCGACATCAGAAGGCCCGCCCAGCAACCCACGCCCAATGGTCTCATCCCCACACCTCCTCGGTCCCAAATCTATCAAACCCGCGGTGGCATTCCCCGTGGTAAGTTGGCAGCCAGGGAGGTGGCGAAGTGCGAACCCACAATCTGCTCCTCGTGGTGTTCCTCGGTATGGCTACCGCGTCCGCAGGATGTGGTTCTGGCGAGATCGGTACGGACGACGATGGCGCGGACGACGACGTCGATTTCGGATTCGAGGGCGACGAGGCCGATGAGTGCAGCGACGGAGTCGACAACGACCAGGACGGGCTCACCGACTGCGACGACGATGGCTGTGAAGCCGCGACAGCATGCAGCGGGGATGATGACGACAACGGTGATGATGACGTCGGAGACGACGACGCGGACGATGACGCTGGTGACGACGATGCAGGGGACGACGACGCGGGAGACGATGACGCGGGGGACGACGACACGTCGGCTGTCGACGACCTGTGGGCGCTGGACTTCGACAGCTTCGACGACTGTGTCATCGTCGGCGACCAGGTCGAATTCGATCAACTCGACCAAGCGCTGACGATCGAGGCATGGATCAACCCCGTGGACAACGATTCGGGTTGCGGTCTCACGGTTGTCTCGAAGCGGTTCGATGAACCGGATCCACCTGACTCGGGATTCACTCTCCACTATTGGTCATGGGATGGTCCCGGCTTCAACGCGGATTCCATGCGGTTCCAGGTCGGGACCGACGCAGGCTTCTACGAGCTGTACGGCGGGGCCAACAGCATCCAGGGGGGCACCTGGACCTACGTGGCCGCGGTATACGACGGCTCGGAAATGCGCATTTATGTCGACGGTGTTCTCGATGCATCACAGCCGGCGTCCGGGACGATGCTGGCCAACGACGACTCCTTCGACATCGGTTGCCGATCCGACACCAGCAACGCATACAAGTTCGAGGGACTGATCTCCCAGACTCGTATTTGGGGAAGAGCACTGACAGAAGCCGAGATCCAACAACAGTTCATCCAATCCGGTTCGATCGATCCGTCCGACTTGCTCGGTCGATGGGATATCGAGGAAGGTACGGGGAACATCCTCTACGACGCCAGCGGTCACGGATACGATGGAATCATCTACGGGGGAGCCACGTGGATTCCCATGTAGCTCTGCTGTTCACGTCCGTTTTCTCTCTCCTCGGCGTTCATCACGGGGATGGACCGCGTATTCAGCGCGGCACGCTGCACTCGCCGTCGCCGCCGGCGCCCCAGCACACGACCTCGCTGTCGGTGGTCAGGCCGCAGGCGTGGGAGCTGCCCCCGCTGACGTGCGTGTAGGAGCCGTCGAGCGGGGGCTCGCACTGGCGAGAGCCGTTGTTTCCCCAGCACTCGATGTGTCCATCGGCGTCCACACCGCAGGCGAAGAACCCCCCGGCGTCCATCGTGACGAAAGGGGTGGCTGGCTCGTCGTGCGACAACCAGTCGCTTCCCCGGCAGATCACCGTGCCGTCCGTTCGGAGTCCGCAGATCTCGAAGAGGCTCGTACTCACCTCGAGGAACTGCCCCGCGGGGGGGGTGCATTCTCCCCGGTAATACCAGTCACGGCATCCCCAGCAGGCCACCGATCCATCGGACCGGACACCGCAGCTGTTGTGATCGCCTGCGCTCACCTGCTTGAACTGGTCGTCGGGAGCGTCGCACTGCCCGTGGTCGGCGCTCCTCGAGTCCTGCCGGCATCCCCAGCACGTCGCCCGCCCATCCTCGTCGATCGCGCAGGAGTGGTAGTAGCCCACCGAGACCTGCGTGAACGCACCCTCCGGCGGATCGCACTGGCCCATGTCCGCCGGTGTGTGCTCGCAGCCCCAGCAGTGAAGAGCGCCGTCCTTGTCGATCGCGCACGAGTGCGTGTAGCCGGCGGAGACGTGCAGGAACGTGCCCTCGGGCGCGTCGCACTGCCCGGTGTTGGGCCACTCCAGCACCTCGGGATCCCTGCATCCCCAGCACTTGACCTCGCCCCATTGTGTCACCCCGCACGAGTGGAAGAAGCCCGCAGACACCTCGAGCCACTTGGTGTACGGGAAGGGCGGCTCGAGGTGGCAGGCCGGGCACGCGAGTATCAGGGCGACGAAGACGCCGACGCGCGCCCTCGCGGGTGAGTCGGTGGGATTCCCGTGGTCGGCTGGACGTGGCACTCCCTCGATTATAGACCCCGCACCTCCCGCCTCTGTCGCGCGTGCCCCATGCACACCCCATTTGTCCCGAGATGGGCCTCCCCGCCACCGGCACCGACGACCAGCTCCCCGGCCACACCGTGACTGTCGCCGCCTTCGAGATGCGGCGCACCGAGGTCACCGCCGCCCCGTGAGCGGCGCAGCGGCGCTCAGTCCCTCCGCCGCGACCTCCCTCGCAGCACCATCACCAGCGCGAGGATCGCCATCGGAACGACCGCGGGATCCAGGGACGTGATCCCGGGCTGAGCACAGGAGCACCCCGCGATACCGCCTGCCTCGTCGTCCACGGCGTACCCTGCGTCGTCGTCGCCGTACACGTCAGCCGCGTCGTCGTCGTCGCCCCATTGGGCGTCGTCGTCGTCGCCCTCGTAGGCGTCGTCGTCATCGCCGCCGTCGTCGTCTCCCGTGTCGAAGCTGAAGGGCGTGTACGGGGTGTTGATGCCGTAGTCGAGGCCGAGCTGGGTGACCTGGTCCACGAGCTCGGGGAGCTCCCCCTCGGCGGTGATACGGGCGAGCAGGTGCTGGACCATGGTCACGGCCCAGATGCGTCCGACGAAGGAGTTGGCCTCGTCGATCTTGGGGAGCTCGTCGGTGTAGTCGAAACGGGTGAGGGAGCCGTCGATTTCGCCCGTGAGCTCCACGACGAGCGTGTCGGGCTCGACATAACGACCGACGATGACGAGCTGGTTGCCGATGAACAGGTCCGGCAGCTCCTCCGGCAGCACGTCGTAGGGGATTCCACCGGAGAGGTCGAGCTGGGGTCGGACGAGCAGGGGGTTGTTGATGCGAAGGAAGAGCTCCTCGAGCTGGACCTGCAGGTCGTCGTTGGCGCCGATGTGGACCGAGGCGCCGCGGTTCTGCGAGGCCAACGCCTCGAGGAAGCCCTCGTCGGCGTCGTCGCCGATGGCCACGGAGTAGATGGCGGTGTCGTTGACGTTGGCCTGATCCACGTCCTCGAGGATGGTCTGGGGGTTGGTGATCCCGGACGTGGGCAGCCCGTCGGTGAGGAACATCATGACGCGGGGAGCGGTGCCGACCGGGACGTCGTCGTCGTCCGCGTCGCCCTCGTCGTCGTCGTTGCCCGTGGGCTCGTCGTCGTCGCCGCCGAGGGGGTCCTCGGACGCGTCGTTGAAGTCGTCGTCGTCCCCCTGGGGTTGCGCCTCGCCGCCGCTGCCGAGGCAGCCTCCCGGCTCGCCGAACGAGGGCTCGTCCCCGGCCGGTGCGATGCCCAGGCCGCCGCCGATCTGACCGCTGATGGACGCACCGCCCTCCTCGAGGGCTGCCATCAGCGCCTTGTGGATCGCGGTGGAGCCCGCCGGGACGATACCCTCGATGAACGAGACGGCCGCGGCGCGGTTGGAATCGGTGGCCGGTTCGGGGCTCTCGGCAAAGAACTCGAGCATGCTGTCGAACGCGATGATGTTGAAGTAATCGCCCTCGTTGAGGCCCTCGACCGCGGTGATGGCGGCGTTGCGCGCGTCGATGATCTTGTAGCCGAACATGGAGCCGCTGCGGTCGAGCACGTAGGTGAACACCTTGTCCGACACCTCCTCGGACTCGGTGGGGGGCTCCAGCAGCAGCAGGAAGTAGCCGTCGTCCTCGTCCACCCACGGATTCTCTCGCGGCCGGTAGGCCCACAGGTTCAGGCCCAGCTCGGTCTGGGCGACGCGGTACGAGACCGTCGCGTCCGCGTCGCGCTCGGTGTTGCGCGCGACCACGGTGACGGACTGTTCCGTGTCCGAATGCGTGGTGACCACGGCGCCGTCCATGCTGGTGTCGAAGGCCTCGATGGTGCGCTCGGTGCTCAGCTCGAGCACGAATGCGAGGCGGCCGATGCGGTCCTCGTCGCCCTCGAAGGGCGCCATCGGGAAGGTGTAGGTGACCTCGCCGAAGTCGTAGGGCAGCAGCTCCACGTAGGACAGCCGGAACGCCACCTCCGCTCCCTCGGGGATGTCGGACACCCACGTGCGCATGGGGTTCTCTCCGAGGTACGCGGCGAGGTCGCTGGCGTCGCCGTGGCCCATGTCCTCCGGGTAGTCGGCCTGGTCGCCCACTCCCACCTCGGCGACCTGCTCCTCGCCGTCGAGGATCAGCACGAGCTCGAACGCGGCCGCCTGTTCGGGCACGTCGAAGCAGAACAGCGCCGTGTCCGAGGACAGGGCGTGGAACGTGGTGGTGACCTCGGTGGTGGCCACCTGCGCCTCCACCACGGTGTGGATCTGCTGGCGAGCGGTGCGCACGACGGCGCCGTCGCTGCCCTCGAGCAGCACGGCGTTGGCCGAGGCGCTCGTGGCGGCGGCGACCGAGACGATCAAGAGGAGATTCCGGACGATCCGACGAACCATTACGACAGGCCCCTTTCCGGTGCCACGACGGCACCCGTTCCCTCAACGAGCGGGGCGGACGAGGTGGGGAAAAAAGAATTTCTTTCTCCACCTGGGGCTGGCGGTGCGTTTGGGGTGAAAATACCCACCACGGGCGGAGGATCGTGGTCGGCAGCACTGACGAAGAGCTGATGAGTCGTTTTCAGCAGGGCGACGAGGCGGCGTTCGACCAGCTGGTGGAACGCTACGGCCCGGCTGTGAAGGGCTTTGCTGCGCGCGTGACCTCCCGTCCGGACGAGGCCGAGGACATCCACGTGGAGACCTTCGTGCGAGTGGTGGAGTCGGCGTACCGCTGGAAGCCCACCGGTTCGTTCCGCTCCTACCTGTTCACCATCGCCTGGCGCATCTGCCTCGACAGCTGCCGCCGCCGGACGGTGCAGCGGCGCGCGCTTCAGTCGCTGCGCCACGAGCCCGCCACCCCACCTGTGGGGCCCGAGAGCCAGGCGGCATCGGCGCAGCAGGCGCAGCGGCTGGAGCAGGGCCTGGCGGAGCTGCCCGAGCACCACCGCGCGGCCGTCCTGCTGACGTACCGATCCGGCCTCAACTCCACCGAGGTGGGCGAGATCCTCGGGCTGAGCGCCCAGGAGGTCCGGTCGCGGCTGACCTATGCGCGCCGGCTCCTGCGCCAGCACCTCGAGGTGGAGGGGACGACCCATGCCTGACGACCCCCTGAAGAACGCCTTCGATGCGCTGGACGATCCGCCCGTGGAGAACCTGGGCCCGGCCATCCGCGCGCGGGTCGCGGCTCACCAGCGGCGTCGGCGCGTACCCGCGGTCTGGCGGATCGCGGCCGCCCTGGTCGTGGCCGGCGTCGGAGTCTCCATCGCCTACCTGGCCACCCGCGGGCCGGGGGATAAAATCGGCGCTGGGCGCTGGAGGGGGGACGAGGCGGCGGGCGAGGTCCTGGACCTGGGTTTCGTCATCGAAGGGGAGGGCGCTCTGGATGCGGAGACGGTGCGGCCGGTAGGGCCCTCCGAGCGGATCATCTTCACGGTGCAGACCGATCGCGACGCCTTCCTGTGCCTCGACGAACAAGGCGACGGCGCCTGGAAGCGGATCTATCCTGGAGCCGAGGAGGGATGGCGCGTGTCCGCGGGGAATCACTGGCCGGGTGGGGACGTACCCCTGTCGTTCGGTACCGAGCACGGCCCGGGCACGCGCGTGTACCGCGTCCTGGCGGATCCTGAACACGCCGACTGCTCCGCGCCCACGGCGGAGGAGCAGGTGGAGGTGCGTTGGCAGTAGGCCCCCGGATCGCGGCGCTCGTCGCCGCGCTGGTCGTGATCGCGCCCACGGGAGCGGGGGCGCGAGAGGCGGGCATGCAGCCCTCGCGCAACACGGCAGACGAGCTGTCCGCCGTGCTGGCCCCGCGCCGCATCGCCCTCGTCGTGGGGATCGACGGCTACCTGGATCCGGCCATCCCTCCTCTGCGGCACGCCGCAGACGACGCCCACGCCATCGCCGACCAGCTCGCGTCGCCCACCGGGGGCGGCTTCGACCATGTGATCCGCCTCACCGAACCGGGGGAGAACACCCGCGATCGAATCCTCGCCGAGCTCAAGGTGCTGGGTACGTTGGCGCGGCGCGAGGACGTCGTCGTGGTGTACTTCTCCGGCCACGGAACCCTGGTGAGGCGCGATCCCGGCGACCTCTCGCCGTTCCTGCTGGTCCACGACAGCCGCACCGGCGACCTGGAGACCTCGGCGCTGGATCTCGAGGCGCTGCGTCGCTTCTTCTCGTCCATGCCCGCGCGGCGCAAGGCGCTGATCATCGACGCGTGCTTCAACGGCGAGGGCAAGTCCGCGGTGGGTCCCTCCCTGGCCGAGGCCTCGGCGCAGCTGACCGCGGACACGCCGTTCACCGACCTGGATGGGCTGGGATCGGGGGAGGCGCTGCTCTTCGCCACCACCCTGGGGCGGCCAGCGCGCGAGGACGACGAGCTGGGCCACGGCACCTACACGTGGTTCCTGCTGCAAGCCCTGTCGTGGGAGACGCGGGCTGCGGACGTCAACGGCGACGGCCTGGTCACCGCGTACGAGGCGCACGACTGGGCGCGCGGACAGGTGTACGAGCGCACCCAGGGTGTGCAGCTGCCCGAGGCGGCGTTCCGGGTCGTGGGTGTGCACGACGTGGTGCTCTCCGGCCGGCCCGATCAGCGCCGGGACAGCGATCTGGCCCTGGTGTACGCCTACCTGCCCGGCGACCATCCGTACCGCGGGGCGACGATCGAGGTGGACGGCCGCGACAAGGGCCTGTTCCCGGGCACGGTGGCCCTGGAGCCCGGCCGGCACCGCTTCGTGGTGCGTGACGCTGCCGGAGCCGTGGTGTTCGAGGGCAGCACCACGGTCGGAGCAGGGCAGTCGGTGCCACTGGAGGAGCTGCGCGCGCTCGTGCGGGAGGACCGCCGCCAGCTCGGCGCGTACCTGGGATACCTCGGCGGCGCGACGCAGGCCTGGCGGCCCCTCTGGGGAGACGGCATGATGGCCGTCGAGGTCTGGTCCGCCACCCGCAGGGGCGCGCCCCCGGCGCGCGGGCTGTACATCGGTGGGGTGCTCGGGGTGGGCTTCTCGCCGGCGCGGGGCGCGGAGACGGACACCCTGCCGGACACCCGGACCGTGTTCTGGCTCGGGCCCGAGGTGGGCTGGGGCCGCGACCTGCGACGGCTGCGTCTTCGCGTCGGCGCCCAGTTCCGCGCGACCTTGCTGCCGGTGGATCGGCTGAACGACTCGTCGTACCAACCCGCAGCGTCGCTGGAGTCGGGCTGGCTGTTCATCAGCATGGGGCCGCAGCTGAAGGTGGGCTATGTTCTGACCGACCGGGTCTCGCTGGTGTTCGGGGCCGTGGTCCAGGTCACGCCGCTGGCACTGGAGAGCAGCGATCCAGTCGCCGCACGATTCTTCGGCGGGTTCAGCGCGGGCGTGGAGGTGGGACTGTGAGGCACACCGTGACATGCGGACGGTTCGCCGCGATGGTCCTCGCTGTGGCGGCCGTCCTGGCCTGCCGTTCGGCCTCCGCCCAGCTCGCCCTGGTCGTCCAGGACGAGGCTCCCCTGGGTCAGCCCTTCTGGACCGACGTGCTCGACGAGGCCGGCGTGGCCTGGGTGAGCACGGCAGGATCGCAGCTCGCGACCGTGCCGTTGGAGGGATACGACCTCGTGGTCGTCTCCGGCTACCAGGCGGCGGGATTCAACCTGCAGGTGGACGCCGCTGCCGGGCGTCTCGAGGATTTCCTGGCCACAGGGGGTGACCTGATCGTCGTGACCGCGACGGACCTGAACGAGCCCGCCATCACCACGCTGCCCCATGGCGCCACGCAGCAGCACGGCGCCTCGTACGCGGCGGACGAGGCCACCAATGTCGCGCCGACCCACCCCATCATGGACGGCCTCGCTGCGACGCTGACCGGTCAGCCCGTCAGTCACGGCGTGTACGAGTCCATCGGGCACGCCCTGCCGTTGACCGCGGACGGCGACTCCCGGCCCACCAGCTACCTCGCCGAGACCGGCGCAGGCGCCGCATTCGTCACCTCGCTGACGTTCGAGACCAGCGGGTACGAGCCCGGGACGGACCTCCTGGCCGCCAACGCGGTCGACTACCTCCTCCACGGCTCCCAGCCCGGCGACGACGACGACTCGGCCGGCGACGACGACGACTCGGCCGGCGACGACGACGACTCGTCCGGCGATGACGACGACGATTCGGCCGGCGACGACGACGACGCGGTAGGTGACGACGACGACACCTACTGGGACGACGACGACGCGGCGAGCCCCGACGACGACGACGCGGCCCAGGAAGACGCCAGCATGGCCGGTTGCGGGCCCAGCTGCGACGGTCGCGGCGGGGGCTTGACGTTCGGCTTCCTGCTGCCGCTCGTTGGACTGCTGGGGCTCCGCCGGCGGTAGACCCTGCGCAGCGTGACCAGCTCCATCCAGGAGCGACAACAAAAGGGACGTTTCTTCCACCACCCCCTACCCCTCGAACTCCCTCGGCCCCCCACTGAACTCCCACTCCCGCACCGGCTGTGGCGGCGACGCACGAAATCCCTCCAGCGCCGCCGGTGTCGCATCCCAGCAGTAGTCGAAGTGACCGTACAGCTCGGAATCGAGATGAAGCCTCACCTGCGTCCAGTAGAGCTCGCGCAACAACGACTCGAACTTCTGGAGCCAGGTGGACCACCCATCCTCGAAGTTCTTGAACGACAGCCCGAAGTGGATCATCTGCGTGCGGTGGAAGCCGGGCTTGCCGGCGTTCATGGGGATGGTGCAGAAGGTGCGCTCCAGCGGTGGCCAGGAGTCGCGGGCGGGGAGATAGCCCAACGCCTCGCGGTTCTTGACGTAGAGCCAGTAGAAGCTGTCGACGGGCCCGGGTGATCCGAAGATCGCGCCGTAGATGGTGATTTCGTGCGACACGAGGTGCGGTTCGGGGGCGTCAGGGGGTGGAGGCGTTGACGTCCAGGCTGTAGCCGCCGCGGAGCTTGACCCAGCGGCCGTCGTCGGTCTCGAAGTACGAGTCGTCGTGGTGGGCCACGGTGAGGATGCCGGCGCCGGTGGGGAGCTGGGAGAGGGCGTCGGCGGGGATGGCGAACTCGCCGTCGTTGGTGACCTTGCACTGGACCTGGCCGTACTCCTGGACGTCGTTGACGACGGCGGTGATCCAGGTGGCGTCGTGGTTGCCGCCGCCGGTCCACTGGATGTTGTAGTCGCCGGTGAGGACGACGGTCTGGGCGGGGGTGGGGTTGGTGAGGTGGAACTCGGGGGGCATCTCCAGGGACTCCTGGAAGTTGAAGGCCGGGAAGGCGTCTCCGTCGAGGCGCGCGCTGTAGAAGGTGGAGAAGGGCATGTCGGTGCCGGGGGTCAGGCCGGCCTGCTGGTAGAAGGTCATGGTGCCGGCGGAGATGGGCTCGAGGGCGTAGGTCCCGCCGGGGCTGGCGATGGTCAGCGTGCCGCCGGAGAGGTACTCGATCTCCGCGGGGACCTCGGTGTTGATGTCGTCGAGGGTGTACAGGGTGACGGCGCACTCGTCCATGGCCGTGGGCACGTTGTACTCGACGCCACCGGTGGCGGGCGTGATGACGTTGTTGAACTGGGCGTACAGGCGTCCGGTGCTGACCATGCCGCCGCCGCCGTTGTTGAACTCGTTGACCTCGACGAGGACCTCGCCCGCCGTCTCGTCGGGGGTGAAGGTGTCGTCGTCGTCGCCCACGTCGTCGTCGTCGTCGTCGTCGGCCGAGGAGTCGTCGTCCGACGTGGCGTCGTCGTCGGCGGTGGTGTCGTCGTCGGTGTCGTCGCCCGCGGGGCACCCGGCGCAGGTCAGGCAGATGGCCGTCAACAGGCACAGCAGGCTCAGCAACGTGATTCTCATCGCGACCTCCGTTTTGTCTGCGGAATAGACTACCCCATGAGAAGGTTGCGTGGGAGGGTACTTCACGACGTGGACCAGAACAGTTCCGAAGACCGATCGAAACGCGGCGGCGGCCGGTGCTGGCTGATGGCCGCGGTGGCGGCGGCGTTCTCGGGGGCGATGCTCGGGCTGGCAGGGCCGCCGCTGACGTTGTGGCCGCTGCTGGCCGTGGCGCTGATCCCCGCGCTCGTCGTCCTGCTCGATCGCCGCACGTCGTTGCCGCTGGCCATCGCCACGACAGCGCTGGTGGGGATGGCGCAGAACCTGACCGCGGCGGCGGTGCTGCAGTTCCCCCTGGCGTTCGCCGCGTTCCTGGTGATCTCGCTGGGCCTGTTCTGGCCCCTGGTCGGGTTGATCGTACAGCCCCTCGCCCGGAGGCTCGGCCCGTCGGCGACCGCGCTGGCGGTGGCCGCGGCGTTCGCGGTGGTGGAGGTCCTGTCGTTCACGCTGGTCCCGGTGTTCGGCACGGCGCAGAGCTTCGGCCGCAGCCTGATCGCCTGGCCCCCCGCGGTGGCGGTGGTGTCGCTGACGGGCGTCGCCGGCGTGGTCTTCGCCCTGGCGTTGCCCCAGGCCCTGGCCGCGGCGGCGCTGTCGCGGCGCAGCGCGCGGGGCATCCTCCCTGGTGCCGTCGCCGTGGCGGTGACCTGGCTTGTGTGCGCCGGCTGGGCCGGCTACGCCGCCTCTCGCCCGGACACGGCCTCGGTGCGGGTCGCCGCGGTGGGGTGGACCTACGACCAGCTGGGGACGCCGTGGGGCGGCGGTCCGTCACCCGACCGGCTGAGCGGGGTCCTGACGCCCCTGCTGAACGAGGCCGCCGAGGGTGGCGCTGCGCTCGTGGTCGCTCCGGAGGCCGCCTTCCGCGTGGAGGCCGGCGAGCGAGATGCCTTCCTCGCCCGGGCCTCCACCCTCGCCTCGTCGCGCGATCTGGCCCTCGTGGTCGGCTACTTCGACGCGGCGCAGGACGTCAACGAGGCGGCCCTGTTCGATCCCGGCGGAGACCTCGCGGCCGTGTACCGCAAGACCCACCTGATCCTCGGCATGGAGGACTACCAGGCGGGCGACGGGACCCTGGTCCAGCTCCCGGGCGGACACCCCGGCGGCGGCCTCCCCGCCGGCCACGGCCTCGGCGCGCTGATCTGCCAGGACGACAACTTCCGGGACCTCGGCCGCGCGTATGGCCGCCTCGGCGTGGCCGCCCTCGCCATCCCCACCAACGACTGGAAACAGGTCCAGGAGTTCCATCTCCAGAACACCCGCCTGCGCGCCGTGGACTCGGGCCTCGCCATCGTGCGCGGCGCCACCAACGGCATCAGCGCCGTCATCGACCGGCGCGGCCGCCTCCTGGCCAGCCGCGATCACCACGCCGAGGGCCCCGGCGTGGTCCTCGCCGACCTGCCCCTGCGCACCGGCACCACCCCCTACGCACGATTCGGCGAGTGGTTCACGGGGTGCTGTGTCCTGACGTTGCTCGGTTGCGCGGTGCTCGCGCGGCGATCTCAGTAGTCGAAGATGATCAGGTCGGTGCCGGTCCAGGCGATGGCCTCGACCTCGGTGGGGCCGGGCGCGTTGGCATAGGTGAAGAAGCCGAAGTCGGAGCCCGCGGGCACGGCCACGAAGTCGTTGCACCACTCCTCGTCGTACAGGTGCACCACGCCGTCGAGGGACATCACGGCCAGGTAGGCGGCCATCTGGGTCGAGGGAGCGCCGCAGATGTCGGCTGGGTTGCCCTCCGCGGCCCAGCCGCGGGCGTTCTCGGTGTCCACCCAGGCGGCGCGGATGTGGGTGTGGGCCGGGGCCCAGTAGTTGTCCCAGGCGCCGTCGTAGCCCTCGGACGTGAGCATGGTGATGTCGTCGGTGTCCAGGTCGTAGGCGTAGGTGTGCCGGTTCCCGGTGACGTACAGCACGACGGTCGCGCCGTCCTCGCCGGTGTACCACGACGGCGTCGCGGTCATCGCGAAGATCGAGTGGACCGGGTCGAGACCGAAGACGGTGTCCCGGTCGCCCGAATCGACCCACGCCAGGGTGTTCATGTCCATGACGTTGTAGGTGTAGTTGGTGACCACCCAGATCTTGCCCGCCTCCTCGATGGCGAACGCGGCCTCGATGGGATCGGTGGGGGCGTGGGCGTCGCCCGGCGCGATCATGTCCTCGGTCGTGAACGTGCTGCTGCCCTCCTCGAGGATCCACAACAAGCCGCACGTGCCGTCGCCGGATTCCTCGGCCGCGCCGTCGCAGTCGTTGTCCGCGCCGTCGCAGGCCTCGGCGAAGAACGGAGAGTTCGCGCCGTCGGAGTCGTCGCAGTCCTGGTCGCAGGTGGTGGCGCCGTCCGAGTCCGCGTCGTCGAGGTTGAGGGCCGGATCGCCGTCGTCGCAGTCGCCGTCGCACGTCGATGCGCCGTCGCCGTCCGCGTCCGCGAGGTTCAACGACGCGTCGCCGTCGTTGCAGTCCTCGCCGAACACGTCGCCGTCGCCGTCGCCGTCGACGGGTCCGGCGCTGTCGTCGTCGTCCCCGGCGGTGGTGTCGTCGTCGTCCCCGGCGGTGGCGTCGTCGTCGTCCCCCACGGTGGAGTCGTCGTCGTCGGAGCCGTCGCAGCCGGCGAACCACAGGGCGGTCAGGCAGACCAGGAGCAGGGCCAGTGCGTTGCGAGTCATATCGGTGTTCACGGTGCCTCCCTCGTCGAAACGGGAGAATTGTACACAGAAGAGGTCGAAAACCTAGTGGTTCCTTCTACCCCTTCTTCTTGCTCTCCTTGTTGTAGCCCAGCTGAGCCCCCACCCCCAGGACACACAGGCCGAAGGCCGAGAGTACCACCGCCAGCGGGATGTCCGGCGGGTGATCCGTCGAGGTGAACTGGGCCAGGGTGATCCCGATGTGGGTCAGGGTGCCGAAGCCCAGGGTCACGCAGACCGCGCCGAGGTACGACGTGGCCACGATCAACAGCACCTTCTCCAGCAGCAGGATGGCCACGCCACCCACGATCGCCGCGGCCGCAGGGACCAGGTACTCCATCCACTCCTGGGGCGGACCCGCCACGAGGACGGCCATGCCCCAGCCGGCGCCGCATCCCATCAGGAACACGCCCGCGCGCCGCACCATGGGCATCAGCGCGGCCAGCAGCAGCGCCCCCACCGCGATCCCCACCCACGTGAGCCCGCCGGTGATCCCCATGGCCTTGCAGACCTCGAGGCCCAGGGCCGCGCCCATGAGGAGCCCGGCCACCACGAGCACCTGGCGGATCAGCCGGTAGCCCCAGCCGAGCAGGAGCACGCCTGCGGCGAGGAGGACGATGCCGGTGAACAGGGGGCCGTTGGCTTCCATGACCTGGGATCACATACGCAGGGCGGTTGCGGACTATTCGCCCTGGACCTTCCACAGCAGGTCGTCGCCCACCACGAGGCGGACGTCGTCCAGCCACACCTCGCGGACACAACCGCCCGGGCGGGAGTCCGCGACGATGTCCACGTGGACGGCCGACGCGTTGCACGCGCCGGCGAGCTCTGCGTCGTTGAGGGCCTCGCTGCCCGGCTCGCCGTAGCACTCCTTGTACGAGGAGCCGATGGCGATGTGCAGCGTGCCCGCCACCTTCTCCACGTACAGCGGGTGCGTCAGGACCCGGTCCAGGCCGGTGTTCATGCCGAAGGCCACCTCTCCGAGCCGGTGCGAGCCATCGTCGGTCTCCACGATGGTGCGCAGCTGGTCGTCGCCCTCCTCGGCCGAGTAGTCCACGATCTTCCCGCCCTCGATCTTGAGGTAGATGCCCCGGACCCGCTTGCCGGAGTTGACGATGGGCAGGTCCACGAAGATCTCGCCGCGGACCGTGTTGGCGTCCGGGCTGGTGAAGACCTCGCCGTCGGGGAAGTTGCGGCGGCCGTCGCAGACCACGATGTGGCTCTTCGCGATGTCCATGCTCAGCTCGAGGCGGCGGCCGTCGGGGTTCTCGGTGACGATGCGCACGGTGGCCGCGGTGTCCATGGCGGCCCGCACGTCCTCCATCAGGGCGGCCATGGCGCCGTGGTCCGTGGTGGACGCGCGGACGAGCAGCTCGGTGTACTCGTCCAGGCCCATGCCCTCGTTGGCGGCGTCGGCGGGCGTGGGGAACAGGGTGATCACCCACTGCTTGGCGAGGCGCACTTCGGTCATCGACTGGCTCGCGCGCGAGATGGCCTGGGCGGTCTCACCCGGCAGGCTGCGCAGCATCTCGGGCTTCTCCGTGCCCAGCACCTCCACGTACTTCTCCATGGAGTCGTAGCGGTCCTTGAGCCACTGGGGCACCTGCTCGATCTGGTGGACCGTGCCGTGATGGGCCATGTCCGCGCCCCAGGCGGCGCCGCGGTTGTTGTCCGGCGAGACCAGGAAGAGGTCGGGCAGGCCCCCGGCCTTGATGACCTCCTCCGACAGGATGTGCAGCAGCGGGTAGGTGATCGGCTCGCCCTTGAGCATGACGCGCTCGTCGGGCTTGATTCCGGCCAGGGAGTGGCGCAGCAGGTGGCTGGCCCAGGTCCTCAGATCGGCCTCGGCGATGGTGTTGGGATCGGCCATCGGTTCGTCCTCGTTCAGGTTGGATGGGTGTAGGGAGAGTGGGTTCTATCACAAGCCTCGCGCGTGCGGGCGTTTCCTGACGTGCACACGCGTTGCCCCGTGCCCTGGAGGCCTGTAGGATGCTCGCGGGAAGGACGGTTCGCTTGAGACGTTGGCCGAACCCTGTTGCCTGGACGATCCTCGGTGCGGGGCTGTGCGCTGCGGTGGGGTGTTCGGGCGACGCGTGGATCACGCCACCGGAGAACGACGGATCGTTGCCCGAACCGGGCTGGGAGCTCCACGACGATCCCGCGAACGGCGGCGACATCCCCACGGTGGTGTCCGACATCACCGCCTCGGTGACCCTCGGCGAGCTCGTGCCCACCGTCGCCCAGTTCGAGTGGACGCTGGGGAACGTGGACGCGACCCGCACCTACGTCCAGGTGGGACCCACCCCCGCGTACGACCGCTCCGTCGATGGCGAGTGCGCCGACGGCGTGTGCTGGGCGGCGGTCCTGGGCCTCAAGCCGTCCACGGTCTACCACTGGCGCGTGGTGGCCGTCACCGGGGACGGCCTCGTGGGCACGGCCAACGACTTCTTCGCCACCGGCGCGGCGCCCAGCGGCCTGGCCACCTTGACCCTGGAACACCTCGACGACGAGCGCTCCAGCGAGGGCTACCTGCTCACCACCCTCGTCGGCGTGCCCGCCACGACGGTCATCGTGGACGACGAGGGTGACTACGTCTGGTGGTATCGGCACGACGGCGGGGACCACAAAATCATCCGCGCGCACCTCTCGCGCGACGGCGAATGGATCTTGATCCTGGTCGAGAATGCCGACGATGGATCCCCACCGACGGAATCGGAGTTCGTTCGGGTCCGGCTGGACGGCAGCGAGATCCAGATCCTGCCCCTGATGGACGTGCGCCACGACTTCGTCGAGCTCCCCGACGGCACGGTCCTCTTCCTCGCCTACGACGTGTGGCTCGTGGACGGCGAGGAGATCGTCGGCGACGGCATCGTGGAGATGAGCGCCGACGGCGACACCCAGCAGATCTGGAGCATCTGGGAGCACGCCGCGTACCACGAGGACCTGCACGATCTGCCCGGGGACAGCTGGGCCCACGCCAACGCCCTGCAGTACGACGAGGCCTCGGGGCTCGTGCTGCTGTCGCTGCGCAACCTCGATAGCATCTTCGCCATCGACCGCGAGAGCGGCGACGTCCGCTGGCGCTTCGGCGGCGAGCACAGCGACTTCAAGCTGGAGTCCGGCTCGGAGATCCCCTTCGAGGAGCAGCATCAGTTCCACCTGTTCGGCGATCAGCTCGTGGTGTTCGACAACGGCACCGCCGAGCGATCGTGCTCCCGCGTCGTGGAGTTCGAGATGGGGGACGGCACCGACGTCGTGCGCGAGGTCTGGTCCCACGAGGCGGATCCCTGCCTCTTCGTGTACGCGCTGGGCGACGTCCGCCGGCTCGAGGACGGCAACACCCTGGTCATGTGGAGCACCGCGGGCCAGGTCGAGCAGGTGTGCGCGGACGGCGACGTGGCGTGGCGGCTCAACGCGTCCCTCGGTTGGGGCCTCGGGTACGCCAGCTGGTTGCCGGGTCTCGCGGAGGCACCCGCGCCATGATCCGATCGGCCTTTGCCGCCTGGCGAGCGCCCAACCCCCTCGTGGAGGCCTGGGTGCGGCGTCCTCCGGGCGACGCCGTCCAGGTGATCGACGGCGATCCCCGCGTGCTCCAGCTCAAGACCCCACGGGGCAACGCCTACCTGATCTTCGGCGACCGCGTGACGATCCTCGATCCCAACCTGCCCGGCGAGGACGCCCTGGTGCGCGCCGCCCTGCAGCGGGAGGGCCTCGGGCTGCGTGACGTGGCCTGGGTCGGCTGCACCCACCTGCACTTCGACCACGCCAGCGGCCTCGACGCGGTGGCGCAGGCGTGCGACGCCCGCCTGCTCCTCTCCACCACGACGCGACCGTTCCTCGAGGGGGACACGCCGTACCCGTTCCCGGCCACGCGACCCTCGGCCTGGCCCTTCCTCGACGTCTGGGGCCGCGTGGGCTTCCCCGGCATCGTCCGATCCCAGATCCGCGACGGCGGTCACATCGGTTACCCCTGGAGCGACCTGCGCCTGCGGACCCCAGACACCCGCTGGTTCGAGCCCGGCGAGCCCCTCCCGGAGCTGGGCGGCCTGCGGCCCATCCACACCCCGGGCCACTGCCCCGAGCACACCTGCTACCTGCACGAGGCCACGGGGACCCTGCTCTCCGGTGATCAGTACATCACCGTGCGCGGGTACATCGAGACCAACCGGATCGTGGATGACCGCGGCGCCATGGCCGCGTCGGATCGGATGTTGAGGGACATGGGTATCCAGACGATCTGCCCGGGGCATGGGCCGGTGATGCGCCTCTGAACCAATACCTGTGCCCGTATCGAAGAGATCACGCCAAGCCGCGAAGAAAAAAAGAAGCACGCAACGTCGCAACGACGCAACGGCGCTACGGGGATCAAGAACTGTTCATCGACACCTACGTGGGCAAGGAGAGGAAGACCCGGGAGTTTCTTGTGTTGAGCACAATCTCGAGTCGGGTCTGGGGGGGGTAGATTCGGGTGTTTCTTGTGCTAGGCGCAAGGTCGGGGCAGGTCTGGTTTGGTCCGCTATGTGGGGGTCAGCACCCAGCTCCTGGGTGCACAGTCGGATCGAGGTCGTCGCAATCCCATCCCTCGTCGGGGTAGGTGGCGGAGTCGTAGGGCCCGGGCTGCCACCACGATGGGAAGCCGTCCTGGTCGAGGTCCCAGGTTGCGGCGTTGGGGCCGCCGAACGCCCCGATGTCGGACGGTGATCCGTCGGGATCGAGGATGGTCGGATCACCTGCGTCGATGAGCGCGGAGGAGAGGTCGAGATGGAGGTCCCAGTCCAGGGGATCGGGGGAGGAGAGATCCAGGAACAAGGGGTCGACGGAGATGTTCCCGTCGGTACCTGTGGGATCGTCAATGTCGTGGTAGTCGTCGGGACTGTTGCTGTACACGTCATTGTTACTGAAAATATATGTGCCACTGTGGTGCCCCTGCACTCCACCCCCATAATACGCTCCCTGATTGTCCACCACTACAGTGTTAGTCACTATCAGTATTGAATGGACATAGATCCCACCAGTGCCCGTTGAACTGTTGCCAGCAAAAATGGAATTCTCGACTGTCGCGCTCGAACTCTCTGCGTAGATTCCGCCTGCAGGGTAGTCGTCGCTGTAATTGCCTAGTATGCTCGTATTTACAAGGGTCATGCCGCAGTGATCAAGATATAGACCGCCTCCTGAATTGGCCACAAACAGCCCATTGGTCACACTGTGACCTGAACCGTTGGCAAAGAGCCCACCCCCCTTATTCGCCTCATTCTGAATGAAGGCAACGTTGTTCATCTCGACGTAGTCCGAGTCCCACAAACCCAAACCGCCCCCGGGACTATTGGTAGCGTGGTTCGCAATGAACAACGCATCGGTGATCGTGGTCTCGTCGGCGTATATCCCATCCATACCGGCCGCACCCTCATAGCCGAATGAGGTATTGTTCGCGACCACCAGCCCTGAGAACTGTTGACCAGGATTGCGGATGTGGATGCCAGCGCCGATCTGACGAGCACGATTGCCCATGACGACGAGGTCCGATGCGTACAGATCAGTCTCTCCTTCTTTGTAAATACCGCCACCGTTCGACCAGAGAGTCGTGTTGCCGAAAATGACTGCGTCCGAGAGGTCGATGGTCATACTCTCACCGTCAATGTAAATCCCTGCACCGTCGTGCCGGGCGACGTTCGAGGAGACGACGAGGTCAAAAACGCCGATGGACGACCCGCTCCTGATGTGGATCCCACCTCCCGTGTCGTCAGCCGTGTTGTAGTCCACGGTCAGCCCGGTGAACAATGCGCCCGCCGACTCCCGCACATACAAGCCACCTCCTCCATCCAATGCGCTGTTGTCCGTGACACTCACGTCGTTCATGCTGACGCCGGAGCTGTAGACGTAGGCACCTCCTCCGTTGTTGTCCGAGGAGTTGTCGTCGATCGCCACCGCCGACACCGTGGGAGATGCGCCATCGATGAAGAGGCCGCCGCCATTCGTGGCCCGCCCCCCGGTCAGGGTGAGCCCGTGGAGGATGGAGTCCGCTCCCTCGCTCGAAGCGATGGTCACCACCGGACCGGCGGCATCCCCGTCGATCACGGTCAACGCCCGCCCATCGACACCGCGCACCTCGATCGCCTTGCCGGTGAAGTCGATGTTTTCGACGTACGTACCGGCGTTCACGCAGACCACGTCCCCATTCTCGGATGCATCGATGGCCGCCTGGATGGTCGTGTGATCCGTGGGAACGGTGATCGTGCAAACGATGATCCCCTCGTCCACGGTCCCGTCGCAGTCGTTGTCCAGGCCGTCGGCGATCTCGGCCACGGACGGGTTCACCGAGGCGTCGGCGTCGTCGCAGTCCCCCTGGCACGTGGAATAGCTGTCCCCGTCGGCATCGGCTGGCGTCAGCGAGGCATCGAGGTCGTCACAATCGCCCTGGCAGTACACCCACCCGTCGCCGTCCGCGTCCGACTCTCCCCAGAGCTCGAGCTGGCCGTCACAGTCCGCGTCCACGCCGTCGCAGGTCTCCTCTGCATTCGGGTGAACGTCTGGCTTGTCGTCGTCGCAGTCGCCGCCGCCAACCTCGTACCCGTCGTACCCGTCCCCATCCACGTCGGTGAGGTCCGCGCCATCGCAGTCCTGGTCGATGCCGTCGTAGGGGATCTCCTCGGCGTCAGGATGGACAGTGGGATCGTCGTCGTCGCAGTCGCCGTCCAGCACGCCACAGCCGTCCCCATCCACGTCGGTGAGGTCCGCGCCGTCACAGTCCTGGTCGATGGTGTCGTAGGGGATCTCCTCGGCGCCAGGATGGACAGTGGGATCGTCGTCGTTGCAGTCGCCGTCGTCCACGGTCCAGCCGTCGCCGTCCAGGTCGGTGGCGCCGACTGAGTCATCGTCGTCGTCGGCGATCGTATCGTCGTCGGGCTCTTCCTCGGCCGGACAGCCCGGTATCCCGATCGCCACCATCGCCAGCACAGCCAGACCGGCCAGCGGCGCGTTCACACCTCGCGTCCAACCCATGATGCCCCCTCGGAAGATCCTGCTCTTACTCTATCAACCGAATGTCGGAGCAGAGGTGTAGAAGTGCCGGAACTACCGATCCTGGATCTCTCACGAGCGTGGCATCCCTCTGGAAGAGTTCCTTTTTTCAGGTTCGCGAGACAGTCACGTGCAAGAGCGCAGCTACAGTGAGAGCCAGGCCACCGGATCCCCGGCTCCAGCCACCGCGAACGATCCGTCCCCCCTCTTCACCGTCGCAAACTCCCCGGCCAGGCAGGTGCCCAGGCGGGTGGGGGCCCAGACACCGTCGGCCCGGCGGTACAGGTACACGGTGTCGTTGCCCGAGGCGACGATCTCGGGCTGGCCGTCGCCGTCGATGTCCTCGACCTCGATGCGGGTGACCGCGTACTGACCGGGCATCTCGTGGACGAGCTCGGTGACGAACCCTGCGCCCTTTTGCCGGGTGATGTTCAGGCGGCCCTTGCCCTCGTCGCGGTACTTGAAGTGCCAGCCGTCGCCGAACACGAGGACGTCGGCGCCGTCGAGGTGGGCGGCGGTGAGGGCGCGGACACCGCGGAAGGTGAGGACCTGGGTGGCGGTGTCGCCGTCGTAGACGGTGAGGTCGCCGTCGCTGCGGGGCTCGTCGCCGTAGACGCGACCCACGGCGAGCTCGTCCTGGCCGTCGCCGTCGAGGTCGGCGAGGACGCGGGCCATGCCCATGTGGAGCACGCGCTCGTCGCGCAGGGCGTTGCCGGGGAGCAGGTACCCGCCGGTGACCTCGTACTTGGATATGAAGTGGGTCAGGTAGAGGTCGGGACCCGAGACGGAGGTGACCTGGGGGCGCTCGCCGACCTTCTCGAACAGGGTGCGGACCTGCCAGGTGGTGCCCTCGGCGGCGGCGTCCAGCTCCAGGACCCGGATCGGCGCGGTGGCGAAGCCGCGGCCCATGCCGAAGGCGATCACGAACTCGTCGCGCCCGTCGCCGTCGCGATCGCCGCTCCACGCTGCGTTGGGGAGGCCGGTGCCCACGAGCTCCAGGCGCGGGCGGAACTGATCCCCGTCGGCGCCGAAGATCTGGACGATGTTGGCGTTGCCGCAGACCACCTCGTCCGCAGCGTCCCCCACCAGATCGGCGGCCCAGATTCGGTCGCAGCCCGGTAGCGGCGCGGCAGCGGACGCGGCGTAGGTGTCGGTCTGCTGCTCGGCGGGGAACTCGGCGGTGGGCGCCGGCGGTGTGGATTCGTCTGCCGTGGCCTCGACGGCTTCGGTGGCTTCGACGGCCGGTTCGGGGCCGGCGTCGCCGGGCGAACCGCCGCACGCGGCCAGGATCAGGGGGAGGGTCAGGACGATGGACAGGACGTTGGCTCGCATGGGTGCCGACTATGGGCGACTTGCCGCGGTTGCGCAAGACGCCGATGATCGGGGTGTGAGCCTGACACTGTCCGAGCTTTTCGCGAGCATCCAGGGGGAGGGGAGCGCCCAGGGGCTTCCGTGCACCTTCGTGCGCCTGGCCGGCTGTCCCCTGAGGTGCAGCTGGTGCGACACGGGCTACGCCCGCGAGGGGGGCGCGGACACCGCGATCGAGGAGATCGTGCGGCGCGTGCGAGCGTTGGGGCTGCCGCTGGTGGAGATCACCGGGGGAGAGCCGCTGGCGCAGGAGCGCACTGCGGAGCTGGCCCGCCGGCTGCTCGAGGACGGGCACCAGGTGCTGTGCGAGACCAGCGGCGCGTTCGACATCGGGGTGCTGCCCGAGGGGGTGGTGCGGGTGATGGACCTCAAGGCGCCGAGCAGCGGTGAGACCGGGCGGATGCTCTGGTCCAACCTCGACGAGCTCACCCCCCGCGACGACGTGAAGATCGTCTGCGCCGACCGCGAGGACTACGACTGGGCCTGCGCCGCGATCCACGAGCGGGCGCTGGCCGAGCGCGCCCAGGTGGTCCTGACCGCGGCCACGCCCCACCTCGATCCGGCCCAGCTCGCCGACTGGATGGTCGAGGACCGGCTGCCCGCCCGCCTCCAGATCCAGCTGCACAAGATCCTGTGGCCCGCCGACGAGCGGGGCCGCTGAGGACTCTCGTTGACCCCCTGACCCCCGGCGGCTACCCTCCCGGTCGAACGGAGCACACATGTACGGCACCAACGAGTTTCGCAAGGGCCTCAAGGTCGAGATCGACGGCGAGCCCTACCTCATGGTCGAGAACCAGTTCGTCAAGCCGGGCAAGGGGCAGGCGTTCTCGCGCACCAAGCTCAAGTCCCTGATCTCCGGCAACGTCATCGACCGCACCTACAAGAGCGGTGAGAAGGTTGCGAAGGCGGCGGTGGAAGAGACGGACATGCAGTTCCTCTACGCCACGGGTGACGAGTTCAACTTCATGGATCTGAACAGCTACGAGACCATCGCCATCGACCGCGAGCAGCTGGACGACGCGTGGAAGTGGCTCAAGGAGAGCCTCGAGGTGAAGATCCTGCTGTACAAGGGCCGCCCCATCAGCATCGACCTGCCCAACTTCGTCGAGCTGGAGGTGACGTACTGCGAGCCCGGCGCCAAGGGTGACACGGCCACCGGCGCGACCAAGGTCGCCGAGCTGGAGTCGGGCGCCTCGGTGAACGTGCCCCTGTTCATCAACCAGGGCGAGACCCTGCGCATCGACACCCGGACCGGCCAGTACGCGGAGCGCGTGAAGACCTGATCCCCTCCCTGGACATCCTGCGGCGCCGCGCCGCGATCCTCGCCGACATCCGGCGATTCTTCGGCTCCAGGAGCGTCCTGGAGGTGGAGACCCCCGTCCTCGTGCACAGCCCGGGCGTGGACCGGCACATCGACGCCCACGCCGTCCCCCCCGACGGATACCTGGCCACGTCGCCGGAGTACCACATGAAGCGCCTGCTGGCCGCGGGGAGCGGGCCCATCTACCAGCTGACGCGCGCGTTCCGGCTCGGCGAGCGCGGGGGCCTGCACGATCCGGAGTTCACCATGCTGGAGTGGTACCGCCCGGGCTGGGACCACGAGATGCTGATGGACGAGGTGGAGGCGCTGCTGGTGGACCTGGCGCAGCGGCACGCGCCCGGGACCACCCTGGCCCGCGAGGGGTACGACCGCGGCACCTTTGCCGGGGTGTTCCGCCAACGCACCGGGATCGATCCGCACACCGCGAGCGTGGACGGTATCCGCGCGGCGTGCCCCGGCGGCGGTCCGGACCTGGACGCCGCGGATCGCGAGGGCTGGCTCACGTGGCTGCAGGCGTCGCGGGTGGAGCCCTCCCTGGGGCGTGGGCGGCCCGCGTTCGTGCACCTGTATCCCGCCGACCAGTGCGCGCTGGCCCGGATCCGCCCCGGCGATCCTCCGGTGGCCGAGCGCTTCGAGCTCTACTGCGAGGGCATCGAGCTCGCCAACGGCTTCCACGAGCTCACCGACTCGCGCGAGCAACGTCGGCGCATCGAGGACGAGAACCGTGCCCGCGAGCGCGAAGGGAAGCCCACCTACCCCGTGGACGAGGCGTTCCTCGAGGCGCTGGACGCGATGCCCGCGTCGGCCGGCGTGGCGGTGGGGATCGACCGTGTGGTGATGTTGCTGCTGGGCAAGGACGAGATCCGCGAGGTGCGGGCCTTCACGGGCGAGTTCGACCGCTAGAGCGGCTCACAGCGCTCGATGCGATCGAGCCGGAACGTCCGGTGGTCGCTCCGAAGACGACAGTACCCATCCACCCAGAGGCCGCGCAGGGCGTGGGGCTCGATGACGCGCTCCGTGCGCAGGGGGGCGACCTTGCCGTCCGGCCCCGGGCGCTTCGGCGACATGTAGGTGATCGTCACCGGGACGCGGGCGCGGATGGCGTGGTCGAGGCAGGCGACGACCTGGTCGTGGACGGCGCCGCGGCCCCGGCCCGATCTCAGGGCCACCCGGGTGCAGCGGAGCTGCAGGTCCTCCAGGGTGTGGACGCCCCGGTCCATCAGCCGCCCGACGAGGCCCACGTAGGCGCGCGCGGTCAGGAGGGCGTCGTCCAGGGCGCGGTGCCGGTCCAGGCCGGTGACGTCGAGGTCCAGCAGCCCCGCGACCTGGTCCAGACCGTACCCTTGCTCGCTGCTGGCGAACACGGTGCGGGCGAGCAGGACGGTGTCGATGAGCCGCAGCACGGGGGGCGCGAGGTCGAGCCGCGCCATCTCCGCGCGGAGGAAGCTGGCGTCGAAGGCCGCGTTGTGGGCGATCATCGCGCGCCCCTCGAGCATCGCCAGCAGATCGGGCAGGACCTCGGCGAAGTGGGGCTGCCCCTGCAGCCGCTCCGCGGAGATGCCGTGGACGTCGAAGGATCCCTCGGAGACCTCCCGCCGGGGATCCACCAGGCGCGACAGGCAACAGTCCTCACGAACCTCGAGGCCGTCCACGTGGACGACGCCCACCTCGATCACGGCGTGGCCCTCGAACGCCCGCAGACCGGTGGTCTCGAAGTCCACGACGGCCGCGGGGAGCTGATCCAGGGGGGTGGGGGTGGGCGCGGGTTCCATACGGGGCCGGCAGCCTACCACCGCGGGGAGCCGCGGCCAAACCGGCGGCTTGGCAACGGACCACGCCCTGTGGCAGAAACGTACTGCAGCCCCGTCCGCGGCCCGGCCGCGAGAGGAGTCGAACATGACCCGCTGTTGCGCCCTCCTCCTCCCCCTGGCCCTGTTCCTCGCCGGTTGCCCCGCCGAGGACGAGGAGCTGGAGGTCTGCCCCGCCGGTGTGGAGAGCCAGGACGAGGGGCTGGTGAACGCCGCCGTGGACGGCGTCGACTGGGAGGCGACCGACGGCAACTGGACCTGGAATGCCGACGCGATCAAGATCTCGACGAGCCGGTTCGACGGCTGGTCCCTGTCCATCTGGGCCCAGACCACGGTGGACGGCGTGGCCATCGTCGATGCCTTCGAGGCTGGCACCTACCCCATGGAGATCCGCCTGCGCGACGGCACCGACGGGGCGTGGGCGCAGATGCTCGCCGACACCGGGTACTCCTACTCGTCCACCAAGGCCGACGGGGGGACCCTGTTCCTCACGTCCTACGACGCCGGGGTCTTCCGGGGGTGCTTCGACTTCGAGGGCGGAAACGACGACACCGAGGACATCTGGATCGAGGACGGCGTGCTGGCGGTGGAGGAGCTGGGGCTCTGAGGCGGGGAGGGGGGCTCAGCCGCGGATGCCGCGTCGGCTACGGCGCTGGCGGCCGGGGGGGGCCTGACCGAACCGCTTGGCCGAGGGCGTCTCGAACTGGAACTGGTACCAGTCGTCGCCGAACTGCTTCATCTTCATCCGCTCGCGGTTCTGCAGGCGAAGGATGTTGTTCTTGATGGCCTCGCTGTCCGAGCACTTCTGGGATCCGCGCTGCAGGACCTCGAGGGCGGCCTCGCGCCGGCCGCCCTTGTCGAGGATGTAAGCGTACAGGCCCCAGGCGAGGGCCTCCTTCTTGGAGTACTTGACGGCCTTCTCCATCACGGTCACCGCCTCGTCGAGCTGGTGCCGGCGGAAGTGGATCGCGGCGAGCATGCCCTGGGCGTTCCACTGGCGGGAGAACGCCTTGGCCAGGTAGGGCTCGGCCTCCTTGAACTTGCGCTGCATGAACAGGATGCCGCCGATCTGCGAGTTGATCTGCGCCGAGACCAGGAACTGCCAGCGGTTGTACGCGTAGGCGGACTCGAGGATGCGGATGCCGTTGTCGATCCGCTGCTGTTGCAGCTCGCGGGTGGCACGCTCGACGATGGCCTCGACCTTCTTGCCGGTGCGCCGCGCCAGCAGCACGTAGATGCCCACCGCGGCGACGAGCATGGGGAGCCACGCGGCGATGAGCCCGTAGCTGGGCATGGCGAGCAGGACCACCACGAAGACGATGGCGCCGGCGACCAGGGAGATGATCAGGTTGTACATGGCTGCTCCCGGCTTCAGAGGAGGTCGGCGACCAGGGCGCGCGCCTCGTCGCGGTCCCGGACCACGGCGCCGATGCGGGACACGGTGGCCGCGCCCATGCGGCTGGCGATGCGCGCACAGTGTTGGGGTTCGTATCCGCGGTCGAGCCCGAACAGGAATCCACCGGCGTAGGCGTCCCCGGCCCCGGTGGTGTCCACGCAGTTCGCGGCGTCCGCCGGGATCTCGGCGGTCCCGCCGTCCCAGAACACCACGCTGCCGCCGGGGCCCAGCTTCAGCGCCACGATGGGGACCTGCTCGGCGAGCTGCGACGCGCCGTCGCGGGGATCGTCCGTGCCCCCCCAGAGGCGCGCCTCCTCCTCGTTGAGGAAGACCACGTCTGCGCTCGTCGCGATGGGCTCGAGCCGCTCCCTGAAGGCGCCGATCACCCAGGGATCCGCCACGTCGAACGACGTCCGCGTCCCGTTCTCGCGGGCCAGGGCGATGGCCGCGTCGGCCACCTCGCCGATGGGGCCGCCGGTGAACAGGTAGCCGGTGATGTGGAACAGATCGGCCCGCGCGATGCTGTCGCGGAACAGGGCGTCGGGCGGCAGGTCCATGGCGCAGCCGAGGTCCGTGATCATGGTGCGCTCGGCGTCGGCGGCGCTGATCAGGGACAGGCACTTGCCCGTGGGGTTGCCGTCCCCGAGGCGCACGTGGTGATCGCCGATGGCCTCGCCGACCTTGCGCGCGTAGATCTCGCCGAAGCGGTCGTTGCGGACGTTGGCGCACAGATCGCACACGGCGCCCAGGATCCCTGCAGTGACCACGGCGTTGGCGCACGAGCCGCCGGGGTGGATCTCGGCGCCGTGGGTCTCCACGGCCGCGTAGATGGTCTCCCAGCGCTCGTGGTCCACCAGGTGCATGGTGCCCCGTCTGAGGTCCATGCGGTCCAGCACCTCGTCATCGGGGATTCTCACGCAGGCGTCGACCAGCGCGTTTCCAAGGCCGGTGATCATCGGTCTTCCTCCGCTGCAGGGCCGTCGGACTGCGCACCACCGTAGTGACGGAGGGAGTGCGCGTCAATCGGTGGTCTGCGATGGGTGCGATGAAATAGAATGACGGGCTCGGACGTTCCGTGACAGAACGCGCCGACGGGAGACCGAAGATGAAGTCCTGGTCCGTGCTGCTGCTCGTCGCCCTGGTGCTGCCCGCGTGCGGCCCCTCGGCCGACGACCTGCGCATCCGCGAGCTCGAGGAGCAGATCTCCCAGCTGGAGTCCGAGAACGCGCGCCTGCGCAAGCTGATCCCGCCCGAGGATCCCGGCGCGCCCGGCAGCGCGTCGCCGTCCGAACCGCGGGACGTGGCCGGCGCCGACGGGTGGAAGTCGGACTCCCCCCTGTCCGGCGCGGTGGAGGAGCCGCCGCCCGCGGACCTCGTGGCGGTCTCCCGGGCCATGGACGAGCAGGCCGTCGCAGCCGCAGAGGCCGCCGAGCCCGCCGAAGCCGTCGAACCCACCGAGCCCGCCGAGCCTGCCACGCCGGAGCCCGCCGTGGTGACCGAGCCGGCCGAACCGGTTGAGCCGGGTGGCCCCCGCCTGATCGTGCACCGCGCCGTGGCCGCGACGGGCGTCTCGAACCGCGCCCCCGTGGGCGAGGCGACCACCTTCTCCCCGTCGGTGGGCAAGGTCTACTGCTTCACCGAGGTGAGCCCCGCGGACGCAGCGGCGGCGACCACCAGCCTGATCCACCGCTGGTACCGCGGCGATCGACCCGAGGGCGAGACCCGCCTCAAGGTCGCGGGGAGCCACTGGCGCACCTACTCCAACCGGACCGTGTCCGATGCGAAGATGGGTGGGTGGCGGGTGGAGCTGGTGGATTCGGCCGGCAACATCCTGCAGACGGTGCGGTTCACCGTCGAGTAGCGACCTGCTCCTCCAGCCAGGCCAGGTAGTCCGGCAGGCCCTCCTGGATCGGCAGGGCGACGGCCTCCGGGACGTCGTAGGGATGTTTCTCGTCGATGAAGTCCAGCACCGCGGGGACCCCCTCGGCCGTCGTCTTGATCAGCAGCAGCGCCTCGTCGTCCTTCTCCACCGCGCCCTTCCAGCGGTAGACGCTGCGCACGGTGGGCACGATGTTGACGCACGCGGCGATCCGGGACTCGACGAGCTCCTCGGCAAGGGAGTCGGCCCGATCCAGGGGGGTGGTGCAGAAGATCACTCTCATGGTCGTCTCCTCCGGCGGATCGTCAGCAACCGCCGGGCGCGGGGCAGAAGTCGGGTGGAACCACCAGGATCTCGATGGCGTGGGAGCCGTGGTCGTCGCTGGCCACGTGGATCCAGCCCGGACCGGTGAGTTCACCGGCGACCAGTACGCCCCCCTCGGTGACCTGGCCGTCCGTCGGGCTGTTCACCCCCTCGGCCGTCTCCTCGGGCAGGAACTCGCCGGGCTCGAAGGTCCACTCGAGGGTGTCGCTGGGCAGGGTCCGGATCAGGGCGTCGTCGAACCAGCCGCCGTCGGCGATCCCGTTGCCGCCCACCCAGAACAAGCCCGCCGCCACGGTGCGCTCGGTCTGTCCGGGCATGCCGGCGCCCTCGATCCGCACCCAGGGCTGGCACATGAGGTGGCGGTCCTCGTCACCGGGCGCGTCGAACCCCTCGAGGCACAGCCCGGGGAGGTCGGCGGCCGCGAGGACGGGGCCGACGAACACCTCACCCTCTTCGTGGACGACCTCGATGGTCAGCTCCTGGACGACCCAGTTGCCGTCCATGTCCACCAGCAGCACCTCGAAGTCGTACGGGCCCGAGCCGATGGGCACGCCGGAGATCCGTCCCATGTCGTCCAAGGTCAGCCCCGACGGCAGCTCGCCGTCGAACAGGTCGTACCGCACGGGTTCGCGGGCGTGGCTCGAGTGGAGCAGCGCGTCGTACGCCTCGCCCAGGACCGCGTCGGGCAGGTCGTCGAAGATCTCGGGATCGTGGCACCCCGCAGCAACAGAGCCGGCCAGGATCGCCGCCAGGAACGCCGTGAGAGGGGGTCGTGATCGTGACATGGAACTCGCAGCGACCCATCTTAGCATCGCGGCCGCGGGCCGTGATCGTTGCGAGAGAGCGGGTCGAGACGTCACAATAGAGGTATTGATGCCACCCGATTCGCCGAAACGGAACCGCGAGGGGGAGCGGAACACCCGGTCGCTCAAGATAGGTGTGACCGCGGGTTCGGAGTTCCTCCACAAGGCCCACTTCCTCGCCCCGTCGATGGTCAGCGTGGGTCGCGACCGCGGAGCCACGATCGAGCTGCGTCACCCCGACGTGCCGCGGCGCTACGAGCTGTTCAGCATCGAGCGGGAGTCCTGCCTGCTCCAGTTCGACCGGCACGTGGACCTGGCGTTCTTCTACGACGGCCTGTTCCGGCGTCCCAACTACCTCATCGACGAGGGACTGGCCTTCAGGCGCGGGCGCAACTACTACCTCAACCTTGAGCGGCGCGCGCGCGGGACCATCGCCTTTGGTCCCTACCGGCTGCTGTTCAAGCTGGAGATGGTGGTCGAGCCGCGCCCCGTGGAGATCCCGCTGCCCGGGGTCGAGCGGCCGTCCCCCCACTGTGGCGCGTGCGGCCAGCCCCTCGAGCTGGCCCTGCCGCGGGCGGGAGTGCTGAGCCTCTGCGCGGTCTGCGGCAAGTTCAACCAGTTCTCCGAGCGCCACGCGGGCAAGCCGGTCGCGCCGCCGGGGGCCGACACCGCCGACCAGCCGCCGATTCTCCTCGACCGGAAGGTGGAGGGGCCCGCCGGGCTCACGCCCAGCGTCATCGAGGAGGCGGCCACCGTCCTCGACGCGGGGGTGATCCAGCAGATGGAGGGCACCCTCGAGGGAGGCGAGATCGCTGCGCCGCCGCCCAGCCCCGCGCCCCCCGGCGCCATCGAGGAGGTCGACACGGGCCTGATCTCCCACAACCCGCTGATGACCTCCTCCGAGGATGAGGTCCGCCAGGCGGTCAACGGCGAGGTGCGCCACGTGGCCCCCGAGGAGCCGCCGCCGCGGGCCCTCGTGTCCGGCTCGGTACGAGCGATACACCACGAGGAGCGCGACACGGGCGCGAAGATCGTGCCGCTGCCCATGTCGCCGTCGGCGAGGCGGCGGGTCAACGCGCTGAGCTCTGCACCGCACCACCCGGCGATCGAGGAGCCGCGGGATCGCAGCCGAGACAGCGGCTCGTGGGCCGCGGCCAAGCTGGCCGACCGCCTGACCCTGCTGGTCTTCGCGCTGGTCCTCATCGCGCTGTTGCTGGCCTGCATCCTCGGCGTCCTGCTCGTCCAGGGTCCCCTGCGCGCCATGATGCCGGCCATGGGTGAGCTGGCCACCGGCCCGTACACCTCGTTGATCGGCTGACCGTGCGCTCCGCCACCGCCCACATCCTCGCCGTGACCACCATCGGCCTGTTCGTCTGGCTGGGGCTGTCGAGCCTGTCCATCGCGATGGCGGAGGTCGAGATCCTCGGGGTCAAGCCGACGGTGGGGATGGTGTTCCTCGCGCTGGCGGCCCTTCGCCTGGGCCTGTACGTCCGGCAGGTGGTTCGAATCCTGGCGCGGCGCCGCGCCGATTGACACCCGTCACCGCAGCAGTCTAACGTTCGTGGAACTGGAGGAACTAAGATGCGCGGACCTCGGTACCCCGTCTGGATGTTTGCGATGGTGGCCGCCCTCGGCCTGTTCGTCTTGGGCTGCCCCGACGAGGGGGACGACGACGATTCGACCGACACCGGCGACTACACCGGCCCCTCCCAGGCCAACATCAACCTCAACGTGTTCGGCACGGTCGGGGGTGAGGCTTACGAGCACTTCGTGGTGTTCGAGGGCGAAGAGGTCGCCGGCTGCGGCCCCCAGGGATCCGGCGACGTGGTCTCCTTCGCCCTGGAGTCCGCGGCCAGCCTGACCGACACCGAGGGCCAGCTCCAGCTGATCCCCGAGGGGTGGCTGTCGGACACCGATCTCAACCCGGTCCAGTCGCTGAGCGCCCTGGACGACGGCGGGGTCTTCCGCGTGATCATCCCCGAGGTGACCGAGTCCGAGTTCGACTGGACCGACGGCACCTGCTTCATCTACATCCAGACCGAGTCGGACTCGTGCTACGACAACCCCGACATCCCCTACTGCGGCAACTTCTCCTGCGGCGGCGGTGAGGACGGCCAGCAGGAGCTGATGCTCAACGGCGTGGGCGACTCCGTGCGCATCGCCGGTTCGTTCAACTGCTACAAGTGACCAGGCCCGCAGCGGAGTCCCCCCCGATCCGTCCCCCCGCCCTGCGAGCGGGGGACCGTATCGCCCTGATCGCGCCAGCATCCCCCTACGACCGCGACGAGCTCGACGCGGGCGTGCAGCGCCTCGAGGCCGCCGGGTTCACGGTGGACCCGGTGGGGGACCACCGCGCCGCCGGCCACCTGGTGGCCGCCCCCGCCCACCAGCGCCTCGACGAGCTGCACCGGGCGCTGGCCGACCCGGGCGTCGCGGCGATCCTGGCCATCCGCGGCGGTTACGGGGTGATGCACCTCCTCGACCGGGTGGACTGGCCGCTGGCCGCGGCTCGACCCAAGGTCGTCGTGGGAATCTCGGACATCACGCCGTTGCTCAACGGCCTGTTCGAGCGCGCGGGGCTGACGGCGCTGCACGGGCCGGTGGCCGTCGGCCTCGGCGGCCGCACGGACGACGAGTCCGTTCAGCGGCTCCTGCGCGCGCTGACCTCCGCCGATCCACTGCCGCCCCTGGACGCGGACGGCGGTACCGAGGAGTTCTGCCTCAGCCCGGGCAAGGCCCGCGGGCGGATCTGCGGGGGCAACCTCAGCCTGGTCGCCGCCACCGTCGGCACGCCATACCAGCTCCGCACCGCCGGCCGGATCCTGTTGCTCGAGGACGTGGGTGAGCCGCCGTACCGCATCGACCGGCTGCTCACCCAGCTCCGCCTGGCCGGAATGCTGCAGGCCGCGGTCGCCATCGGCTTCGGCGAGATGGTTGGCTGCGAGGCGCCCGAGGGGGTACCGTATCGCCTGCGCGACGTGGTCCGCGACGCCGTGGCCGACCTCCCCCTGCCCGTGCTGTGGGGGCTGCCGTTCGGGCACGGATCCCGCAACTGGGCTTTCCCCATCGGCGCGCGCGCGGCCCTCGACGCGGAGGCGGGGATCGTGGAGTTCCACGAGGCCGCCGTCGACCTCCGGGAGTGATTCCAAATGGGCGATCCACAGGTGAACGAACAGCAGCGGCTGCCCGAGGGCGTGCCCGATCCACCGGCCGACGGCGAGGAGATCGACCTGACGGTCTGGCGGGAGTGCAAGGGCTGCGGCGAGCTGGTCTACATCCCCCAGCTCGAGCTGGAGGTCTGCTACGCGTGCGGCTTCCACTTCCAGATCGGCGGACTGCAGCGTGTGCTGGCCCTGGTGGACGACGACTCGTTCACCGAGTTCGACGTGGGCCTCGCCGCGCTGGACCCGCTGGAGTTCGTCGACCTCAAGCCCTACCCCGAGCGGCTGTCCGCGGCGCGGCGCAAGAGCGGTATCCAGGACGCGTTCCGCTCGGGCGAGGCGAGCATCGAGGGGCGTGACGTCCAGATCGGGACCTTCGAGTTCGGTTTCCTCGGCGGGTCCATGGGCTCCGTCGTGGGGGAGAAGGTCACCCTGCTGCTGGAGCGCGCCGCGCAGAAGCGCCAGACCGCCATCGTGATCTGCGCCTCGGGGGGCGCGAGGATGCAAGAGGGGCTGCTGTCGTTGATGCAGATGGCCAAGACCAGCGCGGCCCTGGCGCGCCTCAAGGAGCGCGGCGTGCCCTACATCGCCGTGCTGACCCACCCGACCACCGGCGGCGTCGCGGCGAGCTTCGCGATGCTGGGCGACGTGACCCTGGCCGAGCCCGGCGCGCTGATCGGGTTCGCCGGTCCGCGGGTCATCGAGCAGACCATCCGCCAGAAGCTGCCCGAGGGATTCCAGCGAGCCGAGTACCTGCTGGACCACGGCATGGTGGACCGTATCGTGGATCGCCGCGAGCTGCGCGGCGAGCTGTCCCGGCTCATCGGGCTGTTGACCGATTGATTTCGGACTCGTGTTTCGTCCTTTGGCGGCGGATGATCGCGCCGCACAGGGCGACCCAGGGGCATTTCGGTCGATGCCGTCAGGGTCTTCCCCCTTACGAACTCGACCGAAATGCTCCTGGGGCGTCATGGGCAAGCGAGGGCCGTCGTTTCAAAGGGCGAAACACGAGTCAGATGCCGCCCAGGCGCTGCTGTCGCGGCTGCAGACCCGCGGCATCAAGCTGGGCCTGGACAAGGTCCGCGACCTCCTCGCCCGGATCGGGATCCCCGACGCGCGCTTCGTCCAGGTGGCCGGCACCAACGGCAAGGGATCGGTGGTCCACGGGCTGGAGGCCGTCGCCCTGAACCAGGGGGTCTCCACCGGGACCTTCACCTCGCCCCACCTGATCAGCCCCACCGAACGCGTGCGGATCGGCGGCGCGCCGATCCACCCCGGCGAGTTCGGTCGCCGCGCCCTGGACCTGGGTGAGCGGCTCGACGCCTGGTCGCGCGAGAACCCGGCCCTGGCGGACGTCACCTACTTCGAGTTCATGCTCGGGCTGGCGCTGGACACCTTCGGCGACCACGGGGTGGAGCTGATCGTGCTCGAGGTGGGCCTCGGGGGCCGCCTCGACGCCACCACCGCGGCGCCAGCACAGCTGAGCTGCATCACTTCCATCGCCCTGGACCACGAGGCCTGGTTGGGATCCGACGTGGCCTCCATCGCCGCCGAGAAGGCGGGGATCCTGCGCCCGTCCACGCCGCTGGTGCTCGGGCCCGTCCCTCCGCCCGCCCGCGCCACCATCGAGGAAGCGGCGGCCGCGGTGGCCGCACCTGTGATAGACATTCAGCAGCAGCAGGGAGTCCGCAACGGCATGTGGGGGGAACACCAGCAGGTCAACGCCGCGCTCTCGCTGGCCCTCGCCGGACAGCTCGGCCTGGACACCGGGCCGGCGCCCCGGGCCGCCCTCGCGCGATCCCGCGTGCCCGGCCGCTGCGAGGCCATCGCCCGATCGCCGGAGATCCTCGTGGACGGCTGCCACAACCCCGCCGGCGCCGCGGCCCTCGCCGCGGTCCTGGGCCACCACCCCTGCGACGGGAAGACGTTCCTGGTGACCTCGGTGGGCGAGGACAAGGACGCGCGGGGGATCCTCGAGCCCCTCCTGGGCTACGCCGACGAGATCCTCGTCACCCAATACGCCGAGGGCCGCGGCGCCGCGGCCGTGGACGATCTCGCCGACGTGGTGCGCGCCCTCGGGCGGGAGCCGCAACGCTTCGAGGGGGCCCCCGCCGCCCTGGACGCCGCCCTCGGGAGCGCTGGTCCCCGCGACCGGATCCTGGTGGCGGGCTCCCTGTTCCTGGCCGGGGAACTGCGCGCCCGCGTCCTGCCCGGGGTCCCGGCATGAGCGAACGGACGGCGTGGCTCTGGGCGGCGGCGCTGGTCGTCGCGGTCCTGGCCGGCGCCGTGCCCGATGGGGCGTACGCCAAGCGCGGACACAAGAAGCCCGAGGAGCGGGGAGGGGAGCTGCGCGCGGTGCGGGAGGTCGCCGACTCGGTGGACTCCATCTTCATGCCCGTCTCCGGCCCGGTCGTGGTCAAGGCGGGGCAGGCGCAGTACCTGCCCGCCGAGGAGGCCATCGTCGCCAGCGGCGGCGTGACCGTCGCGTTCGGACCCTGGCTGCTGCGCTGCGACAGCGTCCGCATGGAGCTGGCCACCGAGACGGCGTCCGGCGAGGGCAGCTGCACCCTCGAAGGCGGCGATCTGGATCTGAGCTTCGAGCGCGCCGAGCTGAAGCTGGAGTCCCTCGAGGGGCTGCTGCTGGACATGGCCATCGACGGGCTCGCCGGCAAGTACCGCTTCGAGGCCGGCCGGTTGCGCCGCATGGCCAGCGGCCAGATCTACGTGGACGACGGCTGGATGACGCCCTGCGGGTGCGGCGGCCGCAAGCCCGCGTGGAGCGTGCGGGCGCGATTCCTGCGCATCGACCCGGAGGGCGGCGTCCACCACAAACGCGGCTGGTTCTGCCTGGGACGCAAGCGGGTGTTGCCGCTGCCTTCGGGGCGGTTCGACGGCGTCACGGGCCGGGCCTCCGGCCTGCTGATGCCCGAGGTGCGCCTCGGGGGGACCCAGCCCCTGCACGTGGGGCTGCCCATCTACATCGCCACCAGCCGCAACACCGACCTCACCCTCACGCCCGCCTACGTGCACACGCGCGGATTCCTCTTCGGCACGGATTTCCGCTACGCAGTCGCGCCGAGCCAGGGGGGGACCCTGTCCCTGTCGATCATCCGCGACGCGGCCCTGCTGGAGCAGGTGCGCAAGCGGATCAAGGACGTGATCGAGGAGCCGGGCGACGCGGGGTACTCCGAGTGGCGGTTCTGGGGCCAGTGGCGACACTACCAGCGCGCCCCCCACGGGCTCTTCGGCGCCCACGTGGACGTGGTCCGCGACGACATGGTGATGGGGGACTTCGAGCAGGACTACAGCATCCGCCGGACGCCGTACCTGGCCTCGAACATCTGGGGCGGTGCCCACAGCGGCCGCGGCGCCTTCCGCGCCGAGGTGGAGGTGATCGACGACCTGGCCAAGGTGCGCAACGGCCGGGCGCTGCACAGCCTGCCGCACCTGCGCGCATCGGCGACGCGGCTGTCGGCGCGGCCCCACCGGGACCTGCGTCTGAGCCTGGACGTGGACGCGGACCTCGTCGGGTACGCGGCCTTCCCGGACGTCTGGGCGGGGGACCTCGAGTACGGCAGCGCGTTCCTCGACGTGGGCGTCGACGGCCTGGGGCGCGGGGACGACGGCTGGCCCGGACGCGACGCGGACCGTTCCGAGAGCGACAACCACTACTCCCAGGGCGAGCCCGTGCATCGCACGCTGCGCACCGGCGGCCGGTTGCGGCTGTCGGGCCAGTGGTCCCCGGGCGGCTGGCTGTGGGTCACCCCGTGGGCCGAGGCCCGCGGCGCGGTGTTCGGCAAGTTCCGGGTCCACGACGATCCCGGCCTGCTGGGAACCCTCCGCACGGGTGCCGTGGTGGGGACGGCGCTGTTCCGGGACTTCGGCGGGGGCACGGCCGAGGGCGGCGTGCGGCACATCATCGAGCCCCGCCTCTCCCTGGCGACCCAGCCGCTGGTGCGCGAGGTCCTGCACCCCGTGCTCACCTACGACGATCTCCAGCAGCCGTACGCGCGCGTCGAGCTGGAGGTGATCAACCGGCTGCAGCGCGGCAACCCGGCCACCTACCTGGCCACTCAGCCGCGGCGCCAGGCCCTCGAGGTCCGCGCGGCGCTCCCGCTGGAGATGTTGCCCGAGGCGCGCTTCGATCCCGAGCTGCCGGTGGAGCCCCTGCGCCTGGAGCTCGCCTACGCCCACCCGTTCGGCCGCATCGGCGCCCGCACCATGGTCGCGTGGAAGGAGCAGCCCTTCCAGGCCGCGGGCGTGGGCGGTTCGCTGCACCACCCCAACGGCAACCGGATGTCCCTGGCCTACGACTGGGTGGGGGGGGGCGCGGCCGCCCTGTGGTCGGCTGGCCGCTGGTACCCGCTGCTGCACGGCAGCCTGGACGAGAACTCGATCCACGAGCTGACCCTGGCGGTGACCTGGGTGCCCTTCACCTTCATGCGCGAGTTCCTCGAGGATCCCCGCCGGATCGTCCGCGGCTTCTCGGTGGGCGCCCACTGGCGCCTGAACCTGCGTGACACGGGCGGGTCGCCGCTGCTCAACCACGAGTACTCGCTGACCTACACCTCGCCGTGCGCCTGCTGGAGGGGCGGCGTGGACCTGCGCTTCGCCAGCGACTGGTCGACGCCCTCGTTCGGCATTCGACTGGATCTTCTGACGCAGTAGGACTAGTTACGGTACGCTCGACCGTAAGGAGGAAGATCCGTGTCTGCGTCCCACCGTGCCCGCTGGTGGTTCCTCGTCAGCGCCCTGGCGCTGCTGCCTGGCGTGGCCCACGCAGCCGTGGGCGGGCCAGACGGCTACGGGTATCGCTGGGCCGACTCGGACGAGTTCGGCGTGACCTACGACTACGACTTCGCGGCCAACTCCACGAGCCTGACCGACGACGACTGGATCGAGCTGAGCATCGGCTTCGACTTCGAGTTCTACGGCGAGATCTACTCGGAGATCACCGTCACCTCCAACGGGATGGCCCACTTCAACGGCGGCACCTACATCTCGATCACCAACTACACGATGCCGTACAGCGTCTACCAGATCATCGCGCCGTTCTGGGACGACCTGAACCCGGGGCAGGGCGGCAACATCTACTACGGCACCACCGGCACGTCGCCCAACCGGGTCTTCGTGGCGGAGTGGTGGAACGTGCCGAGGTACTACGACTACGGCGCGGCCTCTTTCGAGATCAAGCTCTTCGAGTCCGACGGCGCCATCGAGTTCCACTACTACGACGCCAGCTTCGGGAACGCGTCGTACGACTACGGGGCGTCGGCCACGGTGGGGATCGGGGACGGCGATCTGGGCTTCGGCCTGGAGCGCTCGTACAACCAGGCCGTGCTCGACGACAGCTACGCCGTCCGCTTCGAACCGCCCGAGTGCTTCGATCTGGACGGCGACGGCTACCTGGACCAGGACTGCGGCGGCGACGACTGCAACGACGGCAACCCGGCCATCCGGCCCGGCGCCACCGAGTCCTGCGACGGCGCGGACAACGACTGCGACGGCAACGTCGACGAGCAGAATGCCAGCGGCTGCACGACGTACTACTACGACGGGGACAGCGACGGGTACGGGCTGGCCCTGACCAACCAGTGCCTGTGCGCTCCGTCGGGTTCGTTCAGCGCCCTGGCCGTGGGCGACTGCGATGACGGCGACGCCTCCGTCCATCCCTACGCGGCGGAGGTCTGCGACGGCGCGGACAACGACTGCGACGGCGTGTCCGACGAGGAGAACGCCAGCGGCTGCACCACCTACTACTACGACCTGGACAACGACGGGTACGGGCTCACCGGCGACAGCGAGTGCTGGTGCTCCCCCAACGGTACGTACCGCGGCACGTCCAGCGGCGACTGCGACGACGGCAACTCGGCCATCCACCCCGGCGCCACCGAGTGGTGCGACAGCGCGGACAACGACTGCGACGGCAGCATCGACGAGCAGGACGCCCAGGGGTGCGACGACTACTACCTCGACGCGGACGACGACGGGTTCGGCGTGGACGGCGACAGCCAGTGCTGGTGCGCCGAGCAGGGGCTCTACCGCGCGGACCACGCCGGTGACTGCGACGACCTCGATCCCCTGGTCAACCCGGACGCGGCCGAGCAGTGCAACGGCGCCGACGACGACTGCGACAGCTTCCTCGCCTGGGACGAGGTGGACGCCGACGGCGACGCCTACATGGTCTGCCAGGGGGACTGCGACGACACCCACGGCTCCGTCTACCCCGGCGCGCCCCAGGCCTGCGACGGCGAGCCCGACAACAACTGCGACGGCGTGGACGACGAGAACGAGTCCGACGCGGACCACGACGGCTACACCGTGTGCGACGGCGACTGCGACGACACCAGCGTGATGCAGTCACCGGGCCTCACCGAGACCTGTGACGGCCTGGACAACGACTGCAACGGGTTCACCGACGACGTGGACGCGGACGGGGACGGCCAGCTCGCGGTCAACTGCGGCGGCCCCGACTGCGACGACGACGACCCCCTCGTGTACCAGGGCGCGCCCGAGCTGTGCGACGCCGTGGACAACAACTGCGACGGCGTCGTCCCCCTCGACGAGACCACGGACATCGACGGCGACGGCTACGTCGAGTGCGAGGACTGCGAGGACACCGTGGACACGGTGTTTCCCGGCGCCGCCGAGGTGTGCGACGGCCTGGACAGCGACTGCGACGGCGTCCTGCCCGAGGACGAGACCGACGAGGACCTCGACGGCGCGTTCCCGTGCAGCGGCGACTGCGACGACACCGACGACACCGTCTTCCCCGGCGCCCCCGAACTCTGCGACGGCATCGACAACGACTGCGATCCCTCCACCGACGAGTACTTCGACAACGACGGCGACGGCTGGTCCGGCTGCGAGGGCGACTGCGACGACACCGACCCCACCGCCTACCCCGGCGGCACCGAGGTCTGTGACGGCGCAGACAACGACTGCAACGGCGCCGCCGACGACCTCGGCGACGGGGACGGCGACGGCTTCGAGTACTGCGACGACTGCGACGACGGCGACGCCGAGATCCATCCCTTCGCCGACGAGGTCTGCGACGGCGTGGACAACGACTGCGACGGCAACACCGACGACGTGGACCGCGACGGCGACGGCCACGTGGCCTCGGATTGCGGCGGCGAGGACTGCGACGACGGCGATCCCAGCATCCACCCCGGCGCCATGGAGATCTGCGAGGACGGCGTGGACAACGACTGCGACGGCGCCATCGACGCCGACGACGACGGCTGCGACGATCCCGGCGACGACGACGACGACGACGACTCCGCCTCCCCCTCGGACGACGACGACTCCGCCTGGGAGGAGGACCTCGATCCCGACTTCGGGGCGTGCGAGTGCCGCGAGGACGCGCGTGGCGGGGCCGGCGGGCTGTTCGCTGCGGTGCTATTGAGCGCGGCGCTGGTCCTGCGCCGTCGTCCCTGATCCCGCTACCAGGTCTTCGGCTCGATCACGAACGTCGGCACCTGCCCCCCACCCGCGGTGACGTTCGCCAGCTCGCTGGAGCTCAGGCGCGTGAGGAAGCCGCCGAGGTCGCTGCGGAACACGAAGGGATCCATGTCGATCAGCAGGGTCTGGATCGACCTGGAGCCATCCATGACCGGGAACGGACCGCGGCTCAGCGGGATGCGGTCCTGGACCACGTAGTCCTTCTCGACCGCGGCGGTCATCGCCTCCTCCCACTCGGAGTCGCTGCACTGCCAGCCGAGGTAGACGCCGTGGCCGCCGTAGTCGTCGTTGGGCTTGAGCACGAGGTGGCGGCGGCGGTCGCGGATGAAGTCCAGGAGGTCTACCTTGTCCCCGTCGCGGGTGGCCCACCCCTCGCGTACCCGGCGGGTCCAGGGCACGTGCCGCTGGATCACCTCGCGCTCGGCGGCGGTGAAGGTCACCGGGCTCTCCTCGTCGGTGAGCAGGGCGAAGAACGCCTTGCGGTGGACCAGGGCGGTGCGGAAGGAGTTGATCATGCACACCGCGCCGTCCTGGACCGCGCGGACCAGGGTCTTGACGTCGTCGGCGTTATCGAGGCAGTCGTTGACCAGCACCCGCCGGTAGACCAGGTGGATGGGTTCGCCCCGGCACGACAGGATGCCGCGGCGGTACTCCAGCTCCCGCGGATCGCAGACCAGCGTCTTGTGGCCGCGTCCGCCGAAGAAGTCGCGGAGGATCTCGAACTCGTGGATGGTGGGCAGGTCGGTCCAGTCGACGATGGCGATGGTCGGCTCGTGCTCGCCGCCCCACTCGCGGT
>CAYRNR010000020.1:0-75236 GCA_964425605.1 uncultured Rickettsiales bacterium | reverse complement strand
CCCCCGGGGGCATGATCAGTGAAAACCCTGGGGGCATGATCCTGAAAAGTCACATCTCCTTCGCTGTCCGGGTCAACGGTTCGTTTTTGCCTGGTGAGGAACGTGCGGGATCAGGGGCAGAAGCCGCCGGCCTGCCAGTCGGTGACCATGGTGTCGGTGACGACCTGCAGGCCCGCCGTCGCCTCGGCGGTCTCGGGATTGGTGCCCGTCACCTCGGCGATGTCACCGCCGATGTCCTCGGCCGCGATGAACAGGCAGAACGGGCCCGATCCGTCCGAGCAATCGATGCACTGGATGCCCAGTGACGCCAGCAGCTCGCAGGCCGCTCCCGGGTCTGCGCCCGGATCGATCATCTCGTCCAGGCACAGCGTGTTCAGCTCCCCCTCCAGCGTGCCCGCCGCCAGCACCTCGCCGCCCGCCGGGAACGCGAACGACGTGAGCATCCCGTCCACCGTGCACTCGTTCCCCTCGATGGCGATGACCCACTCGTTGAACGTCATCTCCACGAACGGCGGCGCCCAGACGGCGTCCTCGCTCAGATCGTGGGTGGCCATGCACAGGTCCTGGACGTAGGTGCCGCCGTCCGGTTCCACCAGGGTGCTGAACACCTCCGCGGCCCCGGAGCCCTCATCCAGCGCCGTGACGTGGAACGCCAGGTGCACCTCGCCCAGGTACTGGCCGATGATGCCCCCCACCCCCGGCGGCTCGGTGAACGTCGCCGAGGTCAGGTCCACGTGGTAGTCGTTCCCGACGATCTCGTCCTCCTCGGCTCCCACGATGTCGTCGTCGTCCCCGACCGTGTCATCGTCGTCGTCGTCGGACACATCCGTGTCGTCATCGTCGTCGTCGCCGGTGCTCGACGTGTCGTCGTCGTCCCCGACCGGGGTCTCCTCCTCGTTGCAGCCCAGGCACAGCAGTCCGAGCAGGGCGAGTAGCCCCATGGCGATAGTCAGCATGTTCGGTCTCATCGATTCCTCCGGCCCGCCGCGGCGGGCAGTGCCCCTGGTTGTCCAGGCCCTCGAAAGCCTTGGTTCCGGGGTAGTCGGAGGGAGGGGGGGAAGGTCACGCGAAATCGGAGCAGCCAAGGGCGTAAAGGTGTGAGCGTCCCTTTTCCGCTCATACACCGGTTGCCGTGCAACAATCCGGCACGACCAACGTTGTCTTGATCGCTGCAGGGAGCGCCGATTGCCGCCGAGCAGGCCCAGATGGAACCCGGAGTGGCTCACAGGGGCCGGGCTCCTCGCGACCTGGGTGTTGTGCTGTGGCTGCTCGGATACGACCTCGCAAGAACCCGTCCGTGTCGTCGACTGCGATGTATCGATGAGCCTCAGCGACGAGATCCCCACCGTGGCCACGGTCCGGTTCGCGGCCGACGTGGTGGGCACTCTCGACGCAGGTGTGGAGTTCGGACGGTTGGACGGGCCCAGGGTCCACGCGCCGGCTTCGCAGGACGAATCGGGCGCCTTTGACGCCGTCCTCCTGGGAATGAAGCCGGGCTCGACCCATGTCGTCCGGCCATGGTTCGAGACGACAGCGGGCACATCGCACTGCGCCGAAGAAGAGCTGACCACCGGCTTCGTCCCTCCGGATCTACCGGAGATCGAGCTGACGATCGGCCAGGGGCGCAGCGGCTACTTCGTGATGTCCTTGCTCTCCTCCCCCTCCGCTGCCGTGATCCTCGATGGCGACGGCGACTACGTCTGGTGGCACCAGGACGCGACGGAGATGTTCCCCGTTCCACGCGCCACGCTGTCCCGCGACCGTTCCGATGTGCTGTACCTCGGCCGCGTGCCCGACCCGGACTACGTCTACCTGAACCACATCTTCAGGGTGGCTCTGGACGGTACGTCGATCGAGGCCATACCTGTCCCCGACGTCCACCACGACTTCGTGGAGTTGCCCGACGGCACCATCGCGGCCCTCATGCACGACGAGACGGTCGTGGAGGGTGAGTCGATCCTCGGAGATCGCCTGGTGGAGTTCGACGCTGGGGGCAACTTCGAGGAGATCTGGAGCATCTGGGACGCGGTCGAGTACGAGGCGAACACCTCGATCGAGCCGGGTACATCCTGGTCTCACTCGAACGCCATCGAGTACGTCGAGCAAGAGGACCTCTACTACGTCTCTTCGCGCAACATCGACACCATCTTCGCCTTCGACCGCGCGTCGGGAGAGACCGTTCATCGTATCGGTGGCGGATACGGCGACTACGATCTCGTGCCTGAATCGGGGGAGTGGTTCCAGCGGCAGCACCAGCTCACCGTCTCTGGCGACGAGCTGCTCGTGTTCTCCAATGGGGTAGACGTGCAGGACGGCTCCAGGGCTCTCGGCTATCACCTCGATGCGGCCGCGGGGACCCTGGAGAACACCTGGCGCTACACCGCCGATGACCCCCTCTACTGCTACACCTACGGCGACGTGAACCGCCTGCCGTCGGGGAACATCCTGGTCACCTGGAGCACGGCGGGGCAGATGGAAGAGGTCGATCTCGACGGGGAGATCCTGTGGCAGCTCAAGGGGGCCTTCGGCGCGGGGTTCGGCTACACGACGTTCGTGGAGTCGTTGTATCCGGGGGAGTGAGTCGAGCCGCCGTTTCTTCTGCTCTCCGCGCCGGAGGGCCGGGTGGAGGCGGGAGTGGATGTCTCATCCCCCCAGGACCACGTACACCGCACCCGCATTGGAGCCACCCGCGTCATCGCCGTCTGCGCCCACGAGCAGGTCGTCGAATCCGTCGGAGTTGACGTCACCGGCGGGGGAGACCCAGGTACCGGCGTAGTCGTTGGCGTCCTCGCCGACGAGCTTGGCGTCGGCCCCGGACAGGCTCATGGTGCCGGAGGCAGGTCCGAGCACGACGTAGGCCGCGCCCGCAGCGGAGCCGCCCTCGTCGTCCTGAGGAGCCGCGATGAGCAGGTCGCCGTAGCCATCGCCGTTGACGTCTCCGCCGGCCGAGACCGACCAGCCGACGGCATCCGCGGCGACCGGAGCGGTGAACTTGGCGTCGGCGTTGGCCAGATCGATATCGCCGCTCAGCGGACCGTGAACCAGATAGGCGGTCCCATCGTAGGTCGCGCCGGCACCGGAGCGGTACGCGCCCACGAGTACGTCGTCGCGGCCATCGCCGTTCACGTCCCCCGCGCCGGCGACCGAGAAGCCAGCGAAATCGTCGGTAGCCTCTCCCCACAGCTTGGCGTCCGCGTTCCAGGCCCAGAGTTCGCCGGACAGGGGGCCGAGGACGACGTAGGCCGCGCCCGCGTAGTTGGCCAAGGTGTACTCGTAGGGTGCTCCGGCCAGCAGGTCGTCGTATCCGTCGCCGTTCACGTCCCCGGCGGACGCGACCGAGGTGCCGAGCATGCCACCCGTGGATTCACCGAGGATGACGGCGTCCGCGTTCGACAGGTTGACGTTGCCGTACACTGGACCGCGCACGAGATAGACCGCGCCGGTCTCCTCCCAGCCGGATCCCCACAGCGCGGCACCGACCAGCAGGTCGTCGTTTCCGTCGCCGTCCACGTCTCCTGCGCCCGAGACCGCGCTGCCCGCATAGTCTTGGTAGTACTCCCCTACAAGCCTGGCATCCGCGCTGTACAGGTCCTGCGTGCCCGACACAGGCCCCTGCACCACGTACGCGGCGCCCTGGGAGAGCTCCGCGCCGTCGTATCCCTGCGCGCCGATGATGAGGTCGTCGCGGCCGTCGCCGTTCACGTCCCCGGCGACCGCCGCGGCCATCCCGGTATAATCCCCAGCCTCCTCGCCGACCAGCTTGGCGTGGGCCGTCGACAGGTCGACGGTGCCCGAGGTCGGCCCCAGGATGACGTATGCGGCGCCGGCGTTGTAGCCACCGGCGTCGTGATACGAGGCGCCAATCAGGTAGTCGATGTCCCCGTCCCCGTCCACATCACCGGTCGACGCCGAGTAACCGACCGAGTCATCGGCCTCCTCGCCGATGAACTTGGCGTGTGCCGTGGACAGGTCGACCGTGCCGCACAGTCCGTCCACGACACCGTTGCAGTCGTTGTCGATACCGTCGTTGCAGATCTCGGTCATGCCGGGATGGGCGGTGGGCTCGCTGTCGTCGCAGTCGGTACAGAACCCCCACCCATCCCCGTCTGCGTCGGGATCATCGGGCGTGGCCGCATCACAGTCGTTGTCCTGGGCGTCGCAGGGCAACTCGGCTACTCCCGGGTTGATCGAGGGATCGCCGTCGTCACAGTCCCCGCCACCGGGCCCATCGCACATCGAGTACCCGTCCCCGTCCACATCGGGTCGGTCGGTGGTGGACGGATCGCAGTCGTTGTCTGCGTCGTCGCACACGACCTCGGTACCCGATGGGTTGATGGACCCGTCCGAGTCGTCGCAGTCGTCGCAGGCCGTGTACCCGTCCCCGTCCGCGTCGGGCTCGTCGATGGTGACCGGATCGCAGTCGTTGTCGATGCCGTCGCACGGCACCTCGTCCATGCCCGGATTGACCATGGCATCGCCATCGTCGCAGTCGTCCGCGCTGGCCGCGTACCCTTCGGGCGGCCCGCAGTCGCTCGCCGGGATTCCGTCGGGATCGCCGTACCCATCGCCGTCCACGTCCGGGTGGTACAGGTCCGTGGGCAGGCCCTCGTCTATCGAGCCGTCGCAGTCGTCATCGGTGTCGTTGCAGGTCTCGGGGGCTCCCGGGTAGACACCGGCGTCGGAGTCGTCGCAGTCCCCATCGCAGTTGGTGACGCCGTCGCCGTCGCTGTCCGCGACCTCGTCCACCTCGCCGTCGCAGTCGTTGTCTGCGCCGTCGCCGCACTCCTCGTGCGCGCCCGGGTAGGTGGAGCCGTCCGCGTCGTCGCAGTCGAGCTGGTCCGCGGGCCAGTGGCTCGCGCACTCGCTGTTGTCCGCGTCCGGATAGCCGTCTCCGTCCACGTCGAAGTCCTCGTCGATCCACCCGTCGCAGTCGTCGTCCACGCCGTCGCAGGCCTCGCTCGCCTCCGGATGCACGGTGGGGTCTTGGTCGTCGCAGTCGCCGTCGTCCACGGTCCAGCCGTCGCCGTCGCAGTCACCGGCCGCGCAGTCGCCGTTGTCGTCGTCATCGTCACCGCAGAACGCGTCGCAGTCCGGATCGCCGCAGTCGATCCAGCCGTCGCCGTCGTTGTCCTCTCCATCCGAGCAGGTGGCCGCATTCTGTTCCCCGGTGCAGGCGACCACGGAGAAGCCGAGCAGGATCACCATCGGCGCGAGCTTGCGGCTCCAGCCGACGGGTCTCGTACATTCGTGGTGCATGGTGCGTCCCTCCCGGTGGTCGTCGGGCGCGGGTCGAGTTCGGGCCGCGCCGAGGTGCCGACGCTATCACGAACGCGCAGGCCGCCAGAACAAACTGCTCGCAGGAGGGGACCGTCGTGCGGATCGGAGCTGCATCCGAGCTGCAGAGGTGTGCGTGGAGATGGAAGTGGAAGTGGAAGTGGGTGTGGGAGCGGGTGCGGGAGCGGGAGCGGGAGCGGGCTACTGCGCGTCGTACAGCACGTACAGGTCGAAGGAGCTGGACTCCTCGTAGCCGTTGACCGAGACGTACACGGCGCCGGGGCCGTCCACGTCGCAGTTCTCGTCGGAGCCGCTGGCGTAGGGGCGGCAGTCGTAGGAGTCCTCGGTGGGCTGGGAGCCGACCTTGACGTAGAGGTCTGCGTCGCCGTCGCCGGTCATCTCGGCCATCAGGGCGCCGGTGTCGGCGACCTGGAAGGGGCCGTAGTGGAGCCACTCGCCCTGGGCGACGGTGCCGGAGTAGTTGGCCTCGGTCTCGCCGGCGGGAGTCTCCTCCTCCTCGGTGGTCTCCTCCTCCTCGGTGGTCTCCTCTTCCTCGGTGGTCTCCTCTTCCTCGGTGGTCTCCTCTTCCTCGGTCTCCTCCTCGGCGGCGTCACCGTTGATGTCGATGGTGAGGACGTAGGTGGAGGTGGTGTCGTAGCCGTTGACGGAGACGTAGATGTTGCCGGGGCCGCCGAGATCGCAGGACTCGTTGGAGCCGTTGACGTAGGGGCGGCAGTCGTAGGCGGTCTCGGTGGGCTGGGAGCCGAGGCGGACGTACAGGTCGGCGTCGCCGGTGCCGGTCATGGTGACGTTGATGTTCTGGCCGACGGTGAGGCTGTAGGGGCCGTAGTGCGCCCACTCGCCCTGGGCGACGGTGCCGGAGAGGGCCTCGTCGTCGTTGTTGTCGTCGCCGTTGTTGTCGTCCTCTTCCTCGTCGTCCTCGGAGTTGGTGTCGATGCCGAGGGACATGTCGAGGAGCATCTTGACCTTGTCGTAGTGGATCTTGCCGCCGGCCTTGGTGGCGCCGGACTGGCTGAGGGGGAGCCACAGGAAGTCGGGGTGGTTGCGCTTGGAGTCGCCGACCCACTCGCCGCCGATGATGTGGCCGTTGGTGTCGAGCTCGAGGACGTACTCGTAGTGGTCGGACTTGGTGTAGGTGTCGATGCTGTCCGCGAGGTTGCCGTCGAGCTCGGAGTCGGACTCGGAGATGTACTTGGCGGTGGTCTTGACGTGGATCAGGCGGGCGGCGTCGTCGTTGAAGACGTACCCCTCGGGGATGTCGCCGCCGGTGGTGATGTCCACCTTGATGTCGGAGGTCTCGGCATAACCGAGGGCCGACACGAACACCTTCTCCTGGCCCTCGGGGACCTTGAGGTCGCACACCTCGTTGGAGCCGCCGTCGTAGGGGCGGCACTCGTACAGCGAGGACGTGGGCTGCTCGCCGAAGCGGACGTACAGGTCGGCGTCGCCGGTGCCGGTCATGCTGACCTTGACCTGCGAGTCGGCCTCGACCTCGATGGCGTCGAAGTGCTTCCACTCCTCTTTGGCCAGGGTGGCCTCGTGGGACACGGTCTCGCCGCCGGTGAAGGTGGCGCCGATGAGCTCGTTGGCCTCGTTGGCGGAGACCTCGAGCTTCTGGGTGACCTCGAAGGAGCGCATGGGCTGGTTCCACACCTGGTAGTCGAAGGTGCGGTCCTCGTTGAACGAGGTCTTCTTGATGCCCAGGAAGTTGGCGGCGATGACGTGGAAGGTGCCCGGGTTGGTGTCGCGGGCGCTCTGGTCGATGGGGCGGTTGTAGGGGTCGTACTCGACCTCACCGGCAGAGTCGTTGTCGTTGTTGCGGCCCGACAGGAACTCCACGTTGGTGGAGGTGTACAGCAGCGTCATCAGCGCCTTGATGTCGTTGACCTCGAAGGTCACGCCGTTGTACTCGACCGGCTCGACGGGCTCGGGCTCGAGGATGGCCGCCGGCGCCCAGCCGTGGCACAGACCCCACCAGGTGGGGATGCAGTGGCCGTCGGTCTCGCCGTCGCGCTTGGCGCACTTCTCGCCGAGGTCACTGTCGCACTGGTCGTCCGTGGTGCACTCGGTGCGGGAGCTGTTGTGGTCGATGCCGTGGTGCGTGGAGACCGCGTCCTCGATCCCCGTGACGCCGAAGGCCTCGCCGTACTTGGTGGACGGGGCCTTGGAGTCGGCGCCATCCCACTTATAGTTGATGGAGTCTTCGTACGTGGGCCAGTAGGTGCCTGCCCACGGGACGGGATCGGCCTCGCCCTGCAGCGGCAGCTCGTCGAAGCGGTACTCCAGGTCGTTGGCGAAGGCGGACGGGTCGTCGTTGTTGCCCCACTCCTCGCGGGCGGACTTGTCGTCCTCGCCCATGGTGTCGCAACCCACGAGGGAAGCGCCGAAAGCCGCGATGACCAACCAACCCCAGGTGAACCGTGTCATTTCTTTTCCCCTTTGTCAGCGAGTCACACTCGCCTTGATCACCCCCCCTATGGAGCAAGAGGCGGGCCAAAAACCCCAAAAACGACATCGGCGCGCCTGTTGTGTGGATAAAACGAGAGATTACGAAGGGTTGGGGAGGTGCGAAAAGCCGGCGAAGGCGTTGTTCTGCGTGTGTCACGGGTGTGCCACGGGGTGTGGCACGAGGCGTGTCACGGGTCCGGGGCGGCCCGGACTGGTATGCTCGGCCCACAGGAGGGCGACCCATGAGGACCGCGCTGTTCGCCGCTGGATTCGTCGTGCTGTTCGGTGGGTGCGGTGGGGACGATGGTCCGGGCCCGGACGACGACTCGGCCCTGACGGACGACGACTCGAGCGATCCTGGCGACGACGACGACGCCACACCGGGTGACGACGACGACACGGGCCCGGGTGACGACGACACCGAGGGCCCCCACAGCTACGAATGCGTCTCCGTGGGCAGCGCCGGGCCCGACGGGTTCTTCGCCCTGCGCGACTACCAGGGCAAGCTGTACGCGGGCATGTTCGGGTACGGGCTCGAGGGCCAGTCCATGGTCTACAGCTACCCCCCCTACGAGCTGACCTCCCCCGGCCTCACCGGCATCAGCGAGTCCGTCTGCGCCATGGTCGAGTTCGACGGCCTGCTGTACGCCAACACCGAGTCCAGCGCCGACATCTTCCGCACCGCCGACGGCAGCACCTGGGAGCGGGTCTTCGACGGGCCCGGCTCCTCCATCGGATGCGGCCTCGAGGCGATGGGCGGGTACCTCTACGCCGTGCAGTACGGCAACGGCGCCGGCGATCACGGCGTGATCCTGCGGTCCGCCGACGGCGCGAGCTGGTCCACCGTGTACGACAGCGGCGGCCAGAGCCTGTACCTCCGCGAGATCACGTCCCACGACGGCACGCTGTACGCCTTTGCCGTGGACGAGGACGACTCCCAGGGCTACCGTCTGTCGTCGACCAACGGCACGGACTGGACCGTGGCGACCACGCCGACGCGCATCTTCCGCGGGCACTCCCACGACGGCGCGTTGTGGCTGGCCAGCACCGACCGCGGCTCGAACGGCGCGGCCGGCGTCTGGCGCTTCGACGGCTCGCAGATGGACCTGGTCCACGCCGCGTCGAAGCGCTACGTCACGGAGATCACCCACTGGGACGGGGCCCTGTTCGCCGGCACGTCCGACGGCTGGAAGGAGGACGTGGGCACGTCGTCGCTGCTGATGTCGCGCGACGGCGAGGCCTGGGAGACCGTCTGCACCTTCCCCGAGCTCGCCGCGTGGTCCATCGCCGCGTCGGGAGCCAACCTGTACGTGGGCACGTGGCAGTACACCGACGGCGGCCAGCTGTACGAGGTCCGCATCGCCGACGAGCCGGTGGGGGACGACGACGACGCGGGCGGCGACGTGGACTGCTCGCTGATCTCCGCCGCGAACCCCGCCTGGGAGGTCTGCGAGACCGGCCCGGGGTTCTGCGCCGGCGTGTTCACCGACGGCGCGGGCTGTCAGGCCTACTGCGCCCCGGCTGGCCTCACCTGCACCGCCCGGTTCGGCGGCGAGCCCGGCTGCATCCAGGAGCCCGGCAACGTCATCGACTGCAACGCCAGCAACGGCCACCAGTCGGACTGGTGCGAGTGTGGCTGATCCGGCGGACCTGACCCCCTCGGCCATCCAGGACGCGCTGGCCGGCCTGCGCCCGCAGACCTGGCCGCCGCGCCACCGGGTCCACAAGTACTGGGGACGCAAGCCTGCCAACGTGGTCGCCGCGTACATCGATCTCTTCACCCGCCCGGGAGAGACCGTCCTCGATCCCTTCGCGGGCAGCGGCGTCACCGTGCTGGAGGCCCATCGTCTGGGCCGCAGCGGGGCCGGGTTCGACGCCAACCCCCTCGCCGCCCGCCTCGGCCGCGCCCTGCTGGAGCCGCCTCCGCGCGAGGCGTTCGCCGAGGCGAGCCAGGCCGTGGTCGAGGCGATCCGATCCGAGGCGAGGCAGTGGTTCTCCACCCGCTGCCGCAGCTGCGGCGAGGGCACTGCGGTGCGCAGCTTTGCCCGCGAGCGTGACCGCCTGACCGAGCTACGGTACCGCTGCGAGCGCTGTGGCCACGCCGGCGCCGATCGACCCACCCGCGAGGACCTCCAGCTCGCCGCAGCCCCCGTGGACATCCCCCCTGGCACCCCCGACGGTGACATCTACTTCGGCTGGCAGATGCGCAAGCTGCGCCGGGCCGGGCTGACCCGGTGGAGCGAGCTGTTCACGCCCCGCTCCCTGCGCCTCGCGAGCCTGCTGCGGTCGCGGATTCTCGAGGTCCCCGACGCCCGCGTCCGCGAGTGGCTGCTGATCACCCTCACCGCGGCCCTGGCCCAGTGCACCCGGATGATCGCCGACTCCTCCGGCGCCGCTGGCGGCCCCAGCTGGAAGATCAACTGCTACTGGCTCCCGTCCCGTTGGCAGGAGCTCGCCCCCCTGGCCTACTTCGGCAACCGGGTCCGCAAGAGCCTCGCGGCCATCGACGATCTGGCCTCGTGCGCGCCACGCGCGGGCGCGGATTCTTCCTACCATCGGTGTGACAGCCGCCGCCTCCCCCTCGCGGACGCGTCGGTGGACTACATCTTCACCGATCCCCCCTACGGCGGAGAGGGCGTGCAGTACGGCGAACTGTCCATGCTGTGGTGCCTGTGGCTCGACGAACCCCACCACCTCGACGAGGAGATCGCCTTCAACCCCGTGCGGGAGCTCTCCCAGGCCGACTACGCTGCTGGCCTGGCCGCGGTGTTCGAGCAGTGCCATCGGGTCCTGCGACCCGGCCGGTGGATGACCGTGACCTTCGCCAACAAGGATCCCGTGGTGTTCCAGAGCCTCCTCGACGCCTGCGCTGCAGCGGGATTCGACCGCCAGCTCTCCTTGTCGATGGGCCGCTCGGCGCCGGCGGTCACCCAGAGCACCGCGCCCGCAGCGCCGAGCCGGGACCAGTTCCTGTGTTTTCGCAGGTGATTCTCCGCCCGAGCCGATGTAGTTTCTCGCTCCAACGCGTGCGATCGGAGGAAGGACAGCGATGCGGACTGCGATGGTGTGGTTGACGGCGAGCCTGCTGATGGGGACGGGATGTCTGCTGCCCCAGGAACAGCCCTGGCTGACGGACGGCGGCGACGACGACGACGCCGGCGACGACGACGCGGCCGACGATGACGCGGGTGACGACGACATCGGTGACGACGACGATGTGGCGGACGACGACACGTTCGGGGACGACGACGTCGCTCCCGCGCTCCCGGCCGTGGATGCGGGCGAGCTCCACAGCTGCGGGGTCACGACGAACGGCGCTGCGGAGTGCTGGGGGTACGACTATTACGGCCAGTCCAACCCCCCTGGCGGGGTGTTCGTGCAGATCAGCACGGGCGACATGCACACGTGCGGCGTGCAGACCTCCGGGGGCGTCGAGTGCTGGGGATGGGACATGTACGGCCAGACCAGCCCTCCCACGGCGCAGTTCACCCAGGTCAGCGCGGGCCTGGGCGGGTACTACTCGTGCGGCCTCACCACCAGCAGCGAGGTCCTGTGCTGGGGCTGGGACGGCGAAGGCCAGGCCAGCCCCCCTGGCGGCGCGTTCACCCAGGTCGACGCGGGGAGCATCCACGCCTGTGGGCTGAGAGCCGACGGCGCGATCGAGTGCTGGGGCGCCGACCTGGAGGGCCAGACGCCGCCCACGGGCGCCTTCGTCCAGGTGGCGGTCGGGATGGACTTCGCCTGCGGGCTGACCGCCAGCGGCGCCATCGAGTGCTGGGGCTCGGACGAGTACGGGGAGTCGTCGCCCCCTCCGGGCTCCTTCGTCCAGATCGCCACGGGCCGGCGCCACGCGTGCGCGGTGGCCACGGACGGCGCCCTCGAGTGCTGGGGGAGGGACAGCGACGGCCAGGCGAACCCGCCCGGCGGCGCCTTCGTCTCGGTGAGCGCCGGCGGAGCCCACTCCTGTGGCGTCACCTCGACCTCGGTGGCCCGTTGCTGGGGGCAGAACGATTTCGGCCAGGCCGCCGCTCCCGGGGAGCTGCAGTTCTGAGCCATCTTCCCGCGGCCTGGAATAGCTGGAGCGCGTGAGGTTCCATGGTCCTGGAGGGTGACGTGGAGGCGCTCCCGCGAGTCCTGAAGATCGTCGATCGGCTCATCGAGCCCAAGACCGCGCTGCTGATCATGATGGCTGCGGCGTTCTCCCACGCGGCGTTGTTGGTGCTGGGGGGCGGGGTGGTCGTGGCCCTCAACGGTGGGGCCTCGTCGGTGGACATCCTGCACACGGGCGTCCTCCCGTCGCAGCTGCTCGGTGGGGTGGACGGGTTCGCGGTCACTCCGGTGCTGGGCCTCCTGTCGGCGCTGTCCGGCGCGTTCGCGGGGTGGCTGAGCGTGCGCTCGCGCGGCGGAGTGGTGGCGTTCGTGGCCATGCTGGTGATCGTGCTGCCCGTGTGGCTGCTGCGCCTGGCCCTGCCCACGGCCTTCGCGGCGCAGCGGGGGCTGCTCGATCCAATCACGATGATGGTCGGATTCACCACGGGGGCCCTGCTTGTCGCGGCGCTGGTGGTCTGGGGGATGAGCCGTGCTCGACGCGGGTGAACGGCTGGCCGGGCGGTTCGAGCTACTGCGGGAGATCGGCAGCGGCGGGGTCGCGCGGGTGTTCGCTGCGAAGGACCTGGAGTTGGGCACCACCGTCGCGTTGAAGGTGTTGCATCCGCACCTGGCGGCCAACCGGGTGATCCGCGAGCGGTTCCGCCGCGAGGTGGCCCTCAGCCGGACCCTGGAGCACCCCGGCATCGTGCGGGTCTTCGACCTGTACGAGGCCGACGGCCAGGCCTTCTACGCCATGGAACTGTGCGACGGGCCCGATCTCAAGGCCGCGCTGCGGGCCCACGGACCCCTGCCGGCGGACCAGCGGCTGGCCGTGGTGCGCCAGCTGCTCGAGGCGCTCGGGGCTGCCCACCAGACCGGCGTGATTCACCGCGACGTCAAGCCCCACAACGTGGTCCTGCTGTCGGACGGGCGGACCAAGGTCCTGGACTTCGGCCTCGCGCGGGTGGAGTCCATGGTCGGGCTGACCTCGCACAGCGTGATGCTGGGGACCCCCGAGTACATGGCGCCCGAGGCCCTGGCGGGGTTGCCGCTGGACGGCCGCGCCGACCTGTACTCGCTGGGGGTGTTGTGGTTCGAGCTGGCCACCGGGACCCTGCCCCTGCGCGCGGACACCACCTTCGAGCTGCTGCGGCTCAAGGGGACGCAGGACGGCCCCCCTCCGGCGGGACCCGACGTGGAGCCGGTCGAGGCGGGTGTGGTCCAGCGGCTGCTGCGCTGCGCCCCCGAGGGGCGGTTCGCCTCGGTGGAGGAGGTCCTCGCGGCCCTCGACGAGGACGTCCCGGACGAGGGGGTCGTGGAGGGCGCTGAGCGCGTATGCGGCGTGTGCGGCGAGGCCCACGTCCTCGAGGGCGGGATGTGCCTCGAGTGCGGCGCGGTGCAGTCGATGATCCCGCGCGACGGGGATGCCCTGCTCGTACTGGTCCGGGCGGACGAGCCGGTGGCGGGGATCGTGGAGCGGCTGGCCAGCTTCGGTGCGGCGCCGGCCCCGGACCAGGAGCCGGACCGGGCGCTGGCCTCCACCCCGGCCGTTCTCCTCAAGGGCCTCGATCGGGGGCTGGCCCAGCAGATCCAGCGGTTCCTGCTCGCGCGCGGCTTCACCACCGAGGTGCGCGGCGCGCGGGAGCGCAACTACGACCTGCTGTACGGGTCCGGGCTCCCCGGCGCCGTGTTCAGCCTCGGCCTGCTGCTCGGGTGGGCGGCCGTGTGCTGGGTGGGCTGGACCCTGGGACGTTCCGCCGGCCTGATCGTGGCGCTGGCCGCGGTACCGCCCGCCGCCTGGCTGCTGATGCGCCGGGCCGACCTCTTCGTCGCGCCCATCTTCGGGCTCGCCGCGGACGAGGCGGCCCTCCCCGGTTCCCTCGCGGAGCTGCACCGGGAGTACCGAGAGTTCCTCGGCGGCGAGCCCTCCATGGCGCTGCGACGGCTGGGCGCGCAGCTGGTCCGGCGGGCCCAGGTGCTGCTGGCCGATCTGGATGGGCTGCAGCTGCCGCCAGCCTCGCGCGCCGCGTTCGACCGACTGACCCTGCGCTCGGCCGCCGAGGGGCTGGGCGTGCTCTCGGCGCTGCAGCCGGTCGAGGCCTACCTGGCCAGCGTCGATGTGCGGCAGCTGTGGGAGGATCTCGAGGACGCCGAGCGCAAGGCGCGCACCCCCACCGCGGATGACGGGCAGGAGGGCAGGGCCCTGTACCACGCCGAGGCCCTCGAGAAGGTCGCCGAGATCGAGCGCGAGCGGGAGCGGCGGTGTCAGCGTGTGCTGCAGCTGTCCACCCGGCTGGAGACGCTGCGGGCCGAGCTCGCCGGGTCCGACCGGGACGAGGACCAGCTCAGCGTCGTGCAGCGACGCCTGGAGAGCGAGACCGAACTGCTCGCGTCCGCCCGCGCCGAGCTGGATCATGCCCTGGAGGGTACGTCGTGAAGAGCCTGCTCCCCCGCCTCCCCGGACTCCTCATCGTGACGCCCCTGCTGGTGGCGGTGGCCTTCGGCGGATGGTTCGCCGCTGGCCTCGGCGGCGAGGCGGTCTGGTTGGGGCTGCTGTCGGACATGCGCAGCGAGAAGCGTGAGTGGGACTGTACGGCCGCCATCGCCCGCGACACACGCCGTGTGCACGACCACGCCCCCGACTCCGTGCGCGGGCGGCTGCGCGCGCCCGGCTCCGATCCCCGCGCGAACTACGACCCGCTGACCACGTGCATGGAGATGTCGAACAGGTGAGCCCGGGGGCGCCGTACGCCCCGGAGCTGGTCGTCCGGTCTCGCAATAGTCCCGTCCAGATCTCCGTTTCAAGGGATGTAGTCGAGCGGCGCGGTGCCATCGGTCCCCGCGTCCGCAGAAACGGAGAGACGTGCAACGATTCACAGTTGTTCTCGTAGCCCTGATACACCTGTCGGCCGCCTGCGGGTGCGGCGATCCTCCCGCAAGAACCCCGGACCCGCTCTACCTCCCCGAGGACGACCCGAGGTGCCTGTCGATCGAGGTGGGCCAGGGATCGCTGATCCTGAAGTTCGACGTGGCCGCCGCCACCATCGGGCTCGCCGAGGGGGCGATCGTGGCCGGACGGGCCGGGGGCGGCTACCTGCGCGGGATCGAGGAGGTGACGCTGTCGGGCCACGAGGCGGTGCTGCTCACGTCCCAGGCGACCGTCGAGCAGGCCGTGATCGACGCCCACCTCGAGGAGGTCCGTCTCGTCGACGAGATCGGCGGGGACCTCGACGGGCTGGTGATCTTCGACGGGTACACCGACGTGGCCGAGCTCCACGTGGAGGTGGCCCAGGGGGAACTCGAATTCGCGCCGGAGCTGACCCTCGCCGCTCAGGTCGCGGGCGGACGACTGACCCGGCTGGAGTACGCGGTCCGTGGACCGCTGACCCTGGAACTGGCCGCGGACGTGTCGGTGTCGGCGCCGTTCAGCTACTGGACGGAGCAGGTGGTGGCGTCGTACTCGACGCCGCTGGTGGCCGACCTCGGACCCTTGCCCGTGCAGGGCGAGGTCGTCGTCGAGCTCGTCGGCGGGATCGAGGTCGTCTCCGTCAACGGCGGCGAGCTGCAGGGATCGGTGGTGGTCGAGTCGGACGTGGCCGTGGGGGCGCTGTGGGATGGAGGCCAGTGGTCGGAGATCTGGACCCCGGGCTCCGCGTCGAGCAGCGGCGGTGACCCCGTGTGGATCGCGGCGGAGGACCTGTCCGCGCGCGTCTGGCTTCGACCCCAGATCACGGTGAATCTGTACGGCGTCGATGGCCCCTCGGCAGGGGTGGAGCCGTACCTCGGAGCGCGGCTCGTGGGGACGGGCTCCCAGGAGTGGTCCGTCGACGCGGGCCTCCAGGGCACCGTGCGCATACCGATGCTGGCCCTGAGCTCGGCCGCGGGCGACTTCGAGTTCGACTCGAGCGACGAGGGCGACGTGGTCGCCCAGGGGGACATGAGCAGCGCGCAGTACAGCACGGTCTGCGCCGGCGAGGCCTTCTCGTGCGGCCTCACCGGCGACGGCGCCGCGGTCTGCTGGGGGGACGACATGCACGGCCAGGCTTCCCCGCCCGACGGCGCGTTCACCTGGCTCACCGCGGGCGCGACCCACGCCTGCGCCCTCGACGACGTGGACGAGGTGCGCTGCTGGGGTCGACACGACGCTGTGGAGCCCACGCCCACCATGGGCAGGTTCACGCAGGTGTCCGCGGGCACGAACTTCACCTGCGCGCTGCGCGACGACGGGACGGTTCGTTGCTGGGGCGCCAACGACTCCGGACAGAGCGCGGGGGTCGGGGGCAGGTTTCTACAGGTCACCACGGGGACCCACCACGCCTGCGCCGTGGTCGAGGCTGGCCACGTGCGGTGCTGGGGGCTGGACGACGCGGGCCAGGCGACCCCGATGCCAGTCGAGTTCGCCGCCGTGGCGGCCGGCCGGTACTTCACCTGCGGGCTGGACTTCGGAGGATACGTCGCCTGCTGGGGCTGCGGTCTGGGCGATCCGGCGGTGTGCGAACCGCCCCCCGGCGTCTTCACCCAGATCAGCGCGGGTCAGAGCCACGCCTGTGGCGTGCGCGACGACGGTCAGGTCGTCTGCTGGGGCGCCTCGGAAGGGGGGCAGGCCTCGCCGCCGTCCGGCGCTGTGTTCGAACAGGTCAGCGCGGGCGGGCACCACAGCTGCGCTTCGAGCGCAGACGGGTCCGTCGAGTGCTGGGGGAGCGACACCTTCGGCCAGTGCTCGCCGCCCCACGGCTCGACGGGGGAGGCGATCCGATGAGCCGGGCCGACGTCCGCGGTGTGTCCGTGGGGTTGCTCGCCCTGGCCGGGCTCGCCGCCGCGGGTTGTGAAGCGGTCGACGACAACACGACTGCCACCGACCTCGACGTGTCGATGGTCCTCAGCGAGGAGATCCCCACGGTGGCGACCGTGCGGTTCTCCGCGAACGACATCGAAGGCGAGGACGCCCTGGTGGAGTTCGGCCTCGACGCGTCCTACGGCGCCACCGCCCCGGCGACGCTGGACGACGACGGGACCTGGACCGCCGTGCTGGTGGGGATGAAGCCGTCGGCGGACTACCACGTCCGGCCCGTGGTCTACGCCGGCTCCGAGGAACGCAGCGCCCCGCCCCAGGTCCTCACCACCGGGCCGGCACCCACGGACCTGCCCGATCTGGAGGTGACCGTCCACGACCCGGACCGCGCCACGGGCGGGTTCTTCGTCCTGTCCCTGCTCTCCTCCCCGTCCGCTGCGGTGATCGTGGACGAGGACGGGGAGTACGTGTGGTGGCACCGGGAGGCGACCACGGACTTCCCGGTCCCGCGCGTGCTGCTGTCGCACGACCGGCAGCAGGTGCTCTACCTCGGCCGCGCGCCCCACGAGGAGGAGGCGCAGGAGCACTACGTCTTCCACGTCTCCCTCGACGGGGAGTCCGTGGTCGGGACGGTGGTGGACGACGCCCACCACGACTTCGTGGAGCTGCCCGACGGCACCCTGGCGGTGATCACCCACGACCGGCGCGAGGTGGACGGCGAGGAGGTCCTCGGCGACCGGATCGTCGAGTACCGCCCGGACGGAGACCAGGTGGACGTGTGGAGCGTCTGGGACCACTTCGACTTCGATCCCGGCCACCCCGTGGAGCAGGGCACGGCCTGGTCCCACTCCAACGCCCTGGACTACCATCCCGGCGACGGCACCTACGCCATCTCGGTGCGCAACCACGACACCATCTTCCAGATCGACCGGGCCACGGGGGACGTGCTCAGGGCCGTCGGTGGCATTCACAACGACTACGAGCTCGAGCCCGCGGACGGGGAGTGGTTCGACAAGGAGCACCAGTTCCAGTTCGTCAGCGACGACGAGCTGCTGGTGTTCGCCAACGGCACGGACGTGATCACGGGATCGCGGGTGCTGGGCTACCGCCTGGACGACGCCGCCGGGACCGCAGACAACCACTGGGAGTACCGCGCCGAGTTCCCCCTGTTCTGCTACACCTACGGCGACGTGAACCGCCTCGAGTCCGGCAACACCCTGGTGACCTGGAGCACCGCGGGCCAGATGGAGGAGGTCACCGAAGACGGGGAGATCGTGTGGCAGCTCAAGGCCGCCCTGGGGGGTGGCTTCGGGTACACCACGCAGCTCGATTCGATCTATCCGGAGTCCTAGGGGGCGGTCACCCTCCACCACTCGCCGAGCCTCGCGTATGGGGACAGCGTGTCGATGGTCGCGCCCTTCACCTGGCCGTTGAGCCCCACCAGATCGTCCCGCCAGTACAGGAAACAACACGGCTGATCCGCGTGGATGAGCGCCTGCATCTCGCGCCAGCACCGCGCCGCCTCGTCGGAGTCCGTGGTGGTCAATCCGCGTTGGATGAGCTCGTCCACCTTCGGATTGGCATAGGACGAGACGTTGAACGGCGCATCGGCCGAATGCCACAGGGGGGACGGGTCCACGAACAGCTGGGCCGACCACCCCAGCAGCGCGGCCTCGAAGTCCCGCTGGGCGAGCTTGCCGTGGAACGCGTTGCTCTCGATGGCGTCGATGGACACGTCGACACCAGCCGCGCGCAGCTGCTCCTGGACGATGGTCTGGGCCAGGGTGCGCCGGGGGCTGGACGAGCCGGTGAGCAGGGTGAACGCGAACCGCTTGCCGTCCCTGTCGACGAAACCGTCGCTGTCCGTGTCGGTCCAGCCCGCCTCGGCGAACAGCGCCCGCGCCTGCTCGACGTCGTGGGCGATGGGCTGAAGATCCGGATTGCGGAAGTCGCTCAGCGCCGGGGTGATGGTGCCCACGGACCGCTGGCCGTAGAGCTCGTCGCCTGCCTTCAACAGCGCGCCCATCAGCGCGTCCACGTCCACGGCGTGGGCCAGGGCGCGGCGGACCTTCACGTCGGCGAAGCGCTCGTCGTTCAGGTTCCACGCGATGTAGTCGGTCGAGCGCATCCCGCGGCGGTGGACCTCGATTCCGGCGGCGTCCCGGTCCAGCCGCTGCACGTCCTCCACGGCCAGGGCCGGCATCATGTCGATGCTCCCCGCCTGGAGCTCGAGCAACCGCGTCGTGTACTCCGGCACGACCTTGAACACCACCCGGTCCAGCAGCGCCTTCTCGCCGTAGGGGGGCGCGTCGTTGCGCACCAGCTCCAGCTGCTGGCCCTTGATCCACGTGCCCAGGGAGAACCTGCCCGCCGAGACGACCTCGTCGCCGGCTGCCGCGGCGCGCAGCTCCGCCCGCGGCACCTCGCGCAGCGCGTGCTCCGGCACCACGGGATAGGCGGTGACCTGGTACAGCATGGTCGCCGGGTCCCGGGCCTCGGCGAAGTGGACCGTCACGGTGTGATCGTCCACCCGCTCGACGGGGGCCTCGGCGCGCAGTCCCATGAGGAGCGAGCCGTAAGGGCTGCCCACCTCGGGATCCCCCACGAGGTCCAGGGTGAACAGCACGTCGTCGGCGTCGATCGCCTCGCCGTCGGTCCAGCGGGCGCCGGTCTCGAGCTGGAATGTCAGCGACGTGCCGTCCTCGCCCGCGGTCCAGGCCCTGGCGAGCCCTGGCCGCGGCTTGCACGAGCCCTGGAAGTCGTACTCGACCAGGTAGGGGAACAGGTGGGCGAGCACGTCCATCTCGTGGATGGAGCGCGCGACCAGGGGATTGAGGACGCTGAGCTCGCCGGGTGCGCTGACGACGAGCTGGCCGCCGGACACCGGCTCGGCCGGTTCGGCCGCGACCTCGGGTGGCGTCGACGGGCTGCTCCCGCCGTTTCCACAGCCCGCGATGGCGCCGAGGAGGTGTACGAAGAGGAGCGTTGCGAGGCTCGCTCGGACCATGGTCGTCCTCCCTGGAGTCGAGCGGTCCAGCTTACCAGACCGGCCCCGGGGAACTCGTCGAGGACTGGGCGGTTCCTTCCTGCTCCAGGGCCTCTCTGCGGTGGCTCGTGCCCGGACCCGCCCTCCAGGACACCAGGCGAGGGAGACGTAGTGGCCGGGTAGGAGACCTCCCTGAGGACGACTCCGCAATGGACGTGAAGGTTGAAAACACGCGTTTCGAACGAATCCAACGATGGACGCTGTACCGGAGGGAAGCATGAGGTACTACCAGACCGCCCACTTCGACACGGCCGCGGAGATCGACGAACCCGATCCGGGCGAGGCGTTCTTCGGTCAAGACGCCGAGTACGTGGGCGGTGGCCCCGACTACACCGACAATGGCGACGGCACGGTCACCGACGAGATCACCGGCTTGATGTGGCAGCAGGACCCCGGCGACAAGGTCACCTGGTCCGACGCCGTCGACGACGCCGACTCGTTCGATCTGGCTGGGTACGACGACTGGCGCCTGCCGTCGGCCAAGGAGCTACAGAGCCTGGTGGACTACTCGCGCGCCCCCGACGTCACCGGCTCCGCGGCCATCGATCCGGTCTTCGAGTGCACGTCGATCACCAACGAGGCCGGCGAGTCGGACTTCCCCTACTTCTGGTCCAGCACGACCCACGCCACGGAAAACGGCTCGGGCGGCTCGGCCGTGTACGTCTCCTTCGGCCGAGCCCTGGGGTACTTCATGGGCCAGTGGCAGGACGTCCACGGCGCAGGGGCCCAGCGCAGCGATCTCAAGACAGGCGACGCGGCCGACTACCCCGAGGGGCACGGGCCCCAGGGCGACGCCATCCGGATCCTCAACCACGCGCGGTGCGTGCGGGACGGTGGGAGCGAACAGTGAGAAAAGGGACGGAGAAAAGGGACGCTCACACTTTCAACGGAGAAAAGGGACGCTCACACTTTCACGCCTTTTCAGGCCAAGCTCGACGCCTGAGTGAGCGTCGTGCGGGCGTTGTTAACCTCCGGTTCGTGGCGGGGTCATACTGCCGACATGGCAGGTGCGGTCGATCAAGGAGGTTCACGATGCGCTTCGGTGGGATTTTCATGCTGGGTCTGCTGTGGATTCTGGGTGGGGTGATCGTCGGCTGCGATGAGGGCAGCGACGAGCCCGGGGACGACGACGACACCGTCGGCGACGACGACGACACCCTGGGCGACGACGACGACACCGCACCGGATCTGTCCTACGCGATCAACGACACGGACCAGTCGCTGTGCTACGACGCCGCGGCGCAGGACTCGTGCCCGTCCGAGGGCGTCGCGTTCTTCGGACAGGACGCTCAGTACGACGGCGTGCAGATGGCGTTCGAGGACCATGGCGACGGCACGGTCACCGATGTGAACACCGGGCTGATGTGGGCCCAGGACCCGGGGGACAAGCTGACCTTCGACGAGGCCGTGGACGGGGCGGCGAGCTACGACCTCGCGGGGTACGACGACTGGCGCCTGCCCACGGTCAAGGAGCTGTACTCCCTGATCGCCTTCTCGGGGGTCGTCGGCACCATCGAGGACGATTCGGCCCCGTACATCGACACCGACTACTTCGTGTTCGAGTTCGGCGACGAGTCGGCGGGGGAGCGGTTCATCGACTCCCAGTACGCCACCTCGACCGAGTACGTGGACACCACCATGGGGGGCAACCACACCCTGTTCGGCGTCAACTTCGCCGACGGCCGGATCAAGGGCTACGGGACCGAGGCGATGGGGCCCAGTGACACCCCCACCTTCTTCGTGCAGTACGTGCGGGGTAATCCCGACTACGGGATCAACGAGTTCGAGGACAACGGCGACGGCACGATCTCCGATCGGGCCACTGGCCTCACGTGGCAACAGGGCGACTCCGGCGAGGGCCTGGTCTGGGAGGACGCTCTCGCCCACTGCGAGGCCCTCGATACCGCGGGCCACGACGACTGGCGCCTGCCCAACGCCAAGGAACTCCACAGCCTCGTCGACTACACCCGGGCTCCCGATGTCACCGACAGCGCGGCCATCGATCCGATCTTCGACGTCACCGACATCGAGGCCTACTTCTGGGCCAGCACCACCCACGTGGACGGCCCAGCCGACGTGCAGGGCTCGTTCGCGGTCTACGTGGCCTTCGGCGAGGCCATGGGCTACATGGAGGATCCCCCCGACTCGGGCGAGTACATCCTCACGGACGTGCACGGCGCCGGCGCGCAGCGCAGCGATCCCAAGACCGGCGATCCGGCCGACTACCCCACCGGTCACGGGCCCCAGGGCGACGTGGTCCAGATCTACAACTATGCGAGGTGTGTGCGGGGAGGGTGAGTCGGCGGTACCGTGTGAACGGGCGGTGAACAGGCAGGGAGCACATCCTCGTCGCACAGCCCATCGCAGTCCTGGTCGACGCCGTCGAGTTCCTCTGGAGCGCTGGCTCGAGTGCCGGCGAGTGAGGGGCCGTCACGGATGGAGTCACGCCCCGTTCCGGGCGGGTTGGTCCACGACTACCCAGAAGCGGAGTGGGAGAGACACGGCATCCGGTGAAGAGCCAGGGGTGGTGAAGTGCGCCCGAGAGGCGGCACGAAGCTGCGTTCACGCGCGCTGCGGCCCGTGCCCGGGCGGGATCTGACGTCGAAACGCTAGATTCTGACCGCCTGCTGGGAGCGGAATGGGGCCCCAACCGGCGGATCTCGATACGTGCGGACTACGGCGCTCTGAATCGCGCCGACAGTGCATCCACGATCTCAGCACCCGTTTCCTGGATAGACTCCCGCGTCCCTGTCGTCGCAGTCCCACCCCTGCCCCGGGTACGTGACGTAGTCGTACTCGCCGGGCTGCCACCAGCCGTAGTAGCCGTCCCGGTCGATGTCCCACAGCGCCGCGCCCGGGCCGCCGTTGGCCCCGGGGTCGGAGGGGGAGCCGTCGGGATCGAACACCGTCGGATCCCCGGCGTCGATCAGTGGGGAGCTCGAGGCCAGGTGCAGGTCCCAGTACGCCACCTCCGGCCCGCTGACGTCGATGAACACCGGGTCGATCGAGACGTTGCCGTCGGTGCCCGACGGATCGGCCATCCCCGCGTAGTCGTCCGGGGTGTTGCCCCACACGTCGCAGTACGTGAGTGTCGGCGTGCCCGTGTCCAGCGTGAGCCCCCCTTCCAGGTTCCCCGTGTTGTGCGAGATGATGACGTTGTCGAACTGCGGTGCTGACACGATCACGGGATTGGGGTACGTGGAGTTCCCGACGTAGACTCCGCCGACGGCCCTCCCGGCGTCGTTGCCCGTGATGGTGACGTTGTCGAACACGGGGGACGCGCCCCAGATGACCACCCCGCCCACGTCCAACGTCGCCGAATTGCCGACGATGAAGCCGTTGGTCATCTCCGCGTGGGCCATGATCAGCCCCAGGCCACCCGCGTCCTCCGCACTGTTCTGTGCCACCACGCTGCGCTCGGCCACGAGGTCGGAGGTGAACAGGCTGGCCCCGCCGCCCATCATGGCCGCCGCGTTGCCGACCAACGACAACCCGCTCACCGTCAGGCTCGAGTCGGACATCTGGAGCCCGCCACCGTCAGCCGCCGTGACATTGTGCGACAGCTCCAGATCCGTGGCGACCACGGTGGACTCGTTGAACAAGGCGCCACCGCCCGTGGAGACCGCCTGGTTGGTCGTCACCTGCACGCGCGTCAGCTGGGCATTGCAGGAGTCCAGCACCATCCCGCCGCCGTAGGTGTTGGAGGAGTTTTCCCGGATCTCGATGTCTACAAGGGTCAACGTGGCGCCGATCGCGGTCAGGCCAGCGCCCGTGGAACCGGAGTTGTCCGTGATGCTGATGTTCGACAGGGTGGGAGATCCCGGTCCCTCGATTGCGATCGCTCCGGTGCTGGTGGACACGTTGTCGGTCACGATCAGGTTGCGCAGGGTCGGGGATGCCCCGTAGACGTCGACGCCCGCTCCATCGAAGTCGTGACCCCGGGTAATCGTGAAGCCCTCCAGCACGGTCGCCGCCGTCTGCCCGCCGGCGATGCTGACCACCTCGCCCACGCCCTGGGCGTCGATGTGCGTCCTGCGGGGGCCGGCCAGCCCGGCCAGGTGGCGATCGCCGCTGCCGAAGTCGAGGTTCTCGAAATATGAGCCGGCCGCCACGCAGATCGTGGTGCCGGCGGGGGTGCTGGACAGGGCGTCCTGGATGTCGGGCCAGTCGCTGGGGACGTAGGTGTCGCAGGTGACGCAGTCCTCGTCCACCGCGCCGTCGCAGTCCTGGTCGAGTCCGTCGCAGACCTCGACGGCATCGGGGCTGAAATAGACGTCGCCGTCGTCGCAGTCCCCCCCGCAGCTGGTCCAATCGTCGCTGTCGGCGTCGTCGAAGTTGAGCGCCGGGTCGAGGTCGTCGCAGTCCTCCTCGCAGGTGCTGTACCCGTCACCGTCGACGTCGTCGAGGTTGAGCGTCGCGTCGCTGTCGTCGCAGTCCAGCTCGCACACCATCCAGCCGTCGCCGTCGTCGTCTGCCTCGCTTGGCGGCAGGTCGCCGTCGCAGCTGTTGTCCAGGCCGTCACAGATCTCCGGGGCGCCCGGGTAGGTGTCGGCGTCGGTGTCGTCGCAGTCTGCATCGCAGATCGTGTAGCCGTCCCCGTCGTCGTCGACGTCCAGGGGATCCGTCACGCCGTCGCAGTCGTTGTCGATGCCGTCGCACCCATCCTCGACACCGGGATGGACCGTGGCGTCGGCGTCGTCGCAGTCGAACGACGGATCAGCCGGCGGTGCGTTTCCCGGGAATCCGTCGAGATCGGCGTCCTCGCCATCGACTCCATCGCAGTTGGCGTCGATGGCATCTCCGAAGATGTCGCTGTTTCCGGGGAAGTACTGGCCATTGGTATCGTCGCAGTCGCCGTCACAGGTGGAGTACCCATCCCCGTCCCCGTCCAGGGTCTCCAGCGTGGAATCCGCGTCGTCACAGTCGCTGCAGGCCGGGTCGCCATCCCCATCCAGGTCGTCCTCGTCGAAGGGATCGTGGCTCCCGTCGCAGTTGTTGTCGTACAGATCGCAGATCTCGACGGCGGTGGAGTAGATGGCGGGATTGGTGTCGTCGCAATCCCCGGCGCACTCCGCCTCGCCATCCCCGTCGTCGTCGCAGTCCAGCGCCAGATCGCTCGTGCAGTCCGTGATCGAACAATCGCCACAGGACTCGACCGCGTCGGGATGGATCGCCGCGTCTTCGTCGTCACAGTCACCCGGCGTGGAGCCGTCACAGCACTCCGGCTCGCCTCCTCCGACGTCCGCGCCCTCGCAGTAGCCGTCGCCGTCGTCGTCGGCCGTCTCCAGGCCCTCGTCCACGAGCTCGTTGCAGTCGTTGTCGAGGCAGTCGAGTAGCTCCGTCTGGCCCGGGTTGACCAGCGGCTCGCTGTCGTCGCAGTCCCCCGGCTCGATGTCCTCACAGCACTCGTGCTCACCACTGCCGATGTCGGCGCCCTCGCAATATCCGTCGTTGTCGCCGTCGGCGGTGGCCAGGCCCTCGTCGATCAGGGAGTCGCAGTCGTTGTCCTTGCAATCCACCAGCTCCTCGGCGCCGTCGTACACGTCCGGATCTTCGTCGTCGCAGTCGTCGATGTCGGCGTAGTAGCCGTCACCATCGCCGTCCTTCTGCGCCCAGCCATCACAGTCGTTGTCGATGTCGTCGGAAAGGTCCTCCGCGACGCCAGGATTGACGAGTGCATCGTTGTCGTTGCAGTCGAAGAGATCCGGATGCGTCAGGTCGTCGTTTGCCGGATACCCGTCGCAGTCCCTGTCGATGCCATCGCCGGCGATCGAGGCATCCACTCCGCACTCGTCGCAGTCCTCGTCGACGCCGTTCCCGTACCCATCCTCGGCGCCAGGGTGGACGGTGGGGTCGTCGGGGCCACAGTCGACATTGTCCTCCCAACCGTCGTTGTCGAAGTCGAACGATGGGACGACGTCGCTACAACCCGGGAGGAGCCAAGCGGCGGCGATCGCGAGGAGTGCTGACAGATCGTGGACTTCCATGGAGGTCCCCCTTCCATAGGAAGTGAGAATAGCGGGTTCTGACCACGATTGGCTGCGGCGGGATCTGGTTGGCACCATTGCAGGCAGGGCTCGCGGTGGTGAAGGGTCGTCATCGAAAAACGTTACGCGACGAGCGGCCAAGCAAACAGGTGTGTCGTCGTGGAAGACTTCCGCCCGGGGCGCGAGGGCGACCAGCTCACCTTCTCGACAGGCGAGTTGTTCTACCAAATCGACGAAGGCGATCGAATCATCATCGTCGCCGGCCGCGGTCTGCTCGACTGGTGGTACGACGACGTTCGGCTCCCGCCGACGCAAGAACCGGCGTCGCTGTGACACACGGAAGACACCACGGTCTTCACGGGTCTTCTTCGTTCCACAGGGAGCACACCGAATGTCCCAGGCCGGCTCTCCACTGGCCAACCTCGCGTGGGCCCGTTACCTGGGCATCCTGACGACCATCACGGGGCTGGCAGGCGTTCTCTGCTACCCCATGCTGGTGCTGACGATCGCCTTCACGGGAACGCCCGGCTCCGAAATCGTGATGATCGTCGCAGTGGTCGGTGGTGCGGCGGGATTCGGCGCACTGGTAGTGCTGGTGAGCTGCGTGTCATTCGCCCTGGGCGGCTGGCGTCTCGTATGGACCTGGATCGGGACGTTGTTCGGCCTGGTGATGTTCGTCGAGGGAGCCGTCGTCCTGGGCCTCGCCGAGCTCGCGCGGGGTCTGGCCTGGCATTGACCGAGGCCCATGGCCGACTGGACACGCGATCGGCGCATCCATCGAACTACGTGGAAACGGTGCGGAATCGATGGATGTCGTTGCCTCGGGGCATGAGGACGCAGCGGTCGGGTTGACGGGGCGAGAGCCGCCCTCGGCGAGGCGTGTCAGGTGAGTTCGATGACGGGGAGCTCGTCGTCACCATGCACGGTGCCATGCACGGTGCCAGCTACTTCACGTGGGGAGTCGGCCTCCTGGATGGCAGGCGAACGCCAGCGGCGAGCAATCACGGCGAGGAGCACCAGCAGGACCAGGGGCGTGGGAAGCGAGGAAGCCTCGTAGGCGCGGAGTCCGACGTGTAACGTGCAGCCGCAGGCGTAGCCGTCATCCTCGTCCACCGCTGGCGCCTGACAGCTGTCGACCCGCGGGACCGTGACCGATCTCGAGATGAGGTGCCTCGGCATGTCGACGCCTGGCGTGTCGTACATGAGGTAGTATTCCACCTCCTCCGACTCGCCGATCACCGGCACGCACGGATCGACGAACTCGAAGTACTGGCCATCGCGACACTCGCCGTCGCACTCCGGGTGCCCGTCGCCGTTGCAGTCGATGCAGTGCTCGGGGAAGTCGAGGCATTCGTTGGAGAAGGCGTCGTCGTCGTAGCAGTAGGTGTACGCCGGACCGATCATCATGGAGTCCGTCGAGTTCCAGCCCATCGACCCGACCCTCACGGGTCCGCGGTACACGTGCAGGTCGGACGGGTTCTGGCCGAGGCCGATGGTGAGGACCACCGCAGGCGCCTCCACCACGACCTCGAGGTCCCGGTACTCGCGGTAGATGTCGGGATCGTCGTGGGCGTCGGCACGGCCGGCTGCGAGGGCCGAGGCCAGGAGGATCGTCGCGGCTACCATCGCGGCTACGGGTTCTCTCACCATGGTTTCCTCCCCATCCGTTCGATGCCGGTACCTCCTCGATCATGCTGCACGTTCGGGGCCAGGTTTACGGGTCGGATCGGGAGGGGGTCGCTGCGCTCGCGAAGGAAAAGGGACGCTCACACTTTCACGCCTTTTCAGGTCGGTCATCAAGGGCAGGGCCAGCCGCCCAGGCTCCAGTCGTTGTTCCCCACATCGCACTCCTCGACTCCACCGTCCGGGTCCACCCGAAGCACCAGATCCCCCGAACCCCAGCTCTCCCGGTCGATGGTGATCTCCTCGGTCCAGCCGGCCTGTCCCGCGGCGACCTCCGAGAGGATCTCCCGCGCCACCTCCGTCTCACCGGCCAGCACGGCGACTTCGACCCCGCTGGCCCCTGCCAGCCCGCCGTTCTCCACCGGCACGTGGAGGCGCACGACGTCCGCGTCACACTCGTCGAGGCACGCGATGGGTTCGCCGAGGCGGAGGTCGGCCCGCCAGTGGGCCGCCCCCAGCTCGGACCCCCCTGCGCGGAAGCTGTTCCAGACGGCCCAGTTCTCCTCCTGCTCGCGCGGGATGCTCCCGTCGTTGTCGACATTGGTGATGTGGTAGGCGTACTGGTTCCAGACGGGGCGGGCGGGCGCCCACGAGTCGTTCGCATCCCCGATCACCGTGATGCCGTGCCAGCCCTGGCGGGAGGCATCGCTGGAGGGGAGCACGATCTCGGTGGAGCCATCGTTGTCCACATCCACGACGAGGGGATACTCGATCAGGGTGGAGCTGGCGTGCCCGGTCTCCTCCATCAGCACCGCGCCGGTGGCTCCGTCCAGGATCCACAGCGAGTGCTCGTCGGCGTAGACCACCTCCGCCGTGCCGTCGCCCTCGAAGTCGAAGACGCTGCTCCCGGTGCGGGAGGAGGAGGCGTCGCTCGCCTCCTTGGACCACAGTACGCTGCCGTTGGTGTCGAAGACCGTGTAGAGCGAGTACCCGGCCACGCCCACCTCGGGCTCGCCGTCTCCGTCGAGGTCCGCGACGGTGGGCGGTCCCCCGTTGCCGCCGCCGGGCAGGGCGGTGGACCAGGCCAACGTGCCGTCGTTGAGGATGAGCTCCACAGCCCCGTCGCCCGTGCGCACCATGTCCGGACGGCCGTCCCCATCGAAGTCTCCGACGGCCGGAAAGCCGTCGGAGCCCTCGTCCTGCCACAGTATCGAGCCATCGAGCTCGTAGATGGTGTTGCCGGCGATCACCTCGAGCGTGCCATCGCCGTCCCAGTCGATGGGGAAGCTCGTGTGGTAGGTGCCACCCTCTCCGCCGTCGCCCACGGCCAGCAGCTCTCCTCGCCAGTCGAGGATCTGCCGCCCGAAGACCACCTCGGCGCGCCCGTCGCCGTCCATGTCGGCGATGGCGGGGCAGCCCGCGGGGCTGGACTCGGTGCCCCCGGTCCACCGCACGCTCCCGTCGGCGCCGTCGAGGCAGACCAGCGGCACCGTCGTGCTCCCGGTGCAGACCTCCTTGGTGCCGTCGCCGTCCAGGTCACCGATGGCCACGCAGCCGACGTACGACATCAGGTGGCCATCCGCTTCGGCGATGCTCCAGTGGGTGCCCGAACCATCGCCCGAGATGGCGGTGAGCACGGCCTGGTTGTCCCCCTGCCCGCCCCGGTAGCTGGAAAAGACGATGTCCGGGATGTCGTCGGCATCCACGTCGCCATCGCCGTCATCGTCGGTGAGGTTGGCGACCGCCGGGGCCGCCAGTACATCGTTGCTGCCCTCGTAGTGCGGATGCTCCTGCCACTGCCACTCGATCACCGGCTCGAAGCTGCCGACGGTCGGCTCGGCGGTGCAGCTGTCGTCCTGGGAGACCGAGTAGTCCGATGGCGCTGCGCCCTCTTCGCAGACCTCGGCGTCGTTGACGAAGTTCTGGGGTGCCGCCAGCTCGGTGTCGCTGCACGCGCCGAGGAACAGGGCAAGGAGGAGGGTGAGCACGGGCGCCAGGCGGTGCGGAAGTCCTTCGCCGCCACGAGCCCCATCCATCCCAGAACCCTCCTGTCACCCGAGGATAGCTGAGCTTGCCCCGGCTATGGTGGACAACCGCGGTGGGGCGTGACCTCGGCAGGGAGTTCCCCGCGCGATACACTGGCACGCGAGGGACGGAGGAACACGCTGACACGCACCCACGCCGCCGCGCTGGCCACTCTGGCCGCTCTCGTCGTCGCCACGCCGGCTCGGTCGTTCCCCGACGTCCTGCTGGTGTACGACGTGAACGACTCGAACACCCAGGTGCTCGTGGCGGCGCTGACGGCCTCGGGAGCCTCGGTCACCCTCAGCGACACCGACGAGACCGGCTTCGTCGGCACCAATCCCTCGCCCTCGGGATTCGACGTGGTGATCCACCTCAACGGGACGACCTATGCCACGGACATGCCGACCGCCGGTCAGACCGCGCTGGTGAACTTCGTGGCCGCGGGGGGTGGGTACATCCACACGGAGTGGGACGCCTACGAGTACCTCAACGGACGCATGATCGGCATGCGTGACCTGATCCTCCTGGACCGCGCCTCCGGCCGGGAGGGCTCGATCACCGTCACGGCGGTGGCCGGGCAGGAGTACCACCCCGTCCTGGACCACGTCCCCAGCAGCTTCACCTTCTCGGGCGGCGCGAACGTGGGCGTCATCCACTCCTTTGGCGGCGTGGACGACGCCGTGGTGTTGATGACCGACTCGGACGGCAGCGACGCCGTGGCCGTCCGCGAGTGGGGATCGGGGCGCGTCGTCGGCTTCCACCACGGGGCCAACTACGGCGGGTACGCCACCTTGGCGGACCCCAACGTCCAGCAGCTGTTCGTGGGCGCGGTGGCCTGGGCCGCCGGCACTTGCCAGGACGATCTGGACGGCGACGGGTACCTGGCCGTTGCCTGCTACGGCGACGACTGCGACGACGGGGATCCCGCGGTGAATCCCGGCGCGGTCGAGGTGGCGTGTGATGGCCTCGACAACGACTGTGACGGGCTGCTGCACCCCTACGAGACGGACGACGACTCGGACGGTTACGACGAGTGCGACGGCGACTGCGCCGATGGCAATGGTTGGATCTACCCCGGGGCGCTCGAGGCGGCTTGCGACTACCTGGACAACGACTGCGACGGGCTGTTCCACCCCGACGAGGTGGACGACGACGGGGACGGCTACGACGAGTGCGCGGGCGACTGCGACGACTCCAACGTGCTGCTGGCCCCGGGGCGGAGCGAGACCTGCGACGGGCTGGACAACGACTGCAACGGCGTCGCCGACGACCTGGACCAGGACGGCGATGGCCACTCGGACGCCGCGTGTGGCGGGACGGACTGTGACGACCACGATTCGCTGACCCATCCGGGCGCCGTCGAGCTGTGCGACGGGCAGGACAACGACTGTGACGGCGTGGTTCCCGCGGACGAGACCACCGACGCGGACTGGGACGGATACGTCGCGTGCGAAGACTGCCTGGACACCGTCGACACGGTGTTCCCCGGCGCTGCCGAGGTCTGCGACGGCCTGGACAGCGACTGCGACGGCGAGCTGCCCACCGACGAGACGGACGAGGACGACGACCACACCTTCCCCTGCGGTGGCGACTGCGACGATCTGGACGACACCGTGTTCCCCGGCGCACCCGAGCTCTGCGACGGACTGGACAACGACTGCGACCCGGCCACCGACGAGAACGCCGACCTGGACGGGGACGGCTTCTCGGCCTGCAACGGTGACTGCGACGACACCAACCCCCTGGCCAGGCCCGACGGGCACGAGGTCTGCGACGGCGCGGACAACGACTGCAACGGCGCCATCGACGACCTCGGCGACCTCGACGGGGACGGCTACGGGTACTGCGACGAGTGCGACGACGGCGATCCCTCGATCCACCCTGGCGCCGAGGAGGTCTGCGACGGCGCCGACAACGACTGTGATGGAGTCACCGACGACGTGGACCTCGACGGCGACGGCCACCTGGCCATCGCGTGCGGCGGGGACGACTGCGACGATGACGATCCGGGCGCGTATCCCGGAGCCGAGGAGCTGTGCGAGGACGGCGTGGACAACGACTGTGACGGCGCCGTGGACGGCGCGGACGACACGTGCGATGCCCCCGCGGACGACGATGACGATGATGATGCCACCGCCCAGGACGAAGACCTGGATCCCCAGTTCGGGTCATGTCAGTGCCGGGCGGCCGGAGGAGGTACGGGTTCCGCTGCCGTGGTCCTGCTTCTGGGGACATGGGTGCGGATTCGCATGCGACAGCGCGACTGAGCGGCTGCGTCCTGCCGCCCGGGCCCGCGACTACGGCGCCAACCCCCTCATCCGTTTTCGGCCAGGTCCGCCTCCAGGCGTCGCATCACCTCTCTCCAGTCCGGGATGAACGCGTGGGCCCGGGTCTTGACCACGTACAAGTAACGCCCCTCGATGGCAAAGGTGTGGGGCATCTTCCACATGGGTCCGGTGTCGGACTGGGTCTGCTGGGCCGTCGTCAGCGCCTCGAACGACGCGCTGGCGGCGGCCGCGCTGGCGAACTGCCACTCCTCGACCTTCACCTCGGGGTACAGCCCTCCGCCGAGATCCTCCCGCTTCTTCAGCACGTAGCCGAACCGCGCGGTCGCGCCGTCGAATGCCGCGGGCACGAACTGGCTCATCATCGTCTCCGACGGATCGCCCAACCTGGGCTCCCCGGGATCGGGGAAGAACCCCATCTCCTCCAGTGACGCGACGAACGCCTGCACACGCGGCGTCGGCTGCATCTGCGCGGCGTCCGAGGCGAAGCCCGTGTCCAGGTGTGCGCCCACGAACTGGTAGCGCGCGTTGGACGTCCCTTCGAATCCTGGCTCGTAGGAGCGCAGCACCACGGCGATCCGGCGCTCGTATGGGCTGGCGACCAGGCCGCAGACCATGCTCGCGGCGCTGCTCGCCCGCCCGATCCGCTTGCGCGCCCGGTTCGGAGCCGTGAGCCACAGCTCGCCCTCGGTCACCTCCAGGCCGAACGCACCCGCGTGGCTCTCGACGGGGAACGGGACCAACGCCAGGCGCTGCTCACCGATGTGGTGGTCGGCCAGTGCTGCCAGGATCTCCGTCCCGTGGCCCGCGATCAGCACCGCCAGCCCCGTCTGTCCTTCCGGGTCCTCCCAGCGCTGTTCCTGCAGCACCTGGTCGTCTACCAGGTTGACGATCTGCAGCACCCAGGACGGCAGCACGTCGTCGTCGCGATACTGCAGCGTCGCCAGCGCGCCGCGCTCCGACATGCCCACCAGCAGCAGGCTCGTGTGGAACACGCCCACGGCCCCGGACGGGTCCTCCCCTCCAGGTGCCATGGCGTCGCGCAGCGCCCGGAGATCACCTTCGTCCAGGGGCTCGGCCGTCGTGCGGGCCGACGGCACGGTACAGGCCACGATCAGGCAGACCGAGAGCCACAGCTCGCGACGTGGGAAACGAGATACCATCCGCGTTCCTCCCAGTGGAACCGAGGATAGCAGGGGGAGGCTGCGGCTTTCGCGGCGCACTGACGTTGCAGATCAACGGCAACGAGGCGATCGACGCCGAGGAACTGGATGGGTTGGCCCAGAAGCTGAACTCGATCCTCGAGGGTGGGACGGGAGCCGCCGAGTCACGACTCGGTGGATGAGCATCCTCCTGGCCCTGGAGGTGTGCCTGGATGAACCCTACGAAGCCCCCTACGAACTCCCAGGCGCTTCGCTCGATTCGAGGTGGATGCGGCTGGGATCGAGGCGTATCCGCGTTCTCCCCTGGGACTTCTGCACGAGCTTGCCATCCACACCACGGGCCGCGAGCATCTTGCGGGTGTCGTGGATGAGCTTGTACAGGGCCGATGGGGCCACCTCCGCGGCGCCGCCGCGTCCCCAGAGGCCGATCCTGAGTTCCTCGTCGGTCACCCATGCCCCACCCGCCGTAGCCAGCAGGTGCAGCAGGAAGAAACGTTGGCCCGTGCGTACGGACCAGCTGTGGCCCCGTTGGTCGACGCGGATGATCCCCTCGTCGGGCCCGTCGAAGGCCAGGTAGAGGTCGAGATCGAAGGTGTTCGAATGCACGGTGTCCGCCACGGTGCTCGAGAGGGCCTGTACGGCCCTGCCGGGATCGGCCAGAGGGCCCACTCGCCAGCGTGACGATCCGGCGAAACGGACGACATCGCCGGCCCGGACGGCGACGGTTCCGCGCACGCGGCGCTTGTTCACGGAGGTGCCGTTGCACGAACCGAGGTCTCGAATCTGCCACCGGCCGTCCCGGCATTCCACGACAGCATGCCGGGCGCTGATCCGAGACTGCGCGATCACGAGGTCGTTGTCCCAGTGGCGACCCACGGTGAGGGTGGTGGAGAACTCGGCCACCTCGTCACCGTCGAGGGAGTGCAGGCAACCGAAGCTCGGCGCAGCAGCGAGAGCGAGCGCGTCGACGCCCCCGTCGCGCAGCCGGGCCATCACCTCGGCCAGGTCCGGACCACGAGTCTGGTTCCGACGCAGTTCCGCCAGATCGCGTGCCATGTCGGCCGCAGAGCCGTACCTGTGCTCCCCGCCGGGATCGAGGGCGCGCCGCAGGACCGCCCGGCTCCCGGCGATGACATGGTCCGCCGTGGCCAGTTTCGACTCGAGATCGTCGAACGACGCGTGGCTTCCCTGGGCCGCGGGTGTGAGGGCGTCCCATGGACGTTCACCGGTGATCATCTCGAACAGCAGCGCGCCCAGGGCGAAGGTATCGGATGCGGGGGTGAGTTCCCGCGTACCGTCGAACACACGACCCAAGGTGTCGTCGCTCAGTTCGGCGGCGGCCCGGGCGAGGCCGAAGTTCAGGATCCTGGCCGAGCCGTCCTGGGCGAGCATCACGGTGGAGGGTTGGATGTCCCCGTGCACGAGCTTCCGTGGCTGCCCCGCGGTGTCGCGGAGCTCGTGGGCATACTGCAGGCCGCGGCACACTTGCAGCGCCAGGTCGACCACGGCGAGGCCGGGCAATGACACAGCCTGCTGGCCACAGAGGTCGAGAACCTCGGCGAGGGAGCTGCCGTCGACGTACTCCGTGGCCAAGAACCAGTCGTCGTGCTCCTGTCCGACCTCGAGGATGTCGACGATGTTGGCGTGGTGGAGCAGCCTACCGTCGCGCGCCCCGTCGATCATCGACTGGACGAAATGTGGTTCGTCTCGAACCAGGAACGGGTGAATCCGTTTGATCGCGACGCGCCTGGTGAATCCCATCGAGCCCGATCGCACGGCCTCGTACACGACACCGAACCGGCCCTCTCCGATCCGGCGGACGATGCGGTATTCACCCAGGCGGTAGCCCGTACCTAGCTCGTCGGCTGCCATCGTGATCCCAACGGCGAGAGCATAGCAGTGTATGGGGTGTGTACGATCGAGACGGGCCATCGTCGGGTACAGTCGTCCACGAAACCGCTGTCGAAACCCTGTCAGAGGATGGCCCATGGCAACTCGTCGTCTCATCTCGCTTCTCGCCGTCTCGTGCCTCTGCTCGTGGTCGGCCGGTCCGGCAAAGGCACAGCAGGCGCTGATCATCCAGGACACCGAACCCTGGAGCATCTCGGCCTGGGTCGACGAACTCGCGGCGGCAGGGATCCCGTATGGGATGGTCGACTCGTCCTCCCTGGGGGGAGTCGACTTCACGGCGTACGATCTGGTGATCACCGTCAGTGTCCAGGGTGTGGCGTACAACCAGGCCATCAATGCCAGGCAGGCAGACTTCGAGGCCTTCGTTCAACAAGGTGGGGCGCTGATCTTCTCGGTCTGTTCGTACTCGGGGGACACGCCCTACCCCTCCCCCCCGTTCGGCGGCGCGGTCTCCCATTCCCTCGCGGAGTACAACGACATCGAAGATCCTTCCCACCCGCTGGTCGACGGCGTGGCCGGCCCCCTGTGGGGTACATACGTGAGCCACAACTACGTGACCGGGCTCCCTGCGGGGGTCGAACTGGTGGCCACCGACCTGGGCCTGGGTGAAGCGACGCTCTACGCGTTGTACGAAGGAGCGGGACTCCTGATCGTCAGCGGGCTCAGCTGGGAATGGGGCTGGCAGATCGGCTGGAACTACGGTTCCATTCTGACCAATGTCATCGACTTCGCCTGGTCCGAGGTGAGCTGCGACGACCTCGACGGCGACGGCTACGAAGACACCGCCTGCGGGGGAACCGACTGCGACGACACCCTCGCCGCGGTCAATCCGGGCGAGGCCGAGGTGTACGACCAGCTCGACAACGACTGCGACGAGGTGGTCGACGAGGGGGCGCTTCCGAACAACGCGCTGATCATCACCGAGGTCATGCAGGATCCCGACGTGGTCAGCGACGCGTACGGCGAGTGGTTCGAGGTGTACAACAACACCGCCCACGACATGAACCTCATCGGGCTCGAAGTGACCGACGATGGGAGCAACAGCTTCCAGCTGAGTTCTCCGTTCGTGGTCGCCTCCGCCGAGTACGCCGTGTTCGGGGCCAGCGACGACACCTCGCTCAACGGTGACCTGGGCGTGGACCACGTCTACTCGAACTTCTCGATCGCCAACGCCGAGGACGAGATCGTCCTCACCCTGGGCGGCCAGGAACTCGACCGGGTGGCCTACGACTCGGTGGGGTGGCCCACTGGGCCGGGCGTCGCGATGAGCCTCGACATCGACCTGTACGACACCGCGTTCAACGACGACCCCGACAACTGGTGTGAAGCATTGGACGTGTACGGCGACGGCGATCTGGGAACACCGGGCGGGGCCAACCCCAGCTGCTGCCCAGATGCAGACGGCGACGGCTACCTCGATTCGGCCTGTGGCGGAGACGACTGTGACGACTCCGATGCGGGTGTCCACCCGGCAGCGACGGAGGTGGCCTGCGACGACGTGGACAACGACTGCAACGGCGATCTCCACCCCCAGGAGACCGACACCGACGGCGACGGGTGGACGTCGTGCGACGGCGACTGCGAACCGGACGACTCCACGATCCATCCCGGCGCGGTCGAAGTGAGCTGCGACTACATCGACAACGACTGCGACGGCGATCTGCACGACCACGAGGTCGATGACGACGGCGATGGGGACGACGAGTGTCACGCGGACTGTGACGACACCGACGCGCAGGTCCATCCCGGAGCGACCGAGATCGCGTGCAACTACATCGACGACGACTGCAACGGCACCTTGCACCCCGATGAGGTGGACGACGATCTCGACGGCCGGGACGAGTGCGCCGGCGATTGCGACGATGCTGACGACAGCATCTTTCCTGGAAATCCCGAGAGCTGCGACGGAATCGACAACAACTGCGACGGCGTGATCGACGAGGCCACCGGCGCCGACGCGGACATCGACGGATTCAACACCTGCCAGGGGGACTGCGACGACACGGACCCCAACTCCTACCCCGGTGCCGAAGAGGTCTGCGACGGGAGGGACAACGACTGCGACGGTCTCCTACCCGACGAGGAGGCCGACGCCGACGGCGACGGATCGATGACGTGCGAGGGCGACTGCGACGACACGGCAGCCGACGTCTTCCCGGACAACAGCGAAGCCTGCGACGGGATCGACAACGACTGCGACGACGTGATCGACGAGGGTGTGGACGAAGACATCGACGACGACGGAGTCAACGCCTGTCAGGGGGACTGCGACAACGAGAACCCAGCTGTCTACCCCGGAGCCGAGGAGGTCTGTGACGGTGTGGACAACAACTGCGACGACGTCTTGCTCGACGACGAAGTGGACGAGGACGGCGACGGCTCGCTGGTCTGCGAGGGGGACTGCGACGACGCGGACGACGACACCTATCCCGGAGCGTTCGAGGACTGTCAGGACCGCATCGACAACGACTGCGACGGCGACATCGACGTGAACGACGACGAGTGTCCCGATCCTTCCACCGCTGCCGACGACGACGACGAATCCGAAGGGGACGGCGGCTGTTCGTGCAGCACCGTCGGCGATGGCGCCTCATCCACGATAGGGGTCGGTCTGATCCTCGGATGGGCCTGGTCGAGGCGGCGGCGGTAGCCTCCACGTTCCACGATGCCGGCACCGTCACCTGCCTCACCGCCGACTCGCCACAGGACATCGGCATCACCCTAGATCACCGAGGCGGGGAGAGCACGCCCCGTCCGGGCGTTGTTCCGTGGCGGTCTCCGCAGGCTCCGTTTTCCGCTTGGCTGGGATTGCACCACCGTGGGAGCATGTGCTGGTGGGCAGCAAGCCCGTGAATCTGGGGGAAACCATGAAGAACCTGTTGTTCCTGATCTACCTGGCCGTACCGCTGTGGCTCCTGGGCTGTCCGACCGCCGATGACGACGACGATTCCGGTGGTGGCGACGACGACACCGTCGCGGACGACGACGACGACACGTCCCCGCCGGAGGATGCGGACGGGGACGGCTGGCCGGCGTCCGAAGACTGTGACGACACGGACGCGTCGCTGAACCTCGACGACGCGGATGGGGACGGGTACTCCACCTGTGACGACGATTGTGACGATGGGGATCCGCAGCTCAATCCAGGACAGAGCGAGGTCTGCAACGGGCTCGACGACGACTGCGACGGCGCGGTACCCGCAGACGAAGCCGACGCCGATGCCGATGGCTGGATGGAGTGCGACGGGGACTGCAACGACGCCTCGGCGGACCAGAATCCGGACCAGGCCGAGGTCTGCGACGGCGTGGACAACGACTGCGACGGCTCGATGCTCCCGGACGAAGACGTGGACGAAGACGGCGACGGCGCCCCCGTCTGTGCCGACTGCGACGACTCGGATCCGCTCCGCTACGACGACGCGGTCGAGGCGTGCGACGGCGTGGACAACGACTGCGACGGCGTCGTCCCGGACGACGAGTTCGTCGACGAGGACGAAGACGGATATCTCGCCTGCGACGACTGTGACGAGGAGGACCCGGCCATCCACCCCGGAGCGACCGAGGAGTGCGACGGCGTGGACAACGACTGCGACGGCGTGATGCTCAGCGGCGAGGCGGACGACTACGACGAGGACGGCTACCTGGGCTGCGAAGACTGCTGGGACTACGACGATGCGGTCTATCCGGGCGCCCCCGAACCGTGTGACGGCGTGGACAACGACTGCGACGGCATCGTCGACCGCCCGGATGCCGATGGCGACGGCTACGGCGGCTGCGACGACTGCAACGACGAGGATGCGGACGTCTACCCCGGTTCCCCGAACGCGGTGAACGTCCCGAGCGACTACTCCAGCATCGACATGGCCATCTGGATGACCCCCTCCGGGGGCTCGGTCTGCGTCGAACCGGGCATCTACTACGAGACCATCGACTTCTACGGCAAGAACGTCGGCGTGTACGGCGTTCCTGGAGGCCAGACCCACATCAACGGGTCCGGGTCCAACTGCGTGGTGTTCTTCGACAGCGGCGAAGGAGCCGACTCCATCCTGGCCGGTTTCACGATCACCAACGGCTCGTGCTACACCGGCGGCGGCATCTACATCTACGGCGCCAGCCCGACCATCCGCGACGTGGAGGTCACCGGCAACACCGCGTCGTGGTACGGCGGCGGCATGTACATCGCCGAAGGTGCCCAACCGACCCTGACCGGCGTCACCGTCTCCGACAATACGGCCGACCAGTGGGGAGGGGGCATCACCGTGGGGTTCGACGCCTCTGTGGCGATGACCGACATCGTGATCGACAACAACACCTACAAGGGCCTCACGGTCACCAACGACGCCTCCGTGACCGTGAACGGGGGACAGATCTCGAACAACAGCACGGGTGCTGCCATGAACGGAGGTGGCGCCTACGTGGGAGGGGGCGGCTCGGCGTCCTTCCAGGACGTGATCTTCTCGGGGAACACGGCGACGTACAACGGTGGCGGTCTCGCCGTCGGCGACGACGCTTCGTCGGTCCAGCTCCAGGGCGTGGTGTTCGAGGACAACACCGCCTCCAGCAGTGGGGGCGGGATGTACCAGGCATCGAACGCCGTGACGGCCAACGGCGTGACCTTCTCCGGCAACACGGCCACCTACACCGGCGGTGGGCTCAAGATAGACACCGAGTCCTCCTGCACGTGGAGCGACGCGACCTTTGTCGGCAACATCTCCTTCGAGGGCGCAGGCGGCCTGCGCGTGGATCTGGGCAACCACGATTTTATGTTTGACGGCGGGACCTTCGACAGCAACTGGACGGCGGAGCACGGCGGAGGCCTGTGGGTGTCGGCGGACCAGGCCACGCTTCAGGACGTGACGTTCACGTCGAACACGGCCGGATGGTCCGGTGGTGGCATGCGCCTTCGGGACACCGACGTGACCCTGGCCGACAGTCTGATCGAACTCAACGGCACCGACGAGTACGGGGGCGGAATCAGCCTCTTCGGCGGAGACCTCACCCTCTCGAACGTGACCATCACGGGCAACACCGCGCAGCTCGACGGCGGCGGCATCCATACGGAGAGCCTCGACGACCTCGACCTCGATCAGGTGGAGATCTCCGACAACGCTGCAGACGGCATGGGGGGCGGACTGTACATCGACACCTTCGAGGGTTCGTACCACGACCACGACTTCTCCGACGTCCGGGTCCTGCGGAACACGGCCGGCGACGACGGCGGCGGGATCTGGGCCAATCACGCCGACCTCACCGGGTTCACCGTGTCCGAAAACGTCACCACGGGCTATGGCGGTGGCATTCGCTGCAGCTGGTTCTACCTGGCCGACTCGGTCGTCTCGGGCAACGAAGCCCTGTACGGCGGCGGCATGTCCGGCGTGGCCTGGCTGACCAACGTGGCCGTCCTGGACAACGAGGCCATCGCCGACGGAGGTGGCTCCTACAGCTCCGCCGTCGCGACGAACACCGTGTACTCGGGCAACTCGGCGGGCCTGGAGGGTGGAGCCCACTGGGGCCAGAGCGACTTCGTCAACACCGCCTTCGTGGCCAACGAAGCCTGGAGTAACGGTGGCGCCATCGCCTGCAGCAGCTGCGACCTCGAGCTGACCAACGTGACGTTGGCCGGCAACAGCACCAGCGGCTCGGGCGGTGGCATCTACATGGACACCGCGACCAGCGTCCAACTCACCAACGCCGTGCTGTCGTCCAACGAGGCCTCGACCTACGGCGGCGGCATCTACGTGGGATCGGGCAGCCCGTCGCTGACCTACTGCGACTTCTGGGACAACACCGGCGGTGACGTCACCGGCATCGCCGATCCCGTCGGCTCCAATGGCAACCTCGGCGAGGATCCCACACATCTGGACACCAGCAACGCCGATCCCGCCCAGTGGGATCTCCATCTGGACGCGACCTCCCCGCTCGTCGACGCCGGAGATCCCTCCATTCTCGATCCCGACGGCAGTGTGTCTGCCATGGGCCACCTGGGAGGACCGGCCGCCGGGCAGTTCGACCACGACGGCGACGGGTATCCGCTGTGGTGGCTACCGGGTCCATACGACGCGGCGACGTCCCCGGGGATGGACTGCGACGACGTGGACGCTGCGATCTACCCGGGGAGTGGGTGCTGACGGTAGCTCCTGATACGATGATCCGCCATGGGGAGGCCTCCGATGAAAGCAGTGAATCGACTCGTTCTCGGGATCTTGGCCCCACTCGCGATGTGTGGCTGTCCGGCGGACTCGGACGATGACGACGACGTGGTCGCTCCCATCGAGCAGAGCGAAGCCTGTGAGGGGTATCTGGAGTGCGTGCTCGACGTCGAACCCGCGACCGTGGGGGAGCTCCTGGAGTCCTACGGGCCCGACGGCAACTGCTGGGAATCTCAGGAGTCCGCCGACCTGTGCACCGAGGCGTGTGAGCAAGCCGTGGTCTCCCTGGCCGATCTGCACCCCGACTCCACGGTTTGCGCGTCGGTGGCGTACGTGGGCGCGGGCCCCGCAGAGGGCAGCTGGTACATCGAAACTGGAACCGGAGACAACAGCGAGATGACCATCGCCGAAGACCTGGCTGGCAGTGCGTCGTTCTGGCTCTTCATATCGGAAGACAACATCTTCGAGACGGAGTACTCGCTCACGGGAGTGCGGCACGGAGCAGCCACGTACACGTTCGACATGAACAGCCTCTCCACGACGGGCACCTACGAGCTCGAGCACCTGGACTTCGAGATGGACTGCGACATCACGCTCCCGGGGGAGACACCGATGGAATGCATCGGAGGATCCGCGCAGCTCGGCGGCCTCAACGGCCTGGAGATCGCCTGGCACCGGGCCCAGTAGGTTCCCGTCCAGGCATCACCGCCGAATCACCGACCCATCCCAGGGGTAACACTGCGGTACTAGCCCCTATGTCTCACCAGGGGGAGGAGAGACCGGCCTGAGCCGCTCTTGATCCCGGCCACGGCGCGTTTTCCCCTCCCGATCCACTTCCGATCGCCCTGTCGAGACCCCGTCGAGGCCCACCGTGCCGGGTTTGCTGGCGCCGAGGCCTCCTGGATCGCTTTCAGCGGTGGGATCAGGCGCAGCTCTCTCATGATGCTGTCGCGCTCGACTTCGTTGTCGGCAGGCGCCGTCAGCAGCGCATCGGATAGGCCGCCTGGATGTTGGCCAAGGCGGTCGCGAAGAGTTCCTGCAAGGGGAAGGCGCTGCTCATCGAGACGACCAGACGCCGGACGCTGACGGTGACCAGCCCGCCAATTTTGAGCAGCCGGGTGCGGATGGTGCCGCACTGGGCGCGTTCCATCTTCGTGCCCTTGAGACCGACGCGACGGACCTCGTTGAGCAGGACATAGGCCAGCGAGGAAAACCACAGACGTAGCTGGTTGGCCCGCATCGTCCGTGTGCTGGTGCGATCGGCAAACAGGTCCAGCTGGTTCTCCTTGATACGATTCTCCATGTCGCCTCGGGCGCAGTAGAGGTCCTCGTACAGGGCCCGGGCATCGATTCGGTCGGGCTCCAGCGAGGTCACGACGAAGCGAGGGTTGGCCTTGCCCGGTAGCTGCTCGGCCTTGCCGACGAGGCGGCGCGAGCGCGACCAGCTGTCGCGGGTGCGGTACTCGAAATCGCGGAATCGGCGGGCGGGCTTTCCCGTCGCCTCGTGCTCCTGGCGGACCTGCTCGAGTTCCTCAGCGATGTGGGCGATCAGCCGATCGTTTCTGGACATGCCCAGCACGTAGTGCAGCTGGTGCGCCTCGCACCACGTCATGATGTAGTCGCGACAGAAGCCCGAGTCTCCGCGGATGACGATCTCGGTGTACGGCCACCGCTGTCGGATCTGGCTGACGATGCGGTCGAGCTCGTCCACCGCGAAGAGCGCCGGGTCCTTGCTCGACGGGTTGAGCTTGCTCGCCAGCAGGAAGTCGCCGCAGGTGATGTACAGCGGCAGGTAGCAGTAGCCGCGGTAGTACCCGTGGAAGAAGCGCCCCTCCTGCTTGCCGTGGATCGGGTCGTCCGTGGCATCGATGTCCAGCACGATCATCTCGGGAGGCTCATCGTGAGCCTCGACAAACAGCTCGACAAAGAGTGATTCGAGGGCGTCGGCTCGGTACCGGACCTTCTTGTACCGCTCATCGGAGGCGAGCTCATCCGGGGTCAGCTCCAGGCGATTGAGGGTGCTGCGGCCGGCACCGCCATGCCCCTGATCGCGGCGTCGCTCTCGCTTGTGCCCCATCGGGTCGGTTTTGCCCGACGCCAGCGCAAGCAGAGGGTCGTCGCGGAGTCGATCGTGGTCGTTGAGATCCTCGTAGCCGCAGACGATGGCCAGGATGCGCTGGGCCACCAACTCGCGAACGGTGTGCTCGATGCGATCGGGGTCCCGGTAGTCGTCGAAGCAAGCCGCAATGCGGTCGAAGAACCGGATGCGCTCGGCGACCTCGCGGGGCAGCAGGACGCCGCCATCGGTGGTGGTGCGCTCGGCGCGGAAGTCGGCCACGACGCGGCGGGAGCCCAGCCCTTCAAACTCGAGCTGCGAGGAAGTACACTCTGTCATGAAGCGCTTGGTCTCCTTGATGGTCAGATCGTGAGTGGTATCAAGATCTTACATCAGGTGACCGGCGCTTTTTCTGTTCAGTGGTGAGTTATCGGGGCTAGTGAGCTCTCCGTTGCCCGAATACGGTGGGTGATGGAGGTGACGCGATGTCCCGCGCAAAGACACTTTTCTTTCTCCTTTCCATCTTCTGCGGATCGATGGTGACCGCCTTCCCGGCCGCTGCCGAGGAAACGGTCAAGCGGGTCCGGGTCGATCTGGACTTCGAGCAGCTGGGCATCGTCACCGATGGCCAGCCCGCGGGACGCATCGAAGTCGCCATCCACTGCGCGAACTGCGACACGGCCCATCCCCTGCATCACGTGTCCATGGAGGGCGACGCCTTGGTGGTGCTGGTGGAACCGATCGCGGGCGCCTCCAAGGGAGCCCTCGACCTGGCCGCGGTGGACGGAATCGACATCTCGGTGGAGGACGCCGTGGAGGTGGCGACGGTGGTTGCTGCGGCGCAACCCCCGGTGGCGGAGCCCGTGGAGGTGCCCGCTCAGACGGATGCGCCAGAGCCCCTGGCTGACCTCGAGGTCATCCAGCGCGAGGTGCTGGACGTCATGGAAGCCGCCATGGCCGAGGCGCGAGTCGAGGGTGCGGCCAGGCTGGAGGCTGCTGGTCTGTCCGACACTTCGACGGACGCGCAGCCAGGCTCGGGATCGTGGGTGGTCGAGCGGAGCGGGGAGGTGGTCGACCCGCAGTAGATGCGCCGTCTTTCGACATTACCCGCACGAGAAAAGGACGCTCACACTCTCTGGGCTCTTCAGGACGCGGTCCTGTTCGGTATGTCAGAGCAGGAGTGATCTACACGGAGTCGTCGTCGTCCCCCGTCCCCAGGAACTGCCCGCACCCCCCCAGCGTCTCCCACGCCTCCAGCGCTGCCTCGCACAGGTTGCCGATACCCATGCCGATGACGTTCTCCTGGGCCTCCAGGCAGGTGGTGCCGAGCTGCTCGTAGAACTCGTCCACCCCGTCGCAGGTGCACACGGAGACCGCGAACTCGACGCATCCGCCGCACTCGCACTCGCCGAAGAAGCCGTCCTCGTCGCAGACCTGTTCGCCGACGAAGTCGAGGCCGCAGTCGCATTCGAGGGTGTCGCCCTCGTCGCAGGCGGAGTCGTCGCAGGCGGGCAGGGCGAGGGAGCCGACCATGATCAGCGCGGCTGCGAACAGGTGCGTCTTCATGCCGAGACCTCCAGGGGCACCAGGGTAACAGAGCCTGGATGGACGGCGCCCGTGCTACTCTTCGACTCACTGCACTGGGTTTGCCGAGGAGATGGACGTTGGACCTGCGCTTGTTCTGGGGACTGTTGCCGCTGCTGTTGTGCCTGGCCTGTGACGAGGAGGCCGTGGTCGGGGACGACGATGATTCGGGCGCGCAGCCGCTGGTGGGGGAGGGGATCTTCGCCCACGGTTGCCCCGAGGCCGGCCGCGCGATGGCCGTGGAGGTCACCTCGGAAGAGTTCGCCGTGGACGGTGAGGACGGGATTGGACAGGTGGGGGACTTCTTGCTGGCGAACAGCGAGGCGGCCTTCGTCATCTCCGGCATCGAGGGTGCGGACCGCACCTACTACTACTACGGGGGGATCCCCGTCGACGCGGTGGCCGTGGACGGCTGCGCCCAGGCCAGCCCGGAGCGGTTCGGCGAGGTGGGCTTCCTCATGGGCGAGGTCAACCCGCTGTCGTTCTACGACACGGTCCTGCGCGGGTTCCGCGGCGAGTCGGTGGAGATCGTCGACGATGGCTCTGGCGGCGGACCCGCGCGGGTGCGGGTGCACGGGGTCGACGACCTGTTCTGGGTCGTGGAGCTGACCCTGGTGGCCGAGGCCGTGGCCGACGGGGCGGACCGGCCGCGAAGCGAGCCCCTCGGCGTCACCTCGTACGTGGACTACATCCTCGATCCCGACTCCGCGGTGCTGCAGATCGAGCTGCACCTGGCCAGCGCCACCGAGCAGACCGGGACGATCCAGGCGGGCGCGGCGCTGTTCCCCGGTCCGTACACCCCCTCCATCTACTACTCGGACGACCAGCTGTCCGCGGGCGGGTTCACCGTGGACGTGGGTGTGCCCTGGCTCGCGTCGGGGCAGGGGGACGGCAGCTACGCGTTCGCCATCGCGGGCGCCCAGGGCGGCACGCTGAACATCTCGGGCACCGAGGTCTACGTGGACGCCAACCAGCTGCTGCAGCCCCTGGACCTGCTGCCGGCGAGCTCGGGACTGACCGATCACATGACGTTCCTGCTGGCGGTGGGCGCCGGCGCTCCCAACTCCGCGACGCAGCACCTGCAGGAGTACAACCCCGTGCCGATCCCGGAGCTGTCCGCCGAGCCGTTCGAGCTGTCGGGTGAAGTCGTCGACGCGGTCACGGGCGAGGGGCTGGCCGGGGTCACGCTGCACGTGGAGCTGAAGAACGGGGTGGGGGAGTTCAGGACGCTGGACCGCCTGGCGAGCGGAGTCGACGGTTCGTTCTCGGGGCAGCTGCCGGATCTGGGGCCTGCCCACGGGGAGTTCCAGCTACGCCCCCACCTCGAGGGGCGCGCCGATCCCGAGGTCGTGGCCTTCGGACCGGCCGCGGCGGCCGATCTTCGGATCGAGTTCGGCGCCGCGGGGACCCTGGACTACGTGGTCGTGGACGGCGACGGGGCCTCGCTGCCCGCCAAGATCACCCTGTGGCAGGGGGACGACGCGGCCGTGCGGATCTATGGCGGCGGCCAGGGCACCGCGGCGGTTCCGCCCGGAGACTACGACGTCAGCGTCACCCGCGGCTGGGAGTACGAGCCCCATCAGGGCTCCATCACCATCCCCGAAGACGGCGCGGCCTCCCTGAGCGTCACCCTCGAGCGGCTGCTCGACACCACCGGCTACATGAGCGTCGACACCCACGTCCACATGCAGAACAGCGTGGACAGCGACATCCTGCTGACCGACCGGGTGATGACCGTGGCCGCGGCCGGGCTCGAGGTGGTGCTGACCACCGACCACGAGTTCGTCACGGATCTGCAGCCGTCCGTCGAGGCGATGGGCATGACCGACTGGGTGGCGACCCGCATCGGCGAGGAGGTCACGGCGAGTCTGCCCGAGCACATCACTGCCCTGGACATGCCCGCGGCGCCGGACCACCCGCGCGGCGATCCTGTCGACTGGTACGGTCTGGGGCTGGGGGAGATCTACGAGGCCAGCCGGGACCGGGGCGCCATGGCCGTGGGCCTCAACCATCCTCGCGGCGGCTGCAACATCCTGTGCCTGCTCGGGTACGACCGCCTCCTGGGCGACGTCGTCGTGGACGATCCCGCGACGCTGGGACTGGATCCCGGCATGAGCCTGTGGTCGTGGGACCTCGACTTCGTCGAGTACCAGAAGGGTGGCAGCGTCTGGCTCGACCCCGACAAGCCGGACACCACCGGCGAGCTGGACGACTGGCTGAGCTTCCTCAACCACGGCCACCGGGTGACCGCCGTCGGCTCGTCCGACGTCCACGGGTGGGAGACCCCGGGCACACCGCGCACCTACTTCCCGTCCTCCACCGATCTCCCGTCCGAGTTCGTCCCCGAGGACCTCTGGACGTCCATCGTCGATGGCGAGGTGATGGTCAGCAAGGGGGGCTTCGCTCGCGTGCTGATCAACGACACGGCCGGGATGGGGCAGACGATCACCGACACCGACGGGACGGTGGACCTGTGGGTGCAGGTCGAGGCGATCCCCTCCATCGACGTGACCCACGCGGTGGTCCTGGTCAACTGCGATCAGGTCGCCGAGATCCCGGCGAGCGATCCCGGCGGCATCGTCAAGATCGACACCCACGTCGATATCCCGCTCACCGAGGACGCCCACGTGGTGGTGCTGGCCTACGGCGCCGAGAAGTTCCCCCGCGGTCTCGAACAGGACAGCCCCACCGGCGCCCCCCGCGCCACCACCAACGCCATCTTCGTGGACGCCGACGGCAACGGCGCGTTCGACCCGCCCGGTGGCAAGGAGTGTGTCTACGACACTCAGTGACGGGCAGCGCCCGGGGACGCCAGGTCGTACAGATCGTCGATCCACTCGACGCGGCCCAGCAGGCGCTCGGCCTGGAAGTCCAGGACCCAGACCTCGTCCCCACCGGGGGTGATCTCCTTGACGATGCCGCCCGAGCCCAGCGCGTGCAGGGTGTTGCCGCCGGGAAGCCGCCAGACGTCGCCGTTGAGGGCTCCGAAGCCTCCGCCCTGGTGGTCGTGGTTCCAGATCTCGTGGAGGACCTCGTCGGCGTGGTCCACCTCGTACTCGCGCGCCGCGAGCGTGCTGCCCGCGCCCCAGCCCCCCGTGTGCAGCAGCAGGGTGCCCTCGGAGGTGTACGAGATGCCGTGCTGGAAGTTGAACCGGGAATCGGGCGGGTCGAAGTCGTAGCCGCCCTGGTTGCCGCCGGCCCACCAGAGGTTCTCGCCGGTCTCGCCGTCGATCTCCACGACGATGCTCTCGTCCCACAGGCTGTACAGGTAGGTGTCGGTGGAGGCCTCGTAGAACAGCCCGTTGGAGGAGCAGTACGCGTTGGGGCCGCCGGGGTAGTGGTCCCGGCAGTTCCAGATGATCGCGGGCTCGGCCGCGCCCGGAGCGAGCTCGACGATGGACTCGTTGCCCGGATCGTGGAAGTCGCTGCCCCACGCCAGCGTGCCGTCGGGCAGCTCCACGAAGGCGTGGACGAGGCCGTCGGCCGGCACGACCTCTATCTCGGCGTCGAGGTACTGCTTGTGGATGAAGGTGCCCGCGCCGTGGGTCTGGCCCCAGTCGATCCACCAGGTGGTGTCGTCCCACAGGATGTACGTACCGTCCACCGAGACCTGCGCGAACAGGGTCCAGTGCCGGTCCGGCGCCAGCGACGCCCACACCGGCCGGCCCTGGCGGTCGACGATGAACGTCCAGTAGTTGCCCGGGTCCCAGCTGCCGATCTCCTCGCAGACGCTCGAAAGCAGGAAGTTGCCGGTGGGCTCCCACGCGGGAGGGTCGCTCGCAGTGATGATCCCCATGGGCAGGCCGTCGGGGTACGCCCCGGTGGTGTAGGGCTCGCCGTCCGCGGACGCCCCACCCTCGCCGTCCTCCACGACGCGCCACTGCACCTCGGTGCCGTAGGGTACGCCCAGGACGATCTGTTCGTGCTCGCCGGCCTCCGCGTCGTTCGGCGGTGTGGACCGCCAGTGATCATCCTCGAACGAGTACTCCACGCGCACCGCCGCGGCGACGTTCTGTTCCCACGACACGTAGGCCATGGATTCGATCTCGTCGTGCAGGCGCCAGCCCAGGGCGATCAGCTCCAGGCCGGTGGCGTCGTCGTCGTCGCCCGCGAAGTCGTCGTCATCGCCGCCACCAATGCTCCCGCTCTCGTTGCATCCGAAGAGCAGCAGCAGCGCGAGCAACAGGGCCCTGGTCATGATGCCTCCCTGGCTCCACTGTACTACGGTTGACCCATCGTCCGAGCCCTTCTACCTTGTCCCCGTGACCACCGAGCCCGCCATCCGCATTCGCGACCTCAGCTTCCGCTACGCCCCCGAGCTGCCGCCGGCCCTCGACGGGGTGGACCTGGACGTGCACCCCGGCCAGCGCTGGCTGCTCCTGGGCGCCAACGGCGCGGGCAAGTCCACGCTGCTGCGGGTGGTCGGCGGCCGCCACATGATCGACCTGGATGCGGTGCGGGTGCTGGGCCGGCCGGCGTTCCACGACGTGACCCTGTCCCAGGAGATGGTGGCGCTGGGGGGCGTGTTCCCCTTCGAGGCGGACGTGCGGGTGGGCAGCATCGTGGACGGCGTCCGCCGCGCGGACCCGGCCCTGCGCGAGCGGCTGATCGGCCTGCTGGGGGTGGACCTGGACTGGTCCATGGCCCGGGTGTCCGATGGACAGCGCCGGCGGGTGCAGATCCTGCTGGGGCTGCTGCGGCGGCCCAGCGTGCTGCTGCTGGACGAGGTGACCACCGACCTGGACGTGATCGCGCGCCAGGACCTGCTGGCGTACCTGCGCGAGGACGCCGAGCAGCGGGGGACCACCATCCTGTACGCGACCCACATCTTCGACGCGCTGGACCAGTGGGCCACGCACTTGGCGTACATCGTCCGCGGCAAGATCGTGCTGGCGAGCCCCCTCGGCGAGATCGACGAGCTGGAGCGGCTGTGGGCGGCGGGAAGCTCGGCGCCGCTGCTGACGATGGTGGATCGCTGGCTCCGCCGGGACCGCTGAATCGCGGTCGGTTCTCCACTTCTCCCCTCGACATTCCCCCCGCGTCGTCGCAGACTATCGCCTTCGAAAAAACACGCCTCACGAGGGGATACCATGGCCACCGAATCGACCCCTGCACGCCTGTTCCACCAGGCCCAGATCCAGCCCAACCAGCCCGCGTACTTCGACAAGGTCAACGGCGCGTGGAAGCCCACCACCTGGTCCGACTACGCCAAGGAGGTCCGTCAGGCGGGCCAGGCGATGATCGCCCTGGGCGTGGACCCGGGCGACAAGATCTGCATCCTCGGCTTCAACCGCCCGGAGTGGGTGGTCATGGACGTGGCCGCCATGGCCGTGGGCGCTGCCCCGGCGGGCATCTACACCACGTGCTCCCCGCCCGAGGTCGCGTACATCCTCAACCACTCCGAGGCGCCGGTGGTCCTGCTGGAGGACCAGGGACAGTGGGAGAAGGTGCTCGAGGAGCTGGAGAACCTGCCCAACCTCGAGCACGTGGTGATGATGAAGGGGGCCGATCCCATCGACCACGAGATCGTGCTGTCGTGGGACGAGTTCATGGCCAAGGGCGCGGACGTCCCGGCCAAGGAGGTGGACGACCGGACCGACGCGCTGGAGCCCGACGGCCTGGCCACCCTGATCTACACGTCCGGCACCACGGGCCCGCCCAAGGCGGTGATGCTGTCCAACCGCAACCTGACCTGGACCACGGACGAGGGTACGAGCCTGGCCGGGGTCACGGCGGAGGACAGCACGGTGTCGTATCTGCCGCTGTCCCACATCGCCGAGCAGCTGTTCACCATCCACGGCCCGATCAGCAAGGGCTTCGTGGTGTACTTCGCCGAGTCCATCGCCCTGCTGCCCGACAACCTCAAGGAGGTCCGCCCGACGGTCGTGTTCGGCGTGCCGCGCATCTGGGAGAAGATGCACGCGAAGGTGTCGGCCAAGCTGGAGGCGGCCACGGGCGTCAAGGCCAAGCTGGCCAACTGGGCCGTGGGCGTGGGCCGGGAGTCGATGAAGTACAAGCACCGCGGGCAGGAGCTGCCCGGCCTGCTGGGGTTCAAGTACAAGATCGCCAACAAGCTGATCTTCTCCAAGGTCAAGGGTGCCATGGGGTTCGACCGCACCAAGGTGTGCATCACCGCGGCCGCGCCCATCTCCCGCGAGGTCCTGGAGTTCTTCACCGGCCTCGACATCTCCATCCAGGAGGTCTACGGCCAGTCCGAGGACACCGGGCCGGCCACCATGAACGTGCCGGGCAACACCAAGCTGGGCACGGTGGGCACCAAGTTCCGTGGCACCGAGGTCAAGATCGCCGCCGACGACGAGATCCTGCTCAAGGGGCCCCACGTCTTCCTGGGCTACTACAAGGACGAGGCGGCCACGAACGAGGCGCTCAAGGACGGCTGGCTGTACACCGGCGACCTCGGCAAGATCGACGCGGACGGCTTCCTGCGGATCATCGGCCGCAAGAAGGAGATCATCGTCACCAGCGGTGGCAAGAACATCACGCCGATCAACATCGAGGAGGCCATCAACGGCCACCCCTACATCGGCCAGTCCGTGGTCATCGGTGACGCCCGCAAGTTCCTGTCGGCGCTGGTCACCCTCGACGCCGAGAAGAAGGACGCCTGGGCCGAGGAGCTGGGCGCGGACGCCGCGACGCTGCACGAGGACCCGCGGGTCATCGCCGCCGTGCAGAAGCACGTCGACGAGGCCGTGAACCCGAACTTCGCCCGGGTGGAGCACGTCCGCAAGTTCACGGTGCTGCCCCGCGAGTTCACGGTGGAGGACGAGGAGCTCACGCCGACGATGAAGATGAAGCGCCGCAAGGTCTACGAGCACTTCGCCGACGAGATCGAGGGCATGTACAAGGGGTAGGAACCCCCCCCCGCGTCCGCTCCCCCTACTTCAGGACCGTCACCCAGGGCAGCGTCAGCCGCTTGCCGCGGCGGAACTCGATGTGCTTGCCCTCGACCACGATGCCGCTGCTGTTGGCGTGGAGCTCGGTGGGGATGACGGTCATCCGCACGTCGTAGGCCTTCTTGCCTTCGGCCCCGTCCCTGCCCTTGCGGGACGTCAGGCTCATCACCTTGGCCTTCATCACGCCGATGTCGCGCGTCCTGCCCTTGACGCCGGACTTCAGCACGAGCTTGCCGCCCTTGACCTCGGTGAACCCGGCGATGGAGTCGGCCAGGGCGGTGGAGGTGCGGATCGGGCCGCCCTTCTTGGTCTTGGTGTCGTACCAGAAGCGGAACACCTCGGAGCGCTGGTCGCCCACCTTCCAGCGGTAGCCTGCGGGCGCGTTCTTGGGCAGCTGCTTGACCTTCATCTTCATCGTGAAGGTGATGTCCTGGACGTTGGACTTGCCGCCCTTGGACCCGGCCAGCTTCTTGATGTCCACGTCGATGTCGGACACGGTGCACTTGAGGCCGTCGTCGTGGGTGAAGACCTTGCCCTTGTAGTGCTTGATCTTGGCCGGATCGATGACGTACTCGCCGGCCTTGTTCAGCTTGACGAGGCCGGGGGGCTGGTAGGTGATCAGCCGTGACGGGCCCTTGCCGTCACCCTTGGTCTTGCCGCCCGAGCCGCTCTTGTCGCCCTTGTTTCCCTTGCCGTCGGGGATGGGCGCGCGCCCCTTGGGTCCCTTGTAGTTGGGCCGCTTCTCGAGGTACTCCAGCGCCTTGCGGTACGCCTCGGTGTTGGTCATGCCCGCGAGGCGGTAGGCGCTCTCGGTGGTCTCGGCGCCGCAGATCCCGTCCTTGACCAGGCCGTGCTTGACCTGGTGGGCGTACACCCAGTTCGCCCACTCCTTGGAGGAGGTGCCCAGGTCCTTGCCGGACACGGTCGTGGACCAACGCAGCCGGCGCTGCCACTTGCGGTTGAGCCGCGCGGCCTTCTTGTAGTCGATCTTGTCGTTGCGCTTGTCGAGGTCCGGATCTTTCTTGCCCGCGTCCTTGTCGCCGGTGATGTCCTTGCCCGACCGCACCGCCTCGACCAGCTGCATGATGCGGCCGACCACCTCGTCGGGGTTGGAGGTCTTCTCCACCGTGATCTTCTGCAGGACCTTCTTGAGCTGGTCCATGGGCAGGTCCTTGGGGACCGCGTCGTTGAGGGTGCGCAGGTGGTCGGCGGAGAGCTTCGCGCCCTTCTTGCCCCTGAGCGCGTTGAGGATCAGCTTGACCCGCGGGTTGAGCTTGGGCGCAGCCTTGTCCTCGTCCACGACCTTGTCGTAGAGCCCCTTGGAGGTGGTGCCGCCGGTCTGGCCCTTGCCCTTGCCCCTGCCGGCCGACGCGTCGGACCGACCCTTGGTGCCCCCGGTCCTGGAGCCGCCCTTGCCCGCGTCCTTGCCCTTGCCCGTGGCGCCGGTCTTGCCGGTACCGCCCTTGCCGCCCTTGCCCGAGGCGCCCTTTCCGCCCTTGCCCTTTCCGCCCTTGCCCTTGTCGTCGCCCCCCTTGCCCTTGCCCTTGCCGCCGGTCTTGCTGGCCGATGCGTCGGACCGACCCTTGTCGCTCCCGTCCCCGGGCAGGGGCGGCTTCTCGCCGTCCTTGAGCTTGTGCCCCGTCGGGTCGCCGCCCGTGGGCTTGCCCCCCTTGTCACCCAGCTTGAATCCGCCGCCGCCGCCGAACTTGATCACGGCGCGGCCCGTGGCCAGGTTGTAGATGCCCACGCCGAGCTCGGCGATGTCCACGGCGGCCATGATGATGTTCAGCCCGGGGATGGCCTTGGTCGCGAGCTTGCCCAGCACCTTGGTGGTGGCCTTGACCGCCTGCTTCTCCATGGTCTTGGCGACGAGCTTGCCCACGCGGGACTTGAGCACCTTGGCCGCCGCCGCGGCCTTCTTGCTGGTCTTGGCGATGATCGCCTTGTGCTTGGCGATGCCCTTGTCGAGCTTGGCAATCTTCTTGAGGTTCTCGGCAGACTCCTTGGCCAGCTTGTCCTTCTGGCCCATCAGCGCCTTGGTCGCCTTCTCGTCGGCCTTCAGAGCCCGCATCTGCTTGCGCAGCGAGTCCTTGGCCCCGTCCTTGAGGGTGGCCGTCGCGCTGTTGATCCGTCCCTGTATGGTGCTGCGTAGACCCCTGAGCTTGCGCAGGGCGCGCTTCTTGTTGCGGGTGTTGATGCCGTGCTTCTTGAGCAGCGCGCGGGCCTCGGGGGTGAGGTTCTTGAGGTCCTTGGGCAGCGACTTGAGCAGCTTCTCGGCGATCTTCTTGCGGTAGTGCGCGTCCGCCCGCTTGTGCGCCAGCGCCGTGAGCTGCTTCTGGAGGGCCTTTTGCTTCGCCTTGTTGCCCGCGAGCTTCTTCTGCTTCTCGGCGATCTCCGCGAGCGTCTTGCGGATCTGCTCGTTGCGGCCCCGCAGCTTGGCCGCCTCGTTGACCTTGGCCACCATCTTGCGGGTGTGCTTGGTGACCTTGCCCTGGAGGCGCTTCAGCTGGGCCAGCTTCGCCAGGTCCTCCGGCGGGATGGAGTACTCGTACTTGCCCTCGAGGACGAGGTTGAAACCCTCGATGAGCTTCGGGTCGAAGAACTTCTCGACGATGGCCTTGGGCGGCCGGCCCTGCAGGGACACGCCGAGCTTGACCGCAGCGAGGCTGGTCTCCTTCTTGGCGAAGTCGTACTTGCCCTCGAACGCCTTGGCGTCGAAGTTGACCGTGAGCCACGGGAACGGGCTGATCCCCACCCCCACCTTGCCCAGGGCGCGGGCCATCTCCATGCCCATCTTGCCGCCGGACCGCTTGAGCGTGTTCTTGTGCTCGCCCAGCGCGGCGTTGCCCGAGAGGACGCCACCGGCGGTCTTGCCGCTGGCGCTGGCGACCTGGGCCTTCCGCTTCTGGAAGGAGAAGCGCAGGCTGATGCTGTGCTTCTGGCTGCCGCTGATCGACCGGCCGCCGAACTTCTTCTCCCAGTTGAACTCGTACTTGTTGCCCGGGGTGCCCTTGAGGGGATCGGCGGGTTTCTTGGTGTTGTTCTTGGCGCCGCCCTTGGTGGTGGCGCCCTTGCCGCCCTTGCCGGGGTTGGGGCTGCCCTTGGTGCCGGTGGGCGCGGGGGCTGGCGGCGGGGCCGGGGCGCTGGGTTCGTCGAACTGGACGGCCGGGGCGGCCAGGGAGGAGGCCTGGAGGGGATCGACCAGGGTGTCGTTCAGGGGATCGGCCAGCCCGCCGGCCTCGTCGCGGTTGCGCTCGTCGCGCTGCACGGCCTCCGGCGGCGGCGCCTTGCCTTTCGGTTTCTTGACCGCGTTGGGTACGAGCTCGGCGATCGGCGCACCTCCCCGTGGGCCACTCCTACACGATAGACCAATCGCCTTTGGTGCAGTGCGCCAAACGGTACGCGCGTGTATGTGGGTGCTATCGCTCGATCACGATGGACTGGAACGCTGGCGCGGTCCGGCCGTCCGGATCCCCCACCTCCATCGACACCGAGAAGTTGGCCGCGGGCACGGCCGTACCGAAGGCCTCGAGGTGGAACTCGGTGTACATCGTGGCCACCAGCTCGTTGATGGACTCGGCGGCCTGCTCGCGCACCGGCGCCATGCCCGGATCAGCGGGGATCGCGTCGTAGGCGGGGTGGTCGTTGATGGGGTCGCCGGTGACGATGGCCGGCTGCGCCGGGACCTCGTCGGACGGGCTCAGGCCCCACAGGCACACCGTGGCCAGCGCCGGCGGGGCGTCGGGGTTGTTGCCGGAGCGGTTGGTGCCGAGCATCACGTCCTGGAAGGTCCACTCCAGCAGGCAGTCGTAGCCCTGGCAGGTCGCGGCCTCGAACGGTGGATTCATGTCGTCGGGGTACTCGAAGCCCAGAGCGTCGGCCACACCGTCCTTCATGCCGCGGGTCCACGTCATGGCCTCGTGCAGCTGGACCAGGTTGTCGTAGTCCTCCTCGCTCATCTCGCCCAGCAGGATCAGCGCCTCCAGGGCGGCGCCCCAGTTGGCGTCGAGGGCGTCGATCAGGGCCTCGAGCTCGGCCACGAAGGTGGTGGCGCGGGAGTCCGTCCACTGGACCTCCCAGACCTCGGTGTGCGGCGTGGTGGCGTAGGTGTCGACGTTGAGGTCGGCGAAGTCGGTGCCGATGGCGGCGAATGCCTCGATGTCGCCGCCGTCCAGATCGCCCAGCGGGGTGTAGGAGACGTCGTAGTAGAACGGGAACCCGGCGAGCCCGTCGGCCAGGGCGGGCAGGGAGCCGTCTGCCGAAGCGACCCCGTTGGCCAGGTTGGCGTACATCATCTGGTGCAGGGTGGAGCGCAGGTTGTCCTCCACCAGCTCGCGCACCAGCGGGTAGATCTGGCTGTAGCAGAACGGGGCGGAGGGGTAGAAGCCGCCGCCTTCGCCACCTTGATCGACCAGCCCCTCCATGCCGGTGCCCTCGAAGTCGTCGCCGTCGAACGCCAGGGACCAGATGCGTGCGTCGCCGCCGGGGTTGCACTGGGTGTCGCTGCCGCCTACCACGCCGTCGGAGAACTGCAGCACGTGGGGTTCGCCCTCCACGCCGAGGTAGGTCAGCAGCTCGAAGTCCGGATCGAAGGTGGGGTACAGGTACACCGGCGCGTTGGCCATGTCGGGCAGGGGCGACGCGTTCACCGGCGTGCCCAGCAGGTTGTCGAAGACCCCCTCGCCGCCGTAGATGGTGTACGCCATGTCCAGGCCGCCGGCCGAGTCGATGGACTCGGGCGCGGTGAACTCCATCAGCACCCCGCGGTCGAGCACGATGTCCTCGAGCAGATCCTCCAGCGCCGAGCCGGTGAGCAGGGTCTCTCCGTCCACGGCCACCGCGTACTGCAAGGAGCCCTCGGTGCCGGCCCGCTGGATGACCCACTCGAGGGTGATCAGCTCGTTGGGCGCGAGGTCCAGGGCGTGGCGCACGCGCTGGGGGTGGTTCAGCCCGACGGTCAGACCCGCGTCCCCCGTGCCGAAGATCCCCGCGGAGATCCCGTCGAGGACCTCGCCGGCGTCCGTGTCCGGCAGGTTGGCGGCCAGGACCAGCTCGACGCCGGTGAAGGCGTCGGAGCCGTGCTCGTACTTGACCTCGACGCACGTGGCGCCCGTGGTGCGGCAGAAGCGCACGAGGTCGCCGGCGCCCCTCAGCGACACCTCGGCGGTGAGCACGGAGCGGTAGCCGCTGGCGTCCTCCCACGATCCGCCGCCCGCGGTGTACTCGGGGTTGGGGTAGATGCCGAAGCCCACCCCCTCGAGCAGGTTGGCGTCGGCGCCGACCACGGCCGGATAGGCGCCGTCCACCTTGGCCGGCATGATCCGCCCCTCGTTCACCACGTACGACGCCTGCAACGAGTTGCTCGTGGCCAGGTTGGCGTCCATGAACGCCGGCGCGTCGTCGGCGTGGATCTGGAAGATGACGTCGGGGAAGGGTTCGGTGCCGGTGATGTCGTCCTGGGGGTCCCCCTCGACGCATGCCAGGACGAGGAGGGTGGGGAGCCCGACGATGAAGGCGAGTCGTCTCATCGTTGCCTCCTAGAACAGGTAGATTCGCACGCCGACGCGCACGGACGCGCCCTTGGCGAGGACCGGGTAGGCGATGCGCTTGAACCACTCTGGGTCGTCCTGGGCCAGCGATTCGCTGCTCAGGGCGGTGAGCAGGCGCCGCGTCTCGGGTTTGAGCTCGGACGAGTACACGGTCTTGGCCGTCCCCGACGAGTTCAGCTCCACGAACAGCCCCATGTGTTTCGCGATCTGGGCCTGGGCGCCCAGCCCCCAGTTGAGGCCGACGCCCGCCATGGTCAGGTGGATGGTGTCCTGCACGGCGCCGGGGCTGTAGTTGGTCAGGGTCAGCGCCTCGGTGTCCACGTGGGTGCACAGCGCGTTGGCGTAGCGCTCGTCCACGTCGATGGCCACGGTGAACCCGCCGCGGAAGATGGAGACGCCGACGAACCCGTAGGCGAAGGCGCGCTCGAACACCGGGATCTTCACCCCCAGGGAGATGGGGATCTCGAACCACGACGCGCCGTAGTTGCTGTGCATGGTGCCTTCGACGAAGTCGGCCGGATCCATGCCGTTGATGTCGATGAGGTTGGCCAGGTCCGGGCTGTCCTGGGCGATGGTGCCGAAGGTCCGCGTCTGGTGGCCGCCGGCGACGCGGAACACCATGTTGAACCCCGTGCGCACGAACAGCGGCACCTTGGGGCGGGGATCGCGCTTCGACGGGACCTGGTCGAACTCGTACTGCACCGTGGCGCCGAACTCCAGCCCGAGCATGGCGCCGCCGAGGGTGGGCTCCTCGCCGAGCAGGTGGAACGCCGACGCCGTGTGCTGGGAGTTGTGCCAGATGGTCTCGTTGTCCCGGTCGCTCATCAGCGCCTTGCCGGTGCTGTAGGCCATGTTGGCCAGGGTCGAGTCGGCCGTGTCGATGGTCCCGTCCTGGGTGATCGTGGCGCCCAGGCCGGCCATGTCGGGCAGCAGCCCGGTGGAGATGCCGATGGAGAACCCGCGGGGGCGGTCCTCGGCGCGGGCGGCGAATCCCGGCAGCATCAGCGCGAGCAGCAGTACAGAAACCACGGATCGGTTCATCAGCCCCTCCAGACCGACCCATACTAGTCGGCTATGCCGCGGACCTGGATTTTTTCTGGATCGCCGCGGGGGCGGGGGGATGGACCAGCTTCAGCGGCGGACGCCTGCGGATGAGCCCGCGGCCCACGATCAGCACCACCGCCAGGACCACCAGCGCGACGCCCAGGCCCATCCTCGCGCTGAGGGGCTCGCCCAGCCAGAAGTGTCCCAGGGTCAGGGCGATCACGGGGTTGACGAAGGCGTAGGTCCCGGCGGCCGCGGGGCGCACGGTCTTGAGGAGGTAGACGTAGGAGCACAGGGCCAGCAGCGAGCCGGCGCACGTCAGGTACAGCAGCGCCACGACGGACGACGTCGAGGGCGCGCGAAGCAGGCCCAGCTCCCCCTGCGCCGTCCCCAGCGCGGACAGCACCACGCCGCCCACGATCATCTGCATGGCCGCGGTCATGAACGGTGACTCGGGCAACGCGACACGACGGCTCAGCAGCGACCCCGTGGACCAGCAGCCGGCCGCGACGACCATCAGCAGCGCGCGCGGGTCGAGCTGGGCGATCCCCCCTGCTGGGGCCACCAAGAGCCACACCCCGCCGAACCCGAGGCAGAGCCCCAGGATCTGCCACCGCCCAGGACGCGGCCCACGGAACAACAACCAGTCCAGGACCACCATCCACAAAGGGATCGTGGCGATGAGCGACGACGCCAGGCCGGAGTCCACCGTCTGCTGCGCCCACCCGACCATGCCGCTGCCGCACAGGAACATCAGCGTCCCCGTCAGCGCCGCTGCTCTCCACTGGCGGGCCGTGGGCCGCGGGTGCCCGACGAGCCGGAGCACTCCGTACAGGAACACGGCTGCGGCGCCGAACCGGATTCCGCCCAGCAGGAACGGCGGGAAGCTCTCCAGGCTCACCCGGATGGCCGCGTAGGTGGAGCCCCAGAGCAGGTACACGGCGGCGAAGGCGGCGAGGATCCATGGTGTGGGTCGTTTCTCGAGCATGGATACAGGCTAGACGCGTCCCGGATTCCATAACAGATTCAGCAATCCGGATTTGTATCGGGTACAGTTTGACGATCTGTGCATCTGTTATGGTCGGCGAGGGCCCCATCTGTACCTGGCGTTCCGCCGTCACCCAGGGGAGAACTGGACCATGGAAGGCACCCTGTACGAGGACGTGGCCCAGCGGGTCCAGACGCTGATCGAGGACGGCACCCTGCGACCGGGGGACCGCATCCCCTCGGTGCGGCGCCTGCACCGGCAGTGGGCCGTGAGCGTCTCGACGATCCTGGAGGCGTACCGGCTGCTGGAGGACCGCGGCCTGGTCGAGGCCCGGCCCCGGTCGGGCTACTACGTCAAGGCGTCGCCGCGCGCCCTGGTGGAGGAGCCCACCTGCACGGATCCGCCGCGGCGGCCCCAGCGGGTGCGCATCGACCTGGTGATGCGGCTGCACGCCGAGGTCAACGATCCCACCTTCGTCCGCCTCGGCGCTGCTGCCCCCGACCCGGAGCTGCTCCCGGGGCGCGTGTTGACCCGCAAGGTGTCCGAGGTGATGCGCCGCCACCCCGACGCCTGCCACACCTACATGATGGGGCAGGGCTACGAGCCCCTCCGCCGCGAGATCGCCCGTCGTATGGTGGACGCCGGCTGCACGGTGGGCCCGGGCGACATCGTGATCACGGCCGGCGCCCAGGAGGCGGTCTTCCTGTGCCTGCGCGCCCTGACCGAGCCGGGCGATCTGGTGGCGGTGGAGTCGCCGTGCTACTTCGGCCTGCTCGAGATCCTCCAGACCCTGCACCTGCGGGCGCTGGAGATCCGGACCCACCCCCGCGACGGCATCGACCTCGACGCCCTGGACGACGCCCTGCGCGAGGGCGGGATCAAGGCCTGCGCCCTGGTCACCAACTTCTCCAACCCGCTGGGCAGCTGCATGGACGACGCCAAGAAGCGCGCCCTGGTCGAGCTGCTGGGCTTCCACCGGGTGCCCCTGGTGGAGGACGACATCTACGGCGAGCTGGCCTTCGACGGACCCCGGCCGCGCGCCGTCAAGGCGTTCGACCGCGACGGCTCGGTGCTGTACTGCAACAGCTTCTCCAAGACCCTGTCGCCGGGATTCCGCGTCGGCTGGGCCGTGCCCGGCCGCCACAGCCAGGACGTGCAGCTGTTCAAGAACCTCACCTCGATCTCCACCTCCTCGGTGCCCCAGATGGCCCTCGCGGCGTACCTCAAGGAGGGGGGCTACGATCGGCAGCTCCGGACGCTGCGGCGCACCTACCGCGACAACATGGCCCGGGTCATGGCGGCGCTGGGCCGCCACTTCCCCGAGGGCACGCGCGCCACCCGCCCCACCGGCGGCCAGCTGCTATGGGTGGAGATGCCCCGCCAGGTCAGCGCCGTGGAGCTCTACGAGCAGGCGGCCCCGCACCACATCAGCGTCGCGCCCGGCGTGCTCTACTCGGCCAGCGGCCGATACCAGCACTGTCTGCGGCTGAACCTGGCGGTGAAGTACGACGACCGCGTGGAGGCGGCGATCGAGACGCTGGGGAGGCTGGCGAAGGGGCAACTCTAGAACGGCGAGAAGCTGCCCTTGCCCCAGTAATCGTCCTGCAGGTCCTCCTGCTGGGCGAGCAGGGCGTGGTAGTGGCCCGACTCCCACTGGGCGAGCTCCTCGTAGAAGCCCTTCACCGCCGGATCGACGGCGGCCTCGGCCTCGTGGCGATAGAACTGCTGGGCGGACAGCTCGAGCTGGATGCCCACCGACAGGGCGGTCATCTCGTAGTGGGCCTCGCCGAGGCGGTCGCGGATCTTGTCGGAGAAGATGGGGCTGCTGCCGCCGCGCGAGGGGGGCGGGCCCAGCTTCAGCATGGCGTCGACCTTGCCGGTGGCCTGGACGGCGTCGTACTGCATCTGCAGGAACCGCGCGTGGTCCTTCTCGTCCTCGGCCAGCGTCGTGAACACGGACCGGCCCATGGGATCGGGCGTGTTCGAGGCGGCCATCATGTAGAAGTGATAGCCCTCCACCTCGGCCTGGATGGCCTTCTTCAGTCCCGCGCTCAACCTCTTGGCGACGTCGTCCATGGGCGCTCTCTCCTGGGTTGCGGGGAAGATAAGCCCTCGAGACGGCGGCGTCGAGGGATCAGCCGAGCTGTTCGCGCTGGCGCGCGGGGAGCGCGAGGCCCTCGGTGAGATCGGCGATGGCCTCGAGGGTTCTGGGCTTGTTGGGGGCGGGACGGCGCTTGGTGCTCACCAGGAAAAGCCCGCCGTCGGCGGTGTCCTCGCAACGGGCCCAGTCGAGGGCCTGGATGCGGTCCCGGCCGAGCCGCTCGACCACCTCGGACGACCAGACGTTGGCCCACCAGATCGCCTCGGGCACGGCCGCCGCGTCAAAGCTGCGGGCGGGCTGGAGATCGGCGAAGCGCTCGAACAGTCCGTCGGGGAGCTGGGAGACGAACGCCGGGATGGCCCTGGCCGCGGCGCCACCGTTTCCGCTGCCCAAGCCTGTCGCCGGGCGGCTTCCCTCGCCGCTGGCGAGTCGTACCAGGGCGTGCAGGGAGCGCGGGTAGAGGCCGGCCACGTCGGCCCCGAACGCCACGGCCGTCTCTCGCATCAGCTCGAACAGCTGGTCGCGGGTCTTCAGCACCGGGCGATCGTCCTTCCTGGGCGCCCAGGGCACGTCGATGCTGACGATCTCGTAGCGGTACGGCCTCCAGTGCAGCTCCCGCCAGTACACCAGCTTGACCGGATCGTCGTGGCCGGTCATCACGGCGAGGCGACCGACCATCTGCTCCAGGGGATCTTCGACCATCGCCATGGTCTTGAGCAGCCAGTTCTCGTCCAGCGTCTCGATGGCCCAGGTCATGTCGTCGGCGCGGTGGTGGGCGAACTCGACGGGCTGGGAGAGCTCAGCACAGCGTTGCAGCATGCGCACGATGGCGTCGGGGCGGTGGTGGTCGATGGCCCGTCGGATGAGGACGATGGGGTAGGGGTGCTTGCTGTCGTACCTGGATGACATGGTCGTGCGCTCCGTTTCGGGGCGCGCATTGTAGCTCAGCGTTGTTGGCGATGCGCTAAAGGGCGAGTATGCTCCGGCAACCGAATCGGAGAGACCCATGCTCGACCGAGGCCTGATTGCCTGGCTGCTTCCGGCGCTGTTGTTGACCCTGTGCGCATGCGCCGATCCCGAGGGGGACGACGACGCCACGGGCGACGACGACGACGTCGTGGAGGACGGCTTCGAGGTCGAGGCGGTGGTCAGCGAGATGGTCGCCACCGTGGTCACCGTGCGGTTCACAGGCGACGTGGACCCGGTGGACGAGGCCTACGTGGAATTCGGCGCGAGCACGGACTACGCGCACCGCGCGCCCGCCGAACTCAACGCGGACGACCAGTACGAGGCCATGCTCGTGGGGCTGCCCGCGTCCACCGAGATCCACTACCGGGTGGCGATGGTCTCCGGCGGCGAGGCCATCGAGGGGCAGGACCGCACCGTCACCAGCGCCCCCCTGCCGTCGGACATGCACGGCCTGACCGTGCAGGTGTTCGACGAGGATCGCGTGCACGAGGGGTTCATCGTCACGTCCATGGTCACCGATCCCAGCTGGGTGGTGATCCTCGACACCGCCGGCAACGTGGTCTGGTACTACCACGAGGACCGCACCGAGCAGTCCGGCCGCAGCATCAGCCGCGTGCGGCTGTCGCGGGACCGCAAGGCGATCATCTTCCTGAGCATGGACGGCCTGAGCACCGAAGAAGACGACTATGGCAAGCACCTGACGCGCATCCGCCTCGACGGCAGCGAGCTCGAGGACATCGACACGCCCAACACCCACAACGACTTCGTCGAGCTGCCCGAGGGCGGCTACGCCATCTTGCAAGAGGACATGCGGGTGGTGGAGGGCGAGGATGTGTACGGCGATCACCTGATCGAGATCGCCCCGGACGGCACCGAGACCGAGATCTGGTCGGTGTGGGACTCCGTCGAGTACGACCCCGAGGAGGTCGAGTACGGCATGTGGTCGCATGCCAACTCCGTGGACCTCGACGAGGAGACCGGCACCTACTACGTGGGCGCCCGCAACCTCAGCACCATCTTCAAGATCGACCGCGCCAGCGGCGAGGTGGACTGGAAGTTCGGGGACATCCACGGCGACTTCGACATGGTCCCGCCCAGCGACCAGGGTAGCCTGTACCAGCACCAGTTCCAGATCCTCGACGACGGGATACTGATCTTCGACAACCGGTTCGATCCGGTGGAGGGCTCCCGCGTCGCCCAGTTCGAGCTGGACACCGACGCCATGGAGTCCCGCCTGGTGTGGGAGTACATCGCCGACCCGCCCCTGTTCTGCGTCGGCCTGGGCGACGTCACCCGCTTCGACAACGGCGACACGATGGTGATCTGGAGCTCGGGCGGCCAGCTCGACCAGGTGGACGCCGACGGCGAGCTGCTCTACCAGCTCAACCTCGACCTCGGCGCCGCCATGGGGTACGGCATCTTCCTGGAGTCGCTGTACGAGTAGCGCGGATCAGTCCGAAGCGAGGGATGCGACGCGGTCGCGTCGCGCTGACGGCATCGTCACGACGATCCCGGTGAAGAGGCCCACGGCCGCCCTGTCGTCCCCCTGGGGGATGTCCAGGTAGACCTGGTTGATCAGCTCGATGGGCTCGGCGAGGACCACGTTGTAGCCCAGCGCCACCCCCCCGACGTGGGTGGTGTGGTTCTCCTGCCGAGGGTGGAAGGACATGTCGTACTCCAACAGCAGCTGGTGCCCCCGTCCCAGGGTGAAGTAGGTGCCTGGATTGATCTCCACGTCGAACGCCCGCACGTGATCGCCGGGGACGTCCTCGTCCGGTTCGCCGTAGATGGGTACTCCGGCGCGCAGGTAGAGGCCCCAGGAGCCCATGTCGGGGTCCAGGTCGAGGTTGAGCTCGGTGGATGGCGTCAACGCGAAGTCGTCGAACCCGTCGCCGCCCGCGCCCACGTCCAGGAACAGGTCCAGGTCGAAGTGATCGGTGTCCACCGGGGTGCCGAAAACACCGAGGTAGACGTCGGCGTTGCCGTCGGCGAAGTGGTCGTTGGCCGAGAGCGTGGCGCCGATGTAGGCCGACAGTCCCTGGACCAGGCCGTAGCCGAGCATGATGTCGCCGTACATGGACCGAGCGTCCTCCTCGGGGCCGATCCCGTCGAAGCCGAGGTAGAATTCCACGTCGGTCGCGCCCACGTCCCAGGTCTCCACGGTGTCCGCGGCGCGTGCTGGGCGCGATGAGACGATCACCAGGGCCACCAGCGGGGTGGCCAGCCATCGGTCGATGTTCACGATTCGCTCCTCTCCATCCCCGCGCATCCGGCGAAGCGGTCGTCGGGGGAGTCCAGCGTCCTGGCCACCGGGCAGCCCGCGCAACCGGTCGAGCACGGATGGCCGTCAGCCGCTGCAACGGGCCGTACCGCCCGCCACGCGCGGGTGCTGACGAACGCAACGGCCGCGCCCACGGCTGCGCCGACCACGAGCATCTGGGTCATCTCGGACATCTCCTCCTCCTATCCCACGAACAGGCGGCCCACCTGGTAGACCACCAGGGAGATCGCGTAAGCCACGGCGGTCAGGCCGCCGACCTGCAGCAGCGCCCACTTCCACGAACCCGACTCACGGCGCGTCACGGCCACGGTGGCCATGCACGGCGCGGCGATGAGCAGGAACAACATCAGGGACAGCCCCACCAGCGGCGAGTAGTCTGCCGCGAGGGTCTCGCGCAGCCCCTGGGACTCCTCGTCGGTCTCGCCCATGGCGTAGACGATGCCCATCTGGGCGACGAAGACCTCCTTGGCGGCGAAGGCGCCGATCATGGCCGTCCCCATCTTCCAGTCGAACCCCAGCGGCCGGATCACCGGCTCGATGAGCTTGCCGACGCGTCCGGCGACGGAGAACTCCAGATCCTCGGCGGCGCGGGCGTCGGCGATCTCGGACGAGGACAGGGCCACCTGCCCGGCGGCCATTGCCGCGTCCACGTCGTAGGCGTCTTTCTTTGGGTACGCGGTGATGAACCACATCAGGATGGAGATGCCGAGGATCACCGTGCCGGCCTTGCGGACGTACAGCCACGAACGTTCGGCCATGCGGGTGAAGACCGCGCGAAGGGTGGGGACCCGGTACGGCGGAAGCTCCATGACGAAGGGGGCCTCCTCGCCGCGGAGCACCGACTTGCGCAGCAACAGCGCCAGCACGAAGGCCAGGAGGATGCCGAAGGCGTAGACGAAGAACAGCATCGGCGCCCGCCAGACCGGCGCGAAGAACGCAGGGATCAGCAGCATCCAGATGGGCAGCCGGGCGCCGCACGACATCAGCGGTAGCACGAGCATGGTGGTCAGGCGGTCGCGCTCGTTCTCCAGCGTGCGCGTGGCCATGATGCCGGGGATGGAGCAGCCGAAGCCGGTCATCATCGGCACGAAGCTCTTGCCGTGGAGGCCGAAGCGGTGCATCACGCGGTCCATCAGGAACGCGGCGCGGGCCATGTAGCCGGTGTCCTCGAGCAGGGCCAGCCCGGCGAAGAGCAGCACGATGTTGGGCAAGAACACCAGCACGCCGCCGACGCCGCCGAGGATGCCGTCCACCAGCAGCGACTGCAGCGGAGACTCGGCGCCGGCGGGCCACAGCCCGGTCACCCAGGCGCCGAGCGCGCCGAAGCCCGCCTCGATCCATCCCATCGGGATCTCGCCCACGGTGAAGGTGACCCAGAAGATCGCGTACATGGTCGCCGCGAAGATGGGCAGCCCCAGGGCGCGGTGGACCAGCACGCGATCCACGGCGTCGGACACGGCGCGGGCGTCCGCCCGGGCGGGCCGCTGCCGGACCTCGCGCAGCAGACCGTCGACGAACCCGAAGTAGCGCTGGGTCACGTACAGGTCGATGTCGACGCCCGACAACGTGGTGAGGGCCTCGCGCTGCCGCTGGGCCTCCTCCACGACGCGGTCGCCGCCGGCGGCGTGGACGCGTTCGACGAACCGTCGGTCATCCACGAGCAGCTTGGTCGCCAACCAGTCGGGGGCCGGGTCAAAGAAGTCGATCCGGTCCAGCTCGGCGCGGATCGCGCCGAGGGCGTCGTCGAGCTCGGCGCCGAGGACCAGGCGGCTACGGGTGACCGGATGGGCCATCGCGCGTTCGATGGCGGCGAGCAGGTCGTCGGCGCCGGTGCCCTTGTGCCCGATGGTCTGGACCACGGGGAACCCGAGCAGTCGCTCCATCAGCTCGACGTCCATCCGCTGGCCCGAGCGCTCCGCCTCGTCCCACATGTTCAGGGCCAGGACCGGGTTGGCGCCGATCTGCATCACCTGGGCCAGCAGGACGAGGCTGCGATCCAGGGCGGTGGAGTCCACCACCACGACCACGACGTCGAAGTCGCCCTGCAGGATCTCGTCCTGGGCGATGCGCTCCTCCGGGGAGAACGACGTGAGGCTGTACGTACCGGGCAGATCGAGGAGATCGCCCTGGATCTCGCCGATCTGGAAGGTGCTCGCGCGCTTCTCCACCGTGACACCGGGGTAGTTGCCCACGTGCTGGCGCGCGCCGGTGATGGCGTTGAACAGGGACGTCTTGCCCGAGTTCGGATTCCCCGCCAGGGCCACGCGCGGCGTGTGCGGGAGGGACTCGGTCTGTCTCAGCACTCGCAGCATCTGTTAGACACCTCTACGAAGCAGGTGAAAAAAGGGGTCACGCCGCCGCGACCAGCACCGCCTCGGCCTCCTGGCGGCGCAGCGCGAGCTGGGTGCCGTGGAGGCGAATCCATATGGGTTCCCCGGCCGGCGCCACGCGCTCCACCTCGACGTGGGCCTGGGGCAGGATGCCCATGTCCAGCAGCCGCTGGCGGATGGCGCCCTCGGCGTTGACCTGGGTCACCTCACCGCCCTGGCCCGGGTCCAGGTCGTACACGCTCCTGGCTGCCCCCTTCTGCCCCTCGGAACGATCGTCCTGGGTGTCGCAGGCGTGCTCGCAGGCGGGCACGTCCGAGTGGATCAGAGAGCACCCGTGGAAGCGGTCGAGGAACGAGGGCTCGCTGTTGGGGCAAGCGGCGAGGAACTCGAAGAACCGCACCAGGCGGTCCATCCCCTCGTCCGAGAGGCTGTGCTCCATGGCGCAGGCCTCGCGGTCGGCCGCCTCGTGGGGCATCTGCAGCACGTTCTCGAAGAACCGCGACAGCAGCCGGTGGCGTGCGTACACGCGCCTGGCCTCGTGCTCTCCGGCCTCGGTGAGGGTCACGTACTCACGGCGGGCGTAGTCCACCAGGCCCAGGTCGGACAGGCGCTTCAGCGCGGGCGAGACCGATCCGGCCTTGACCCCCCGCGCGCGGGCGATGTCGCGGACGCGAGCGAAGGACTGCTTGCAGACGAGCTCGTAGATGGTCTCGAGGTAGTCCTCGAGTGCGCTGGTCAGTGAGGGTCGCGTATTGGTAGTCGCGTCGTCCATGATTGTTAGTCACCTCTAACATATTGAGAATAGGCTCTCACGTCGCCTTGTCAAGGAGAATTCGCCGTGACTAACGGAGGGAGCTGCGGATGCCGGGGACCGCCGCGGCCAGCGCCTCTGCCACCGCCGCGTGGGCCGCGAGGTCCAGATCACCGGTCCACTCGTCCATGAAGAACTTCTTCACCTCGATCTGCACGGCGCAGATCCGATCGCCGAACTCGCCATTGACCCACTGCATGAAGGTGCCGCCGGTGCCGTTGAACGGCAGGTTCTCGCGGACGTCGAAGACCTGTCCGGTGGACAGGGGCCGCGCCAGATCACGGTCGAGGACCTCGAGCAGCGAACCCCAGCGCCCCCGGTCGATGGGGACGGTGCAGACGTTGATCTCGGGGGTGTCCGCAGGATCGGCGGGCGCCGCGCCGGGACCCCCGCGGCGGTGGCAGTACGAGTGCAGGTCGAGGACGCAGAGGCGATCGTGGCGTCGTAGCAGGTCCTCGAGGAGGCCCCGCACCTGGGCGTAGAAGGCGTCGTGGGCGCCCAGTGACCTCTCCCGTTCGGCCTCGGGCAGCGGCGTGCGCCACACATCGATCCCCCACGCGGTCTCCGGTCCGTCGTAGATCGCCCCGCCGCGGAGACGGTTGAGGTCCAGCTCGAAGCGGCTGCGGTGGACCACCATGCGGTGGTCGCCCACGGACGTCCAGCGATCCGTGTAGGGGTCCTCGTCCCGGAGCCGGGTGGGTTCGTCCACGGCCATGTGGGCCAGGACCTCGGGGCGCACCTCGTGGCCCGCGTGCAGGGCCGTGGCGACGATGGGGCCGTCGCCAGCAAAGATCTCCCAGTGGGGACCGATGGGCATGAACGACATGGTAGCGTCGGAAGGGGAGGCTGTCCGGTGGTGACGAGCGCGAGACCCCCGAGATCGGGCTGGTTCCCGGTGCTGGCCATCGTGGCGCTGGTGTCGTGCGCCACCGAGCCGATCCTGAGCGTCGCCGAGCGGGGAATCATCGACGGCGAGCTCGTCGAGAGCGAGGACCACCCGGAGGTCGGCTTCCTGTTCGCCCTGTTCGAGGACGACACCGTGTTCCCCCTGTGCAGCGCGGCCCTCGTCGCCCCGGACGTCGTGTTGACCGCTGCCCACTGCCTCGCCGATCTGCTCGACGTGGACGGGCAGCCCGTCGAGGACCAGGGCATCCGCTGCATCGGGTTCGGCACGGACTTCACCGGAATGCTCGAAGGGGACGGTGTCGCCCCGGCCGACTCGATCTGCGGGGATCGCTGGCTGCAGCACCCCGACTTCGCTCCCGACGCCTTCTTCGACGGCTACCTCGACAACCGCAACGATCTGGGCCTGCTGTTCCTGGACGAGGCCGTGGAGGAGCGGGACTTCGCCTACGTCCCGGACGCGCCGGAGGGCGAACAGCTCGCCGAGGGCATGGACGTCGAGATCGCGGGGTACGGGTACTACGTGATCGACGGGGAAGAGGGGATGGCCGAGAAGGCCGCGGCGACCACCGTGCTCGAGCGGGTCGGTGACCACGAGCTGCTCGTCGGCGGTCCGGACAGCCCCAGGGCGTGCTTCGGGGACTCGGGGGGGCCGGTGTTCGCCGACCTGGACGTGGACACCTCCGAGGGCCGGCGGCTGATCGGCGTGACCTCGCGCGCGTTCACCGAGGACGACACGTCCTGCGAGGGCGGCGGGGTCAGCGTGCGCGCCGATGCGTTCTGGGGCTGGATGGACGAGGAGCTCCGCCGGGCCTGCGACGACGGGTATCGGACCGACTGTGAGGTACCGGGCTTGCCCGATCCGGCGGACGCCGGCTGTCGATGCAGCGCGGCGGCGCGCCCGGAGCCGGCTGGCGTCGTGGGTTGGGCGGCGCTGGTGGCGGTGTGGATCAGCCGACGGCGAGGCGCCGCGCCTCGCGTGCCGCGCCGTGCAGGCCGGTGTCCGGATCGAGGATCACGCTGACCGGCAGGGTCTTCATCATGGCGCGGTAGCGGCCCTTGGCGTGGAACGCCTCGAGGAAGGTGCCGTCGAGGAGCCTCGGCAGGATCTTGGGCGCGATGCCGCCGCCGAGGAAGACTCCGGAGTACGCCAGGGTCGTCAACGCGAGGTTGCCCGCGGCTGATCCGTACAGGCTGACGAACAGGGCCAGGGCCGCGTCGCAGGCCGGGCAGCGCCCGTCGATGGCGGCGCTGCCGATCAGGCTCCCGGCCCGATCCCCCTGGTCGTCCACCGCCTCGGCCACCTCGGGATCGGGGGTCGCGCGGTCCGTGTCCTTGACGAAGTGGTAGAGGTGGACCAGCCCGGGACCGGACACGGCACGCTCCACCGAGACGTGATCGGGGAACAGCGCGAACAGGTAGTCCATCAGGTCGGCCTCGTCCGGGCTGCGCGGCGCCAGCTCCACGTGCCCCCCCTCGGTGGGCTGGACCTGCCAGCGACCGTCCACGGGGACCAGCAGCGCCATCCCCATCCCGGTCCCCGCGGCCAGCAGCGCCCCGCCCGCGAGCTCCTTTGGCGGCGCTCCGCGCTGCACGGTGACCAGGTCCTCGCCGCGGAGCGCGGGGATCCCCATGCCCATGGCCTCCAGATCGTTGTGCAGGGAGATCCGGGGGATGCCGAAGAGGGAAGTCAGCACGGCCGCCTCGACGATCCAGGGGATGTTCAGCGTCTTGACCCGCCCCTCCTTCACGGGACCGGCGATTCCGAAGGACGCCGCCGCGATCTCACCGCCGTGCTGGTCGCGGGTGCCGGACAGGAAGTCGTCGAGGATCTCCTCGAGGCCGTCGTGGCGGCGCGAGTCGTAGGTGGACAGGACGAGGCGGGCCGGAGCGTCCCTCCCATCGGGATCCGATCGCGTCGGGTCGTACAGGCCGATGTTGGTCTTGGTGCCGCCGATGTCGCCCGCCAGTACGCGCATGATCTATCCTTCCGGCTGGAGTAGCCATGGTAGCGCAGACCCTCGTGTGCCCCCAGTGTGGGGGCCAGCTCGCCCCGGTTGCGGCGTCCAGCGCGCTGATCCGCTGCACCTATTGCGGCGCCACGGCCCTGCTCTCCCGGGGGCGGATGCGGACGTTCCGCCACTACCGCAAGCGGACCGCCGCCACGCTGGTGGACGCCCGGGCCAAGGTGGACGCCCAGCTGCAGAAGATGAAGCTCTCGGGGCAGGTGGAGGGGCGCGAGGTCGCGGTGCCTTACCTCGTGCGGCCGGTGCGGATGGAGCGGCAGAGCAACGTCATCTACATGCACAGCGAGTGGTGGGTGAACTTCAAGGAGGGCTTCCTGGGCATCCCGCTGCAGGACGACTCGCCCGTGCCGATCCTCCACGCCGTGGACGCCGACGAGTTCGAGGAGTTGGCCGAGGCCATCCCCGCCGAGCTGCAGCTCCAGACCGAGAACTTCGAGGACCGCGTGCGGCTGGAGATCAGCCGCGCCCTCAGCTCCCAGGACGACCTCTACCTGCTGTGGCAGGGCGACTTCTGCCTGGTGGATCTCCCCCTCGCGGTGTTCGACATCACCTGCTCGATCCCGGAGGCCGAGCGGCCGAAGTGGCGCAACCTGTCCGACGACGAGCGCTATCGGGCGGTGTTCGACCTGCACGACGGCAAGATGCTCGAGTGGAACACGCCGTTCCGTAAGGGCCCGGGCGTGAACAAGGCCCTCATCGCTGCGGTGGTGGTGGCGGTGCTGTTGCTGTTCGTGCTGCCGGCGGTGGCCGCGGTCCTGGCGTTCCTGCTACCGTTGCTGATCGCCATCGGGGGGGCGGTGTTCGCGGCGTTGGTGGGAGCATGACCGAGCAGCGCAAGTTCCAGCCTGTGACCCTCACGATCGCCGCGGTGACCGTGGCGCTGGCGGCGCTGGGCGTGTGGCTGGTGGGCAAGCCCAGTGACCACGATGCATTCCGGATCTGGGCCGTGTTCGGCACCCTGGCGCTGATGGCGCTGGGCTGGTTCGCCGACGTGCGCAGGTGGGCGACCTTCGGCAAGACCGTCACCGCCGTGCTGGTGATCCTGGCGGTGATCACCATGGCCGCGGAGCTCGGCGGCCACTCCAAGGCGCTGGTCAAGAAGGGCCGCATCAACGCCTGGAACGCGTTCCACTACGTGCTCGGCACCAAGTACTTCGGCGAGATCGGCTACCACGACTTCTACAACGCCGCCGTGCTGGCCGACTCCGAGGGGGCTCATCGGTTCAAGAAGGTGCGCACGGTGCGCGACCTGCACACCTACGAGCACATCCGGGTCACCAAGGCCATCTCCAAGGCGCGCAAGGCAGGCGTGCGCGAGCGCTTCACGGACGAACGGTGGGCGGAGTTCCAGGGGGACCTCGCGGCCCTGGGCAAGCACCGCAGCTCCAAGCGGTGGCAGGGGCCGCTGAACGACCTGGGTTTCCACCCGTCGCCCGCGTGGCTGATCCTCCACATGCCGCTGCTCAACGCCGTGGACATCCAGGACGAGACAACCCTGTCGGCCCTGTGCGGCGTGGATCTTCTACTCATCGCCCTGACCATCGCCGCGCTGTGGTGGGGCTTCGGGCTGCGCACCGCCGCGGTGTCCGCCCTGTGGTTGCACCTGTACTTCGGCAACGCGACGCTGCTGGTGGGCGGCTACTTCCACTACGACTGGATGTTCTGGACCATCCTCGCCGCGGCGTTGTACCGCAAACAGAAGTTCGCGGCCGCGGGCGCCGTGCTCGCCTACCCGGCGATGATGCGCGGCTACCCCGGCTTGCTCGCCCTGGGGCCCGGGATCTGCCTGGCGCGGGCGCTGGTGTCGCGCCATCGCCCGGAGCGCAAGCACGTGGCCTTCGTGGTCGCCCTGGTGCTGTCGTGCGGGCTCGTCGTCGGGCTCAGCAGCGCCACCAAGCACGGGCCCAGCGCCTGGATGGACTGGAAGGAGAAGATCTCCAAGCACGCCTCCATCCACCCCACCGGCCGCCAGCGCATCGGCCTGGAGTTCCTCTACGCCCACGACTTCGAGCGGTTCGGCTGGAATATCCCCAAGAAGATGCGGCCGATGATCCTCGACCACAACCACGGCAAGTACCGCACCATGCAGGCGGTGCTGCTGGCCCTGTTCGGCCTGGCCCTGCTCGGCAGGAAGGACGAGGAGGGGATGCTGCTCGCGCTCGGGGTCGTGCTCGTGATCATGGTGCTGTCGCGCTACTACCACAGCGTCTGGTTACTCGTGTTCGCCCTGGCGCCCACCGACCGCTGGAAGGTCGGTCACCTCGTGGCGTCCCTGGGGTTCATGGGGCTGCTGCTGATCTACTACCTGACCAACGGCACGTCCGAGATGCACCGCTACCACCTGTACAACGTCGGCCTGCTCATCTACTTCGCGGCCCTCGCCGTGGCGTTCCTGGGGTACGACGTGGGGCGATTGGCGGTGAGGTACAGGGCTAGCTAGCTGCCGGAGCCCCCTCAGGGCTTGTCGCGTCCGCGATACAGCCGCCGGACGTCGCGCGATATTTGCTTGAAGCGGCGCTTGCTGTTGTGGCGCTGACGGGCGCTGCGGCGGTTCCTCAGCTGCTCGGTCTCCCGCGCCAGATCGAGGTACCGCCGGAGCCTGCGGGGTTCGAGGTCTCCGTCGAGCATCGCCTGACGCACCGCGCAGCCGGGTTCGTCGTCGTGGCTGCAGTCGCGGAACCGGCACGAGCCCGCGAGCTCCTCGATGTCAGCGAACGCCTTGCGCAGTCCTTCGCCGTCGATCCAGGTGCCGAGCTCGCGCAACCCCGGTGTGTCCACGAGCAGCGCGCCGCCGTCGAGGCGGTACAGCTGACGCCTCACCGTGGTGTGCCGGCCCTTGCGATCACCGTCGCGGACCGCCGAGGTCGCGGCGACCGGCGTTCCGCTCAGGGCGTTGATCAGCGTCGACTTGCCCACTCCCGACGGTCCGAGGAGGGCCACGGTCGATCCCGGGACCAACCACGGCCGCAGCTGTTCGAGTCCAGCACCGCTGGCCGCGCTGACGGCCACGGCCTCGAACCCCGGCGCGGCCCGACGCGCCCGCTGCAAGGCTGCGTCGATTCGCTCGCAGAGGTCGGCCTTGTTCAGCACGATCAACGGCATGGCGCCCCCGTCGAGCACCAGAGCCAGCAGGCGCTCGATGGACCGGATTCCCTGATCCCGATCCAGCCCGCACACCAGCGCCACCGTGTCGACGTTGGCCGCCAGGATCTGTGCGGTGGTCTCGCGGCCCGGCGACTTCCGCTGGAGCCAGGTTCGTCGGCCGAGCACGGCGTGGATCACCGCCGGGCCGTCGTCCACCCCGGCCCCGACCACACACCAGTCGCCGACGGTGGGGCGTGGCTCCTCCTCGCCAGCATCGGCGCGCCGCCGGACGATGGCCCGCGCAGGACCATCGGCCAGACGCACCGTGAGCATGCCGCGATCCACCGCGACCACACGGCCGGGTTCGCCCGCAGCATCCGCTCGCGCCGCCTGCGCGGCCCAGCGTTCGTCGTATCCCCACGCGGCCAGGGTCGGATCGACCGCAGTCATGACGGCCTCCTTCTTCCCGGGTCGCCTCTCCTTCGATTGTGTCATGTCCTCATCCTCGGTCGCGCCGCGCCCCTTCGGCGCGCCGCGACAGCGTCGTCTGTTCGTCGTTCCAGGTGACTGACGGGGAGACGTTCGAGATGTAGCGCCGACGGACACGCCGGCGGCAATCCCCCGCAGGGGACGGCCGGCGAGGTCAGCGAATCTCGAGCGTCCTAACGGACATCAACAGCAGTAGTCATGCAACCTTCTGTGAGGTGGCTGACGATGTACCGCCTGGCTCGGTCGAGGTCAACCGTCGCCGAGAGTTGCCCCTTCTCCGCGGGTGACTAGGTTGGGCCTCCCCCCTGAGAAGAGAGGAACATGCACATCTGGCATCTGAGGTTCTCCTCGGATGGTCGGCACCCGCTGTTCTCCACGGAGAGCGCGCGGCGGTCGGCTGTCCTCGTCCTCGTCCGTCATGCGGGTCCGTACCTGGTCGCGTTCGGGATCGTGGACGACCATGTCCATGTGGTGGTGGTCTGCTCGCGGGAACGAGCGGGGCGGCTGTCGAGGGCGATCCTGCTGGGATTGCGGCCCGTCGCGGGTCTCGCGTTCGAGCCGTCGTTCATCAAGCCCGTCGAGTCGCGGGCTCATCTGAAAAGGCTGGTGTCGTACTGCATCGAGCAGCCGGCGAAGCATGGCCTGAGGGTGCATCCGGCGCTGTGGAGCGGGAGTTGTTTCTCGGACCTGGTGGGGGCGAGGGTGATCGATGGATTGGAGCTGCGAGTCCAGGAGGTCCTTCCACGGTTTCGAGTACAGGATGCGTGGGCTGCGGTGGGATGGGAGTCACGCGGCGTCGCTCCGATGGATGATGGTCAGGTGCGAGGCGTGGGGATCAGGGCGTTGCTGGATGCGGCGGCGTTTGCGACGTGTGGGGCTCCGGACCTCCGGGGGCGGACGAAGCGGGAGACCGTGGCAAGGGCGGCGGTGGTGTCCATGGCTCGTGATGCGGGCTACCGGAGGGAGGACGTCGGGAGAGCCCTCGAGGTGACTCGGGAAGCGGTGCGGCAGCTCGGGCATCGTGGGGTCGATGAGAGAGTGGTGCGAGCTGTGGGGCTCAGGCTGGGTATCGATGAGGTGGTTGGGAGGGGGCGGATGGGGTGAGGGAGGGGAGGGGGGAGTGGGCTGTGGACATGGCGCGTCTGACGTCCCTGTGGACAGCCCTGCGGCCTGCCCACAGGGACTTGGACAAGCGAGGCGCTTGCCCACGAGCCGCTTGGATGACGCTGCGCGTCACCCACATGACCACAGCCCCGACGACGAGGATGAGAGCGAGGAAGGGGAAGGGAAGGG
>CAYRNR010000019.1:0-76273 GCA_964425605.1 uncultured Rickettsiales bacterium | reverse complement strand
TTCCCCTCGGCGGTGCCCTCCTTGCCGCGCTTGGTCTCCTCCTTGCCCTCGGTCTGGGCCGCCGGATCCTCCGTGGCCTGTACCGGGCCAGCCCCCCACGTCTGCAGGGGATCGCTCAGCCCCTGCTGCTGGAGCGGATCCGCGAGGGCGTCACCTCCGCCTCGCGCGGCCTGGGGGGGCGCCGGGGCGGGGGCGGCTCGTCGGCGAGCGACGTCGGTGCGGGTCTCCAAGCAGGGCTCCTGAGGCTACGGGTTGCATCGCATGGTAGCACGCGCACGTGGGGCCACCGGTCAGGAACCGGAGCCGCGGACGCGTGCGTGCGCGAATTGTGCGATCGCAGCAATGGAGGCGGAGCTACTCGTCCATCTGGTACAGGCCGTCGTCGGCGCCCGCCTTCGCCTCTCGGCGGACCTTCATCGACGCGCCGCAGTTCGGACAGCGCTCGTCGTCGGACGCCAGCGGCGCCTCGTGCCCGCAGTGATCACATCGGCGCAACACGATCCTGGGCTGGAGCGACGGGAACAGGAACGCGTCGCCACGTCGCTCGCACTCCCCCGAGACGAGCATCTGCCCGAGGATCTCCTCGGCCACCTTGGCCCGGCCCCCGAGGCTGGCCTGGATCTCGGCCAGGGTCAGCTCGCCGTCGCGGGCCTTGGCCAGCGCGAGCAGGACCGGACGGACACGATCGGGGCTCGCCAGGACGGCGCGGAAGAGCAACAGCGCCCCGGCCATGCCGGCGCTCGCGCCCAGCAGGAGGCCCAGCGCGGCCACCACCAGGCGGTGGATCTGACCGTCGGCGCCCAGCAGGAACAGCAGGCCCACTCCGAACAGGAACGCGCCGAGCAAGATGGCGGCGACACCGGCGAACACCTTCATGATCGTCTCACCACTGGGCGTCGGCCGCTGCAGACAGCGCCTCGCCCATGCCTTCGAAGTAACCGGAGATCGTCTCCTCGGACAGCCGCCCCGCGAGGAGCTCCTCCACCCGGGCCGCGAAGTCCAGGGGGTGCTCGTGGCGATCCTCGTCCAGGCTGTCGCGGAGCTGCTCGAACAGCTCGCCGTAGGCCACCGAGCGCTCGGGGACGTCGATCTCCAGGACCGACACGGGGTGGCGGGTCTGGGTGTCGATCATGTCCTGGACGCTCTCGGCGAACGCGTCGTGACCGGAGATCAGCCCGCGGACCAGGCCGATCAGCTGCTGGCTGGCGGCCATACCCTCGGAGAACGTGTCGTGCACCCGCACGGCCGCGGCGATCTCCTCGAGGCTCCCTTCCAGGTCCTGGCGGTCCTCGCCCAGGCGGGCGCCGCAGGCCTGACACAGGATGCCCTGATCGGGGTTGCCGTATCCGCAGCCCGGGCAGGCCCGATCCCCCCGGCGCCGGGCGGGCTGCTGCGCCGGATTGTCCGCCATGGCGCGCTCCAGCGTCGTGCGGTAGACCACGCGTTCGCGCGATTCGGTGAGCCACTGAAGCCGGGTCTGGAGCTGCGCGGCGAGGTTGCGGGCGTCCTGCCAGGCCTGGCGCCGCCCCTCCTCGGACTCGGCGTGCTCGGCTTCGGTGCGCCTCCACAGCTCGCGCAGGTTCTCGATGTGCGCGGCCACGTCGGCCTGCTCCTGGTCCAGCTCGATCCGCTCTCGCTTGAGCTTGCGCGCGTCGAACAGGTTGTAGAAGAAGCCGAACCCCCCGCTCATCTCGCGGATCTTGGCGTTGTACCGGTCGATGCGGGCCAGCAGGGCCTCGTTGCGCGTCTTGAGGTCCTCCTCGCGGCCGTCCAGGTGCACGTTGCGTTCGTGGATCTCCCGTTCGAGCTGCAGCGAATGCTGCCGCAGGTTCTCGGCGGTCCCGGTCTGCTCGTCCCGCTCGGCGGCGAGGGCCTGGATGCGGGCGTCGACCTCGGCCTCCACCTCGGGGCCGAGGCGTTGCAGCGCTCCGGCGAGCCAGGCGGGGAGATCGCCCCGCCGCTGCTGGACCAGGGCCTCGAGCTGGTCGAGCTCGCTCTCCCTGATCTGGCCGATCTGGGAGAAGAAGGCCTCGTAGTGGATCTGCACCGCGCACAGGCGCTTCTCCACGATGTCGAGCACGTTGCGCCGACCCATCACGAAGGACTGGAACCCGGTGAGTCCGCCCATGGTCAACCTCCCGCCGGCAGGGGCACGCCGAAGCTGCCGCCCCGCGCCCGGTCCGCCTCCCAGGCGAGCCTCGCGTCGCGGTCGCCGGCGCCGGCCCGGGGTATCTCGTCGAAGCTGCCGGCCGCGTCCCAGTAAAGGGGGCACGCGCCGGCGCACAGGTCCACGTCGTTGCAGTCGCGGCACACGGGCGGGACGTAGCGCCGCTCCCGCCACCAGCGCGACGCCGGGGAGTCGTAGATCTCGTCGAAGGACTGCTCCAGCAGTGAGCCGATGCCGTGCTCGAAGGAGCTGCAGGGGAGCACGCGGCCCAGGGGGTCCACCGAGAGGATGCCGTCCACGCAGGCGCACGACTTGGCGCCCTGGCCCAGCAACACGGGGTTGACGATGCAGTAGGGCAGGGGGGAGTACCACACCAGGGTCATGCCCTCCTCGTCGGCCACCTCCTGGAGGGGGGGCAGGGATGGCGCGAACTCGCTGTAGCCGATGGGCCCGGAGGCCTCGTCGAGGCCGAGGCCCGTGCGGATGAGCAGGTTCATCGAGAGCGTCTTCGTGCCCACCTCCCGGGCCAGGAACCGGATCAGATCGGGGGCCCCGGCCAGGTTGTCGCGGCACAGGGTCGTGTTGGTGTGTACGTGGATGCCCAGCTCGCGGAAGTTGCGCACGGCGGCCACCGTGGCCTCGAACGCGCCGGCGCGGCCGACCATCTTGTCGTGTACGGCCGCGTCGGCAGCCTCCAGGGAGACCTGGGCCGAGTCCAGGCCGTGGTCCACCAGCAGCCGGGCGTACTCGGCGTCTGCGGACCGCACGCCGTTGGTGATCAGGTTGACGCGGAAGCCCAGGTCCGCGCCGTGCCGGACCAGATCGGGGAGGTCGGCGCGCAGCGTCGCCTCGCCGCCGGTGAAGGAGATGGACGGCACGTGGGCCTCGTGCCAGATGCGGTCCATCACCTGGCGCACCTGGTCTCCGTCCATGGGCTGCTCCCCCGCGCCGCGGCGCGGGCTGGCGGCGTAGCAGAACGAGCAGCGGTTCTGGCAGCTGTAGGTCAGCGCGATCTCCGCGAGCACGGGGAATCCCACGCGATCGCGGCGGTACTCGGTGAATCGGAGGTTCTCCCGCGGGGCGAAGTCCTCGCGCATCAGCGCCGAGACGGTCTCCAGCAGCTCGCGGGTGTCCGTCATCAGCTTGTCGCGCGGAGCGCCCAGCTGCGCGGCCAGGCGGTGCAGGGTCTCCGCGGCGCCTCGGGAATCCCGGTGGTACAGGGCGGCGAGGATCGTCGCACCCGTCTCGTTGATCCCCAGCGTCTTCTCCGGGCGGATCATCAGCAGCTGATCCTCGAGCCGCACGTGGATCGCAGCTCGCGTCTCGGACACGAAGCGGTCCATCCACTCGAACGTGGCGTCTTGCTCGGCTCGCCGCTCGCGCCACCGTCCCAGCATCAGAACCCCCCCGCGCAGGACGACACGCACGCCGAGTGGCAGGCCGAGTGGCACGCGCAGGCGGAGTGACATGCGGAGTGGCAGGCCGAGTGGCAGGCGGAGTGGCAGGCCGAGTGACAGGCGGAGTGGCAGGCGGAGTGGCAGGCGCTGTACCCCTGCGAGATGGAGGTGGGGAGGTCCCCGGGCACCGTGGAGACCGCCGAACTCTGCTCCGCCGCTGCGCGCGCCAGGGAGCCATCGAAGTCGAACAGGGCCTCGACGCGGTCCACCGTGGCGCGGGCGCCGCCCTCGATGTTCTCGACGATGCCCTGGGCCATCTCCTGAACCTGGACCACCTGGCCGCCCAGCGTGGGCTCGGGCCGCGCGCCGCCCAGGGCGTTCAGCGGCGAGTCCAGGGGCGCGCTCTCCGGGATCGGATCGAACGTCCCCTGGACGTCGTGCATGAACGTGTCGCTGAGGTACAGCGTGGAGTAGTGGCGGTCGAACACCGTGGAGCGGCGGCTGGCCGAGGCGAGCCGGACCAGCTCCCACTCGGTGTCGATGCGGCGGTGGATGCTCTCGCGGGTCGCGTCCGGATCCGCGCGCCAGACCTTGGGCCGCAAGCTCGCGTTGATGGCGTCCATCACCGCGCTGACGCCAGCGGCCGGCAGGGTGCCGCTGTCGGTGAGGGCGGCCACGAGCGCCTTCTCGGGCCCGGTCTCGGCCAGGTCCGCGTCCAGCACCTGTAGCTGCAGCGGGTTGCGCGTCACCAGCCGGATGGCCCCCTTGGCCTGGAGTCCCAGCACCAGCAGGTTCACCGCCTTGATGGGCCGGTGGAGGAACAACGCCTCCTCGGCGGGCTCGAGCTCCGGCACGAATCCTGGCTTGCGGAAGGTCGCGATCGTGATCTCCGGCGCGGTGTACTCGAGCTGGTTCTTGCTCAGCAGCATGTCGAGGTAGGGGTGGAGCTTGAGCACCCACACCAACGCAGCGAACAGCCCCGCGAGGACGATCCAGAAGATGCGCAACGGCACGAAGTACGAACCGAAGCCGAGCAGCGCGGGCTTCCACAGGTGTACGAACCTGAGGCGCCTGGACTCCGGGTCCACCCCGAAGGCCCGCGGGTAGAGCCGGCTCTTGGCGATCTTGTCGACGATCAGCAGGGGCCACCCGATGGTGAGGAACCATCCCAGCAGCAGCGGTCCGTTGCCGAAGAAGCCGACGACCACCATCAGCACGGCCATGAACGCCAGAACGAGCACTTCGGCGGCCAGGTCGGACTTGCCGAACTCGGTGGCCTCCCCGCGCAGCCACCGCCCCGGGGTCACCTTCAGCGACATGGGGAAAGGGCGGTCCAGGGCCAGCGGGTCCGAGGGCAGCGACATCTCCAGCGAGTCGCCGGTCACCTCCACCACGATCTCGGGCTCGTCCGGCGAGAACGCCGGCAGTCCGCGGCGCAGGTTGGGCGATCGCTGGAGCCAGTTCGTGGGCTGGGACTGGACGGCCGACGGGCCCTCGGCGGGGTAGAGCACCTCCACCGGCAGATCGGAGTTGCGGTGGAGGGGACCCGCTCCGACGTTGGGCAGGCCGGTGTGGAAGACGAAGCGGGGGATCGTGTCTGCGTCCCGCGGGGCGTAGTCGGCGCCCACGCCTGTGATCACGATCCGGGTCGTCGGCACGCCGTCCACCAGCTCGACACCGTAGTCGTCGTCCCAGACGTGGGGCGCGTGGACGTACAGCTCGAGGGTCTCACCGGGCGCGGTCTCCCGGCCCAGCACGATGGCGTCCCCCTCCACCGCGCAGGCCACCTCATCGCCGCCGATGGTCACCTCGCACTCGGTGTCCGCCCGGTAGAGCCTGCTCACCCAGGTGGGCAGCGGCAGGAACGTGCGCGTGCCCTCCTCGACCAGATCCAGGTAGGCCTCCACCAGCAACCCCGAGTCGGTCGTCCAGTACTGGACGGAGGCGTTGTTGGTCACCACGTACAGCTCGCCGACCACGCGCGCGGTCCCGTCGGCGCGCAGCCTCCCCGGCGTCGGCTCGTTCACCCCCACGCCCACCTCGGGCAGGACCGAGGCCGGCAGGTACACCCGCCCCATGTGGACCGCCTCGGACACCAGCGAGGTCTTCTCCATGTACGCCGTCAGCCGGCGCCGCCCGTCCACATCCGAGTAGACCCACGCCCAGTGGTCCTGCTCCTCGAGGTTGCCCGGATCGGTCATCACGCCCAGGGCGTCCACCATCGGCGGGGTGATGTCCTCGTGCTGCTGCACCTCGGCCGGCAGCTCCAGCGGGAGCACCAGCTTGATCACCGACTTGTCGATGGGCAGGCCCCACCGGATCGGGTTGAACCACATCGCCAGCAGCTGCTCGTCGCCGCGCGTCGTGGGCTCGGCGAAGAGCTTGTCCACCCGGTAGTGCAGCTCGAGGGTGTAGATGCCGCCGGACCGCGTGGAGTTGCCCAGCTCCAGCTTGTAGTACCCGCCGCCCAGGTCCCGCGGCGTCACGGTCCACTGCTGTTCGCCGGAATGCAGCACGCCGCGGTTGAAGTGGACCGGCTCGTAGAACTCCCCGGCCTTGCGGATCGCGGACCGCCCCTCGTTGTCGCGGAAGGTCAGGCTGTAGATCACGTCCACCGAGCCGTTGTCGAGGAAGAAGACCTGGGTGTCCGCCTCCAGCAGATCCACGGGCGCGGCCTGGGCCACGGAGCTCAGTAGCAACAGGGCGAGTGCAACGAGAGAACGCATGCAGGGGAGGATACCAGGAGTCATGGGTCGGTGAATCGATGTGGCCGCCCTCCGGGGCCCGCGTGGCCAATGCGCTGGCGCCTCAGCTGCGCGGGATGAGCCCCTCGCCCGCTTCGCCGTGCGCTGGTCCAAGGGCCCCGGGTTCTGTATTAATACTGGGCATGACCCGCCCCCGCGCGATCCTGGTTCTGACTCTCCTCGCAGTGGGATGTGGTGGGGGCGCGTCCTCGCCTGACCTCGGCACAGAGCCGTCGGCGGGCCTGCCCGACGTGCTGCTGGTCACCCTCGACACCACCCGCGCCGATCGTGTGGATCTGGACCCGTCGGACGGCACGCACACCCCCACGATGGCGGCCCTGGCAGGCGAGGGGATCGCGTTCACCCGGGCGTACACGTCGGTACCCGTGACGTTGCCCGCGCACGTCAGCCTGCTGACGGGGCGGTTGCCGCTGCGCCACGGCGTCCGCAACAACTCCCGCTACCTCATGGCGGACGACGAGGTCTCCCTGGCCGAGGTCCTGGGGGCGGCGGGTTGGCACACCGGGGCGGTGATCGCGGCGACGCCGCTGGTCTCGACCTTTGGCACGTCCCAGGGTTTCGAGCGCTTCGACGAGGAGCACCTGGTCGTGCCAGCGGGAGCGGGGGAGGCCAGCGCGGTGATTCCCGAGCGGTCGGCGACCCAGGTCACCGACGCGGCGCTGGCCCTGGCCGCCGAGCTCGCACCTCCCCGGTTCGTGTGGGTGCACTACTACGATCCCCACGCGCCGCTGCGGGCCCCCGAGCCCTTCGCGTCTGCGCAGGCAGACCCATACGACGCCGAGATCGCCTACACCGACCACGAGCTCGGGCGGCTGCTGGCAGGACTGCCGGCCTCGCCCGACGGGCGCCTGGTGGTCGTGGCCGGAGACCACGGCGAGGGGCTGGGTGAGCACGGAGAGCACAGCCACGGGTTGTTCCTGCACGACGCCACGACCCGGGTGCCGCTGGTGCTGCACGGATTCGAAGGGACCGAGGATGGCGGGCGGGTCGACGCCACGGTGCGGCTGGAGGACGTCTCACCCACGGTGCTGGCCGAGCTGGGGCTCGCGCTGCCCGTCGGCCTGGACGGCGAGGGGTTGGCGCCCCTGTGGCAGGGGGAGGCGGGGGATCGGCCCATCTATGGCGAGTCGGTCGCACCGGCCGAGGGGCTGGGGCTCTCGCCCATCTTCGCGCTGCTGGACGGTGATCTGCGCCTGGTGCGTACGACCCGGGATCGGCTCTTCGACCTCTCGGCGGATCCCGGGGAGGTGCAGGACGTCGCCGCCGAACGCCCCGCCGACGTGGCGCGCCTCGGGCGCCAGCTGGACGAGCAGCTCAGCGGTCGCGTGGGGGGCGACGGAGCGCAGCTCGTCGTCGACGCCGGGACCGCGCAGCGGCTGGAGGCCCTGGGTTACATCACGGTCGCCGCTCCCGAAGACGGCCAGGGGGGCGATCTGTACGAGAACCTCGAGCTCGTTCACACCATCCACGCGCTGTTCTTCGGCGGCGCTCCGACGGCGGAGGACACGTCCGCCGTCGTCTCGGCCCTTCGCGGTGCGCCGGGAGCCCTGGTGATGTGGGAGCGTGGGTTGACCATGCTCGACCACGTGGGGGCGCCCCAGTACCCGGAGCTGCTCACCAAGGGCGCCGAGTCCTTCCCCGGATCGGGGCTGATCCAGGCTCGCCACGCCGCGGTGCTCGTGGATGTGGATCCCGTCGCCGCGGGTCAGCGCCTGGACGGCTTGCTCGAGCTGGCGTTCGATGGGCAGCCCCACCACCACGACACCTACTTCTATGGCGCCGACGCGGCGCTGCGGCTGGGGCGGGAAGCGGACGCCACGAGGCTGGTCGCCGAGGTCGCGGACGCGCCCATCAGCGCTGCCGCGCCGCTGTTCAACCGGGCCTGGCTGCAACAGCGGCTGGGACAGCACCGGCGGGCGGTCGAGGACTACCGGGCCTTGCTCACCGTGACGCCCGAGGATTCGCTGGCCTGGGCCAACCTGGGCATCGCCCTGAGCTACGACCGGCAGTTCGAGTCCGCTCACGCCGCCTTCGTCACATCGCTGGAGCTGGAGCCGGGCCAGGTCGATCTGTGGCTGAAGCGGGCACAGCTCGAGCAGATGATGGGGCACGACAGCGCCGCCGATTCCTGCGCGCGCTACCACGGCCTCGGAGGGGAGAACCCCTCGTGCGCGTCCGCGCCGTAGCCGCGGCGCGAGATCGCATCGCTCCTGGAAATTGTGGAATTAGCGGTTTTTCCTCGTTTTTTCGGGTTTGTGGGAGACGCATTTCTCCCTTTGGACGCGGGGCACCGGGTGCTAGTGTTCGAGTATCGGGAGCGGTAGCCGGGGCCGACTAGCGGGGAAGCCCCCTTGGGGAAAACACGATGCACGCACTTCGGGGTTTCCTTCTCGCCCTGGTGGGGTGCCTCTACCTCCTGAGCCTCTGCGGCTGCGATGCCGTGGCGCGGCAAGGCGCCGGCGGGGGCCGCGACGGCGTCGTCGCGGGGGACGACGATGACGTGGTCGGGGATGATGACGACGTCGCCGACGACGATGACGATGACGACGACACGCTGGGCGACGACGACGACACGGCGGTCGCGGGCGTCATCGCAGAGAACAAACCGTGCGAGGCCCAGGGCAGCACCCTGGCCGGCGATCTGGACATCGATCTCCCCGAGGACATCGAGGCTTTCTGCGACGCTGGACACGCCATCGTGGACGGGGACCTGACCATCGACCGGACGCGGATGCTCAACCTCGACGGCTTCGAGTGCCTGTGCCAGGTCAACGGCGACGTGGCGATCACGTCCAACTCGATGCTGTACGACATCGACGGCCTCCAGGGGCTCAAGTACGTGCTCGGTGGATTCGAGATCGCCGACGACGCGGGCCTGATCGACGCGGACGGCCTGGTCCGCTTGCGGCTGGTCAGCGACGACTTCACCATCAGCAACGTCTCGGCCATCGGCGGTCCCGCCGACGGGGAGCTCGCGGGCTTCGGTCAGCTCAACGTGGTGGGCGGCTCGTTCACCATCGAGCGCACCTCGTCCATCGTCCACATCACCGGCTTCGGCGGCCTGCAGAGTGTGGGCGACGACTTCACCCTGGACGAGAACTCGGCCCTGGCGGACGTCACGGGCTTCGTCTCGCTGCACACCGTGGGTCAGGACGTGGTCATCACCGACAACCCGGCCTTCCCCACGGCGGACGCCGAGGCGCTGGCCCTGGGCATCGCCACCGTGGGCGGCGCCATCGACGTGTCGGGCAACGGCCCCTAGCCCCGCGATCCCTCCCATGCCTGTGCGGCGCGCGATCCTCGGTCTCCTCTTCATCATCGCCCCGGTGCCCGCGTGCACGCCGGATCCCCCGGCAGGTGACGACGACGACTCCGCGCCGGTGGGCGACGACGACGACTCCGCCCCGCCGGGCGACGACGACGACTCTGCAGCCGCGGACGACGACGACACCACCGAGCCGCCGGTGGAGGTGTGCTGGGACGGCAGTGGCGACCACCTGACCATCCAGGGAGCCCTCGACGCGGCGCCCGACGGAGCCACGGTGTCGATCTGCCCCGGCGAGTACCCCGAGAACCTGCTCGTCGAGGCCAGGGACCTGACCGTCCGCTCGTCCGATGGCGCCGAGGTCACCGAGGTGCTGGGCGACGGCACCGGATCCGTGTGGCAGGTCCTCGACGGGGCGACCCTGGTGGTCGAGGGGCTGACCATCTCCGGCGGCGTCGCCGAGGCTGGCGGCGGCGGCCTCCACGCCGAGGACTCGGCGCTCGAGGTGCGCGACTGCATCCTCACCGGCAACACCGGCGGCTTCGGGGGCGGGCTGCTGGCCCGCGGCGGGACCCTGATCCTCGCCCACAGCACCCTGTCGTTCAACGAGGCGGTCCACGGCGGCGGCGGCGCCTACGCGGAGGCGTGCGAGGGCGAGATCCACGACAGCCTGTTCCACGACAACCTCTCGGAGCTCGGCGGCGGGCTGGGGGTCCAGGACGGCGCCATGGAGGTGCGCGACAGCGAGTTTCGCGACAACGAGGCGGACGCCTCGGACGACAGCTCCGGCGGCGGCGGGATATGGGCCTACGGCGACGTGGACATCGTGTGCAACACCCTCACCGGCAACCGCTCGGATCGGTACGCCGGCGGCCTGTTCGCCCTCGGCGGCGCCGGCGACATCCTCGGCAATCGGATCAGCGAGAACAGCTCGGGCAACGACGGCGGCGGCGTCTACCTGTACACCTCGAGCGCCTGGTTCAGCGGCAACGAGGTCACGCACAACACCTCCTCCGACGACGCCGGCGGGCTGCGCACCAAGACCAGCTCCGCCCGCATCGAGGACAACGTGCTGTCGTTCAACACCGCCAATTCCCAGGGCGGCGGCGCCAAGCTCTCCCACGCCGCCAACGTGTTCGTGGGGAACATCGTCGAGGGCAACGTCGCCGGCTCGGAGGGCGGCGGCGTGGAGCTGGACAACGACGCCACCACCGTCTCCGACTGCACCTTCCTGGACAACAGCGGCCAGTACGGCGGCGGCCTGCACTCCGTGGACACACCGGCCGAGTTGCTCATCGAGAACTCCACCTTCCAGGGCAACACGGCCACCCACTGCGGCGGCGGCATCTACATCGATGACGAGCCCTACGAGGTCACCGTCACCCACATCGTGGCCCGAGAGAACTCCGCAGCCTGGGGCGGCGGCATCTGCGTCCGCTGGTCCGAGGCCATCGTGCGCAACTCGGTGGTCTCCGGGAACACCGCCTCCTCCGGCGGCGGCGCCTTCTACTTCGAGGACGTCGAGGGCTGGCTACAGCAGGTCTCGGCCTCGGGAAACAGCTCCCCCAGCGGCTCCGGGCTGTACCTGACACAGACCTCCGAGCTGGAGGTGGTCAACAACATCGTCGCGGGCAACCTCGACGGCGCGGGCGTCTACCTGTCCGGCACGGCGCCGACCACGTGGGTCCACAACGACGTCTACGGCCACGCCGCGGGCGAGTTCGCCGGGATGGCCGACCCCAGCGGCTCGGACGGCAACCTCTCCGTCGATCCGATGTTCGTCGACGCAGCCAACGGTGATCTGCACCTGGACGCGGCCAGCCCCTGTGTCGACGCGGGGCATCCCGCCTTGCTCGACGCGGACGGGACCCGGTCGGACATGGGGGCGTATGGCGGGGCGGATGGGGGGTGGCCGTGATACCCGGCCAATCCGTCGGTGATGTGAACACCGCCCTGGCGTCGTCCTCCTCGATCAGCTGAGCCTGGCGCACCGCAACGCTCTTTTCGTACCATGACCTTACATTTCGCCCTTTTGCCGGCGCGACTTGACTGGGCATGCTGTTCAACTCGTACACGTTCGTGGTGTTCCTCGCGGTGGTCGTCGCCGGCCGGTGGATCGCGCCGCGGCGGGCGATCGTGCCGTTGCTGCTGGCGGCGAGCTATGTGTTCTACGCCTGCTGGGTGCCGGTGTACCTGGTGCTGCTGGTGGAGGCGACGCTACTGACCTACCTCGCGGGGCTGGCCATCGGCCGCTGGCGGTGGCGGCCGAGGGTGGTGCTGGCCGTGGGGATCGCGTCTTGCCTCGGCGCGCTCGCGTACTTCAAGTACGCCGGATTCGCGGTGCACCAGGTGCACCTGCTGCGTCAGGCGCTGGTCGGCGAGGCCGCGCCTCCGATCCCCGAGGTCGTGCTGCCGCTGGGCATCTCGTTCTTCCTGTTTCAGATGATTGCGTACCTCGTCGACGTCCGGCGCGGCGCGGCGCCGGAGCGCAATCCGTTGCGCTACGCGCTGTTCATCGCGTTCTTCCCCCAGCTCGTCGCCGGGCCGATCGTGCGCACTCGGCAGCTGCTGCCCCAGATCGAGCGCCCACCGGCGTTCGACACGGCGCGGGCGCTGCGCGGTATGGACCTGCTGGCGCTGGGGTTCGTCAAGAAGGTCTGCCTGTCGGACAACCTCGCGCTGTGGGCGGACCCGGTGTTCGACGACCCCGCGGCGCATGGCACGGCGGCGGTGTGGGTCGGGGTGCTGGCCTACACCGGCCAGATCTACTGCGACTTCTCGGGGTACACCGACATCGCTCGCGGGGCGGCCAAGCTGCTGGGCTACGAGCTGCCGGTCAACTTCCGGATGCCGTACCTGGCGACGGACCCGCGGGCGTTCTGGCGGCGGTGGCACATCACGCTGTCGACCTGGCTGCGCGACTACCTCTACATTCCGCTGGGGGGCAACCGCCGCGGTCGGGCGCGGGAGGCGTTCGCCATCCTCGCGACGATGATCCTCGGCGGGCTGTGGCACGGCGCGAGCTGGACGTTCGTGATCTGGGGGCTGTACCACGGGCTGCTGCTGTTGCTGCAACGGGTCGCGCGCGCTGCGCTGGGCCGGCTCGGTGGGGCAGGGGACTGGACGAGGTCGGCGGCGGTCCGCGCGGGGGTGGGGGTGGCGACGTTCCTGGCGGTGTGCCTGGGCTGGGTGTGGTTCCGCGCGCCGACGGCGCACGGGGCGGTGGCCGTGTTCCGGGGGCTGTTCACGCTGCGTCCGACCGCCGAGGTGTCGCTGGAGATGACCACGGCGATGGTGTTGATCGGGGCGCTCGCGGCGGGTCACGTCGTCGCGGTGGCGGGGGCGAGGCTGTCGTTCGCCGCGCGGATTCCGGCGCTGGCGCGGGGCGGCGTGTGGGCCGTCGCCGTGGCGGCGTGCTGGCTGCTGGCGACCCGCGGCGAGCTGTTCATCTACTTTCAGTTCTAGGGCGAACGCATGGGAACTCGCGTCAGACCGCTGATCGTCGCCCTCGCCGGGATGCTGATCCCGCTCGTGGCGGCGGAGCTCGCCTTCAGATCATCGGACCTGCACGAGCGACTGCGCGCGCAGGATCGCTACACGGCGCTGTCCCACCACCTCGCCCACGAGGTCACCGAAGACCCCGACGTCGTATTCCTCGGCGACTCGCGGACCATCAACGGCGTGCGCCCGGACGTCGTCGAGCGCGCCGTGGCCGATCTCACGGGCCAGGAGATCACCGCGTACAACCTGGGCCTGCAGGGCAGCGTGCCGATGGTGCACCTGGCGTGGGTCGACCACTTGATCCACCGGGCGTCGCCGCCTCGGCTGGTGGTGATCCACACCGCGCCGTATCAGTACTCGACCATCATGGATCCGGCGCAGGCGCGCAAGGCGATCCCGTCGCTGTTCACGGCGCGCGGCGCGTGGCACGCCCTGTCCGCGGGGATGCTGGTCGAGCAAGCGCTGCAGATCCTCGGGTGCAACGCGCTGTCGAGCCTGCGGTACCGCCAGGCGCTGCTGGCCATGGTGTTCGAGGGCCAGCAGCCGGGGGAGCCGGTTTGGCATGGCGAGCAGGGCTACATCGGGTGCGACAGCGTCGAGCTGACGACCCAGCGCCACCGCGCCGTCCGCCGCGCCGCGGAGTACGCCCGCCGCGCCGCGGTGTACGCCCGGGAGACGCGGCGGCCCCAGGCCGAGCTCGACGTCCAACAACGGCGATACCTCGAGACCACCATCGAGCGGCTGCACGAACACGGGGTGCAGGTGGCGCTGGTGACCTCGCCGGTGGCCGTGGCGACCCGTTTCAACGACGGCCGGCGCGCGATCTACGGCGAGTACCGCGAGATGCTGGACGAGATCGCGGCCGAGCACGGCGTGCCGCTGGCCGACCATCGCGAGCAGGGCGTGCTGCCGGACTACTACTTCGTCGACGGCGACCACGCGACTGAGGCGGGCGCCCTGCGGTACAGCACCTACCTGGCGCAGACGGTGGTCGCGCCGGTCCTCGACTCCGCCGCGCCGCCGCCGGCCGCCGGGCGCTGGGGGCCGCGGGTGGCCGCGCCGAGCTGCGACGCGCTGTTCGACTTCGAGGCGTACGGGAACGAGGGCTGGCGCGTGACCGGGAACGCCTTCGTCCCCGGCCTGGTCTCGGGGGCGGTGGGCGGGCAGGAGACCATTGACGGCTTCGCCGGGGTCCAGCTCGTCAACAGCCACCCCCCCCTCGGCGGCGACCGGGCGGTGGGCGAGGCGTTGTCCCCGCCGTTCGTGCTGCAGTGGCCGGCGCTCACGGTGCGGGTCGGCGGCTGCGCGGGCGACGGGCTGCGCGTCGAGCTCGTCGTGGACGGAGCGGCCGTGCGCACCGCGCGAGGGGACGGGACCCCGACGTTGAAGACGGAGACGTGGGATGTCTCGCCATGGGTCGGCGCCACCGTGCGGGTGCGGATCGTGGACGACGATCCGTCCGGCTACGTGCTGGTCGATCAGATCGAGGGCTGCCAATGATGGTTCGACATGCCGTCGTTGTTCCCGCGCGGATGTCCGGGCTCTGTTACGCTCGCACGACCCACGCTCGGCCGCCAGGAGGAGCCATGTCCCGAAGCGGAGTCCTCTGCTCGATCTTCGTCCTCGCTCTCGGATGGGCGGGCTGCGGGCCGCCGCCGCGTCCGGACGGGTCGGGGGACGACGATGATGCGGCCGGCGACGACGATGTGGGTGACGACGACGACGCGGTGGGTGACGACGACGACGCGGTGGATGACGACGACGATGCGGTGGGCGATGACGACGACGCGGTGGGTGACGACGACGACGCGGTGGGTGACGACGACGATGCGGTGGGTGACGACGACGACACGTCGTCGGGGGACGTGCCGGCGGGAGCGCTGCTGTTCACCGAGGTGATGTTCAACCCCGCCGCGGTCAACGACTCGGACGGCGAGTGGTTCGAGCTGTGGAACACCACCGGGACGACCTACGACCTCGGCGGGTGCACGATCTCCGACGACAGCGGCGACAGCTACTCGATCGCTCCGCTGTCCGTGCCGGGTGGCGGGTACGTCGTCTTCGCGGTCAGCACGGACGCGGGATCGAACGGAGGCGTGCCCGCGGACCAGGGCTACGGCGGAGCCATCAACCTGCGCAACAGCGATCCCGACCAGCTGATCCTGACCTGTGCCGTTCAGGTGGACCGGATCGAGTGGACCACGGACTGGCCGGGCGGGGCAGGGATCGCCATGGCGTTCGACGAATCCGAGGCCCCCGACAACGACGACCCGGCCCACTGGTGTGACGCCACCGCGATCCTGGCCAGCGGCGACCGCGGGACCCCCGGCGCGGCCAACTCCGGGTGCGGCGGCGGCGTCACGGCCGGCCCCGACGACGTGGTGTTCACCGAGGTGATGCAGAACCCCGCGGCCGTGGACGACTCCGACGGCGAGTGGTTCGAGCTGCTCAATCGCACGGGCTCCGCTCTGGATCTGTCGGGCTGCACGATCACCGACCTGGGCTCCGATGCCCACACCATCGGCGGTCTGGTCGTCGGGGCCCACGCGCGGGTCGTGCTCGGCAACAACGGGGACTTCTCGACCAACGGCAACGTCGCGATCGACTACGCGTACAACGGGCTGACCCTGGGCAACGGCGACGACGAGCTGACCCTGGACTGCGGCGGGGAGGTCGATCAGATTCGATGGACCGGCAGCGCGCCGTGGCCCGATCCCACGGGCGCCACGATGACCCTCGACGAGGGCAGCCACCTCGACAACGACGACGGCGCGAACTGGTGCACGGCCACGAGCAGCTTCGGGGCCGGGGACCTGGGCACGCCGGGCGCGATCAACGATTCATGCTGACAGGGGGATCGTCAAGGGCCACCGGGGCGCGTTGAAGGTGTACAGCGGCCCTGCAAGGGCACCACGTTCAAGATCCTGGTCGTGGAGGGTGAGAGCCTCGAGAGCTTCTCCCCCTCCGAGGACGACTAGCGGCCGTCCTCGCCGTTCGGTTCCAACCACAACTGGTGCATCCGGTGCCGCCAGGGGTTCATCCAGCCCGTGGTCGGATCGACGAGACCCTGTACCCGCTGGTGCGCCACGGTACGGAAGATGGGTCGCTCCGGTGAGCGGTAGGCCAGGAAGAGGAGCATGGAGTCGTCCACCAGGGCCTGGGAGAGCTCCGCGGCCAGCTGGCCGCGGCGTTCACGGTCCACCGTCACGCTGATCTGGTGGACGATGTCCTGCACCTCGGGGCGGCGCTCCTCCAGTCTCGAGAACGACGCGAGCCCGCGCAGCAGGTCGGACGGATCGTCGTCGACCACGAGGTGGTCGTAGCCCGCGTAGACCAGATCACACCCCCCGTTCATCAGGTACTCCATCCAGGTGTCGTAGCCGACGTAGTTGGGCTGGACCTCGATGGACGCGGCTGCGAGCTGCGTGACCAGGTCGTCCGCTTGGTCCTGCTGGAGCGCACGGAGGCACAGCGAGATGGCGGGCAGCCCTGCACCGCCGGGGTATCCGGCTTGATCGAGCAGGACGCTGGCGGCCTCCAGATCGCCGTCCCTGAGGATGCTCGGGGTATATCCGAGCATGCCGTCGACGAGGGGGCGATCCGTTGCGAGGTACGGGTCGACCGTCTGATCTTTCCTGTGGATGGCCCGGCCGATGGCCCCGCGGATTCGCGCATCGCTCGCAAAGGGGTGATCCGAACCACGGTCGAACACCAGCAGGCTCAGGTGGCGATGCGCCTCGTCGATGTAGGCCTCTGCCCTGTACGCGTCCCATCCCTCCCTCGGTGTGGCGGATTCGGCCCCGAGCTCGAACGCCTCGTCGAGGGTCCTCGTGCCCCTCCGGAAGACCATGTCGATCCGCTCGCCCTTGAGTGCGGTGGTGGTGGCCATCTCGCTGGAGAACGAGGCCACCTCGACACGATCGAGGTAGGGGAGGGCGCGTCCGTGAGCGTCCTCGTGCCAGGCCGCCGCGTGGCGAACCAGGGTGGCCGAGCCGGCGTCAGCGCGGTCGAGGGCGAAAGGCCCGGTCCCCACGGTGTGGAATCCCATGTCCGACTCACCGTAGGTCTCGATCGCCTCGGCAGCGACCATGGACCACACCGGCCGCCGCAGGCCGTGCAGGAACGACGGGGCGGGGGCGTCGAACTCCACCACGAGGGTGTGGGCGTCACGGACGGTCAGCCCGTCGGGATGATCGGCACGGCCTTGCTCGAAGTCCTCGTATCCCTTCAGAGACGGCAGGAACCGCCAGGAGGCCAACTCCCCCCGCGCGATCTCGGCGAACACGCGTTCGAGGGAACGCTGGACGTCCCGCGCGTCGAGCGCGTGGTTAGCCTCCGGCAAGCAGGGGTCGTCGTGCAGGATCGCGTCGTCGCGGAGGTGGAAGACGAACCGCGTGGCGTCGTCGCTGACCTCCCAGCGCTGGGCCAGACCCGGGAGGATGTCGCCGTTCCAGTCCACGTCCACGAGGGGGTCGTGGAGCAGGAACTGCAGGCCCCAGAACGATTCGTTCCTGGCGATCACCGGGTCCAGCGAGGGGATGTTCTTGGACAGCCCCATTCGCAAGGTGCCCCCTCGCACGGGTGCGGGCGTCGCCGCGGCGATCTCGGATTCCTCGATGGCCTGGGGACCCGCCTTCGTGTGCACCCACAGACCGATCGCTGCGAGGAGCAGCGCGCCCAACACGACGGCCACTGCGACTCGCCCCGCCATGGGGCCGCGCGCCCTCGGCGGAGCGGGGATCGTCGCCGTGGACGCCTCCGCCATGGCCTCGATCATCGCCGTGGCCGTGGGCCACCGGTCCTCCGGCCTCCGGGCCATGGCCGCCCCGACCGACCGCGATGTGCGCGGCGGCAGGGAGGGGTTGAACGTGTTCGCGCGCGGTCGATGGGTGTCGAGGATCGCCAGCGTCAGCTCGGTGCGCGAGCTGCCCTGGAAGGCCGGCCGCCCCGTGAGCGCGTGGAACAGCGTCGCGCCCAGGGAGTAGATGTCGGACGCGGGCGTCGCGCGCTCCCCCTCGAACTGCTCGGGCGCCATGTACAGGGGCGTCCCCACGAGCTGGCCCGCGCGGGTGAGATCGCTGCCGGACTCGGCCAGCCGCGACGCGCTGAAGTCGAGGATCTTGATGGTGCCGTCCTCGCACACGAACAGGTTGGCGGGCTTGATGTCGCGGTGCAGGACCCCGGCGGTGTGCATCCGGTCCAGGGCGTCGGCCACGGGGCGGAACTTCTCCACCACGTCGCCCTCGTCGAGGGGACCGTCTCGATGTACCCGCTCCGCCAGATCCTCGCCCTCCAGGTACTCCATGACCACGGCCAGCGATCCGTCGTCCAGGGTCTCGAGGTCGTACACCCTCACGATGTTGGGGTGGGTCAGCTCCGTGGCGATCGAGGCCTCGCGCCGTAGCCGCTCGATGGCCTCCTCACCCGCGTCCGTGGTCAGCACCTTGATGGCGCGCAGGTGATTCAGCTGCCGGTGACGGACCTTGTACACGACGCCGGAACCGCCGACGCCGACGACGTCGAGCACCTCGAACTTGCCGCTGGAGACGAACGCGGGAGCGTCCTCCACTCCCCTGTTCGGGAGGGTGGGCGAGTCGTGGCCTCCGGGGCGGGTCACGGTTCGATCGTCGGGCAAGCAGCTCCTCCCCCTGGGGCGTCCAGCAATGGAGATCGTGCACTTTCTGGGGGCAAAGGGACAGGGGGTCCCGGGTCAGGGATCGTATCGATACCCCACCCCGTGGACCGTGCAGATGATCCGCGGGTGGCGCGGGTCCACCTCGATACGCTTGCGCAGCTGCGAGATGTGCTGATCCAGCGAGCGGCTCGTCGGCAGGTAGTTGAGCCCCCAGCAGTGGTTGAACAGCGTGTCTCGGTCGAGCACCACGCCAGGGTTGTCGGCGAAGGTGCGCAGGACCTTGACGTCCCGCAACGACAGGTCGACGACCGCGTCCCCGCGCACGGCGCGCAGCTGGGCGGGGAAGACCTTCAGATCGCCCAGGGTGAAGTCCTCGTCGGCCCGGGCGGACGGCCGGGCCATGCATCGGCGGCTCACCGCGCGGATGCGAGCGACGATCTCCTTGACCCCGAACGGTTTGGTGACGAAGTCGTCCGCGCCGAGCTCCAGGCCCAGCACCTTGTCGATCTCCTCGGACTTGGCCGAGACGAAGATCAGCGGCAGCCCCTCGTCGTGCTTGCGGATCTCCCGGCAGACGTCGTAGCCGCTGCGGCCCGGCATCATGATGTCGAGGCAGACGAAGTCGGGCTCCTCGCGGTGGAACAGCCGCAGGGCCTCATCGCCGTCCGCGGCCTGCACGGTCTCGTAGCCCTCCTCCTCGAGGATCTCCACCAGTCCCTCGCGGATGTAGGCGTCGTCCTCGGCCACGAGCACTTTCATGGGGCCTCCTCGGCGCGGAAGGTGAACACGAACGTCGCGCCGCGATCCGCCGGGCGCAGCACCAGGTCGCCGCCGTGCAGGCGGGCCAGCTCGCGGGCCAGCGCCAGGCCGATCCCCGCGCCGCTGACGCCTTCGGTGAGGGCGTCGTCGAGGCGGACGAAGGGCTGGAACACGGCCTCGGCCTCGGCCGCGGGGATTCCCGGACCGCGGTCCGCCACGGTCAAGGTCGCCATGTCACCGTCGGCGGACGTGGTCAACCGCACCTGCCCGCCCCCGGCCGCGTACTTCTCCACGTTGCTGATCAGGTTGGCCACCACCTGGGTGATCACGTCGGCGTCGAAGCGCCGCGTCCCCGGCGCCCCGCCGTCGAACCGGACCTCCACGCCCCGCGTCTCCAGCGCCGGCCGGAACTGGGCCAGGACGTCCTCGAGGGTGTCGTCCACGCACCCGGGCGCCGGCCGCAGCACCAGCGCGTCACGCCGGTGGCGGGCAAACGTCAGCACGTTGCCGATCAGCCGGCTCAGGCGCTGGCTCTCCGCGACGATGATCCCCAGGTGTCGCTGGGCGCGGTCGTCCTCGGGATCCACCCGCCGCTGCAGCAGCTCGGCGTACATGCGGATGTTGGTCAGCGGCGTCTTGAGCTCGTGGGAGACCTGGTTGACGAACCCCACGCGCTCGGAGGCCTCGCGGATCTCCCGCGAGCTCTCCCGATGGAAGTACAGCCCCAGGCCGGCCAGCACGAGGCCCAGCGCCAGCAGCCCCATCGTCAGCGCCAGGGCGGAACCGCTCGCCGCGGCCGCCTCCATCCCGGCGTCCGAGACGAAGTACGACAGGGTCCACGCACCCAGCGGCGGGCTCAGGGGCCGGCGCGCGCGGGGGACCTCGCCCGCTGCCGGTTCGTACAGGCCCCACTGGTACACGGGCTCCGCCCGCGCATCGAGCAGCACGATGCGGTCCGCCGCCGCCGCCTCGTCCAGGGGATCGGTGACCGGGAGCACGGCGATCAGGTCCGACAGCAGCTGGACCCGGCCCAGCTCCGCGCCCACGACCCGCCCGTCCGGAGCGCTTCGCCAGTACAGCAGCTGCAGGCCGCTGTCCCAGAACCACGCGTACCAGCCGTCGTCTCCCGTCCGCCCGTCGTAGACCGCCGGCGCGGGCGCCTCGGACGCGTCGCCCAGGGTGTCCCGCTCCTGCCACAGCGCGCGCGTTCGTCGAAGGAAGTCCTTCTCGTCGTCGGTGATGGGATCGTGTGGTGAGGGGTAGACGAACGAGCCCTCCGCATCCCGGATGAACGTCTGCCGCACGAACGGCAGCGTCCTGGGGAGGTGGCGGATCGCCGAGATGTCACCGCTGACCTCCCCCAGCGCCTGCCGTAGCTCCTGCCGCCGGTCCTCGAGCACCCGCATCGCCAGCCCGTCCAGGTCGTCCAACCGCGCGGCCAGCAGCTCGTCCATCCGGTCCGCCCGCAGCGCCCGCTCGTCGCGCACCACCTTGGTCCCGAGCCCGATCAGCGCGATCAGCGGCACGGTCACGATGAGCAGCAGGGCAGCGGCGAGCCTCTTCTTCAATCACGCACCCCTGAGGTCAGTAGGCGTTGTTTTGTTCGATCATGTAGCCCCGCTTGCGCATGAGCTTGCGGCCCTCGCTCCAGTAGACCTCGTCCATCTGCTCGACGGCCTCGTTGTTGTACTGCTCGAGCCGCAGCAGCTGGTCCGCGTCGAGCTCGCCGGCCTGGTCGCGCAGGTAGCGGGCGTTGTCCTGCAGCACCTGCTTGGCCTTCTCGGTCTCCCCCTTGTCCCGCAGCAGCAGCGCCATCTCGTACTGCTCGTTGGAGAGGTACTCGGCCAGCGCCACCATGACGTCGTTGTTGGTCATCTGCAGCACCTCGGTGGCCGAGGACGTGCCGCGCAGGGCCACGCGAGACGTCTGGACGTCGTCCTGCCGGGTGTTCAGATCCCGGTAGCTGGCGGAGACGTCGGCCACGGCGCGCGTGGCGCCCGCCTCGGTGGCGGGCAGGTCCACCTCGAGCAGGACGTAGTTCTCGAAGCCGGCGTAGAGCTGGGTCAGGTCCACGGTCACGTCCTGGCCCTCGATGACGCCGTCGCGGCCGAGGATGCGGATGGGCCGGACCCCGTCGGTGCATCGGATGCGGATGATCACCTCCTGGGCGACCACGGACCGCGCGTTGCCCAGCTCGTTCTCGAAGATGCGGCTGAGATCGCTGGACTCCTGGGCGAAGTAGTTGAACCCGCTGCCGCCCATGGCCAGCTGCGCCATGAGGTCCTCGTTGTAGTCCAGCCCGAGGCCGACCGTGGACACGGTGATGCCCTCGCGCGCCAGGCTGCGGCCCAGCGACGCGAGCTCACCCGGGGAGCTCGGCCCCACGTTGGCGAGGCCGTCTGACATCAGGATCACCCGGTTGACCTGGTCGCGCTCCAGGAACCGCCGCAGCTGCGACGCCCCCTGGCTCACCCCGGCGAACAGCGCCGTGTTGCCGCCGGCGTGGATGGAGTCGATGGCCCGGTGGATGTCGGACCAGTTCTTGGCCCGGGTCGGCGCGAGGGGCACGCTGACCGTGGAGTCGTAGGCGACGATGGAGACGATGTCGTCCTCGCCGAGGCGGTCGATGCCCAGCCGCGCCGCGGCCTTGGCGTCCTCGAGCTTGGCGCCGCTCATGGAGCCCGACTTGTCGATCACGAAGCACACGTTGACCGGCGTGCGGCGGTCCGCCGCTTCCAGGCCGGCGCCGGTGATCCCGACCCGCAGGTAGGAGCGGCCCCCCGAACCGGCGAGCATCACGGGGTTGGCCAGGTCGGCGTCGAGCACCACGTGACCGGCGCCCGTGCCGGCGCGGCTCATGTCGTAGGCGTCGAGGTCGGACTGGCCCGCCGCCGTCGCGGCCATCCCCAGCACCGCGACGATCGTCAAGATCGCCCGCGCCAGGGTGCCCACCGTCTGCTGTGTCGTTCGTCTCGCCATCGCCATGTCGATTCTCCCCGATCCTGGGTTGTTCGTGGAACCCGCGAACCGTGTGGGTTCCTCCATGACACCGAGTCTGGAGGGCGAACGAGTGCGGTGAGTGAGGGGGTTGTAAGAAGTTTGTGAGCGCGACCGGATCAGATCTTCGAGTTGAACTTGAATCGGGTCCCGCCGACCTCGACGAAGTCGCCGTTGGCCAGCTGCGTCTCCTTGATGATCTGCTCGCCGTTGACCTTCACCGGGGTGCCGGCGGACTCCACCGAGACGCGCCCGCTGGGGTCTCGGAAGACCACGGCGCTCACCTTCGGGCCGAACAGGCCGCCGCGGACGCGGATGTGGCAGTTCGCGCCGCGGCCGATGATGGTCTTGGGGCCGGCCAGGGTGTGGTGGAGGACCTCGTTCCCGTCGCGCTGCTCGAGGTGGGCCTCCTTGATGGCCTTCATCTTCGCGCGCACCTCGGCGAGGTCGTCCAGGCCCAGGGCCTTGGTGGGATCGTCCCGCCGCGGGACCGGGGGCTGGACCGCGAGCACCTCGCCCAGGTCTTCGGTCGTCTCCCCGGCCTCGTAGCGCAGGGTGTACATGTCGATCTCGATCTGGTCGCCGTCCTCGAGGTTCAACGTCTCGACCCAGGTGCCGTTGACGAACAGGCCGTTGGACTTCGAGAGGTTGTTGACCAGGCAGGTGTCGCCGACCATCAACAGCTCGGCGTGTTCGCGCGAAACGGTCTGGCTGTCGAGCAGAATGTCCGAGTCGGCGCTACGCCCCACCAGGGTGCGCTCCTGGGTCAGGTCGAACACGCCGATGGCCTTGCGTCCCATCAGCACCGTGATCTGCGGCATGGTGATCCCTCCACCGGAGACAGGGTAACAAACGGGGAGGTGGAGGTGGAGGTGGAAGGGTAGGTGGGAAGGGGAGGTGGGAAGGGGAGGTGGGAAGGGGATAGGGAAGCGGGGACTACTTGCGGATCAGGTCGTCACCCAGGGTCTCGGCCAGCGTGCCGAAGTTGAGGTAGGGGTTCTCGGAGCCGTTGTTGGAGGGGTAGGTGGGGTTGTTGTAGGGCACCCAGGCGAAGTCGGGGTGCTTGTCCTCGTCGGCCCACTCACCGCTGATGACGAGACCGTCGGCGTCCGTGTGCAGGGTGTAGGTGTAGTTGTTGGTGAAGCCCTTGGGCTCGTTGGGATCGACGTCCACGAAGACCTCGTCCACGCCGTCGGTGGTGAAGATCAGGCCCATGGAGACCTGGAACTTGCGGGCGGTGGCGATGGCATCCACGGAGACCAGGTCGACGATGGCGTCGTAGATCTCGTCGGTGACCTCGTCCACGTTGAGCAGGTCGTCGACCTTCTGGTAGGGGCCCACCTCGAGGCGATAGCTGACGATGGCGTCGGCGATCTCCTGGGTCATGGTGGAGTCGAGGGCCATGAGGGCCTCGGCGTCGGCGGTGTTGATGTTGACCAGGTCGGTGGCCTCGGAGTCGGTGGTCTCGGTGATGGTCATGTCGTAGGCGTAGGCCGGGTAGTTCCAGACGGCCTCGTCGGCGGAGGTGTCGAAGACCAGGGGCACGCCGCGGTCGCGGACGTAGAAGCCGATGATCTTGTGGAAGGCGTCGGGGTGGAGGTCGGAGATGTCGTCGTCCTCGCCGTTGTAGCGGGCGCCGTAGAAGTGGCTCTGCTGGGAGTAGTAGGACTCGGTGACCAGGCCCTTGATGTCGGCGCTGGTGAAGGCGAAGTCGTGACCGCCGGCGGAGAAGGTCTTGGTCTCGCGGGGCTCGTTGGTCAGGATGGCCGCGGCGGCCCAGCCGTTGCAGTGGCCCCACCAGGAGCCGCCACCGGGGCTGTAGTGGTTCAGGATCTCCCAGGCGGAGATGTAGAAGGGGTTGGGGTTGGTGTTGCCCTGGAGGTACTCGTACAGGGCCCACTTGTCGAAGGGGCTGAGCTCGTCGAGGCTGTAGCTCCACTCCTCGCCCTTGGTGACGTTGCCGTCGGCGACGACGATCTGGCCGCCGTCGAGGCCGCTGAGGATGTCGCCGTAGAACTCGACCAGCTTGTCCACCAGCTCCTGCTGCTTGGCCTTGTACTCCTCGATCTTGGCGTTGTAGGCCTCCTTCTCCTCGGTGGTCTCCTTGGGCATCTCGCGGAGCTCCTCGGAGAAGGTGTCCATGTCGAGGCGGATGGGGTCGATGTCGCCCTTGATCTCGTCGGAGAAGGACGCGCGGTTGTCGTAGCCGAAGACCAGGCCACCCTCGGCCTGCGGCCACCAGCCGCCGGCCCAGGGGCGGTAGCCCTCGACGGTGTTCGCGCTGGAGTCGCCCAGGTCCTCTTCGAGGATGGACAGGGAGGCCTGCAGGTCCACGGTCTCGCGCAGGGCGTCGAGGAAGTCCCAGTCCTCGCTGCCCGGGTCGGGCTCACCGGAGCGGGGCGCCATACCCTGGTCGAGGTAGGCCACCTCGTCGTCGGCGAGCAGGCGGGTCTCGAGGTTCTCGGTGATGGTCTCGGTGGGGAAGGGCATGCCCCGCTCCCAGCGCTGGTGCACGAGCTTGCCGTCCACCTCGTCGGAGAAGATCACATCGACCGTGTCCTCGTCCTCGGTGTACGTGTGCATCTCGCTGCCGTTGCCCAGCACCACGGTGTCGTCCGCGTTGTTCAGCGGGAAGGGGGGGAGGTACGTGGGCGCGGAGACCATGTCGGACTGGCTCAGCAGGTTGGTGGCGCGGTCGGTGGTCGAGAGGTCGAAGGCCTCGCGGATGCGCTCACCGGCGACGGTGTGGAAGGACACCACGGCGGCCACGCGGTCGCGGTCCTCGCGGATCACGATGTAGACCTTGGGGTCGCTGTCCAGCGTGGGGTGGCCCCAGTTGTGGTTGCGGTCCAGGTGGGCGCGCAGCACCGTCAGGGTCGAAGGCCGGCCGTTGAGCTCGTAGTAGGGCCGCAGCTCGCTGCCCGACTCGGGCGTGTAGTTGGCGTGGATGACCGTGTAGGTCCAGTAGACCGGGTCGGTCCACATCTCGCCCAGCACGTCGTGGTGCAGGTCGATGCCGTCGAGGTCCATGGAGCCGTGCTCCTCCTCGGCGGCGGCCGCGATCATGCGGGTGGACTCGACGACGAACTCGGCGTTCTGCTCCCAGGTCGGGCGGACCTGGTCGCCGTCGCCGTCGCCACAGCCGACGGCCAGGAAGCCAGCGGCGAAGCTCATCAGGGCGGTGGTACGGATGAAGCGCATGGTGTTCCCCTTCTTCGATATCACGTGTGACACCCCGTATTTCTGCAAGAGTCAGACCAGCTCGGGGATCACGCGCGCTTTTTTCTCGTCGACTTCGAAAGCCCAGTAAACACGAGTTGTTGCGGAGTCGTGTGACTCGTCCTATTCCGGGTTTTGGGGTGTGTCACGGCCGTGTCACACCTGTGCCGGGCGCCGGAGGAGTAGACTCGTGTCCGTGCATGTGATCCTGCTGGATGCGTCCTCCCGCCTGCTCGACGAGGCCCGGGATCTGCACGCGTCGGGGAGGGCTCGCCTGGTCGTGCTCGATCCGGGCCGGGACACGCCGTTCGACGATGTGCGCCCGGGGGACGCGGCGTTGGTGGGGACCTCGGTCCCGTCGTTCTTCCTTCACCACCTGCTGCGCACGTGCACGCGTGGGGGGCTGGGTTCGGTGCGGGTCCTGGATGACGGGCCGCCGGTGGACCCGGGGAGGATCGGCCTGCGCTGGGGCCCCTGGCTACAGGCGGTCTGCCTCCCGGCGGATCAGGTGCTCGCCACGCGCCTCGCCCCCGCGCCCATGGTCTTCTTCCAGCGGCTGGGCGATCTGGTCTCCCGGGACAGGACACCGCCGGTCCGGTTCACCGAGCTCCCGTCGCCCTTCCCGGAGAGGCTCCAGCTCCAGACCACCAGCCGGTGCACGCGGGGCTGCCCCTACTGCCCCAAGCCGCGCCAGGGTCTCCCCGACCGCCAGATGGATGCGCGGCTGTTCGACCGGTTGATGGACGAGTGCGCCGAGCACGAGCCCTCGAGCCTGGAGCTGTACCTGCACGCCGAACCCCTGGAGGACCCCCGCCTGGAGGAGCTGGCCGACCGGGCGGCGGCGGCCTGCCCCAGGACCCTGATCTCGGTGACCACCCACGAACGCGCGGTGACCCTCGAGCGCTTCCGGTCCCTCGCGGCGTGCGGCCTCGACGCGGTCTTCGTCTCGGTGAACGCCACCGGAGGGACCTCCGAGGCCTCGCTGGCCAGCCGGCTGGGGCGCCTGGTCGAGCCCGCGCGTGCGCTGGAGCGGGCGGACAAGCAGCTGGTCGTGGTCACCCTGACCAACCTGCTCCCTGACGGCCTTCGGGGGACGTTCCGCCGGCTGTGCCGCGAGTTCGAGTTCCCCGTGGAGTCCTTCCGCGCCACCACGCGCGTGGGGGACGCGCGGCTGCGTCCGGGCGTGCGCGTACTTCCCTCGGAGGAGGGGTGCCTGCGGCCGTTCACCACCGCCCACGTCCTGGCCGACGGCCGCGTCGCCGCGTGCTGCGAGGACTGGCAGTACCGGCGGATCCTGGGGGACGTCTCGCGGGCCCCGATGGCCGACGTCTGGACCGGTGACGAGGCGCGTCGCCTGCGCCGGGAACTCCTCGACGAAAGCCCCACCGGACCGTGCGATCACTGCGGTATACTCCCGCGCCGGGGGCCTCCCCAAAACCACCGAGGAGAGTGACCATGGCCGACAGCAACGACGTGAATCTCACGCCGGGGATGCAGCAGTACGTGGACGAGGCGGGCGAGTACCTGGCCAAGCGGGACCGCTACATCCGCGACGTGGTCAAGAAGTGGAAGTTCGACACCATCGCCGTGCACGGGCTGTACTCGGTCGAGGAGGCCATCGAGGACTACCAGGGCGCCATCATCGAGCCCATCTTCATGAGCTCGTCCCAGGCCTACCGCGACTCCGACCAGATGGCCGCGGCGCTGGCCTACCTGATCCCCACCTGGTGCTACTCCCGCATCGCCAACCCGTCCACGTACTACTACGAGTGGACCATGGCGCTGCTGGAGGGGTACGGCTTCGACGGCGAGACGTCGTGCTGCTCCACGTCGTCGGGGATGGCCGCGATCATGACGGCGCTGCAGCCGTTTCTGGTCCTCAAGCGCAAGAACGTGTTCGAACCGCGCAACTTCGTGGCCACGGCCCAGTGCTACGGCGGCACGTTCCAGCACTTCAACGTGCGGCTGATGCAGGAGCGCAACATCGAGTGCCGCTGGGTCCAGGACGCCACCGACATCGACGAGTGGGCGTCCAAGATCGACGCCAACACCCGGTTCCTCTACGGTGAGCTGCCGTCCAATCCCCAGCAGGGGTTCTTCGACATCGAGGCCGTCGCCGACCTGGCCCACAGCCACGACCTGCCCCTGATCGTCGACTCCACCGTGGCCACCCCGGCGCTGCTGCGGCCCATCCGCCACGGCGCGGACATCGTCGTGCAGTCCGCCACCAAGACCATGACCTCTTCGGGCTTCGGCATGTGCGGCGCCGTCATCGCCCGAAAGGGCCTGACCAGCAACATCGACGACGAGCAGCTGCGCAAGGACTTCGCGCTGTACATCAAGTACCTGCCCAACCGCGACTACGGCCCCAACCTGCACCCCATGCAGGCGGTGATGACGCTCAACGACATGCGCACCCTGCGCTCCAAGGTGGATCTGCTCAGCCGCAACACCGTGGACGTGGCCAAGTTCCTCCAGGGGCACCCCCAGGTGGAGTCGGTGCAGTACCTCGGCCTCGACGATCACCCCCTGCACGAGCTCGCCAGCAAGTACATGTACCTCGTCGACGCCGAACACGACCCCCAGTATGGCAAGCCGGTCAACCGCTACGGCCACCTCATGTCGTTCTGCGTCAGGGGCGGCCCCGAGAAGACCCGCAAGGCCTTCGACGGCCTGGAGCGCATCTGGCGCGCCACGGATCTCGGCCGCATCAAGTCCGTGGCCACCATCCCCGCCATCTCCACCCACCAGCAGCAGGGCAAGGAGGGCCGCGATCTCGCCGGCATCCCGCCCAACATGATCCGCCTGTGCGTCGGCGGCGAGCACCCCGACGACATCATCGCGGACCTGGATCAGGCGCTGAACAAGGCGAAGTAGGTCAGATCTCGTCTTCGGGCGGCTTCCGGTCCGCCCAGTCGTTGTCGTTGCGTAGCTCCTCGGGGACGTCGGCGAGCCCTTCGACGGCGGATACCCCGAGGCGGACCATGCGGCCGAACTGGCCGGCGGCGGGATCGCTGAAGTCGGCGCCGTGTCGTTCCTCGTCGCGGTCGGCCTGATCCTGCAGGAAACAACCGTGGCACAGCTGCAGGCCGTCGTCGTCCAGGTAGGCGCTGTTCTCGTCGATGGGGGCGAGGCATTCGGCGCAGGTACCCAGCGCGTCCGACGGGATCGCGGCGGGCAGCGACGAGGTCACCTCGGGCTTGGCCACGGAGGCGGGATAGATCCCCCGCGGGGTTCGTCTCCGAGCGGGGAACAACGTCGCGAACAGGGTCGTCAGCCCGGCGAGGACGGCAAAGCAGAGGAGTAGCGCGAGCTTGAACACCGCCCTGCTGTCCACGAGCGAGCACCCGGCTATCAGCGCGATGGCGATGGGGACGGTGACGACGAGTGCCGCGGCGAAGCAGACACCGTAGCGCTTGCGCTTGGCCGCGTCGTCGAACGCCTCGAGCATGAGCACGACGTCGTTGTCGGTCAGGTCCATCAGGGGTTCGTTCGGGCAGCGGGGGCAGTCGCCCGGCTGGTCGTACCGCCCCTCGCAGCGCTCGCAGAAGAACTGGCCGTCTGGTCCGTCGGTCATCGATCCCCTCACCCTGGGTGGGGGGATTGTATCAGCCGTCGCCGCCCACCACGCCCAGACGTTTCGCCTCGGCGATGACGGCGCTGGCGTGCTCCACGGGGTCCACCGGGTCCCAGACCCAGGCGATCTCGCCGCCGCGGTCGATCAAGAACGTGGCGCGGCGCGCCAGCACGAAGCCCTGGTGGGAGTCCCGCACGCGGAAGGCCTCGGCGGCGCGGGCGTGCACGTCGGACAGCAGCGGATACTGCAGGTCGTAGGTCTGGTCGAAGCGCAGGTGGGAGCCCACGGTGTCGATGGAGATGCCCACCACGGTGAGGCCGAGGTCCTGGAGCTCGTCGCGGGCCTCGCGGAAGCTGATGGCCTCCTGGGTGCAGTGGGGTGTGAAGTCCTTGGGGTAGAAGAACACCACCAGGGGGCCCTCGTCCCAGTAGCTGCTCAGCTTGGCGTCGTATCCGAACTGGTCGGGGAGCGCGATGTCCGGGGCGCGTTCCCCGATGTCGAGCGCCACGCGCGGCTCGGACGCCGCGGCGCCGAAGGTCGCGCAGCTCACCACCAGAACGACAAGCAGGACGAATTCACCCAGATCCCTCATCCCTGACCTCCCTCTCGCAGAGCTTTTGGCCCTGTTAGCCTTGCCTAATTATGGGGTGGGCGGCCGTCAACGGGATCGGCGCGGTTTGTGCGATGATCCTCGGGATGCATCGTCGTCTCCTGATCCTGTGGGTGGTCTTCGCCGTTCCGTGCGCCTCTGCTGCCGAGACGTGGCTCGCCGGTGAAATGACCGAGGCCGGGCCCCACCCCCGCACCTGTCTGGTGCCGGAGGAGCTCGAGGTGATCCGGTCGCGGCTCGACCGCGAGCCCTACCGCTCCCAGGTCTCGCGGCTGGTCACGCTGGCCCAGGTGGAGACCGATCTCGACGATCACGGGCCCTATCCGGAGCTGAGCAAGGCCAACGCCGCCCGCGCCGCGGCCTGGCTGTTCTTCATGGACCGCACGGTGGACGAGTCCGGCGACGTGGTGCCCTTCGAGGACGAGGCCGCCCGGGACGCGATGGGCGAGCGGGCCGTGACCTATCTCCTGGCCATGTACACCGAGTCCCGCGCCAAGGGGTTCATCGACTTCGTCGAGGACATCTTCACCGCCCAGGAGTTGCACCTGTGGGCCGAGGCGGTGGATCTGCTGCTCGGGGCGGATCGCGACGTCCTCGGCGACGACCGCGACGCTGTGGTCCAGAACGTCGCCGACCTGACCGCGGACTTCTACGCCGACTTCGCCATCGAGAACTGGATCGCCTGCCGCACCCTGGTGAACAACCACCGCACCAAGAGCGCCGCGGCCCTGGGGCTCGCCGCCATCGCCCTCAACGGCGAGGCCTTCGAGGCCGTCGAGGCGGACGGCCGCTACGATCCGGCCGCGTGGATCGACTTCGCCGTGCGGGCCACCGATCTGACCTTCGGCGACATCCTCGACGACGAGGACGGCGGGTACCAGGAGGCCGGTTCCTACCTGAGCTACTCGGGGATCGACCTCGCGGCGTTCCTGTGGGCGTGGCACCGCTACACCGGCGGCGCGGACTACGTGATGGCCTTCGACGAGCCGATCCCGCCGTACTACGTCCTGGGGGCCGAGCAACCGTACACGCTGCCGGACATGTGGACCGGGCCGGTGCTCGCGGACACGCTGTTGTGGGCCATCCGGACCCAGCTGCCCGACGGGACGATGCCGCCGTTCGACGACTGCACGCCGGGCTCGCGGATGTTCTTCGGCGTCTTCGTCGGCGACGGCTTCGAGAATGCCGGCCTGCACCGCTGGGCCTGGGAGCTCAACGGCCAGTCCGCGGGGGGCTCCACCGACGTCGCCCCGCTGATCCTCGCGGCGTACGACGACTCCATCGCCCCGGCCTCCCCCGACGATCTGGGCCTGCATCGGCACCAGGTGCTGCCCTACGCCGGGCAGGTGATCTTCCGCAGCGGCTGGGAGACCGACGCCACGTATGCCTCGATGATGTGCGAACACGGGCGCGCCGCGGCGGTGTCCCGGACCCGGTGGGGGCAGCTCATCGACGGCGCGGCCGGGCACGAGCACCCCGACGGCACGTCGGTCATGCTCTACGCGGGGGGGGAATCGCTGATCCTCGACGCGGGGTATCTCGGGTGGGGGGACCACGAGAAGGTCTGGGCGCCGAGCAACCACAACCTCATCCTGGTGGACGGCGAGGGGCCCGCCATGCCCGTGCTCTCGGTGCCGCCGTTCGCCGAGGGCCCCGACGGCGATCTCGTGCTGACCGACTACTCGGTGGAGGGGGGCTGGACGGCGTCGGGGGACGGGTTGGCCTATCTGGTGGCCTCGGACATCGGCGCCGAGGGCATCGCCCTGGCCGAGGCGACCACCGACTACCACCACCGCGTGCCCGATACACGGATCTGGCGGCGCATGGCCCTGGTGGCCGATCGGTTCATGGTGCTGCACGACCGCGTGGAGGTGGACGACGTCGCCCCGCACACCCTGACGCACACGCTGCACACCCACTGTGGGGGCTCCAGCGGCGGGACGTTCGAGTCCACCGGACACGGCGCCACCTGTACCCGCGACGGCGCCCGCCTGACGCTGGCGGTCTTGTCGCCCCTGGACGAGACCCGGACCACGCGCGAGGACATCCACGACGAGGGGCACTGGCTGGAGCTGACCCACACCGTGGTGGAGACGTCGGTGGAGACCGACGGCGAACAGCCCGCCGAGTTCCTGTCCCTTCTGCTGGCCGAGCCGGCCGTCGAGGGGGAGTTCGAGGCGGTGGATCTGCTCGTCGGCGAGTGCGGGGACACGTGCACGAGCTGGACCTGGGTGGACGGGGCCTGCGAGGCGTGGATCGCCCAGGACCGGGAGGTCCGCGGCCCGGACGGCCGCCCCCTGCTGGAGGCCTCGGCCGGCGCCTACTGCGTCGATGACACCGCCCTGTACGGCTGGTTCGGGGGCACGGCGGACGATCCAGAGGTCCTCTACACGCTACGCGTGGAGCTGGACCCCGACGGCGCTCCGACCCACTGGCGCGCCGCGCTGCTGGGACAGGACTTCGGCGTTCCGAGCGCGCGTCTGTCCCTGCCCCGGATCGAGGGGGCCGAGCCCGACGGTGCTTGCGGCTGGCAAGACGATGGGCCCACCGCGTGGTGGTTGGACGTGGCCGGCCCCGGGATCGTGGAGACCGCGGCCGCCGCTCGGCACGTGGTGGGCAACCTCAGGCTGGCTGGCGTGGTCCTCGATGAACCCGCGGTGGTCGAGCTGGGGGCCGAGGCGACCCTGGACGCCTCCGGATCGTGCACGCTGGGCGACGTCGGCCTCACCTTCGCCTGGGAGCTCCAGCGGCGCCCGGAGATGTCCACCGCAGAGCTCCCAGCGGCGGCGCAGGACTCGATGTCGTTCACCCCCGACCTCCCCGGGCTCTACGAGGTCGCCGTGACCGCCACGGTGGGGGAGTACGCGGATCGTGCGGTGGTCGCGTTCGAGGTGGAGGGAGAGACCGTCGTGGCCGCGGGCGACGACGACGACTCGGCCGCGGGCGACGACGACGACGCGGGCGACGACGACGCTGGAGACGACGACGCGGGACTGAACACCAACCCTGGCGGCGACTGCGCCTGCGCGGCGGCCGGGGCCAGCGCGGGCCCCCTGCTCGTCTCCTGGCTCCCCCTCGTCCTGGCGCTCCGTCGTCGGCCCGGCCTGCAGGAGAAGAGGTGACGCCCGAAACCCGCCAGCGCCTGCTGACCACGGCCGCGCCCCTGGCGCTGATCGCTGCGGTGTTCCTGTCCCTGTGCCTGCCCAGCATCACCGTGCCCCGGCTCAACGCCGAGGAGATCGACGAGAGCCTGTTCGTGCGTCAGCACCTGTTGCGGCCCACCGCCGCGCTGCCGACCCACGGAGCGGACACGCTGGAGGGCGTGTCCCTGGCCGGCCGATACCTGCCGCTGATGGAGGACAACCAATACGTGGGCGCGGTGGAGCTGTACCTGCAGCTCCCGTTCCTGTGGGTCCTGGGCAACAACCCGTTCGCCCTGCGGCTGATGCCCATCGTCGTGTCCCTGCTGGGGATGATGGCGGCGTTCGTGCTCCTGAGGAGCTGGTTCGGGACGGCGGCGGCGCTGGGGGCGACGCTGCTCACCTGCGCCCACCCCGTGTTCGTGCACTTCACCCGGCAGGGCCACTACAAGGAGGAGATCTTCACCGTCGCGCTGTTCTGGCTGGGCCTGCTGTGCTTCCAGCGGATGCGGCGGTCCGAGCGCCACGGACTCCTGTACGCGGCCGGAGGCGGCCTGATGTTCGGGCTCGGCCTGGCGCACAAGATCACGTTCCTTTGGTACCTCGGCGCCTGCGCCGTGGCCGGCCTCGTGGTCCTGCGCGGTCGCGTCGGTCGGTCGGGCGTGACGCCGCGGCAGGCCGCCGCTTCCGCCGCCGCGTTCGTCGCCGGGGCGCTGCCCCTGCTGGTCCACAACGCCGTCAACGGGTTCGTGACCGTCCGGCTGATGTTCGACCGCCTGCTCACCCCCACGCCCAAGGACGACATCGACAACCTCGAGTACCTGACCAACCTGGTCGTGCGCAGCAAGCAGACGCTGGCGGTGATCGTGGGCGGGGAGATCTGGGACACGGAGTGGTTCGGCATCCTCGAGGGGATCGACGTGGCCCACAACGCGCCGCTGATCGTGGCCTTCTGCGCGGCCGTGATCGCCGTGCCCCTGCTGAGCTTCGTGGGGGTGGGGAGGTTGCCGCGCGGGCCCGTGGCCTTCGTCTGGATCGTGTTCGGGCTGGTGTTCCTGTGCTCGCCGTTCACCGTGAGCTACCACCACCCCAGTCATCTGCTGGTGCTGTACCCCTTCCCCGGCCTGGCTGTCGCGCTGCTGGGGGTGGCCCTGGCCCGCGCAATCGGACGCGGCTGGATCGGTCCGGCGGTCGCTGGCGTCGCCGCCGCGGCGATCCTGGGGGTGAGCGTGAACCAGACCCTGGCCTACCACCGCCACGCCCGCGCGTACTACCCCGATCCCCAGGACCCCTGGAGCGACGACTTCAGCCGCAACCGCAGCGAGCGCCATCACCACCAGACCCTGATCCCCCAGGACCGGTGGAAGGGCGGCGGCAGCGACAAGAACGACTAGGCCCGCTGCCGGTCTGCTAGAGTGTCCTCGGCCCCACCCGGACGAAAGGCGCTGCCGTGTTTCGACCCACCCAAGAGCAACGGATGATCCTCGACACGGTGCAGCGGATCGTGGCCGACGAGATCGAGCCGCGGGCCGCCGAGCTGGACGAGCAGCAGCGGTTCCCCGAGGAGGCGCGGCAGGTGTTCGCGGCCAACGGTCTGCTCAACCCGGTGCTGCCGGCGCAGTACGGCGGGTACGAGTGCAAGATGCACACGATGGTGCTGATGCTCGAGGAGATCGCGCGGGTGTGTGCGTCTTCCGCGCTGCTGATCATCGCGCAGACCGACGGGATGTTGCCGATCCTGCACGGCGGCTCCGAGGAGCTGAAGGAGCGATTCCTGGCGCCCCTTGGCGGACACTCCGCGCTGCTGACGGCATTCGCGGCCACGGAGCCCGGGGCGGGTTCGGACGTGCTGGCCATGCGGACGCGCGCCGTGCGCGATGGGGACGACTACGTCGTGGACGGCCAGAAGTGCTTCATCACCAACGGATCGGTGGCCGATCTGTTCGTGCTGTACGCGTACACCGACCCGGACATGGGCGGCCGCGGCGTCAGCGCGTTCGTGGTGGAGAAGGGGACGCCGGGGCTGAGCTACGGCAAGAACGAGCACAAGATGGGGATGCGCGGTTCGGTCAACTCCGAGCTGTTCTTCGAGGGGATGCGCGTGCCCGCGGCGAATCGTATCGGCGCCGAGGGCACGGGCTTCGCCAACCTGATGGGGACGCTGTCGCAGAACCGGCTGTTCTGCGCGGCCCAGGCGGTGGGGATCGCCCAGGGTGCGCTGGACCACGCCATGAAGTTCGCGCGGGAGCGGGTCCAGTTCGGCAAGCCCATCGCGGCGCTGGCGCCCATCCAGTTCATGATCTCGGACATGGCCACGGCCGTGGAGGCGGCGCGGCTGCTGACGTACCGCGCGGCCGTGGAGTTCGACGAGGGGGACGCCAAGGCCGGCGCCCTGCACGGGGGTATGGCCAAGGTGCTGGCCAGCGACACCGCCATGAAGGTCACCACGGACGCGGTGCAGGTGATGGGGGGGTACGGCTACTCGCGCGAGTTCCCGGTGGAGCGGATGATGCGCGACGCCAAGCTGACCCAGATCTACACCGGCACCAACCAGATCGCCCGCATGGTCACCGGCCGTGCGCTGCTTTCGGACCGCTGAGGAGAAGGCCTCGATGAGACGATTCGCACCCCAGCTGGTGACCGTGGCCCTGTTCGCCCTGGCGTTCGGCGGCTACCAGGCCCTGCGGCTCGGTGACGACGAGCCGGCGAACTACCCCAGGCCGGCCCTGCCGGCGCCCACCGAGCACTGGCTGGACGAGGACTCGGAGCGGGTCCAGAAGAAGGCGCGCAAGGCGTGGTTCCGGCAGATGCACCGCGCGGCCGAGGGGGTGGACTACGAGCTCGTCGAGCGCGAGAACGGCCGACAGCAGATCCTCAAACGCAACGCCCTGGCCGTCGCATCGCCCCCGCGAGCCGACGGCGATCCCATCTGGGTGGAGCGGGGCAGCGACAACCTCGCCGGGCGCATGCACGTGGCCCAGCACTCGTCGGACCACCAGTGGCTCTATGCGGGCTCCGCCCTGGGCGGCATCTGGAAGACCGAGATCGGCGGCGACGAGTGGTTCCCCATCGGCGACAACCTCTACGGAGGTGTGCACTGGATGGTGGTCGCACCCTCGGAGTCCACGGGCGCGCCCGACATCATCGTCGGGGCCACCGACTGGGGCTACATCCACGTCTCCGAGGACGACGGCGCGACCTGGCAGGTCCCCAGCGGGGTGGGCAGCCCGTGGGAGATCCGCCGGCTGATCACCACCTCGGACGGCAGCCACGCGATGTTCCTGATCACCGGGACCAACGGGAGCTATCGGTTGCTGCGCTCCATGGACCGCGGGCGGTCGTTCAGCATCGTGCGGACCATGGGCGGGTATGCCGGCGATCTCTGGATACCGCGCGACGGCGGCTCCGAGATCTACCTGCTGGAGAACGGCGAGCTGTACATGAGCGCCGACCTCGGCGACTCGTGGACCACCGTCGGCAGCCTCGGGATGGAGTCGGAGCGGGCCGAGCTGGTGGGGTGCGAGGCCGGCGCGCCGCGCCTGTGGGCCGTCATCGACACCAGCACCCTGATGAGGTCCGACGACGCCGGGGAGAGCTGGCAGTTCATCACCGGAGTGCACGACTACTGGGGCTCCCTCGCGGCGTCGGTGTACGACCCGGATCGCTTCGCCTGGGGCGGCGTCGAGGTCTACCTCACCGCCGACGGGCAGACCTTCGACATCGTCAACGGCTGGGGTGACTACTACGGCGATCCCATGCACAAGCTGCACGCGGACATCCCCGGCATCGACGTGGTGCTGGGCCCCGAGGGCGAGGAGATCTGGTACGTGTCCACCGACGGCGGCCTCTACCGCTCCAGCAACGGCCTGGACAACGTGGAGAATCTCGCCATGCAGGGGCTGCGGGTGAGCCAGTACTACTCGACGCTCACCTCGCGGGCGAACCCCGACAACCTGGCCGGCGGCTCCCAGGACCAGGGCTACCAGATCACCCACGAGGCCAGCGGCGCCGATCCGTTCTCCTTCGACCAGGTGATCAGCGGCGACTACGCCCACATGGTCTCCGGAGACGGCACCCACCAGCTGGTGTACTCGGTGTATCCGGGCTTCATCCTGGTCCACGGCGGCGAGGACGAGCCGTGGCTCGGCGGCGCCGACTTCCCTCCGGGCGAGGAGTACGCCTGGCTGCCCCCGCTGGTGGCCGATTCGACGGACGTGGAGGCGTTCTTCTTCTGCGCCACCCACCTGTACCGCTACGAGCTCGACGGTGACGGCTGGTTCCCGACCCAGTGGTCGGACCAGTTCTTCGGCGACGGCTGGTACGAGTACATCTCCGCCATGGCGTTCTCGCCCCTCGATCCGCAGCTGGCCTGGCTGACCACGAGCGCCGGGCGTGTCTTCCACTCCGAGGACCGCGGCGTCACCTGGACCCAGGCCCTCGACGACGTGCCCACCGGCCACTACTTCTACGGCCAGGCCCTGCTGCCCTCAGCCCTGGACGTGGGCACGGTCTACATCGGCGGCAGCGGCTACTCCAACGCAGCCATCCACCGCAGCACCGACGGCGGCGTGACCTGGCACGAGTGGGACGAGGGCATGCCGGACACCATGGTGTACAGCCTGGCCGAGGCCCCCGACGGCAGCGGCCGCATCCTCGCCGGCACCGAGACCTCGGCGTACATGCGCGCCGGCGACGGCGGCGAGTGGATCGATATCACCGGCGCCGACGCCCCGGTCACCATCTACTGGAGCGCCGAGACCCTGTACGCCGAGAACACCATCCGCTTCGGCACCTACGGCCGCGGCATCTGGGACTACCAGCTCGACCCGAACCACACCGGCTGTTACCCGGTCCAGGACTACGACGGCGACGGCGAGCAGTGCGACACCGACTGCGACGACCACGACCCCGCCATCCACTCCGCGGCCGAGGAGATCTGCGACAACGACGTGGACGAGGATTGCGACGGTGAGGCCCAGTCGTGCGAGCAGCCGGCGGACGACGACGCGGTGGACGACGACGACGATGACGAGGGGGGGTGTGAGTGCAGCGCTTCCAACGCCGGCCCGCGCGGCGTCGGCTTCGTGCTCCTGATCGGGTGTGTCGCCCTGGTCCGCTCGCGGCGACGCTAGCCGCCCACCTACCTCAGAACACCCGCGGCTCGCGCTCTTGGAAGATGTACCCGGGTGCGTACCTGGAGTGCCTGGAGCTGAACATCCAGGCGTTGTGCTTCTCGAGCTACTGGGTGAGCTTCATCCGGGGAGTCCCTACTCGTCGGTCTCGTCGTACTCGTCGGTCTCGTCGTACTCGTCGTAGATCTCTTCCTCGATGATCTCCTCGCCCTCGTCGACCTCGGGGTCGTGGTCCAGCTCCTCCTCCAGGGGGAGCTCCTCGACTACCCACTCCTCGTCCCACGCGTCCCACTCCTCGAGGAACTCGTCGGTGATCAGGTCCTCCACCCAGCAGTCGTCGAGCTCCTCGTCGACCCGCGTCACCTCCGTTTGGCCGGTGGCGACCTGGCTCGACCCGCCCGTGTCCGCAGCTGAAGCGTTGACCGCGGTCTGCTGCGTGCGCGTGTGGGCCGCGGCCGCTGCGGTCGTGGCGGCTGGTGTGATCTTCTCCACGCCTCGGATGCGGACCGAGCCGCTCGTGTTGGTGAACGCGACCGCGAGCTGGGCCGGGAGGGGAGTCGCGGACTGCTTCCGGCTCAGACACTCCCCCTTCACCTTGAGGACATCCTCCCCGACCAGGTCATCGCAGGTCGTCGCGTTCTTGTCGAACAGGGAAGCCGCCTTCTCCATCTCCGGTGGCTTGCCGGCGTAGCACGCACAGTGGGCCAGGAGGTAGGTCTGCAGACAGCGCTGTCCGCGATCCGACGTCTGCTTCCTGGCATCCGCCGCGATCTGGGCTGCCTTGGCGAGGTCCTTGCGTTCGTAGCTCTCGTAGAACGACTCCAGCCAGTCCCCCTCGGCGGCGGCGGTCATCACGGGCAGCGCCAGTAGGAGCGCGAGCACTCCCAACAGGCGGATCCGCGAACGCCTTCGGTCACACAATCTCTGCCTCCCCATATTCCTCAGCTCCTCTCCCCTCGGATTCCCGCAGTCCCCATGCTCGTCATGGAGGATCCGCAGCCGCTTCGTCGAGCAGTCCATCGAACGCTCCCTTCGGTTCCGCCTCGCCTCCTCCTGCCCCGTCGTCCGGGGCGGGTCGACTCAACAACGACGGCTGCGACCCGATGGACGTGGCCGTGGCCGTGGCGGCCGACGCCGGCAATCCACCCTCTTCCACGGCCACGTCGAAGTTGTTCAGCATCGCCGTGATCATCAGCAGGCTCCCCAGGGCCGCGAGCAGCAAGCCAGGGGAGGCCGAGTGGATAGACCCCTTCCATATCGCGGTCTCCCCCTCGATCTCGGTGCCGCCGTCCGCGTCCTTCACCCGACCCCAGAGGAACGCCGCCCCCATGAGCGCCATGATCATGCCGGTGACGAAACCCAGATAGCGCAGCCACACCGCCGACATCAGCCCCACCTTGGCCAGTCCGTAGCGCTGGGCGGTGGCGTCGGCCGCCATGGAGGCCAGGATCATGGTCTGCATGACCTCTGGATCCCCCCCTGAATCCGTCTCCGATGCCTCGCGCGCCCACTCCATCGCCTCGGCGGACGCCGAGGTCGTGGCCGGGCCGATGTGCTCCGCCAGCCCCTTGAACTGCAGGTAGGACGCCCCGAGGAAGAACGCCGTCATCACCGAGATGAAGGTCAGCAGCCACGGGGAAAGGGTCTCCTGCCACTTGTGGTCCCGCCGCTCTGACGCTGCGCGCGCTCTTTGCTCTGGTGTGGCCTGGGACATGGTCTCTCTCCTCAGTACCCGATCGAGGGGTCGAAAGCTGGCATCGCGGCGGGCGCTCCGGCGGCCTTTTTGTGGCCGGCCTCGAGGGCCCGGTAGGCGCACAGGAAGATCTGACTGTCCATCAGCGGATCGATCTCATCGTCGTAGACGTCCGCGATGGACAGGCCGTACTGGACGTAGGAGTGGCGCTCCGTCTTGCTGCCGTGGTTCCGTCCCGGATCCGGGATGCTCGGCGCCATCTGGGTCACCTGGCTCAGCAGGTCGGACCTCTCGCCGGGCATCAGGTCCCCGCCGGCGTCGTGGACGCTCGTCGCGAGGAGCGCGGCCCCGAAGCAGTCCGCGAACGCCTCGTCCGAGAACTCGTCCGCGCGCAGGGTCGTGTAGAGGCCCCGCAGGAGGGAGGGATCGGATTGATTCAGCTCGTACAGCAGGTCCGCGGCCCCGAAGGCCAGGTCCTCCTGGATCACTTCCTGGTGCTCCTCGGTCACCAGGCTGTGGTGCCCGAGCTCGTGCGCCAGGACCCACATCGCGCCGATGAAGCCCGTGGACTCCTCCTGTTCCCCGAGCATCCGCTCGAAGCTGCTGCGTGAGAAGAAGATCGAAGAGTCCCGCGTCTTCTCGTCGAACCGAAAGAACGTGGTGTCGACGTTCGCAAAGCAGATCTCGAGGCGGCCCCTCTCGTCGGGAGCGGGGGCATGAGCCTCCTGGACCGCTTGCATGAACTCGTGGAACTCCCGTTCGTTGCCGGCGAGCAGCGTCGGATCCATGCACGCGGCGGGCGGTGGCGCCACCGGCTCGGCGTCGGCCTCCTGCAGCAGCTCCAAGAAGTCCGAGGAGCCCTCCTCTGCAGCCACACCAGCTCCGGGGATGGCGAAGGGAACGAACATCAGGCAAACAGACGCGATCAACAGACGCGGACGACCCATGGTCACCTCGCTCTCGTCGGCACTGTGGCGTTGGAGCCCCCAACCGCTGCGTGCGGATTTTACCAGAAATCGAACCTGGCGACTGCGGCGCCGCGGGCCGACTACCAGCCGATCTCGATCTCGACTCCAGGTCGGTGCAGCACGGTGGTCTCCGGGCTCCCGCGCTCGGCCAGATCCGCGTGGGTGATGCCGAGGCGGTAGTGGAGCTTCAGCGTCACGAGATTGCCCAGACGCACGCCGAATGCCGCGTGGGGTCCAGGGCTGAACATCAACAGCGCGGGCGAGTCGGTGGAGGCCCCTCCCGAGGGGACGAGCAGGTCCAGACCCGCGCGGACGCCGATCTCCAGGGAGATGGGCGTCGGATCGAAGCGCAGCGCCCCCTCCACTCCTACGCTGATCGCGGGCCAGCGTCCCCCCTCCTCGGCCGGGATCGAGGCGAACCCGAGGTCCCCGCGCAGCACCACGTGGCGCCCTACCACACCCCTGGCGCGGTGTCCGAACCCGGCGCTGACGCCCGGCCCCATCGCCGTGACCCCTCCGCCGCCGGGCACGGGCAGGACCGTGAGGCCCAGGCACACGTGGAGCAACCGATACCCCCCGTTGAGCGCGGACCGCATCCGGTCGGCGGAGACCACCTGGCCGGGGGCGAAGCGGTAGGTGCCGCGGTCCACAACGCGCCCTGACGAAGACGTGAGCTGCACGTCGTGCACTCCAGGCTCCACGGGGATGGAGCGCGGGAACACCCCCTTGGCCCGGCCGTCGATCTCCACGCCGAGGCCCGCGTGGCGCCGGTCGTAGGTGGTGAGCAGGGCCAGGGTGGGGTTGGAGCGGAGGTTCGGGTCTCCGGAGAGGACCAGGTCCTCGCGGCCGGAGATCCGGTACAGGGCCAGCGGGACCTGCAACCCGTCGCTGGCCTCCACCGCGGCAGCGGCCGCGTGGTCGTGCGCCTCGGACACCGTGACCACGCCGTCGCCGTCCACGTCGGCCAGCAGGCCCTGGAGGCCGTGGACGAAGTGGGTGGTGTACAGGGAACCCTCGAGATCGGGCAGCTCGAACGCCGGCCTGCCGTACCCTGCGGCCAGCAGGTGGGCCTCGTCCGCGGGCAGCTCCGTGCGCAGCAGCGGGGCCTCGGCGACCCCGTCCCCGGCGGCGCCGGTCCCGACCTCCGCGCGCTTGCCCTCGGCGGTGAAGCAGGCGTCCACCAGCAGGACCTTGCGCCGGGCGGGGAGCGCTTGCAGGACCTCCTGGACCGTGTCCAGGGCGACGCCGTCGTCGCCGATGCCGCCCAGGGTGGAGTCGCGCATCACCAGCATCAGCCGCGGCGGGCTGGACGCGTCGGCCAGGCCGTGGCCGCTGAAGTAGACCAGGACCGTGTCCTGGCGCCGCACGGTCCGCATGAGCGCGGTGAGCTCGGCGCGCAGGTCGGCGCGCGTGGCCTGGATCAGCAGCGTCACCTCGTCGAACCGGCCCGCCTCCTCGTCCTCGAGCACGCTGGCGAGCCGTTGCACGTCCTGGCCGGCGAAGGTCAGGGGCGGGAAGCTGTCGTCGTCCACCTGCTCCACGGCGACCAGCACGGCGACGCGCCGCGGGGTGAACGCCTCCAGGGCGAGATCGGCGAGGTCGGCCTCGGTGCTGCCGACCGCCGCGGCGGGCAGCGCGCCCAGCAGCAACGACAGCACCACCAGGGGCCTCACGGCGCGTTGCAGCGGGCTCACGGCTCCTCCGCGAACAGGTCCAATCGGTCGGCGAGGTCTGCGTCGAGGACGTCGACCCCGATCCACAGCTCGATCCGGAAGGGGCCGGCGGGAGGTGCCTCGGCCGTGAGTGGGGCGCCGTCCACGAGCCAGGCGCCGCCCTCGCTGGCCTCCAGCGCGCCCTCGTAGACGTGGTCCCGCTCGCCGTCGTGGACGAGGAAGAGCCACACCCGCTCGGCCGGTGGCAGGACGCCCCCCAGCAGCAGGGCCGACCTGCCGGGCACGTGATCCCCCCCCTTGGCAGTGCGTGTGCCGCCCGCCACCACCACGGCGACCTGCAGCTCGGCGTCGCCGCTGGGCTCGCCCTCGCCCTTGGCGGTCCACTCGTCCAGGGGATCCACGGTGGGCTCCGGCGGTCGAAGCAGGAGCGCGGCGGCCACGAGCGCCGCGGCGGCCAGCGGCACGACCACCAGGGACCAGCGCCGGGGCGCACGCGCGTGGGCGCGCGCCTCGTCGAGCATCCGCTGTCGCGCCCGCCGGTCCAGCTCCGGGCTCGGCTTCAGCTCCGGCAGCGCCCGGCTCGCGCGAGCGACGGTCGTCAGGTGAGCCACCCGCTCGCGGCAGGCCTCGCACTGCTGGAGGTGGCCCTCCACGCGCTCCCGGTCCGCCTCCCCGAGCAGATCGGGGTACAGGGCCAGCAGCTCCTCGGGGTGGTCGCTCATCGACCTCCTCCGCCTTCCACGTAGGTTTCGTCCCTTGACAGGATCAACCGGATTCGTCGGCTATTCGGCTCACGCGGGTGCATGGGTGTCCCCCAGCGCCGGGGCCAGGCGCGCGGCCAGCAGCGTCCGCGCCTTGCCGATCCGCCGCTTGACCGTGGCCGGCGACAGCCCGGTGGCCTCCGCCACCTCGGGGACCGTCAGCCCCTGGCCATGGTACAGCAGGAAGCAGGTCCTCAGCTCCTCGGTCAGCCCGGCCAGCGCCTCCTCCAGCCGTCGCGCGATCTCCGCCCTATCGGTCCGCGCCTCGGGATCGTCACCGCGGGCGCGCATGCGCTCGGGATCCAGCGGCTCACCGCCGAGGGCCTGGCGGCTGTCGCGGTTCGCCCGCCGCTGCAGGATGTGCAGCGCCTCGCGCCGCGCCACGGTGAACAGGAACGACCGGAACTTGCCCTGGGCCTCGTACCGCGGCAAGGCCCTGGCCACGTGCGCCCAGGTCTCCACGTAGGCGTCCTCGGCCTCGGCCGCGTCCCCCATCAGCCGCGTCAGGAAGCTCAGCACGGGCGCCCGGTGCCGTTCGTACAGCAGCTCCAGGGCGCGCACGTTGCCGTCGATGTACCGGCGCACGAGCACGTCGTCGGGCAATGCCCGGCTCAGCAGCACCAGCAGCAGCGACAGCATCGAAGTCAACAAAACCCCTGCTCGTTCTTACCAGCTTCCAGGGGCGGTGTGCAGATCAGAACTCGTCGGGGATCTCGTATCGCCGGATCTTCTCGCGCAGGGTCTTGCGGTCGATGCCCAGCACCTGGGCCGTCCGGGACTTGTTGCCGTCGAGGTGGGCCAGGACGCGGCCGATGTGCTCGGCCTCGACCTCGGCCAGGGAGCGCTCGAGGCCCTCGTGGCGGGGCGCGGAGAAGCGCATGGCGGGCGGGAGGTCGGGGACCAGGACCTCGTCCTCGTCGCACATGACGAGCAGCCGCTGGATGGTGTTCTCGAGCTCGCGCACGTTGCCGGGCCAGTGGTAGCGCTTCAGGGCCTCCAGCGCTTCGGCCGCGAACCGTGGAGCCTCCCGGCCCGCGGTCCGCGCGAACTTGCGGGCGAAGTGCTCCACCAGGGTGAGCACGTCGTCGCCCCGATCGCGCAGGGGGGGGGCCTCCAGGGAGAGCACGTTGAGGCGGAAGTAGAGGTCCTCGCGGAACTGACCGCGGTCCACCTCGGCCCGCAGATCGCGGTTGGTCGCGGCGATGATCCGCACGTCCACGAGCCGCGGGCGCGTGGAACCGACCATGCACACCTCGCCGTCCTGGAGCACGCGCAGCAGGCGCACCTGCATGGCCGGGGAGGTCTCGCCGACCTCGTCGAGGAAGATGGTGCCGCCGTCCGCGGTCTGGAAGAAACCGGCGCGGGTCGTGTTGGCGCCCGTGAAGGCCCCCTTGACGTACCCGAACAGCTCGCTCTCGAGGAGGTGCTCGGGGATGGAGCCGCAGTTCACCGGCACGAACGGCGACGAGGCCCGCTCGCCGCCGTAGTGGATGGCGCGGGCCACCAGCTCCTTGCCCGTGCCGCTCTCCCCGGACACCAGCACCGTGGCCGAGGCCCGGGACGCCTTGGCGATGGTGCGATGGAGCCGCCGCATGACCTCGGACTCGCCGATGATCCCGTGGGTGTCCTCCGCAGGGTCGTCGTCGGCGCGGCGACGCTGGGCCAGCCGCGCCTCGTGCTTGTCCAGCGCGCGGCCCACCGCGGCGAGCAGCTCCTCGTCGGTGAAGGGCTTGGCCAGGTACTCCTCGGCGCCGGTCTTGAGCGCCTCCACCGCACCGTCCACGCTGGCGTACCCGGTGATCATCATCACCTCGGTGTCGCGCAGGTTCTCGCGGACGTGGCGGACCAGATCGAGGCCGCTGGCGCCGGGCATCTTCAGGTCCGTGATCACCAGGTCGATGGCCGTGTCCTCGAGGACCTCGATGGCCCTCGCGACGCTGGTGGCTGTGTAGACCCGGTAGCCGCTGGACGCCAGGTTGCGCCGCACGATCTCCAGCGTCATCTCCGCGTCGTCGACGGCGAGGATCCGCTTGGGTTCAACCGATGGAGTCATCGTCGGTACTCTCTCCAGGACCTGCAGTGGGGAGTCGGACGCGGAAGGTGGACCCCTGTCCCACGACCGAGTCCACCACGATCGTGCCGCCGTGGGCGGTGACGATGCCGTGGACCACGGACAGCCCCAGGCCGGTCCCCTGATCCACGTCCTTGGTGGTGTAGAAGGGCAAGAAGATCTTGCGGCGGAGCTCCTCGGGGATGCCGTGACCCGTGTCCGTCACCTCCAGCCGCAGCCACGGCCCCGTCGCCGAGGTCCGCACCGTCAGCCGCCCGCCGCCCGCCATGGCCTGGATGGCGTTGACCGCCAGGTTCACCAGGATCTGGGTCAGCTGCGAGGGATCGGCCTGCAGCGAGGGCAGGCGGGGTGTGAGCTCCTCCACCACCTCGATGCCCTCCTTGCCGCAGCGCGAGCCGAGGAAGTACAGGCTCTCCTCCACCACGGCGTTGAGGTCCGCCTCGGCCACCTGCGGCGGCGTCTGGCGGGCGAAGATCATCAGCTTCTTGATGACCTCGCGTGCGTGCAGCGAGGCCTTGACCACGTTCTGGATGTCACTCCGGGGGCCCTGGGGCAGCTCGTCGTCGCGCAGGGCCAGCTGGGCAAAGCCCAGGATGTTGGCCAGGGGTTCGTTGAGCTCGTGAGCCACGCCGGCGGACAGCTGGCCGATGGTGGCCAGGCGGTCGGCGTGGCGCAGCTGCTCCTGCAGCCGCTCGCGCTCCTCCTCGGCCTGCCGCCGTTCCACGATGAGCGCCAGCTGATGGGCGATGGCCTCGATGAGGTTGCGCTCCTCGGCCAGGAACGGCCCCTCGTCCAGGTGGGGGCGGTGTTCGTCGTAGGCCACCTCCACCCACCCCCGCCTCTGGCGGTCGATGACGATGTCACCGCGCTGGACCGCCACGATCTCGGGGCCCTCGGGGCTGGCGAAGATCTTCTCGTCGAGGCAGACCTTGCCGTGGGCGATGTCGGGGTACTGCCAGGCGCCGGGCAGGGACTCGGCGGCCAGCTGGAGCACCTCGTCGAGGGTGGTGCCCGGCTGCTCGGCGATGCGGAACAGCTGGTAGAGGTAGGTCAACTCCTTGACCCGCTCGCGCAGGGCCACCCGTCCGCGCCGGCTGAGGATGGCGCCGGCCAGGCCGCGTCCCACCTCCTCCAGGGTCGCGCGGTCGTCCTCCGAGAACGCGTCACTGCTGTGCCGGGTCAACGCCAAGGAGCCCACGCGCTGGTTCGCGACGGAGAGGGGAAACACCACCGAGGAGCCTGTCTCCGCGCCGTCCAGGGGAGGGGAGGGGCTGATCTCGGGCAGCGCGTCGCCCGTGGGCGCGTGCAGGGTCGCGGCGAGGACCCACAGCAGCTCCGTGGGCTCGACGTCGCCACCGTGGAGTCCATCCGGCTCCTCGACGTTGCTCAGCTCGACCAGCGCGTCGGAGTTTCCCTCGTATCGCACCAGCAGCGCGTCCTCGCCCTCCCGCAGCAGCAGGGCCACGTCATCGCTTTCCGTGGCCTCGGCGATCTCGCGGCAGGATCCGAAGAGGAACTCGCGGCGGCGGTTGTCCGACAGCGACAGGCACAGCAGGCGCAGGGGCACCGAGCATCCGGGGTGCGCGAGCTGGCAGGGGAACTCCGCGTCCATGTCGCGACAGTAGGCTTCGGCCCGGAGACCGTCAAGGACGCTCCCGTGGTTCCCCAACCGCGTGGACTGGGCTACTGTGGGCGCGATGTCCGAGATCCCTCGACCCTGGCTGTTCGCCTCCGACCTGCACGGCCGCCCGGACCGCTACGACAAGCTGTTCGCGGCCGTGGCCTCGATCCGGCCGCGGGTGCTGCTGCTCGGCGGTGACCTCATGCCCTCGGTGGCCCTGGAGATGTCGTCGGCCCGCGGCGCGAACGCCGACTTCCTCCGCGACGTCCTCGCGGCGCGGTTGCGTGATCTCCGGACCAGCCTGGGGGACCTCTACCCCCGCGTCCTGGTCATCCTCGGCAACGACGATCCCCGCAGCCTCGAGCCCGCGCTCGAGGAGGTCGCCGCGACCGGGCTGTGGGAGTACCTGCATGGTCGCCTCACCGAGGTGGACGGGATCCCGGTCTACGGCTACTCCCACGTGCCGCCCACGCCGTTCCAGTTCAAGGACTGGGAGCGCTACGACGTCTCGCGGTTCGTGGATCCCGGTTGCGTCTCACCCGAGGAGGGCCATCGCTCCGTTCCGATCTCGGCGCGCGACGCGCGCTGGCGCACCATCGCCGAGGATCTGACCCAGCTCACCGGCGGCGACGACCTCGCGACCGCGGTGTTCCTGTTCCACTCCCCCCCCTACAAGACCGCCCTCGATCGGGCCGCCCTCGACGGCAAGACCGTGGACCACGCGCCCCTGGACGTACACGTGGGCAGCATCGCCATGCGGCGGTTCATCAAGCGGCAGCAGCCCGCGGTGACCCTGCACGGTCACGTCCACGAGTCTGCGCGGATCACGGGGCGGTGGATGGAGACGTTGGGTCGCACCGTCGCGCTGGGGGCGGCACACGACGGTCCCGAGCTGGCGCTGATCCGGTTCGATCCGAGGCGACCTGCTGACGCGGTCCGTCTACTGTTGTAGAAGAGGATGTGAGACGGGGACGAGGGAAGGGTCGCGAGGACGGTGATATGGCTCCTTCGGCGCCTGCCCAACGGCAATACCTCACCGAACTCCTGCAGCGCTACGCGCCCATCGAGGCTCGTCTACGCCAGGCCTTCCTCATCGAGCTGCACAGCCGCGGTGTGGTCACCATCGACGAGATCACGCGCCAGGCCCGCAAGCGCGCCCAGAGGGAGACCGTGGAGTTCGACGTCCCCGACGACGACAACGTGCAGGTGGCCCACCGCTGGGATGCCGAGGAGAAGAAGCACATCCAGGCCATCACCCTGGAGTACGTCGCCGACCGCCTGGACCGCGACGCCATCGACGACATCGTCAACCTCACGCGCAAGCGCGAGCGCGCCGAGACGCTGGAGGACATCGCGTCGTCGTCCACGGTGACCTTCGCCGAGCTCGCCGAGAGCGTCCAGGCGTTCTGCAGGCTGCCCGAGGGCCAGACCGTCCTGCCCACCAGCGAGTCCAAGTCGGTCCGGCTCGCCCTGATCCGCCGGTTCATCTCCGAGCAGCTGCAGTTCCAGTCCGTGGCCAAGAACTACCTGCGCATCCGCGACTTCGACGACGTGGTGGACCGCATCCTCGGCGACGACCGCGGCGCCGGGCTCATCGGGGGCAAGGCTGCGGGGATGCTGCTGGGGGCGAAGATCCTCGAAGTCGAGCGCGGCTCCGATCCTGCGGCGCCCGACATCCCGCTGCGGATCCCCGAGTCGTTCTTCCTGCGTTCGGACACCATGGAGGCGTTCCTGCGCCACAACGGCCTGCGCCACCTGCAGGACCACAAGTACAAGGACATCGACGAGGTCCGCAACGAGTACCCCCTGCTGCGCGACCTGTTCAAGAACGCCACCTTCCCCCCGGTGATCGTCGAGCGGCTCACGGGCCTGCTCGAGCGGGTGGGCACCCATCCCCTGATCGTGCGGTCGTCGAGCCTGCTCGAAGATCGCTTCGGCGCCACCTTTGCCGGCAAGTACCGCAGCGTCTTCGTGTCCAACCAGGGCACCCCCGAAGAACGCCTCGCAGAACTCCTCGGTGCCATCGCCGAGGTCTACGCAAGCTCCCTGCACCCCGATCCCATCAGCTATCGGCGGCGCCACGGCCTGCTCGATTACGACGAGAACATGGCCGTGCTGATCCAGAAGATCGTCGGCGCCCAGGCCGGCCGCTACTACCTGCCCGCCTGGGCTGGCGTCGCATTCTCACGCAACCTCTTCCGCCGCAACCCCCGCATCCGACCCGAGGACGGCATGGCCCGCGTCGTGTTCGGCCTCGGTACCCGCGCCGTGGACCGCATCGGCGACGACAAGCCCCGCATCCTGCCGCTCGGCCTGCCCGCGCTCCGGCCCGAGGTCCAGGCCAAGGACGTCATCGAAGCCGCCCAGAAGCACGTCGACGTCGTCGATCTGCAGAGCAACCGCTTCCATGCGGTCCCTGTCGCCGAACTGCTCGACAGCGGCGCGCGCGTCCCCGGTATGGGCCTGGTCTTCTCCACCGTCCAGCACGGCTTCCTGCGCCCCCTCATGGGGGACGGCCTGCTCACCGATCCGTCCGAGATGGTCGTCACCTTCGACTCCTTTGCCTCGTCCAGCCCTTACCCGGCCTTCCTCAAGTGGTGCCTGCAGACCCTCGAGCGCGTCTACGGTTGCCCCGTGGACATCGAGTTCGCCTTCGACGGCCACGAGTTCTACCTGCTCCAGTGCCGCCCCCAGGCCATCCACAAGGTCGACCAGACCGCCCACATCCCCTCGGATATCCCCGACGCCTGCAAGGTCTTCTCCGCCAACCGAGACATCCTCCCCGGTTCGGTCCACGACATCGACACCATCGTCCTGATCGACCCCCGCGACTACAACGCCCTGCCCGGCGACGATCGCCGCCTCACCGTGGGCAAGGTCGTTCGCAAGCTCAACCGCCTCCTCGCCGACCAGCGCTTCATCCTCGTGGGCCCCGGCCGCTGGGGTAGCCGGGACCTGCGCATGGGCGTCCGCGTCAGCTACTCCGACATCGACAACACCCAGATGTTGATCGAGGTGGCCCGCGAGCAAGGCGGCTACACCCCGGAGGTCTCCTTCGGCAGCCACTTCTTCCAGGACCTGGTGGAGTCGGACATCCACTACCTGGCGCTGTATCCCGACGAGGACGGGGTGACCTACGACGAGGAGTTGCTGCTGCGGTCGCCCAACGCGCTGGCCGAGCTGGTGCCAGAGGCGGCAGATCTGGCGGACGTGGTTCGGGTGATCCGGGTGCCCGAGCTGACCGGCGGCAGGCTGCTGCGTGTGGACATGGATGGGGGGGAGCAGCGGGCGCTGGGGTATCTCAGCGGGACCTGAGAAGGGGCCCCGTCGGAGGGTTTGAAACGTGGATGGTGGGTGTGAACGCTTCCTCCTGGTCTGGGGTGACACCATGAACTACCGCAGGTTGTTTCTCATTCTCGTTCCCCTCGTGGCCTTGACCATCTCGTCGGTTGCCGGAGCGAACGAATCGGGTAACCAGCCCGCTGTGAAACCCTCACTCCAGGCAGGTCCGTCGTTCCTGGCCTATGTCGACACGGAGGACGAGTACGGCGAAGCGTTGTTCAATTTCCGGTTTCTGGGGGGTGTCCACCTGGGCCCCATCCTGTTGCGAGGCGGGGTGACGCTCGGTGCGGGGGGAGGAGATTACCTGATTCGCACTGCCTCGGGATCCCTGCAGGTCGGCCCCGCGTTTGCGGGTCCAATGGGCCATTTCTATGTGTGCGGTCTGATCGGTGGGATGGGCAAGACGGAGAGTTCCACGACGTACCGGAGCTTCTTCGGTGGATTCGAAGTCGGGGGGCTGATCGGCAAGAAACTCCTGGGACGCCTGGGGCCCTTCTTCGGGATGGAGTTCCATCGCGAGCAATTTGTCGATGCCGGGGTCTTGCTCAATACCACGTGCTTGAGTTGCGACCCCTGGCTGGCGCTGCATATCTATGTTGGATTCCAGATAGGCCTCTAGCCGAAAGCGGTCGGTACCCGCGTCACCGCTTCCCGAGCGCCAGCTCCCTCGCCGCGTCCGGGGAAAAGGGGACGTTCATTACTTCATAACTTTCGACGTCCGCCGGCCTGCTGAATCGCGAGGAGCAGATCCGGCAGATGGCGTTCGGCGAGCTTTTTCCCTCGAGCCCTGGACCGACTCAGCGCTGGCTGGGATACGCTGAACTGCTCCGCGAGGTCTGTTTGTGTGAGCCCGAGATAGGTGGTGGCCAGCCACGCAGCTGCCGCTCGCGCGTCCGAGGCAGGTCGCGCGCGGCCCCCTTCGGTGACCAGATTGGACTCGACTTCGAACCTTGCGCTGGCTTCCCGCACGAGCACATCGAGGGTCCATCCGTTGATTTCGCGCCTCAGACCAGCGGCGGCGTTGGCACGCGTCTGTTCGAGAACGCTGGCGACGAATTCCCTGTTTCCAAGGACGGACGCGTCGCGTGTGTGGATGCGTGCCGCGATTTCCTCGATGCGCTGCTCTCTGCTGGGCCGCCCCGGCCCTCGTTCGATCACCCTGGCGATCGGATCGTCTTCCTTCAATCCGGCGACCAGCCATGACCGCAACTCCCGTCGAGCGGCCTGTACGTCGTCGGCGAACAGTCGAAGCACGAGCTCGGGCTCGCCAAGCTTCGCTGCCCGGTTACCGAGTAGATCGGGATACGACGTCCACGGATACCGCTCCAGCGTCTCGAGTCCGTCCACGACACCTGCACGGACAGGATTCAACAACACGTAGCGGATCGCGCGAAACAGGTAGGGCTCGCCGTCGATGAGCAGTGATTTGAACCTGTTCTGGAACAGGTGCCCCTGCCTGGAGTGGCGCTTGTTGAAGTACGTCGCATATCCGGTGTTCAGGCGATGCATGGCGCTCGAAAGCGACAGCTCTCCCGTCCTCGGAAGCAGGTGGCCGTGGTTGAGCATCAGAGCCCATACCAGACAGAAGGAGAGGACTCCGTCGAACTGGCGAGCCGCCTGGCTGAGGAATACGTGCCGGTCGTTGTCGTCCTCGTAAAGAGTCCGTCCGGCTACGCCACGAACCATGACGTGGTTCATGGCGCCAGGGAAGTCGATTCTTGTAGGTCTTGGCATGCTGACCGCTATCGCAAGGATCGGGCCAGGCACGGTGGGACGCTCGAGTGGAGCCGCGTGATGCTCCGAGAAGTTATGAAGTAATGAACGTCCCTTTTCTTTGGCGTCCGAGAATCGGTCGCACCGTCCGAAAATCGGTCGGTACCCTCGTCATTGATTCGCGAGCGCCAGCTCTCTCGCCGCGTCCGTCACCGCTCCGATCTTCACGGCCCAGCTGGTGCGCTCGGCGATGTCCTCGTCCGTGACGTAGTGGACGTCCAGCAGTTCGTCGGTGCGGTAGCCGGTCTTGAGGTAGTTCATCTGGGCCAGGGCGAGGCTCCAGCCCTTGAGCCAGAGCTCGAGGTCGCGCTGCTGGGCGGGTGTGCCGCGGACGTGGACGAGGAGATCGATGTCGCTGCCGGGGGCGGCGGTGGCGTTCTTGGTGGAGCCGAAGACGTAGAGGGCCTGGACGCCGAAACGTCTGGGGTCGAGCGCGGCGGCGATGCGTTCGGCCATGTGGAGGCGCCAGCGCCAGGCCTCGCCGGGTTCCTGGTGGTAGGTGGCGCGGGGGGTGACGCGGGGGGTGTCGGCGCGGTCGTCGGGATCGGCGAGGAGGGCGACGGCCTCGTCGAGCTCGGCGTTCATGAGGACGCGGAGGATGCGGCCGTCGCGGGCGGCGGGGACGTCGATGACCTTGAGGACGTGGTCGAGGTGGGCGTACTCGGGGAGGAGGTCGGGGAGCAGGTTGGGGGAGCGGCGGAAGAAGCGGCCCTGGAAGGCGTTGCCGTCCTCGTCGGGGTAGAGGGGGAGGTAACGGATCTGCGCCTCGACGAGGTCCTGGAAGAAGTGGGTGCCGAAGGAGAGGTCGGGGACGTAGGAGCCGCGCTTGCGGGCGATCTCGACGAGCAGGGCGGCGTTGTTGATGTCGGCGTAGGTGACGGAGACGCCGAGCTTGATGTCGCCGCGGCTGCCCCAGCGGCCGGGGCCGAGCAGGGCGAAGCGGCGGCGGGGGAGCAGCTTGTTGATCTTGCCGACGGCGCGGCCGACCTCGACCATGGCGTCGCGGGTGGCCATGGCGCCGTAGGCGTCGGGGTCCACGTAGACGAGGTGGGTCAGGTCGGGCATCCAGCCGTTGGAGACGTAGCGCGACGCGGAGAACAGCACGTCGTCGGGGGGTATGTCGCGGGGGATGGGCGCGCCGGCGGACTCGTCGGCCGAGGTCTGGACGCGGCACTGCAGGAGGTAGAGGTGCTCGCCGTCGTGGGCGAACTCGATGTCCGCGGGCATGGACATGCAGTCCTCGAGCGCCTGGAGGATGCGTCCCATGCGCTTGACGAAGGGGGTGTCGCCGATCAACGCGTCGAAGGTGACGACGAGATCGTCGTTCTCGGGATCCGTGAGCAGGGGGACCGGCTTGCGCAGCAGATCCTGGTCGAGCACCGAGAACACATGCCGGAAGCTCGGGTAGTCGGTGCCGCACTCGGCGACGAGATCGGCGATGTCCACCGTGGTGAAGCAGCGCTCCTGCAGATCGATGACGTCGGCCTTCTTCGGCGCGTAGCGCACCACCTCGTCCACGCCGGTGTTGACCCGCAGGTTGGGCTGGCGCGGGACCACCAGGACGGGGAAGTCGTCGGCCACGCGGTCCACGGCGCGGCTGCCCAGCCCGGGCACGATGCGGATCAGGCCGTCGTCGCGACGGATGCGCGGCGACCAGCGGAACTCGTTCTTGGAGAACGCCACGCCGGCGAAGGAGGGCAGGAAGTACCGGCCCACCTTGCGTCCCACCACCTGCTGGATGAGCACGCCCATCTCCTCGCTGAAGTCCAGCAGGCCATGCTCCTTGCGGTACTCGATGGGGTCCGGGCCGAAGGTGGAGGCGTAGACCTCGGCCACGGCGTCGAGCAGCTCGGCGAGGCGCTCGCGCTTGGTGCCCTGGTTGGCCAGGAACAGGCTCTTGTACTTGCCCGAGAATGCGGTGCCGACGCGGTCCTCGAGCAGCGAAGAGCTGCGCACCACGATGGGCACGTCCTCGAGCTCGTCGAGCATGACCGAGAAACCCTTGAGCAGGTCGGGCGGGAAGCGCGAGTTCTTGAACAATCGCACGATGTTGCGGTAGTCGTGGCGCACCTCGTCCACGCGCTTGTACTTCTGCTCGAACACGTCCTCGAGGTCGTTGTAGGCGATGAACTGGCGCATGGCCGACGACGCCACGAACCAGCTCGTGGGCACCTTGACCTTGAACTCGTCGGCGATGTCCGGGGTCTTGCGCAGGATGCGGTGAGCGAGGATCACCCCGGCGGCCTTGCCGCCGAGCTTGCCGCGGCTGTCCCCGGTCATGATCACGCGGCCGAGGATGCGCTCGATGGCGCGGGTGCCGATGTACTCCTTGGCCACCTTGACGAAGTCCACCTGCTCGGTGAGCAGCTTCTGGATCAGGGCGACGCGGATGCCGCTGACCGTGTGCTCCGGGAGCTCGCCGATGTCGGCGAGGACCTGGTGATAACGGCGTAGGGCCTCGGCGATCTCGGCGATGGAGGAGCGCTCGCTGTGCAGCACCTTGGTGCAGGCGTTTGCGCGCTCCTCGACCATCCAGCGCTGCACGCGGGTGAGGATCTCCTCGTCGCTGAGGTGGCGCGCGGCGAGCTCGAAGGGCCCGTCGGTGAGCAGCCACGACTCGTCGAGCTCGCGCAGCCGCCCCGGAGCGTTGACCTCGCCATTGAGCAGGCCCGAATCCAGGGAGTCCTCGGAGCCGCGGCGAAGCCAGTCCTCGGCCTCGTCCACGCCGCTCCAGAACAGGTTGTTGAGCATCTTGCGGGCGATGCGCAGGTAGAGGCTCTTGTCCGCGCGGCGCAGCAGGTGGACGGGGGACTGCCAGTCCGGCGTGCGCTTGGCCTCCATGTCCTCGCTCGCCCGGTCGAGGTCGTCGTGGACACGCTGGAGTCGCTGGAAGAAGACGTGGTGCGCCAGCCGCTCGGCGATGGTGCGGACCAGGCGGACCTCCTCCTTGAGGAAGGGGCCCTCGTCGGCGGCGTCGTGCCAGCGGACGTAGTAGACCTCCAGGTTTCCCAGGACCTCGCCTTGGACCTTCAGGTCGGCGCGCAGGCACCAGCTGGTGGGGCGGAAGTCGTCGCTGCGGAACGTCTGGCCCTCGTAGGTGAGCACGGCCTCGCAGTCCTCGGGGAACTGCCACCCAGGGGGGATGGCGGCGACGACGCCGCGGAACACCTCGTCGAGGTCGAGCTCGGGGTTGCCCAGCAGCTCCTCCACCGCGTAGAGGCAGTCGAGCTCCTTGGCCCGCTCCTTCAGGGCGGTCAGCAGCAGATCGGTGGGGCGGGTGGGTTCATTCACTTCGCTGGATCACTCCTCGGCCGCTGCGACCGTCCACCCGGACCTCGAAGGGGGAGGACAGACGGATGTGGCGGACGTATTTGCCGTCGTGGAGGCTGTGCTGGCGTCCGAGCCAGCCCCAGTCGATGCCGTCCACGTCGGCGTGGGGCAGGGACAGGTACATGACCTGGAATGCCGTGAGGTTCTGGAAGAAATGGGAGCCCTGGCTCAGATCGGGGTGCATCTGCGGCAGGGATGCCTCGACGATGACGCGGGCGCCGGAGATGGCGCCCCAGCCCACGGGAACGCCGAGCCAGGGGTCGGAGCTGCCCCAGCGGCCGAAGCCCATCAGGATGTAGGGGCGTCCCTCCTGGGACAGCCGCGCGTTGACGATGGCGAGCTCCTCGGCCATGTCGCGGGTGTGGCTCGCGTCGAAGGCGTCGGGATCGAGGTACACCATGTCGGTGATGTCGTCCCTCACGCCGTTGCCCAGCGCCTGGTCCGAGGCCAGGACGAGGTCGTGGCCCTGCGCCCCGGCGTCCGGGACGGCGACGGCCTCCTGGCTGACGGTCATCGGCCGGACCTGGAGGAATGCGAACGTCGCCGGGAGCCCGCGGGGCGGGGACAGATCCACGGCGAACTCCATCTCCACGGGCGCCCCAAGGACCTCCTCCGAGCGCGCCACGAGCGCCTTGACCAGGTCGTTCAGCGGAGGGTCGCGGAACGTGAGGATCGGCGAGAAGTCCAGGGCGCGGGGGCCCTCGACGCTCACCCCGGGGACCAGCCGATCGGCGCGGGCGGAGAAGGTGGAAGCCACGAACCGCAGCGTGTCGTCGTACTCGGCTTCGGCGAGCCCCAGCTGGCGCATGTACTCGGTCTCGCGCGTGGGATCGGGGATCGGAGGCCGCCCCATGTGGACGGCCCAGAACCGCGTCTGGGTGTTGCGCAGCAGGTCGCGGACGCCCCCGAACGGTGGGGGTTTTTTCGGGTACGCGGGGCAGTAGCTCCAGGCCACGCCCCCGTCCACGATGGTCTTGCCCAGCCCCAGGGCCAGGGTGACCACTCCCTGGTCGGCGCGCGCGCGACCCGTGGGATAGTAGTTGTACGAGCGCGCCACGCCGGAGAGCACCGGGTAGAAGCGGTCGCCGCGGCGCTCGCCCGCCAGCTGCTGGACGATCACTGCCATCTTCTCGCGCCGGATGTCCTGGCCGGCGGAGCGGGCATAGCTGCGCGCCGCGGCGAAGAACGTGGACGCGTAGACGAACTTGATTGCCTCGACCAGCTTGCGGAACCGGGCGTCCGGCTCGGCCTGGTTGTTGGGGATCATCTTGGTGCCGTACACGCCGGCGAAGGGGTGCTCGAGGGCGTCCTCGAGCATGCTCGACGAGCGCACGGCCAGCGGCGTGGTGGCGTGGGACGCGAGGGCGCGCAGGTCCCCCAGGTACATGGCGGGGAGCTCGGCCTGCTGGAACGCGTGGGAGATCCGTTCGTCCGACTCCTCGCTCAGCGCCTGGGGGTACAGGGCGTTGTGGGCCATGAACGAGTCGAAGACGTCGGTGCCGATCACGGTCATGCGGGGCACCGAGACGTCGATGCCGTCGATGGGACCGCCGTCGAAACCCTCGATGACCGCGTCCTGGACCCGGCAGAGGTTGGCTGCCTTGCCGCCGAGGGAGCCCTCGCCGATACGGGTGATGGGGTGACCCGAATCGAAAAGGCGTCGGTCGAACCGCGGCACGTCGTGTGCTCGCTCCATGGCGTCCTCCCTGGAGGGCCTGCGCACCCGGAGACTCAGACCCAACCGCGCTCGCGGCAGGCCGTGGCCACCTTGTTAATGGCGATGACGTAGGCCGAGTCGCGCATGAACAGCTTCTTGCGCCGGGCCAGGTCGCTCACCTCGATGAACGCCGAGGTCATCTTCATGTCGAGCTTGCCCAGCACCTCGTCCATCTCCCAGAAGTAGTTGGTGTTGGACTGCACCTGCTCGAAGTACGAGCACGTCACGCCGCCGGCGTTGGCGAGGAAGTCGGGGATGACGAAGATGCCGCGCTCGGCCAGCACGAGGTCGGCCGACGGAGTGGTGGGCCCATTGGCGCCCTCGACGATGACCTTCACGCTGGGCTTGATCCGGTCCACGTTGCCGCTGTTGATCTGGTTCTCCAGCGCCGCGGGGATGAGGATGTCCACGTCCTTGTCGATCCACGCGTCGCCGGGCTCGACGGTGTAGCCGGCGTCGCGGGCCTTGGCCTTGTCGATGCCGCCGAAGCGGTCGGCCATGGCGCGCAGCTTGGCGAGCTCGACGCCGTCGGCGCGGTAGAATGCGTAGGAGGTCTCGTCCTCCTGGTCCCACGACGAAACGCACACCACCTTGCCGCCGAGCTGCTCGTACAGCTCGATGGCGTACTGGGCCACGTTGCCGAATCCCTGGACGCTGGCGGTGGTGTCGGAGGGGCGGATGTTCAGCTCCTTGAGGGCCTCGCGCAGCGTGTACACCACGCCGTAGCCGGTGGCCTGGGTACGCCCCAGCGAGCCGCCCATGCCCACGGGCTTGCCGGTGATCAGCCCGGGGAAGCGGCCTCCGGTGAGGACCTCGTACTCGTCGAGCATCCACAGCATGTGCTGGGCGTTGGTCATCACGTCGGGGGCGGGTACGTCGCGCACCGGGCCGATGTCGCGGTACAGCTGCCGGATGAAGCCGCGGCAGATCTGCTCTTGCTCCCGCGCGCTGAGGTTGTGGGGATCGCAGATCACCCCGCCCTTGGCGCCGCCGAGGGGGATGTCCACTGCCGCGCACTTCCACGTCATCCACATGGACAGGGCGCGCACCGTGTCCACGGTCTCCTGAGGGTGGAAGCGGATGCCGCCCTTGCACGGGCCGCGCGCGTCGTTGTGCTGCACCCGGAACCCCTGGAACACCTTGACCGCGCCGTCGTCCATCTTCACGGGGATGCGGAAGTGGTATTCGCGCAGCGGGCTGCGAAGCAGGCCGCGCGTACCCTCGTCCAGACCGAGCAGATCGGCGATCTTGTCGAACTGGGCGCGGGCCATCTCGAAGGGGTTGAAACTGGCGTCCTGGGACATGGTCGATACTCCTCGATCTCGGCCGCTCACTCGTGGTCCTCGCAGTGCCACACCCCCCCCTCGGGGCGTGGCCGCCGGCAGGTACGCCGGTGGATGCAGGAGGAACACAGGCCGAGCAACGCCCCCTCGTCTGCTTCGAGGGAGGGGGCAGGGGGTTGTGAATTCGCTGGGCGGGAGGGCGCCCGCCGGGTCGGTGTCGGCGGGGTTCGGACGTCGCGCTTGCGGTTCGAGCCGTCCATGGGACCTCTCGCAAGACCGTCGTTGGCGAGTTCTCCAGCCGTCGAGCCGGCCAGGTTGTACGTCCCGATGACACCTGGCCGGTCCGACGGTCTGGATTGCCGGTCGCCGGGGCGACTCGGCAGCACCGTCCGCGAACTTTCGCAAGGAGCGTGCCAGGGGCGTCCCCTGGGACTCGATATCGGTTAACCGCAGGAAATCACTGGTGAACTACTCCGATACTGCTTGGGGGATCGGAGACTGCCGCTAGAATGGTGCGGTCGCCGCGGTGGGTGAATCCTCAGCAGTGGGGAATTTCTCCCCACCTGGAGGCGATCGCCAGCTGGTTGCGAGGAGGTGTGCATGGTCCGTCATCCGATCGGTGTGGGGCTCGCCCTCGGCATCCTCGTCTTCGGTCCAGGTTGTCCGGACAGCGGGGACGACGACACGGCCGGCGACGACGACATGGCAGACGACGACGCCACCGGGGACGACGACGACGCCACCGGGGACGACGACGACGCCACCGGGGACGACGACGACGCCACCGGGGACGACGACGACGCCACCGGGGACGACGACGACTCCGCTGTCGCGGACGTCTGGAACGGCGTGTCCGCGGGCCAGGACACCAGCTGCGCGCTGCACGCCGACGGCCACGTGGCGTGCTGGGGCGACGACAGCCACGGCGTGGTCACCCAGGTCCCCGTGGACGCCTTCGTGGAGGTGAGCGTGGGCTGGAAGCACGGCTGCGCCCTCGACGCCGCCGGCGCGTTGACGTGCTGGGGCGACGACGGATCGGGCCAGGCCACGCCCAGCGACGGCGTGTACACCGGGGCCAGCGCGGGACGACTGCACCACTGCGGGTTGCTCGACGACGCCACGATCGCGTGCTGGGGGTACGACGCGTATGGGGAGACCCAGCCTCCACCCTTCGAGTTCGTCGAGGTGGTGTCGGGGAGCCACCACAACTGCGCGCGCACCCCCGCCGATGAGATCCACTGCTGGGGGCGGAACTGGACGAGCGAGTGCGAACCGCTGCTGCCCGCCTACGACGCGGTCGCGGTGGCCGGCGACGCCTCCTGCGGCCTCGTGGACGGCGAGGCGTCGTGCTGGGGCGCCAACGGCTTCGGGCAGGCAGAGCCCCCCGATTCCATCTACACGGCGATCAGCGGCGGCGAACGCCACTTCTGCGGGCTGCTGACCAGCGGCCGCATCGAGTGCTGGGGCGACGACGACTACGGCCAGTCGAGCCCCCCCGCGGGCGAGTTCACCGCCATCGACGCGGGAGCCTGGCACAACTGCGGTGTGAACGTGGACGGCGCCATCGAGTGCTGGGGCCAGGACCTGTACGGCGAGAGTAGCGGGACGCCCTAGTCCACGTATCCGAGCTCCCTGAGCTGCTCGCGGGCGCCCGGATCGAGCTCGACGCTGGTCGCGGATCGCCCCAGCTGGTCCGCGGCGGCGGCCGTGCGCACCTCGTGGTCTGCCATCATCCCGCGGCCGTGGAAGACGTCCTCTGGCCGCGCTTCCGCCAGGTCGTCGGTCTCGCCGGGGTCGATGCGCAGGTCGTACAGCTCGTATTGACCGGCCTCGGTGTCGTGGATCAGCTTGAGCCCGTCGTGCAGGACGCTGTCCAGCGGGGGTCCGTAGAGGTTGGCGGTGGCGAAGTGCCGCTGGCGGCCAGCGCCGTGGGTGGTCGGGAGTCCGCACAGTTCCAGGAGGGTCGGAGCCACGTCCTCGAGGGACGTCAAGGTGTCGTCGCGCCCGGTCCGGGCAGCGCCCGGGTGCTTGACCAGCAGCGGGACGTGTAGCAGCTCCTCGTACAGCGTGTGCCCGTGTTCGTACCCGCCGTGCTCCCACAGCTCCTCGCCGTGGTCCGAGGTCAGGACGATCAGCGCGTCGTCGTACAGATCCAGGTCCTCGAGGTGGTGCAGCAGGCGGCCCACGTGGGCGTCCACGAGGCGCACCTCCTCCAGGTACAGCGCGCGGATGCGCTCGATCTCGTCGCCGGTGGGCGCGAAGGTGCCGTCACGCACCTCGTCCAGTAGGTCGAACGAGAGGCCGATCCGGCCTGCATCCGTCCACTCGGCCAGGGCGTCCGGTGGCGGCGTGTAGGGCTGGTGGGGATCGAGCAGGTGCAGCCACAGCAGGAAGTCGTGCTCGCGCTCGGCCGAGATCCAGTCGATGGCGCGGTCGACCAACTGCTCCGTGGACGCGTGACGGGCCAGGGCTCTGCGGGCGACGAACGGCAGCGCCGAGCCCAGGGGTTGCTCGATGCGGGGGCGGGGGAAGAGGTCGTAGTCCTGGAACCCCTGGTGGAAGCCGCGGTCCACCAGGAAGCGGTTGCGGCCGACGGCGCCCGTGCGGTACCCGGCCTCGCGGAACTGCTCGGCGAGGGTCGGCCAGCTGTCGGGGAGCGCGGCGTGCGCGTCGTCCACCCGGTGGACCTTCGGCGAGGCGCCGGTCATGAGCGAGGCCATGGCGGGCAGGGTCCACGGGGCCGGTGAGCGGGCCTGGTCGAACACCACGGAGTCCTCGGCCAGCGCATCGAGGTGGGGCGTGGGGATCTCGGCGCCGTGACAGGACAGGGCGTCGGCGCGCAGGGTGTCCACCACGATCAGGACAACCCGGGGGACCTCGTGGCCGACCGAGCAGCTGGCTCGCGACCGGCGGTCGCGGAGGGCGTCGGCCGTCACCACGACACCGGAGCTGATCAACGCGAGGCCCACCAGGGCCCAGAGCCCGGCTCGAGCGACCTTCACGGCGGGGCCAGCGGCGCGGGGCGAGGGCGCGGCGCGGGCGCGCACCCTGTACACCCCGAGGGCGACGGCCGCGGCGACGACGAGGGGCAGCCCCGGCGGGAGGAACGACGCCCAGTGGAGCAGGTAGGCGAGGATCGCCACCGCGCACGCGTACCGCGCCGCGGTCATCGCGTCGCCATCGCGGGCCGCCGAGCGCTGGATTCGCCACACCAGGGCCAGGATGGCCGCGGTCACGAGGGTCCTGCCGGTGACCGGCACCAGCGCGAGGTACCACGACTCGAACCGGGCCGGGGAGGCTTCCAGGTAGATCGACGCGTCGGTCAGGGCGAGCAGCGCGGCGGTGGCCAGGATCGGGCGGACAACCGGCGGGGGAGAGGACGTCACTCCAGCTCGAACGGCTCCTCGAGCAGCTTCCGGGCCGTGTTCAGCGAGCCGTTGAAGTCGGCGCCCATGTCCAGCGCCTCCTGGTAGCGGGCCTTGGCCCCCTCGCGGTCCTGGGCAACGTCACAGCACATGCCCAGCAGGATGTACGACCAGGTGTCGGTGGTGGGCTTGGTGCTGCCGCCGTCTCCGGCGATGGACCGCTCGAAGGCGTCGCGGGCCTCTTCGAACTGCCCGAGGTTGAAGTGAGCCTGCCCTAGCTGGAACAGGGACGTGGCGTGGTCGGGCTCCTCCTCGAGCTTCGACGTCAGCGCGGCGATGGCCCGGTCGTACAGGCCGGCAGTGAGGTAGGCGGCGCCCATCTTCTGCTCGATGCGCTTGCGGGCCAGTGCCCCGTCCGCGGCCTCCTCGTCGAACAGGAACAGCCCCGTGTCCACGGTGGTGTCGGCGAGGCCGGTGAGCTCGATCGCGGGCGGGTGCGCAGCGCGCCCGCCGGGCTGGAGGTAGTGGAACGTCGTCTCCGCGGCGCTGGCCGGGGAGAACGTGACGTTGTCGCCCACGAAGACCACGAGGCGGTCGGGGTACAGGTTGCCCAGGAGGAAGTCCCGGTCCATCTCCTCGAAACCGCGCTTCGCGGCGAACTCCGCGACCTCCTCGTCGGTCATCTGGCCCTTGAGACCGCTGTCCACCAGCTGGGCCATGGAGGTGTCGACGGGCACCCACCCGTAGGGGGGCAGGTGGACCTCGGCCCAGGCGTGGCCGCCCCCTTCGGGCCAGTTGGCCACCACCGAGCGCGCGGGGATGCCCAGGGAGCGGGCCATGGCGATGAACACGTGGCTGAACTCGCCGCAGTCTCCGGCGAGCCGGTCGTACGACTTCTCCGCGCCGCGGTCGGCGACGGCGGGGTAGTCGTAGACCATCACGTCCACGACCCAGTCGAACAGCAGCTTCACCTGCTGGTAGGGGTTGGTCTCCTCACCCACGATGGACGCGGCCTGTTCGCTCAGCGCCGGCGTGATCTCGATCCATGGCTCGGAGCGGGTGTACCGCTGGTAGATGGGTGACCCCTCGGCGACGCGCCGGACGCGGCCGGGATCGATGTCGGTGAGGATGGCGCGGTTGACCACCTCGAAGTCGTAGCGGAACACCAGCTGCTCGTCCTCGGCCGGATCGGTGACGCGCCACAGCACCACGCGGTTGCCTGTCTCGGGATCGGTGAGGATCTCGGCCGGGTCCGGTGCGATGGCGCCCAGGGTCACCCGGTGCTCGCGGCGGTCCACGGGCAGGGCGGCCCACAGCAGGATCTCCCGCGGCCCGTCGCCGTCGGCGTAGGTGACGTTGTCCACCACGTGCCAGTAGCGGCCCGTGAGCTTGTACTCGGCAGGCAGCTCGGGCATGTCCACGTTCTCGATGGGCCCGCGCTTCCAGGTGAAGGGCTTGCTGGTGAGCTTGCCGAACAGGGCCTTGCGGAGCCAGCCCTCGCCCTCGCCGAGGGTCTCGTCGAGCATCTTCAGGCCGGTCTCGTAGGCCAGCAGCGCCTGGTCCCGCTGCCCCATCGCGTCGTGGCACAGCCCCACGTTGCGGTGGATGTTCAGCGGCAGGGTCGTGCGCCAGCGCTCCTCCTCCTCCTCCAGCGCGTTCATGTCGAGCAGGGCCTGGTCGTAGTGGAGGATGGCCTCCTGGTAGCGGCCGGTGTGGAAGGCCAGCCAGCCCAGCTCGTACTGCAGCGCGGGCGAGTAGGGGTTGTCCCACATCCAGCGCTCGAGCACCTCGGCGGCGCGCTGGACGTTCTCGGCGGGCACGATGTTCGGATCGAAGTCCATGTCCGGGCCGTGCATCAGCCGCGTCATGCGGCCCTTGTAGTACTCCACCGCCACGTCCGGGTCCTCGAGGTCGAAGTACGGCGCGGCGTCCCGCTCCTCGAAGTAGGTCGCCACGGCGGCGGGCAGGTCGAACTCCTGCAGCGGCAGGATCTCGGACAGGGCCACCGACTCCACGTCCTCGCGCGCGGCGTACGCGTCGTCGAAGAAGTGCTTGTGCTCGGCGCCGGTGAGCACCAGCACCCGCGCCCCCGGGTGCGCGGCCACGGCCTCGTCGATGCGTTCGAGCATGCGGCCGTTGCGGCTGAGGTAGTACAGGTTGACGCTGCTGTCGCCGAACACCTCCACGGAGATGCGGTAGCCCTCGCGGACGTAGTCGTTGTACTCGGGGCCGTTCCAGAACGCGTAGTCGTGCTTGTCCAGCTTGCGCCGGAACTTCTCCTCCTTGCCGTACTTGCGCCAGAACGCCCGCGTGATCTCGCTGTCCCGCTCGAGCCGCCCCACGTCGGCGAGCTTGCTCAGGTACTCGGGCGTGCGTGCGTACTCGGCCCGCTGGGCGCGGGCGTCGCGCTTGGAGTCCCACCAGTCGATGGGTACGACGGTGCGGCCCTGTTCCAGCCCCCAGATGGTGGCCATCACCATCTCCTGGAGGTACTCCTTGTGGCGGAAGTCCTCGGGGCGGATCTCCACGCAGATCACGTCGGGGTCGTAGGTCTGCAGGATGGCCGCGACGTGGCGGTACGAGTAGTTGTCGTTGCCGCGGTGGTTGGTGTGGAGCGTGCCCACCACCAGCACCTCGGCCGGATCGGCGGCCTCGTCGGCCAGAGCCGGCGTCGCGAACAGCGCGAGCGCGGTGAGGCACAGACCGGCGAGACGGGTCAATACGGATCGGTACATCTCTATCCCCTCGGAAGCCTGGAAGCGGGGCGAGTTTAGGGCGGTCAGAACGAGAGGTCCAGAACGAACCAACCCCCGTCGGGAGTGGGAGCGAATCCGACGCGTAGCGGCGGCGCTCCGGCGTCGGCCGTGCTGGACGTGGCGGACGACGCGGCGGCCACGATGATCCCGGTGACGAGGACGGCGCCGCCCGCGCTCGCGATCACGACGCCAGCGGTGTTGCCCGCGCGGAGGGATTCGTACCGGGCGGCACCTTCGTCGTAGTCGGCCACGGCGTCGGCGGCCAGCTCGTCGTAGAGGCTTGCGCCCTGGGCGTAGCTACCCAGGGCGATGGCGAGCCCGGCGCCGACGGTTGCGGCGCCCGCGCCGACGAGGACCGGTCCCGCGGGCGACCGGCGCGGCTCTGCGCCCACATCGGCCGGCCCTGCCGCGCGTCCCCCGCGCGGGGTCTCCAGGGCCGAGGACGCCGCGTCGAAGCGGTAGGGCACGTTGCCGCCGACCACGATGACGTCGGCGGCGCCGCGCGAGCTCGCGAGCACGGCGAGGCGGTCGATGACGGCGGGCTGGATGTCGCCGGCCGAGGGGCCCGCGAGGATCGCGTTGCGCAGCTGGCGCGCTGACACCAGGACCATGGGCTGGCCCGCCTCGGCGGCGATGGCGAGGGACTGCACGGCGCCGCTGGTGGTCCGCCACTGTAGCAGGTGGACGCCGGGCTTGAACGTCACCTGCGGGGCGAGGGGGTCCACCACGTTGCCGTCCACGCGCAGCTCCGAGGCGGCGGCGCGGTCGGGGACGGTCAGCAGCTTCGCGTCGGCCGCGCGCAGGGTCTCGGCCAGGGCGTTGTTGAACACCTGCTGCGCGTCGGGGGGGTAGGCGTTGTCCCAGGCCAGGTCGGGGTGGATGGCCAGGGCGATCTCGAACCAGTCGTAGGCGGCGTCCTTGCTCCCCTGGTAGTGGGCCAGCACGCCGAGCATCAGCGGCAGTTCGACCACCTCGTCCCGTTCCAGGAAGGCGTCCGCGCACCGCAGCGCCCCCCAGGCGGACTCCAGCTGGGTGGTGGCCTCGGCGTAGTCCAGGCTGTCCAGCGCGGCCATCCCCGCCCCGGTCGTGCCGCGGATCTCGGCCACCGGCGTGGGCGAGCCCGGGCAGCGCAGCACCTCGGCGGCGCCAAAGGGGACCAGGGCCTCGGGAAAGGGCGGCTCGATCAGCCCCAGCTCGATGACGTCGGCCGCGTCCACGGTGACGCCGAACACCCGCGATGCCTCCCGGATCGCGCCGGCCGCGCCACCCTCCACGTCGGGGCCGTAGACCAGCAGGGCGCCCTCGGCGGCCGCGCCGACGGGGAGCAGGGCGAGGGCGGCCGCCAGGACGAGGCGGAACCGGGCGCAGCTCATGGGCACTCCATCGGCGGGTTGTTGCCCGGGGCGGGGTCCCCGGACGTGTCGCAGTCGTAGTAGTCGTAGTTCGGTACCCAGCCACACAGGGGCGCCGAGGTGCAGTCGATGCTGCACACCACGTGGTTGAGGTCGTCGCAGAAGTACACTGCGTCCCCGTGGCAACACCCGGTCGGCGTGATCGCCTGTTGCTGGCAGCCCTGGCACAGCGGCGTGGCCCCCTGGGCGGTGCACGCCTCGGGATCTTGTGGATTCCAGGGAGGCTCGCCCTCACACGGCGCCGATGGGCTCGTGTCGTCGTCGTCGCCCGGGGTGGCGTCGTCGTCGTCGCCGGGTGTCGCGTCGTCGTCGTCACCGGGCGTGCCATCGTCGTCGTCGTCGTCGTCCGCCGGGGTGGCGTCGTCGTCGTCCGAGGTTGCGTCGTCGTCCGCTGCGTCGTCGTCCGGTACGTCGCGGTCGGGCAGCGACTTCAGACATCCCCCCAGCACCAGGCCCAGGCCGATCCACAACACCAGGTAGCGCACGGAAACCTCCATCGAGACGAGGGAAGAATGTATCACACGGGGCGGGCGAATCGACGGACGGCGAGGCCGATCAGAGCGAGCAGCAGCAGGGGAGGGGACGCGGTGGCGGGCGTGGCCCCGTGGCGGCAGGCGCAGTCCGCGCTGACGTCTCCACCGGGTCCCTGGGGTTCCTGACCCGGTGGGGGGCCGTCGTCGTCGTCGTCCGCGTCGTCGTCGTCGTCGCCGGGGCCGCTGGCGGCGATGGTCAGCGAGGAGGTCCAGGGGATGTGGTCGTGGGCGGAGGCGTTGACCTCGACCACGGTCCCCGGGGGCTCGTCGCCCGCCAGGGCGAGGGTCACGCTCCCGGAGGAGTCCGTGTATGCAGCGCGCTGGAGGTGCCCTTCGTCGTAGAGACAGACCAGGGCGTTGCCGATGATGCCGCCGCCAGGACCTCGGACCTCCAGGGTCACGTCAGCCGTGCCGGGCGGTACGGTCGCGGGGTGGTCCACGTCCAGCGCCCCCGGGGGGGATGTCCAGACGTCCAGCGCCGGATCCCCCAGCAGGTTGAACTGCTCGTAGTACGCGCGGGAGTATCCGCCACCCCCGTACGCCTGGTGCAGCCCCCACAGACCCTCGTCGAGGAGCCCGCGCAGCCACGTCACGCCCGCGCCGAACCACGCGTCGTAGACGTCCCGCTGCATGATGTCGTCCTCGTCCCAGTACGACGTGGTGGACGATCCCCAGAACGCCACGGCGCCGTTGGAGGCGCGCAGCCACGACTCGCCGAAGCACTCGCCCGCCGAGTAGTCGCCCGTGTAGCAGGCGTAGGACTGGACCACCGGCAGCATCCCGGCGTTGGCCAGACCGGGGATCTGGTTGGCGTCCACCGGGGGACCGTCGGACCAGCCGCTGGTGTAGCCGTGGCCCGAGTAGGTCAGCTGGGACAGGCCGGCGTTGATGTCGCCGATCACCTGGTTCGTGGTGGCGTTGTTCGAGTGGTAGTAGCGGCGCTGGCAGGTGTAGCCGTCGGGCTCGAGCCAGCTGCCGATGCAGTAGTCGTGCGTGTTCTCCGACACCCAGTGGTAGTCCACCGAGGCCATGAACGTGCTGCGTTTGACCCAGTCGCTGCCGCCACCGTGCTCGAAGCGGATGTAGTCCACGGTCTTGCCGACCATGCGCGTCGCGTCCGTCTCCGACGCGGCGGGGAGGCGGCCGATGAGCATGTCGGGGATCAGATCCTGGTTGCCGTCCATGGTGCCGTAGTACACGTCCGTGGCCGAGTACGCGTGCGATCCGTTGAAGGCCGGGATGTGTTGCACGTCCCCCACCAGCAGCAGGAACGTCGGGGGGACCTCCCAGGTGGCGTAGGCGTCGGCCACGTAGCCGCTGATGGCGTGGGTGGACGAGGCGCCGATGTCCGACGTGCGCACGACGCTGACGTCGTACCCCTGGCGGCGCCTCAGGTCCGCCAGCTCTGCGACCTCCTCGTAGAAGGCGTCGGCGGTGACGATGAGGTAGCCGATGGGCAGCTCGAGCCGGGCCCGGGACTCGCCAGGGTTGACCAGGCGGCGCTGGGCAAAGGACTCGGAGTGGCGGTTGGCGTAGCGCTGGGCGGTCGCCTCGGACAGGGGCCAGTCGGCGCCGGGCAGCTCGATCGCCAGCTCCACCGAGTGCAGGAGCAGCGCGTCACCGGTGGCGGCGTCGTAGCGCAAGGGGAACACCTCGAGCCCCACGAAGCGGCGGTCGCGCAGCTGGCCCTCGGCGCCCAGGGCGGCAGCCTCCTCCGGGTAGTAGCCCTCCCAGGCGTAGGCGCCCTCGTCCAGGACCAGGGTCGGATCGGCGAGGGCGCCGGGGATCTTCGGGACGGGCGGCTGGACCGGGTAGGGCAGGTGCGGGATGCCCAGGTCCTGCAGGGAGATCGCCTCCTCGTCCAGGTCCAGGACGTGGATCGAGGGGACGGCGCCCAGGGGGATCTGGACCAGCGGCCGATAGACCGGCAGCAGGGGTTCGCCCACGTCGGTGGTCACGCCGCAGCCCGGCGCGGACAGCCGGGAGAACGGGCCGGCCGCGGTCTGGACCACCTCCGAGTCCACGCCCTCGAACGCGATGGACAGCACGATCCGGTCGTCGGTGCTCTCCAGCACCGTCACGGTGGGATCGGCGGATGCACGCGTGCATGTGAGGAGGAGGAGGGATAGGAGGATCGACAACGACAGGCGTTTTTTGTCCATGGCTCCGAAGAACAGTCTAAGCGAGCGACGCCCGGATCGACGCAAGGGTGTTGTCAAACAAAGCACGGGGGAGCATCATGCCGCCCGCTCGGCCGACGGACGGTCGAATGAGAAGGAGAGATCATGTTGCTGCGATGGATGTTGCTGATGGGATTGGTTCTCGGATTCGCCCTCGTGGGCTGCCCGGGTGGGGACGACGATGACAGCGGCGCAGGTGACGACGACGCCACCTCGGACGACGATGACGCCACAGCGGACGACGACGACGACGCCACGCCCGGCGACGACGACGACGCGACCCCAGGTGACGACGACGACGCCACGCCCGGCGACGACGACGACAGCGGCGCGGACGACGACGACGACAGCGCAGGCGACGACGACGACGACAGCGCCGGTGACGACGATGACGACGACAGCGCCGGGGCCCAGTGCCTGTCCGGCGGCAGCGTCATCAACCCTCCGGGCGCCGGGACCTGCGCGACCCGGTACGTCATCAACCTCGCCAACCTGCCCTTCGGCACGGTGGTGACGCACGAGGCCGGCGCGGCTGGCGCCGACGAGGCGGACTTCAACGCTCCGGGGTACTGCGCGGCCCCGCCCGTGGGCACCGCCCGCGACATCGTCTACCACGTGCGCGGACCCGCCGGGACCCAGGCCATCGAGATCTGCGTCGAGCCCGCTGCCGGCGGTGATCCCCGCATCGCGGTGCTCGAGGATCCCGACTGCGGCCAGCCGGCCAACCTGTGCATCGACGACCAGCCCGCGGGCACCCCCGAGTTCCTGCACGCCGACCGCGGCGCCGTGTTCTACAGCGACGACACCTACGTGGTCGTGTCGGAGATGGTCCACAGCGGCGCGGACTTCACCGTCAGCTTCACCGCCCTGCAGTAGCTCCTCCCCGGACTACCCCCCATTCCTGGTGTGTTGAAGGGGGCGTATGCGTCGCCTCCTCACACCCGTCGGGATCGCCTGCGCGTGCGCACTGGGCGCCCTCGCGATCCTGCTCGTACCCACGGTGGTCGCGGACGAGACCCCGCCGGTGGAGTCCCTGCCCGACACGCCCTGGACGGCCCTCGAACCGGGGCTCGATCTCGGCACCTTCACCTCCCCGATCCGCAGCCGCACCGGCGACTCGCTGGTCCACGTGCTCCGCGTCGATCCCGAGGAGTTCGACCTGGTGCTGCGCATGTCGGGCGCCACCGGCCAGGGCTCCGAGGCCAACCGCACCGCGCGCGCCTGGGCCGCGGACACCGGCCTGATCGCCGCCATCAACGCGTCCATGTTCCAGACCGACTACGTCACCAGCACCGAGCTGATGGTGACGGCCGACCACGTCAACAACGGCCACGTCCACTCCGGCAGGACCGTCATCGCGTTCGACCGGGCCCCCGACGCCCCGGCCGACGCGCCGCTGTTTCGCATCATCGACCGCGACTGCGAGGACCTCGACGCCCTGCGCCCCCACTACCGCACCCTGATCCAGTCCATCCGCATGGTCTCGTGCAAGGGCACCAACGTGTGGAGCGACTCCAAGCGGGTGTGGAGCCACGCGGTGATCGGGATCGACGGCAAGGGCCGCGCTCTGCTCATCCACGCCCGATCGCCGTGGTCCACCCACGACTTCATCGACATCCTGCGGGAGCTGCCCATCGACCTGGATCGTCTGCAGTACGCCGAAGGCGGCCCCGAGGCCCAGCTCTACGTGAACGCAGGCGGCGTCGAGCTCGAGCGCATGGGCAGCTTCGAGACCGGCTTCTTCGAGAGCGACGACAACGCCGTGGCCTGGCCCATCCCCAACGTGATAGGTGTCGTGCGCAAGGGAGCCGGGAATTGAGCAACCTCGCCGCCGAGATCAAGGACGCCGTCGTCGCCGCTGCCGCCGGTCAGCCCATGAACGAGGCGCTGAAGCGCGACGCCGCCATGGCCGCGCGCACCGTCCTGAACCGCCACGGTCTGTCCGACGCCACGGTGAGCGTGCTGCGAGAGGGGCGGTCACTGGTCCTGGAGGTGATCCCTCCGGCGCGTGCGCCCCACGTCCAGCGAATCCAGCTTAGGCTGGGGTAGTCGTCCGTCCACTCCACAGTCGACACCCAGTTCCCCGAATCGCTCGACCACCCCTTCGGTAGGCGCATTGCCCGGGGCTCCGGTCACACAGCCGCCGGCAGCGCCCAGGGAGGCGTCGAATCGTCGAACCCCAGCGCGGTACGCGGCCTCGACGAGGTCCACGGCCCGGGTGGGGACCGCGTGGTGGGGGTGGTAGCCCAGGCGGTCGGCGAAGGTCCCGCCGTCGAGGTTCAGCACCCGGTCCCAGACGCGCGAGGTCTCGTCGTCGTCGGCCAGCCCCTGCAGGTCGGACAGGGTCACCTGGACCGAGCCGATGTCGAACAGGTGGCGTATCTGGTCGGCGAGGGTGGAGGGAGCCACCTCGACGATACGACCGCCGTGGGCGAACCCGAATGCCGCCGACACGTAGGAGCACAGCCGGCACTGCTCCTGGTGGGCGCGCCGGGCGATCTCCTCGAGCTGCACCACGGTCTTCGCGACCGTCTTGCCCAGGTTGGCCACGTTGTGCTCGTCCATCGCGGAGTGGAACACGCCCACCGTGTGCCCCGCCGTCACCAGGCCCAGCTCCGCGAAGACCTCGTATCCGCGGATGTTCGGTACGAGGGTGACGATCTCCACGCCGTCCATGGGACCCAGCAGCGCGAGCAACTCGTCGAGCTGGTCACGAGCCATGGCCGGCGCCACCTTCGGGTTCACGCAGGACATCACCTCGAGCCGACGGAAGCCGGCGTCGCGCAGGGCGTGGGCCAGACCGGCGCGGGCCTGTGGCGAGAACGTCGCGAGGCCGTCCGCGGGCACGTTCTGGCCGTGCTCGCGCAGGGTGACGTCGGTGAGGATGACGTCGGTCATGGGCGGGGCCGACGCAACATCGTCAGCGCGATGAGCGCCAGGACGGCGCCAGAGGCGGTGCGCGGTTCGTCAGCCTGGTCGCATCCGCATCCGCCGTCCTCGTCTTCGGCCGCGTCGTCGTCATCGTCGTCCTGCGAAGGCGCGCTGTCGTCGTCATCCCCTTCGGTCACGTCGTCGTCATCCCCCGCGGAGTCGTCGTCGTCGTCCCCCTCGGCGCACGGGTCCCCGTCGAACAGCTCGTCCAGCCAGATCTCGTACCCGCCATTGCCCAGCTCCTCGGCCAGGTCCAGGGTGACGCCGCAGTCGAAGTCGCCGCGGTTGTAGACCGTGACCTCGAGCTCGGTGGGCTCGTAGTACAGCGAGTACACGGTGTAGCCGCCCCACAGGGTGCCGTGGGCGTCCTCGATGACGGAGGTGAAGTACTCGGTGTCCGGCTCGGTCTCGGCCTCGAAGGCCTCGTTGATGAGGTCGAAGCGCGGGCAGGGGTAGTAGCCGAGCTCGGGCGCGGACTGCAGGAAGTTGGTGAGGACCTGGTAGTCGCCTTCTTTCTCGATGACCACGTCGCCCTCGACGATCACCGAACGCCCCGAAACGTCGGTCCACATCATCTGGCCCTGCTCGAAGTAGTCCTCGATGGAGCCTAGGTCGAACATGGCCAGGTACGCCAGCACGTCGTCCACCGTGGCGCAGCTGGCGAACAGGTCGTCCCAGAAGTCCCAGCCCATGGTCGCGCCGTCGGGGTTTCCCGTGATCTCCAGGTAGGGCGCCGCGGTCATCCCGAGCACGAGCCCCTGGTCGTTCATCCCGCCCTGGGGCCACACGTGGTCGTCCATGTAGAAGTAGATGGCGCCGTGGCCGTCGCAGGTGGGGTGCAGGAAGCCGATCCGGCCTTCGGATGACGCGACCCAGTCCAGGTTGCGGCCGACCATCAGCGTGTCGGTGCCGCTGTGGTTGAACACCGAACACGAGGCGGCCGCCGTGGTGGACGCGCCCACGACGCACAGGGCGGTCCAGGTCAGCAGCAAGGTGCGCATCAACCCGCACACTCCTCGTCGCCGCGCCGGCTGTCCAGGTAGCCGGCGATGGAGAACGCGAACTGGAGCACGTGGTCGAAGCGGTCCTCGGGCTTCGGCGACATCGCCTTGAGGCATATCTGCGCGATCTCCTCGTCGATGCCGAGCTCCGGGGCCCGCTCCCGTGGGTTCTGGGGCGGCCCCTCCACCGACTTGTACAGGATGGTCAGCGGCGTCTTGCCCTCGTAGGCCCGTCGCAGCGTCAGCAACTCGTACAGGATCGCGCCCAGGCTCCACTGGTCGCTGCGCCCGTCCATCTGCGACAGCTCGCCGCGCGCCTGCTCTGGGCTCATGTACCCCGGCGTGCCGATGGTCATGCCGTCCATCGTCATCGATCCGCCCAGCCCGTCCGACGTGTCCGGCCGCAGCTTCTCGGGTACATCGTGCATCACCCGCGCCACCCCCCAGTCCATGACCATGACCTCCCCGTGGTCCCCGATCATGATGTTCTCCGGCTTCAGGTCCCGGTGCAGCACCCCGTGGTCGTGTCCATACGCCACCGCCCCGCACACCAGCCCGAAGCTCATCAGCAGCCGGAACGTCGGCCACATCTCGGGGGGCTCGGTCCCGGCGTGCAGTCCATCCACCAGCTCCCGCAGCGATCGCCCCCGCACCTTCTTCATCACCAGGAAGATCTGCCCATCCGGCGCGATCCCCAGCTCGTGCACCGGCACGATGTTCGGGTGGTCCAGCTGGGCCGTGATCTGGGCCTCGGCCAGGAAGCGCGCGAGGCGATGCTGATCCACCTTGGAAGGGTCCACCAGGCGCTTGATGGCCACGGTCCGCCGCAGCTCCGGGTCGAACGCCGCGTCCACCCGGCCCATGCCACCGCGGCCCAGCTCCTCGGCGACCACGAAGCGGCCGAGGGAGGCGTCGGTGGGGGAGGCGTCGGTGCTCTCGGCGACCTCGGGTGGCGGTGTGTTGCCGCGGATCGCCAGCGTAGGCGCGCTCTGGATGCCGATGTCGGCCAGCAGTGAGACCGGGGAGATCGACGTGTGGTGCGTGGGGGCGGGCGCGTCGGCTTGCTGCTTGGCCAGGGCGTTGGAGACGAGGGTGGTGAGGTCGAGCATGGGGTCCTCCCTGGGAGGGGGACAGGATAGCGGGGGAAGGAGCGATCAGGAATCCGAGAACGGATTCACCACCTTCACCCCAAGGATCGTCTGCCCGTGGTTCAGGTCCTCGGTGTACAGCGTCTCGGCGCCGCTGAGCGAGGCGGAGACGACGATCAGGGCGTCCCAGAAGGAGAGCTGGGCTTCTTCCGATAGGAGGCCGGCTCGTCGGATGGTGTCGGGGTCGACCTGGTGGATGGGCCACTGGCAGAGGTCGTCGATGGTTTCCAGCGCCCGGCGAGGCGGGAGCGGCGGCTTCAGCTTGCGAGTTGTCGTGGCGAAGAACTCCTGAAGCACTTGCGTACTCATTCGGAGCTGGTCGGCCGCGGCCAGGTCACGCAGGAGGTGTCCCGCGACCTCGCGTTTGGGTTGTTCCCTCTGGTCGAATGCGTAGACCAGGATGTTCGTGTCGACGAAAGCGGGACGTTCAGCGCTCATAGAGATCCTCACGGGTCCAGGTGATTTCGCCGACCTCGAACAACCCCTGCTCCATCCGCTCGAGGATGCGGCCGAGCGCTTCGCTTCTTGCGCGGCGGGTCTCGCGCTCGTCGAGCAGCGAGGAGAGGTATTCCGTGACCGTACGTCCCTGCTGTTCGGCCTGCTCTCGGAGTCGTTGAAGCAGCGCGTCGTCGAGGTCCGAGCCATACGATGGGGAACTCTCGCGGCAGTACAGCGCCTCGCGCGCGTCGGCCTCGAGGACCTCCCGGATGGCGTCGCGGACGAGGCTGGCCGCGGAGACGCCGCGCTTCGCGGCCAGTTCCTTGAGCTGGGTGTGCTCCGCGGCCTCCAGCAAGATGACCAGGCGTTGGTCGAGCATTGGGGGCTCCAATCGTGATGGGGAAAGTGTAGCGCATGTGCATGAACATGTGTATGTAGTTGATGGAATCGGCGCAGAGCTCCGAGGAAGCGCGTGTCCGACGGGAACCGTCGGAACGAGGAGTAGGGGCGGTGCTGCAACGGTGGTGCCATGGATTCCCCCCAACTCCAGCCCCCAAAGCGGGGAAAGACGTGAGCTGGTCATACTCGAAGCCCCGCGTTCGCCTCCCACGAGTGGTCATGGAGGTGGAAGCGCAGGTGGAAGAGGAAGTGGGGAAGGGGGAGGGGAATCGGGAGCGGGAGCGGGTGGGGAGGCGCTACGCGCCTACAGCAGATCCTCCAGGAACGGACTCGGCGGCGGACCCGCCACGATGCTCTCGGACCGCGCGTAACCCCAGCGGCGCAGCTTGAGGTAGCCGTGCAGGCTGTCCAGCGTCATCTCCATGTTGGCGCGGACGCGCTCGGGCTTCGCTTCATCGGGCTTGATGGCGAAGGCGGCGGCCTCGTCCTTCATGGCGTCGAGCTCGGAGGTGTCGGAGCCGAGCTTGGCGAGACGCTCCGGAGCGATGCCGGTGACGCCGGAGACGTTGGCGAGGAGCTGGGACTTGTCGGCCGGGGCGATGTCGAGGAAGTCGGTGACGAAGCGCTGGCCGATGTCGAGGAGCTGGGGGATGTCGATGCCGGTCTTGATGCCCATGGACTCGCACATGACGACGAAGTCCTCGGTGCTGACCAGGCCCGACATGAGGTGCTCCTTGTGGTAGTAGCCGCCGGTGCCACCGATGAAGACGCCTTCCATCATGTTGGCGGGCTGGCCGCCCTGGGCGCCGACGGTGGTCTCGAAGTAGGTGGCGCCGGCCTGGAGCGCGGCCAGGTAGTTGGCCAGGCCCATGCCGCGGGACGTGTGGAAGTGCACCAGGTGGTACTTCGGGTCGGCGAGCTCGCCCATGATCTCGGGGTCGAGGACCATGGTGAAGTACTCGTAGACACGCTGGGGATCGGCGGAGCCGTCGTGGTCGGCCTGCTCGATGTAGTCGGCGCCGAGGCCGAGGTAGGTCTTGGAGAACTCGACGGCGCGGGTCAGGTCGGTGACGCGCGTGCCCTCCATGGGGCTGCCGAAGATGGTGGACACGGTGCCGCACATCTTCATGCCGGCCTCGTGGGTCTTCTTGATGCAGCGCTCGGACATCTTGAAGTAGTCGTCCAGCGACATGCCGGAGTTGACCCGGTGGTGGGCCTCGTCCGTGGAGACCATCTGGAGCAGGTAGTCCGGGCCGTAGCCGTTGCGGCCCTTGTAGGCGATGGCGCGGTCGCAGGCGCGCTCGTTGATGGTGACGACGTGGATCTCCACGTCACCGCCGTGCTGCTTGAGCATGTGGCCCACGCGCTCGGAGTTGAAGATCCGGTCGAGGAGATCTTCCACGTCCTTGAACTGGGGCAGGAACTTGGGGTGACCGAAGTTGGTCAGCTCGAGGTCCTTGAACCCGGCGAGGATCAGGTCCTCGGCAAGCTTCACCTTGAGCTCGACTGGGTAGTAGTGCTCGAGGGCCTGGAGTCCGTCACGGACGGTGATGTCACCGATGTGCACGCGCTCGGGGAGCTGAAGTCGTTTTCCTTCCACGGTTATCTCCTCGCAAAAAGCGGTTGTTTACTTCGGTCGAACCCTCCGGGCGTCAGCCTCGGATGGACCGCGGCAGCAGCATCTGGTGCGGCGGGCACACGGTCTTGGGGTTCT
>CAYRNR010000018.1:7568-77435 GCA_964425605.1 uncultured Rickettsiales bacterium | reverse complement strand
CGCGGGTCACCCCGGCCATCTCTGCGATCTCGTAGATGCCGTAGAGCTCGTCGGAATCGGGCATGAAGCACTCCCCTGTGAACAACGTACACAGTGTTAACGCTGTTCACAGGGGATGTCAAGCGAGGCGGCGAGGGGGTCGTCGGCCGTGGCGGCTAGTTCATCCCCTGCAGCTGCTGCAGCAGATCGTCCCAGCGCGTCTCCTGGGACCAGGTGGCGTTGGAGCCGTTGGCGTAGACGTTCACGTACACGGGGACGAGGTCGAAGAAGGTGGTCAGGCCGCCGTTCCAGGTCATGGGCGGGTTGCCGTAGGCGCCGACGATGCAGGCGTCGATGGCGTCGACGACCCCCTGGCCAGCGGCCGCGTAGGCTGCGTCGTCGTCCATGGACGCCAGCGTGGCCAGGTTGCGCAGGTCGATGTACCAGGTGCGGTAGTGGTAGTCGGCGGCGTGGGCGTCGTCGCGATCCTCCAGGATCACGCTCTCGAGGCTCGGATCGCCGAGGACCACGCCGGCGAAGTCGTCCATGGCCGTGGCCAGCAGGTCCATCTGGCTCAGATCGGTGGCCGAGAAGGTCCACTCGTTGCCGATCTCCACGGCGCTGCGCGCCAGCTCGTCGGCCAGGTCGCGGCCGTCGGGAGCGGCGCCCACGTCGCGCAGCAGGCTCAGCGCGTCGCCGTACTGCAGCCCCTGCATGCCCACCGTGGCCGAGCTGCCGACCATGTAGTCCACCTGATCGCGTAGGGAGTGGCCGACCTCCCACGACGCCATGGAGCACGCGTCGAAGGCGATCACCTCCAGCATCCCGCGGGCGGCGACGAGGTCCTCCAGCGACAGCCGGAGATCTCCCTCGGCGATGGAGAGGGAGCCGCCGTCGGTGTCGTCCCACGAGATGATCTCCTGCACGTCGGGCGCGAAGGCCCAGCCGTCGCCGTGGTCCCACAGGACCAGCGCCATGTTCTCGGCGGGGTAGTTCTCGTGGGCCCACATCACGAAGTCGGACAGGACCAGGGGATCGCCCATGTCCAGCTCGCCGAGCTCCTCGAGCACCGGAGAGCTGACCTGCTGCTGGTCCGAGTCGCCCTGGATGTAGTAGCGGCGCGTGTCGGTCCAGTCGCCGTCGCTGTCGTCGTAGCCCGGGATTCGATCCGCCTGGACCACCACGTGGACGTCGTCTCCGGAGCCCACCTGCTCGAGCTCGTTGAGGTCGCGGACCACCCAGGCCTCGAGGTCGTTGTCGCCGTTCATGAACACCATGAACGTCCAGCGCGCCTCGTCGGCGGTGGTGTCGTCGTCGTCGCCAGCGCTGTCGTCGTCGTCGGTGCCGCTGTCGTCGTCGTCCCCCGTGGCGTCGTCGTCGTCCGACGTGGCGTCGTCATCATCCGACGTGGCGTCGTCGTCCCCCGGGTGGGAGTCGTCGTCGTCGCCGTCTTGGTCGCATCCGGACACGAACAGGGCGGTGCAGGCCACCAGGGCCAGGATCCAGCGAAGCTTCATCTCGTTCCTCTCCGTCAACGGCGCTGGAGGCGCCGGACCACACAGAACATGACCGTGAGCAGGAGCCATGGCAAGGCGCGCGTTCGCCCGCGGGCGTCGCACGCGCAGCCGAATCCCTCGTTGGAGGCCGCGCCGAGGTCGCCATCGGCGATCCCGTCACAGTTGTCGTCCACGCCGTTGTTGCGTTCGCGAGCGCCGGGGTGCACGAGGGGATCGCTGTCGTCGCAGTCGCCCTGGGAGGGGCTGTAGCCGTCGCCGTCCTGGTCGACGTACGGATCCACCGTGTCGTCGTCGTCGCCCACGTGATCGTCGTCGTCCCCCACGTGGTCGTCGTCGTCACCCGGCGGCGAGTCCACGTGCCCGTCGCAGTCGTCGTCGATGCCGTTGTTCACCTCGGTGGCGCCCGGGTGGACGTGGGCGTCGGAATCGTCGCAGTCGCCGTCGGCCTCGGTGTAGCCGTCCCCGTCGTCGTCGTAGTAGTCGGTCCCCTCGTCCACGGTGCCGTCGCAGTCGTTGTCCACGTGATCCGCGACCTCCGGGGCGCCCGGGTACACGTCGTCGTGGTTGTCGTCACAGTCCCCCTCGGCCTCGGTGTAGCCGTCCCCGTCGAGATCCGGGTCCTCGGTGCACTCCCAGAGGTAGGTCACGTCGATCCAGTCGTTGGCGAGGTACGCCAGGCCCATGGCCGTGGCCACGTCCAGGGACTGGTCCAGGGCCGCGGGGTTGGTCACGGTCCGGCCGTACTGATCCACGCCGCCGTTGTACCCGTCGTAGTAGGCCGCCTCCGACTCGGGGTATCCCTGCGCGAGGTCCGTGAACATCCGGCGCGGCCGCGGCCCGGACACCGGGTTCCAGTAGTTGTCGTCGATGTTCCACGGCCCCACGTCGCCCACCCACACGGTGTTGGCGATGCCGTCCAGCTCCAGGTACACCTCGGCGTTGGTGTCCGTGTACCCCGAGTAGGTCCCCCACCCGAGGTTGGTGAACTTGACGTACTGGTCCGGCACGGCCACCTCGTACGAGGTGTTGGCCACGTACTGGGTGCCGTACACCGTGTACTGCAAGCAGGTCCGCTGCCCTTCGGGGCCGAACGGCGGCGGCGCGAACCGCTCCGAGTCGAAGTCGAACATCTCCTGGAGCAGGTCGAGGAACGGTGTGTAGCGGCGGCCCATCAGGCTGCGCAGGTCCGACTCGCTCTGCGCAGCGGTCGTGGCCACCCGGAGGTTCCACTCGGCAGGCTCCGGGCCCTCCTGGTGCAGGTCCCGGTCGAACAGCCGCTCCCGCGTCGCGATGGCCCACAGCTGTTCGATCTCGGCGCCGTCCAGGCCCAGCTCGGTGGCGAGTCGATCCATCCGCCCGTCCGTGTCCAGCGCGACCGACAGCACCGGCTTGCGCGCCAGCGCCTGCTCCACCGGCAGCGTGGCCCGCGCCCATCCGGGCAGCGTCAACGCCGCGACGACGAGAAGGTGAATCGTGAACCGTGCCAAGCCCGCCTCCTGGTCCCCTGTGGGGACCATGATAGCAAGGGGGGCGCGCGTGGGGAGATTCGATGTGGATCAGTAGTCGTAGAGGCAGACGTTGTGAGTCTCGAACCAGTCGGGCGGAGGGGTGTAGGGCTCGTATCCCCACTCGAAGGCATCGATCAGCTCGAAGGTCCCAGGGGCCGAGGAGATGTAGTAGCGCCCCTCACCGTAGTAACAGCCGTCGATGCAGTCGCCCCAGCGGTTGTCGAAGACGTAGTGGTAGGTCGAGCCGTCGATGACGCCGCGGATACGAGGCCCGTCGGAGTAGTCCGTCCGTGGGCCGGTCGATACGATCCCGGGCAGCGCGCGGTACTCCTCCCCCAGCAGGCCCAGGTTGTAGTAGCCCTTGAACTCGATCGTGCCGAACGTGAGGGTCTCCAGATACGTCACCCGCTCGACGCCGTAGTACGCGTTGGCGCAGTCCCAGGCGGTGTACTCCCCGGCCTTCATCTGCGCGAATGTCTCGTCGTCGACCCCGAAGTCCATCAACTCGCCGCTGTAGTGGTGGTACACCTCCATGCCGACGACCGAGTCGTCGCCCGCGTAGATGGCATCGATATCCGCCATGACGCGGTCGTAGACGTCTTGCCGGGCGATCAGGCCGCCCGTGAGACAAAGGGCGATCGCCTCGGCGTCACGCTCGTCGCGAGGTGTCGCGGCGACCTCCTCCGGGGTCACCAGCCCGACGTAATCTGAACAGGGATCGGCCGCCGTGTCGTCATCGCCCGCGACGTCGTCGTCGGCTACGCTCGCGTCGTCGTCTCCGGATTCCGACGGACACCCCGCCGCGAGGACCGCCGTCGCGAGGAGGAGCCCTGTCGCAGGAAATGGCGCCCGCAGTCGTCGCCTCACAGGGTCGCGGGATCGTAGGGGTGGCCGATGAACAGCCACTGGGTCAGCACGTGGCCGCCGAAGCCGGTGAAGTACTCGGTGACGAAGGACGGGCCGGAGACGCCGCCGGAGTTGTTGGGATCGTCGGGATCGGGGTGAGAGTCCCCGGAGCCGTTGCAGCCGTAGTAGCGCAGGCCCGCGCGGTGCATGCCGTCCCAGACCCAGTCGACGAAGATCACGGAGTGGCCGGTGCCGGTGTCGCGGGACAGGTTGACGAAGTCGCCGGTGATCACGTCGTCCCAGTCCTCCTCGTAGACGTTCTCGCCGATTCCCGCGTACTCGAATGCGTCTGCGGCGCTGGCGTAGTAGGTCACGCCGAAGCCCTGCCAGAACTGGTAGAAGGCGCCCACGTCCACGTCGTCGAGGGTCAGATCGCCGTACAGCTGGGACGACGGCGCCCCGTTGTCGGCCTGCCAGCGCTCGTACGCGTCGAGGAAGACCTCGATGGTGTGACCCGAGCAGAAGCAGTCGAGGCCACCCTCGAACACCTGCTCGCCGGTGTACCAGCCGCCCCAGATCTGGCCCCACATGTCGCCGCACTCGTCGCCGTAGTACGACCAGCAGTAGGGGTAGGTGCCGTCCTTGGGGTAGGACGCCCCGTCGTTGATGGCGTCGACCACGTACTGGTTGAACCCGGGCTGGTCGGCGAGCTGACCGTCGGCCGGCACGAAGCTGACCTGGTCGGAGCCCACCTCGTCGCCCTGGGCGTCGTAGCCCAGCAGCTCCACGTCGCGCTCGAAGTTCACGCCGCTGAAGTCGTAGACGTGGGTGTGGATGCCCACGCCCACCTCGATGGGCGCGTCCTGGAGCGGCCAGCCCTCGCAGTAGAACTCCACCGTGGTCACGTCAGCGCTGTTGACCTCGAAGTCGAAGTGCACGGGGTCGGGCGCCTGGTCCCCCGGCTGGGGGTAGAGGATGACCACGGGGCCGTCCTCGGCGTCGTCGTCGCCCGCCGCGTCGTCGTCGCCCACCGCGTCGTCGTCCCCCGCGTGATCGTCGTCGTCCGGTCCACCCGCGTCGTCGTCGTCCAGCGACTGGTTGCCCAGGCCCCCCTGAGGCCCGATGTGCTCCGGGTGACAGCCCGGGAGCAGCAGCGCCAGCACCCCGATGATTTGGATGAACCTCACGATCACCTCCCGCTCGGCGCACTATAACAGCGAAACCTCGCCGCAGATTCCCATCGTTGATACGCTCCGCCCGAGGGAAGGGAGGGTGCCGTGGTCCACCGAGTACTGCTGATCCTGGCCGTGATGTCTCCGCTGCTCCTCGCCGGGTGCGGCGGCGAGGAGTGGGACGACGACACGGGCGGGGAAGGGGACGACGACGACACGGGCGGGGAAGGGGACGACGACGCGACAGGGGACGACGACGACGCCACCCCCGGCGACGACGACGACACGGCTGACTGCGAGGACCACTGCGCCAACGGCCTGCGCGACTGCGGTGAGACCGACGTGGACTGCGGGGGAGCGTGCGATCCGTGCCCGGTGGAGGTGCTCGGTCCGGAGGGATCGTTCCCGACCGTGGCTGCGGCCGCGGACAAGGTGGTCGTCGCGTGGTGCCACGAGGGCGTCCAGTACGTGTGCAAGGACGCCCACGGCTGGACCGCGGTCCACTCCCTCGACGTGGGGACGACGTACACCAAGTCCACCCGGTTGCAGGCGGACCGCCAGGGCCGCGTCCACCTCGTGGTGACCCAGGGGGCCGGCAACGACATCCTCTACGCGGTCATGGGCGACGAGCCCACGTGCGCGCTGTCGTCGTGGTCCACGCCCGAGGGACTCGCCGGCCCCGAGGGCGGCCGCTACCCCAACGTCGCCGTGGACGAGCACTACGAGCCCCACGTGATCTGGCACGACCAGGACTACACCCAGGTCTTCCATCGCCGGTCCACGGCCGGGCAATGGAGCGATCCCGTCGCGCAGGTGACCACGTCGCAGTGGGACTCCCGCTACCCCGACATCACCGTGGTCGGGACCGACCCCCACGTCATCTACGAGCAGGACGACGCCAGCTACGCCAACTGCCTGCCCAACCACACCCACTGGACCGCGGGCGCGTTCACGGCGCCGTTCCAGCTCGCGGACACCTACCACTCCTGGCCTCAGATCGCGGCGGACTCCGCCGGGGACGTGCACGCCCTGTACACCGACCGCTTCGGAGACTGCGAGGTCAAGTACCGGCGGCTCTCGGCCGGGACGTGGGGCGGCGAACACGTGATCTCGACGGGTCCCAGCGAGTGGACCTGGTCGAGCCTGACCACGGACGACGACCTGGGGCTCCACGCCGCCTGGCACCAGCTGGTCGGGGGGATCGGCCAGGTGGTCTACGCCATCGGGGACGCAGCGGCGGGCACGTGGGAGGCCCCGCGGCAGGTCTCCGAGGACGCGACCCTGGACGAGTGGCAGCCGGCCGTGAGCGTGGCTCAGGATGGGGCGGCCCACGTGGTCTGGATGCGGGTCCAGCCCGGCCAGGAGGCGGGTGAGATCCTGTACCGGACGGTCGCGTTCGAGGATCTCTGAGTCAACTCCGCAGCACGGTCCGGTCCTCGATCCGCCCCCTGGACAGGGTGATCACGTCGTGGGCGACCGCCCGGGCGAGGTCCTCGTCGTGGGTGGCCAGGATCAGCGTGGTCCCCGCGTCGCGCAGCCGCGCGAGCACCCCCTCGAACTCCGGCCGGAACGCCGCGTCCAGGTAGGTGGTGGGCTCGTCCAGCAGCAGGATCGGTGTGTCCAGGGCCAGGGCGCGGGCGAGCACGACCCGCTGGGTCTCCCCGCCGGACAGCGCGCGCGCGTGGCGCCCCTCGAAGCCCGCGAGCCCGACCTCGGCCAGGGTCTCGGACAGGCGCGCCTGGATGTCGTCCCTCGGCACGCCGCGGACCTTCAGGCCGAACGTCACGTTCGCCTGGACGCTGGTGGAGAACAGGACCGGCTCCTGGTGAATCAGCGTGACGTGGCGCCTCAGCTGGGCCTCTGCCCGGCCGTTCGAGCCGCCCGCGCCGCGCGGGACGGGCTGGTCCAGCAGGGTGATCTCCCCCTCGGTGGGCGCCTGGAGCAGGGCCAGGATGCGCAACAGCGTGCTCTTGCCCGATCCGTTGGGGCCGAGCAGCGCGAGCGCCCGGGACCGCTCCACGACCAGATCGGGCAGGTCCAGGGCCGTGCGCCCCTCGTAGCGGTGGATCACCGACCTCAGGGTGTACGCGGTCATGACTCCCTCCCCCCGAGGAGCCTCACCGCCAGGTTCACCGCGAAGGCGAGCACGAGCAGGATGATGCCCAGCGCCAGCGCCAGGGCGAACTCGCCCTTGCGCGTCTCCAGGGCGATGACCGTGGTGATGGTCCGCGTGTACCCGGCGATGTTGCCGCCGAGCATCATGGACACCCCCACCTCGCCGATGACGCGACCGAAGGCCGTGACGCAGGCGGCGAGGACGCCGGGCCGGGCCTCGCGCAGCACCACCCACCACAGGCTCGCCCGTCCCGCGCCCAGGGTCCGGGCCGTGGACGCGTACACGCGGGGCACCGCGGCCACCGCGCTGCGGGACAGCGCGGCCACCACCGGCACGATCAGCACGGTCTGCCCGATGACGATCGCGTACGGCGTGAACAGCAGGCCCAGCTCGCCTGCCGGCCCCTGCCGGCACAACAACGCGTACACGAACAGGCCCACGACCACCGTGGGCAGGGCGAGCAGGGTGTCCAGGACCGCCACGACGAGCCGGCGCAGCCGGAACTCACCCAGGGCCAGGAAGGCCCCGATGGGGATGCCGATGAGCGAGGCCAGGATCGTCGATGCCACCGAGAACCGCAGGGAAGCCCAGGTGGCGGCCACCACGTGTGGATCTGCTGACGCGATCATCCGCAGCGCCTCGACCACGGCGTCGGCGAGGTACTGCATGGTGGTTCAGGGGGCCGTCGGGCGGAACAGGGTCTCGCCGCCCACCCGGTACTCGCCGATGAGCCGCTGCCCCTCTTCGCTGCACAGCCAGTCGGACAGGGCCTGCGCCCCCTCGTGGTCGACCCATTCGTGGCGCTGCGGATTGACCGGGATCACCGAGTAGGGGTTGAGCATCCGCGGATCGTCGGACGCCAGGATCTCGAGGTCCAGCTTGTCGGTGCGCGCCAGGAACGTACCCCGGTCGGTCAGCGTGTACGCGGGCAGGTTTGCGGCCATGGTCAGGACCGCGCCCATGCCCTGGCCCGCCTCCAGGTACCAGTCGCCAGCGGGCTCGACGCCGGCCCGGGCCCACGTCTGGACCTCACGGTAGTGCGTCCCGGACTGGTCGCCCCGCGAGACGAATCGCGCCTGGGCCTCGGCGATGCGAGCCAGGGAGGCGGCCACGTCCTCGGAGCCGCGGAGCCCCACGGGATCGGCGGCGGGCCCCACCAGCACGAAGTCGTTGGCCATGAACGTGCGGCGATCCACCCCGTGGCCCAGCTTCACGAACTCGGCCTCGAGGTCCGGGGCGTGGACGATCACCAGGTCCGCGTCACCGCCAGCTCCCAGCTTCAGCGCCTGGCCCGTCCCCACCGGGATGACGTCCACCTGGCAGGCGCACAGCTCCTCGAAGCGAGGGAGCAGGTGCTCGAGCAGCCCGGAGTTCTCCACGGACGTGGTGGTGGCCAGCCGCAGGTGCCGGGAGCCTTCGGGCAGGGCGTGGGCGCCAGCGGAGATGACGAGCGCGGCGAGCGCGGGGAGCGCGAGACGAAACATGTGAGCCCGTTCCTTTGCTGGAGATCTAAAGCGAGGCTGCGGGGAAAGCAAATCCTGGGGGGCGGAAGGGAATGGAGTCATACCTTCAAGTGTCAACATCATACTTGTATGTATGAACAACGATCCTGGAGGACCCCATGACCGCAGCGCGCGCACGCAAGGACGAGAGCCGACAGATCAAGGCCGGAGCCCCGGACCTGGTCCCGATCATGAACCTGGTCACCATCCTCATCCCCTTCCTCCTGCTGTCGGTCACCTTCGTGAACCTGGCCGTGGTGGACTCGACCCTGCCGGCGATCTCGCCGATCCCCTCCAGCGAGCTCGACACCGAGAACGTGCGGATGATGGTGGCGATCACCGACCAGGGATTCGTCGTCCGCGGCAACAGCGACGTGCTGGCCTCTGAGCCCGAGGCCGAGGTGCAGGGTCGCGTGCTGGCGCGCGAGGCAGACGGCGCCTACCCCTTCGCCGAGCTCACCGATCTGATGGTGCAGGTCAAGGCCGCCCACCCCGACGAGACCCGCGTCGTGCTCATCCCCGAGGACGTGGTGGACTACGACACCATCGTCGGGGCCATGGACGCCACGCGCGAGTGGACGCCCCCGGGCGCCCCGGCCCGCGAGCTGCTGTTCCCGGCGGTCTCCCTGGGCTCGGTCACCGAGTAGCGGTCAGAGCCGGCCCATCTCGCTGAGCCGCTTGCATTCGATCAGCTCCACGGTCGAGCACCCCGCGTCCTGGTAACACTGCAACAGGGCGTCGCCGTCGGCTTCCGCCTCCAGCTCCACCTCGCAGTTCGCCGCGCAGGACCCGCTCCCCTGGTACCCGGGCAGCTCGCAGTCGAGGGCAAGCGTGCTACAGAGATCGGCGCACGCGTCCGCGTAGGGACCACCGCCTTCGCACGAGGCGAGGACCGCGGGCGAGGAGACGAGGACGAGGATCAGCAGGAGTCGCATCGTGTACCTCCTCACCAGTCGATGATTCCGTAGTTGAGCCACGCCAGCTCCCGTTCGCTGTCGTCGGGCATGGTCGTCGTCCAGCGGTCCGTGAACCAGATGTGCAGCCGGTCGTGCACGAAGTACACCCGCGGATAGCCGGGGTTGACGTACTTCAGCGGCAGCGGCTCGTCCGGCGTCTGCCGCTCCCAGTGCACCGCGTCGGTGCTGGTCGCGTACCCCAGCTGGGCGTCGTCCACGTAGTAGAAGTTGCCCTGGTTGGCCACTGTGGAGGACCCCGCGTAGAAGAGGTAGTACGTGGTGTCGTGGAAGAACACGTCGGGGAACGCCACCACCTTGGAGTCCCACTGGCCCGGCGCTCCCTGGAGGATGGGCTGGCCGTCGTGCAGGTCCCACTGGCTCCCGTCGGTGCTCGTGGCGTGGCCCACGGCGTACTGGATCTGCTGCCCCACCTGATACAGCCCGCCGTAGAACATGTGCATCACGCCGCCGGAGTCGACGATCACGTCGCCGGGGGTGAAGGCGCTGAAGTCGGTGCCCGCCATCTCGTCCGTGCCGATGACCGGGTTGTGGGGATCGGCCACCCACTCGAGGCCGTCCGCCGACGTGGCGTGGCCGATCTGCGTGCCGAGGTTGGTCACGTCCGCGGCGAACCACATGTGGTAGATGCCCGTGTTGCCGTCGAAGGACACGGTGGGGTTGTAGATCTTGTCGCACTGCATCCCGGCGTCCGCGGTCGTGAGCAGCGGGTTGCCCTCGTAGCGCTCCCAGTCGACCCCGTTGGTGGACACCGCGTAGCCGATGGCGTCGATGGCCGTCGTGGGGTTCATCTCGAGCTCGGTGTCGCCGCCGCCGTACCACATCTGGAACAGGGGCGTGCCCAGCACGTCGATCACCAGGATGTCGTAGCCGCCGATGCCCGGCGAGTCCCAGCCGTCGTCCAGCGGCGGGGGAAAGAACGGGTTGCAGGTGTACAGCTCCCAGGGGCTGGCCTCGTCCCCGACCACCTCGAAGTCGCACTCCACGAGGTCGTGGGGATCGGGCGCTCCGGCGATGTCGTAGTCGGTGCTGCAGCCCAGGGCTGCGACCAGCAGCGCCGAGCCCACGGTGACGCTGACGATGAACCGGGATTTCATCGGTGACCCACCTTTCGCGGACACACTATCATGGGCAACGGGTAATCCCGTCAGCGAGGTGTCCATGCGCGTGCTCGTGATCCTGTTCGCGATCAGCTTGATGTCGTCCTGCACCGAGTACGATCTGGCCGACGTGGAGAATCCCACGCCGCCGGCCGACGACGACGACGACGACACGGTCGGGGACGACGACGACTCCGCGGGCCCCGACGAGGAGTGCGACGGCATCGACAACGACGGCGACGGCCAGGTGGACGAGGGCTACATGGACGCCGACCACGACGGCATCGCCGACTGCGTCGACGACGACTGCGACGTGTTCTACCCGCCCGAGGAGACGATCCCGATCCTCGAGGAGTGCGAAGGCAGCGGCGTGGTGGTGGTCAACGACCCGTGGAACGTGGCCGTGGAGTGGACCTGGGACTCCGGCGGCCAGGGGGTGATCGTGATGCCCGCCGTGGGCAACCTCACCGACGACAACGGCGACGGCACGGTGGACGAGCTCGACATGCCCGACATCGCCTTCACCGTTTGGGGCGACAACCGCCTCGTGGCCCTGCACGGCGACGGGTCGGGCGTGATCTTCGACATCCCCGGGTACGACGGGCAGGCGGGCGTCTCCATCGCGGACGTGGACGTGGACGGGGTCCCCGAAATCGTGGCCTCCACCTCGGACCACCGCGTGGCCGCCGTGGACGGCACGGGGACGCCCGAGTGGGTGTCCCAGCCCTTCTCCTGGTCCATGTATCCCCAGCCCGCCGTGGCCGACCTCGAGGGTGACGGGGACGTGGAGATCGTCATGGACATCGCGCTGGTGGAGGGGGCCAACGGCGCGACCATCTCCATGCTCAACGGCGTGACCACGTCGTGGCGCACGCCGGTGATCGCGGACCTCGACGTGGACGGCACGTCCGAGATCATCGTCGGCGAGAAGGTGTTCGCCCACACCGGCGCCGTGGAGTGGAGCACCGCGAGCCACGGCAGCGGCAACTTCGCCGCCGTGGCGGACATCGACGGCGACAGCGGCGGCGAGGTGCTGTTCGTCACCGGCTCGGCGCTGGTGATCCACGACCACGACGGCTCCCAGATCAACACGCTGGCCATCCCCGGCAGCAACCCGGGGCCCCCGGCCGTGGCCGACTTCGACGGCGACGGAGAGGTGGAGATCGCCATCGCCGCGAACTCGGCCATCTCCGTGTGGGAGGTCACCGGCACCCCCCTGTGGTCCTCGCCCATCAGCGACAGCTCCGGCCTCGCCGGCTGCTCCGGCTACGACGTGGACGGCGACGGCGTCTACGAGGTGCTCTACGCCGACGAGGAGGTGTTCCGCATCTTCGACGGCGCCTCCGGCACCATCCGCTTCGTCGACGGCACCCACGACTCGGGCACCCTGTGGGAGTACCCGGTCACCGCGGACGTGGACAACGACGGCTCCGCCGAGATCGTCGTCGCCTCCAACATGGGGACCTTCAACGGCATCGCCGTGTTCGGTCACAACGGCGGCGGCTGGGCCAAGTCCGGCCCCACCTGGGGCACCCACGACTTCGCCGTGACCAACCTCGACCCCGACGGCTCCGTGCCCGGCCCCACCCCCACCTCGTGGTCCGTCCACAACGTGTTCCGCGCCCGCCCCGTGATGGACAACCCCGGCGTGCCCGATCTGATCCCGGTCTTCGGCGAGTACTGTGTGGCGTCCTGCACCGACGGCCCCGTCAAGATCAGCTACAACATCGCCAACCAGGGCGGCTCCCAGGTCAACGCCCCCGTGCCCGTCAGCCTGTTCACCGTCGACCAGGGTGGCGAGACCCTCATCGACACCCACTTCCACTGGCCCCTGCCCCCCGGAGAGTCCGTCTACGGCAACATCTTCGTGCTCCACCCCGACCAGTGGGGTGGCGGCTTCATCATCCGCGTCGACGACAACGGCTTCGGCGCCGAGGCAGTCGAGGAATGCGACGAGACCAACAACGAGTACTCGTACTACGAGACCCTGTGCTACTGACGAGCTCCGCCGTGCGCCTCCCCTCCCCTCTCCTCGCGCTGCTCGCCGTCTCCGCGACGCTGATGGCCTGCCAGGACGATCCCGTGGACGTGAGCCCCGATCCCGATCCCGAGGTCGTCCACGAGCCCTGGCCCGGCGAGGACGTCCGGCCGGCCCTGGACCACCCCTTCTTCGACGACCACCCCGGCCTGGGTGACCTCTCCCTGTACGCCACCCACGTGTCCGGTCCCGTGGAGGATCGCCCGCCCCCGCAACACCGCGGCTCCCACGCTGTGGGCAACGGCCGGGTGTTCTCCCTGCTCGGGCTCACCGATCCCCTCAACACGCTGCACTCCATGGTGGGGCCGCGGTACGAGAAGGAGGACTACTTCTTCGCCGACGTGGCCACCGTGCTCGAGGCGGACGGCGTCGAGGCCCCCTTCGTCGAGGAGTGGATCGCCCGCGTGCGCGGCACCGCGGTCATCGTCACCCGCGCCGACACGGCCGAGCACTCCCTGTACACCGTCGACTTCGCCCCGTTGCCGGACGGCACGGACCCCCTCGACGTGCCCCCCGCGGTCGTGCGCGTCCTCCTCGCGACCGGGATCGGGGCCGGCACGGCGGCGCTCGCCGTGCGTCTGCACCCCTCGGCCGAACCCGAGGACCTCGACGGCATGGCGGTGGAGACCCTCCCCACCGACGGCCGATACCGCGCCTACCTTCCCTGGGGCTGCGATCTGAAACAGGACGCGACCGGCCACGTCATCGAGCTCGGTGACGTGGGCCCCGAACAGAGCGCGATGGCAGTGCTCGTCGTGGCCACCGGCGAGTCCCTCGACGAGCTCGGCGCCATCGCCGGCACCCTGGCCACCGCCGACGCCGACAGCTGGCTCGACCAGACCCTGGCGCAGTGGGACGCCTTCAGCGGCCGCGGCGTCCAGATCGACGTCGCCGACGAGCGCGTCGTCGATCTCTACGACGGCATGCGCGTGGGCATCCGCGTCCAGCAGTCCGCCGCCGGCGCCGTCTGCCCCATGTCCCGCTACACCGGCGTGTGGCTCCGCGACACCATCGGCCCCACCCGCTTCTTCCTCCGCGCCGGCCTCCACGACGAGGCGCGCCAGGCCCTCGACTACCTCTACCTCTGCGCCTCCGTGGAGGGCGACTACTCCAACCAGTGCGCCTCCGGGCTGACCCCCGACGACCTCGTCGAGCCCCCCGACTGGGACTCCCTCGGGTCCTGGTCGGGCAGGCTGGCTGCCGAGGGACCGTCCTACGTCCCCCTGATGTACCGCGAGTTCGCCGCCTTCACCGGAGACATGGACGTCGTCCAGGAACGCTGGCCCTATCTCAGACGCGCCGTCCTCGCGCAGACCATCGACGACGAGGGGCTGCAACCCCACTCTGGCGACGAGACCTACCGCGTCGCCATGAGCGCCGCGCTGGGCCACGACCTCAACACCCTGTACGAGGAGACCGCCTGGTCGGCCAACTCCTCCTTCCTCATGGCCGCCGCCGCCGACTGGTTGGCCGTCGCTGCGTCGGAGATCGGTGAAGACGACGACGCCGAGACCTTCAACGAGCTCGGCGCCCGGGCCCGCTCCGCCATGGACCAGCACTTCTGGCTCGACGACGGCCACTACGCCCCATTCATCTGGTACGACGGCCCCTCCCCCGAGACCCGCCCCTACGAGGACGTCAACCTCAAGCCCCTGTGGACCGGCGCCCTCACCCCCGACGATCCCCTCGCGCTCTCCAACCTCGCCGGTCTGCGCGAGGCCGCCGGCAGGGGCGACGGCACGGTCCAGACCCCCCTCGATCCCGAGTACCACGAGTTCATGGGCTTCGAGGTCGAGGACGGCATCTGCACCGGCATGGTCCCCGGCTATTTCTTGTACAACCTCGCGCTCGTCGGCGATCCAGAAGCGGAGGACGCGTTCGACGCCTTGCATCTCTACGCCGACGAGGGCGGCCAGTACACGGAGTACCAGGTCTACGACGACTTCTCCCCGCTCGCGCCGCTGTACGATCCGCTCGGCGGGTTGGGCGACTACACCGCACGGCATCGGCCCTGGGAGGGGGGGATCAACCTGGACGCATTCCTGGTGTATCTGATCGGGCCGATGTTCGTGGAGGGTCGGGAGGCTGTGGTTCTGCGGCCACACTTGCCCGATGGGTTGAGCGCCCTGGACGCGCGCCAGCTCATGGCAGGCGGATGCGAAGGGGATCTGAGCGTGGTACGCGGGCCGGAGGCGGTGAGCGTTACGCTCGAATCGACGGCGGCAGGGAGTTTCACGCTACAGATGGAGGTGCCCGTTCCGACGGGCGCCGAGTTCGCCGGTTGGAGCCAGGTGGGCGGCGCCGACGCCGGGGAATTCGTGGTGCTTCCGGGCGGCGAAGAGGTGGTGAGGTTCGACGAGGTGGTGGTGGAGGCCGGTGAGGCGGTCCACTTCGAGGTGGGGATCGACGCGACTCTCCGCCAGGGGGCCTTCTAGGACAGCGCCAGGCCTATCCCCCTGCCCGCGGCGGGCGGGAAGAGAGGGCTACCTGGCGCCCCGGAAGCCGACGTGTCGGCTTCCGGGGCACCTTGGTGCGGTGGTGACGATTGGCTTCGCTTCGCGTCGACGAGCTGGGTCAAGTCTGGTCTTGGACCTTTTCGGATCGCGTGGGGGGTAGGGACTCCGTCCCCGCGACGGAAGAACGACGGGACCACCAAGGGCGTTGGCCGGGCGTAAAGGCCGTAAGACCAGACGTTGACCCCGGACCGTTTGGGGCCGGCGAGCCCTCCGGGCTCGCGGGGCCCGGTTGATTGGCGGACCGGTACGAGGGGAAGCCTGTTGGCCTGTTCGCGGGGCATTCCAAGCTCCGCGCGGGCGTCAACGCTGGTCAATTGTCTGGTTCTTGTCGTCTTTTCCCTGCCTACTCCCTTGCTGGCGCCGATGCAGCTCGTGGCAGGCACGGATTGCGACCCACCGCTCCCCTGGAAAGACGCAAGACCAGACTTGACCAGGCACCGCCCCCAAGGAGATCCGATCCGCGCACCAGGCCCCTCCTCCACCACCCTCCAGTAGCGGACCGGCGCGACGGTGGAGGTGGAAGTAGAGGCGGAGGTGGAGGTTGAGGTGGAGGTAGGAAGGGAAAGGGAACCGGCGCAAAGCGCCGAGGAAGTTTCGTTCCCACGGTGGACCGTGGGAACGAGGAGGGGGGAAGGGGAAGGTGGAGGTGGAGGTGAAGGGGAAGTGGAGGCAGGAAGGGGAAGTGGAGGCAGGAAGTGGTCGGTGACCGGGTAGTTTCAATCACACCCCCCCGGAAATCCATCCTCGTGGCCCTGCTCACACCAGTAGCTGATTTCCTGTGACAGCTCACCCGCGTAGGGGTCCACCGAATTCCCATCCGGTTCCTGCAACTCGAAGTGCAGGTGCGGCTGACTGCTCATCCCCGAAGATCCGACGATCCCCAGCACGTCCCCCATCTCGACCTGGTCCCCCACCTCGACGGCGACGGTGTCGGTCATCATGTGCCAGTAGAGGGTGTGCCAGCCGTTGTCGTGCTGGAGGGTGACGGAGTTGCCGATCATCTCGTGGCCGTCGCAGTTGACCTCGAGGGTGGTGATGTCGCCGTGGCAGTGGTCGTAGTGGCCGTCCTCGGTGCGGACGACGACGCCGGGGGCGGCGGCGATGATGGTGGCGGAGTCGGCGTCCATGGCGTCGAAGCCGCCCTCGAGGAGGAAGTCGGAGCCGTCGTGGCCGTCGTAGCAGTGGGGGAAGGGGCGGCCGAGGTAGTCGGAGCAGACGAGCTGGTAGGCGCCCTCCTGATCGACGGGATCGTGATCGAAGCCCATGACGGGCTTGGAGAAGCGATCGGGTTCGAGCAGGGGCATGCTCAACAGCAGGGGCTCGGCCGCGTCGTCGTCGTCGGTGGTGGAGGTGTCGTCGTCGTCGGCCGCGGGATCGGTGGTGCAGGCGCAGAGCGTCAGGGCGAGGAGCCAGCAGGGCCAGGCGCGGCGGATCATCGGCGGCGACCGAGGAGCAGGGCGAGCAGCAGCGATGCGGTCAGGGCGCTGGACGTTCGAGGGGCGCTGGTGCAGGCGCAACCGCCGGAGCCGTCGTCGTCGTCGTCGTCGAAGTAGCCCGATCCGGGGTCCGGTTGCTCGTCGTCGTCGTCGCCCTCGGAGGCGTCGTCGTCGTCGCCCTGGCTGTCGTCGTCGTCGTCGGAGGACTCGCCGGGCTGGTACCAGTGCCCGGGCTCCTGGTAGGGATCGTAATGGTCGTCGAGGAAGCCGATCTCGGCGTCGGTGCGCATGTTCCAGCCGCCGCCGGAGCAGGAGTCCTGGCCCTGCTCGAGGGCGAAGCCGGCGGAGACGACGGCGGCGACGTACCAGCGGCCGTCGATGTCGACGAAGGCGGGGCCGCCGGAGTCGCCGCTGCAGGTGTTGGTGCCCTCGGTGTAGGTGGCGACCTCGTGGGAGTAGACCTCGTAGACCTCGACGTCGGTCTCGCGCTTGAGGCCGGATCCCGGACCGCCGTAGTAGGTGTTGGAGCCGTAGCCGACGAAGTGGAACCAGGTGCCGTGCCAGGACTCGTCCATGTCGCCGGTGTAGACCGGGATGAAGTCGAGGTCGTCCTGCTCCTGGCTGAGCCGCAACAGGGCGATGTCGTGGGTGTGGTAGGCGTCGCCGTCGTAGCCGGGGTGCACCATGGCCTCGTCCACGGAGCGCAGATCGCTGAGGTAGGCGTTCTCGATGTCGGCGGCGAGGATGAACGAGTCGCGGTCGCCGGCACCCTCGGCGCAGTGGGCGGCGGTCAGGACGATGTCGGGCGCGACCAGGGTGCCGGTGCACATCCCGCCGTACCCGCCGTCGATGGCGTAGGCGCCGACAGCGGGCCAGTCCTCGGTGGGCTGGCCGCCGATGATGCCGCGCAGCTGCTGGAGCATCTGTGGGGGAGGATCCCAGGGTTCCTGGGGGGCACAACCGGCCATCACTCCGAGGAGGAGTGCGGCGATTCCGGCTCGGAACTCCATCGTCACCTCGCGCGCCTCCCCGGGTGCCGGATACTACCTCGACGAGGTGGGGTTGCTCAACCAATCTGCCATGGGCTGGAAGAGCTGCTCGTGGGAGTGGCGGCTCACGTAGGGGTCCGCGTGAGCCATCTTGACGTGGTCGTCGCCGAGCTCGAGCACCTCGCGGTGGCGGGAGCCCACGGCGGTGAATGCGGACATGGCGGTGGAGCGGGGCACGATGCCGTCGGCGTTGCCGAAGGCGCAGAGGAAGGGGCCGGTGAATCGCGCGATGGCCTCGGTGACGTTCTCGTCGCGGATCCACAGGTCCTTGTCGATGATCCACTGGGCGATCTGGGCGTTCACCGCGGGCACGGGATCCTCCACGGTGCGCACGAGCACGGGAGCGCGCTGCAGATCGACGTTCTCGGCGCGCATGTAGATGGACAGCAGGCCCGGGGCGTGACCGGCGACCAGGGGCAGCGCCAGCTCGGCCATCAGGGAGGTGCCCTTGAACGGCAGCATGCCCGCCAGGGTGGGGCTGGAGAAGGCCAGCCGGAGCACGGGGTTGACGCGGGTCCAGCGCAGCGGCCCGCCGATGGCGACCATGGAGGCGACGCGATGGTCCGGCACCAGCGCCACGTGGATGAACCCGTAGGTGGCGCCCAGGGAGCAGCCCACGAGATCCACACGGTCGTGGCCCGTGTCGGTGTGCTCGAGGATGTGGTCGATCACCACGGTCAGGTCGGTGATCCCCACGTCCTCCATGCGGTAGCTGGACGACCCCCCGTCGGGCACCGAGTCCCCCTGCGCCCGCAGGTCCACGGTCCAGAACTCGAAGCCCTGGGCGGCGAAGAACTCGGCCATGGACTGGCCCTCGGGGTGCCAGCAGAAGATGAAGCTGTTCATGCCGTAGCCGGGGAGGATCACCACGGGGCGCCGCGGCTCGTCCGCGGCGGACGGCGTCGTGTAGCGACGCAATGCGAGGAGCCATCCCTCGCCGTTGTCCACCGAGTAGGTCCGGACCTCTGGATCGCCCATCACCACCTCACTTGCCCTCGAAGCGCGCTTCCCGGCGCTCGAGGAACGACCTCGCCCCCTCTGCCGCGTCCTCGCTGTCCATCAGCTCTCTCACCTGCTCGAGCAGCTTGTTGTTCGCCGCCTCGAAACCGGCCTCCACCGAGAGGCGCGCGGACGTCCGCGTGGCGCGCACCGCCAGGGGAGCCCTCGAGCAGATCTCGTCGGCGAGCTCCCGGGCGCGTTCGAGCTGCTGGCCGGGCTCCGTCACCTCCTGGATCAGGCCGATGCGCAGCGCCTCGGCCACGTCGAACTGCCCTCCGGTGAGCAGCCACCGCATGGCGTTGCCCCAGCCGGCGATCTGCGGTAGCCGCATCGTGGCGCCGCCGAAGGCCATGATCCCCCGCTGCACCTCCATCTGCGCGAACCGCGTCCCCTCGGCGGCCAGGCGGATGTCACAGGCGAGCAGCAGCTCGATGCCGATGGTCAGGCACCAGCCCTGGACCGCGCAGATCACGGGCTTGGTCCGCCGCGGATCGAGCAGATCCAGCGGATCCACCAGCCCGTCGGGGAACAGGCTCGCCCCGTCCCGGACCGCCGGCCCCACCTCGCCGAGGTCGAGCCCGGCGGTGAAGTTGTCCCCGTGGGCGTGGAGCACGGCGCACCACAGTTCGTCGTCCCCCTCGTACGCCGTGTACGCCTCGGCGAGCTCCCGGTGCATGGCGCGGTTGAACGAGTTGAGCTTGCTCGCGCGATCCAGGCCGATCTCGAGGACGTGTCCCCGGGTTCGCGTGGTCACCGTGGGTCTACTCATCGCCCCTGTCCTCCCACCCGAGCAGCTTGCGCGCGCGGGCCACGTCGTCGGTGAAGATGCCATCGACGCCCAGCTCCACCAGCCGCTGCAGGTCCTCGACCTCGTTGGCGGTGTAAGCGGCCACGTACAGGCCCGCGCCGTGCAGGCTCGCGACCATGCCGGACGTCAGGTGCCGCTGGTTCACGTGCAGTCCGTCGGCGCGGAAGAGCTCCACGAACACCGCGGGATCGAACTCCATCTCGTGGTGGAACAACACCGCGGTGCAGAGGCCGGGCTCCGCCCGCTTGACCCGGGCCACGGCCGTGGGCTCGAACGACGACACCACGACGCGGTCGATCAGGCCAGCGTCGCGGACCAGGGCGACCACCTTGTCCTCGATCCCACCCTCGGCGCGTGACGCCACGGCCTCGGGCTTGATCTCCACGTTGACGGCGATGTCGCGGCCCACCCGCGCCAGGGTCTCGGACAGGGTCGGCAGGGGCTCGCGGGCGAACCGCGGATCGAACCACGCGCCCGCGTCCAGCCGCCGCAGCGCCTCGAGGTCGTGGTCGCGCAGGAATCCCTCCCCGTCCGTCGTGCGATCCAGCGTCTCGTCGTGCAGCACCACGAGCTGACCGTCGCGGGACAGCCCCACGTCGAGTTCGAGCATCGCCGCGCCGTCGGACACGGCGGCGGTGAATGCCGAGAGGGTGTTCTCGGGGAAGCGCGCGCTCACCCCCCGGTGCGCCACCAGCAGGGGCTCGCTGCGACCGGCGCACAGCAGCTCCGCCGCCGTCCACTCGGAGGCGCCCGCGCTGCCGGCGCTCCCGATCCAGACGACCGCCATCAGACCCACCCACCCGGCTCTCGATCGACCCGACACCTTGCCTCCCGTCCACCGACACGGCGACCCATTGTACTCCCCCCTTAGGAAGCGGACCCGCTTCGTTCTATAATGGAAGGAGGTGCAGTCGCAGCCCTGACGACCGGGGCGGGCCAGGAAGGCCGACCACGGCGGTCGTGGACACCACGACCGTTGGAGCGCTCACATGGACGTGTTCGTCGCCCGACAGCCGATCCTCGACAGCGCGCGCAAGCTGTGCGGATACGAGCTGCTCTTCCGCTCCTCCCTGGACAACGTGTTCCAGGCGGTGGACGGCGACAAGGCCACCGCCGAGCTCGTGGGACACAGCTTCGTGCTCATCGGCAAGCCCAAGCTCACGGGCAAGCTGCGCGCCCACATCAACTTCAGCGCTACCCTGATCGAGCGCGAGGTGCCCAGGCTGCTGCCCGCGGACGACATCGTCGTGGAGCTGCTGCTGGACAGGTCGATATCGGCGGCGGTGGTGGACCGCTGCCGCGAGCTCGTGGACGCGGGCTACCTGCTCGCCCTGGAGGACTACGACGGCACGCGCGACCTGGGCGGGCTGATGGACCTGGTGCAGTATGTCAAGGTCGACGTGCAGGCGCTGAGCCCGTCCGACATCCAGCGGATCGGGAGCGCGCTGCGCGATCGCCCGGTGCAGATCATCGCCAAGCGTGTCGAGAGCGAGGCGGAGTTCGAGCTCTGCCGCGAGGCGGGATGCACCCTCTTCCAGGGTTTCTTCTTCGCCCGGCCGCAGATGGTCAAGGGCATCAGCCCCCGCAGCGGCCGTTCGATGAGCATGCTCGCGCTGATGGCGGAGCTGAGCTCGGCCGAGTTCGATCTGGGCCGCGCCCAGAAGCTGATCCGCACCGACCTGGCCCTCTCCTACAAGCTGCTGCGGTACATCAACTCGGCGTTCTTCTCGCTGCCCAGCGAGATCCGCTCGATCTCCCAGGCGGTGATGCTCCTGGGCTCGGCCAACGTGCAGCGCTTCGTCTCCATCGCCCTGCTGACCCAGCTGGGCGACAACCGCCCGGACGAGATGCTCAAGCTGTCGATCCTGCGCGCGCGGTTCTGCGAGCTGATGGCGCCGGAGCGGGCCGACGAGGCGTTCACCCTGGGCCTGTTCTCCGTACTCGACGCCATCGTCGACGCCCCCATGGCCACCGCGCTCGAGGATCTGCCGCTGGCGGGCGAGCTGCGCCTGGCGCTGACGGACAACACCGGGCCGCTGGCCGCTTACCTCGAGCTGGCCCGCGCGTACCACGACGCGGACTGGCTGACCGTGGGCCGGCTGACTCGACGACTGAAGCTGGACGAGTCGCTGCTGCCAGGCTACTACCGCGAGGCCGTGGGCTGGGCCGACGCCATGTTCGATCTGGACGCCCCCTGAGCCACGACCTCCATTCAGGAACACCATGACGCAGACGTTGACCACACGCGATCGCTTCACAGAACTCCTCGACGCCACGACCCAGGGGCTGCCCCTGATACGGGAGACCCTCCCCCACGCCGTGTGGAACCGTTGCCGGTTCGTGCTCAACGAGCGCTTCGAGCCCACCAGCGCCGCCCTCGTGGTGGGGAGCGCGGGCACGACACCGCCGGAGCTGTTCTTCCGCACCGGGGAGCTGGTGCTCCTCGACGACGGCACCCGCGAGGAGACCACGGTCGACTCGGACGATCTCGCCTGGACCGCCCCGTGGCCCCCGTGGATGGACATCCACCCGGATCCCGTGATCGATCCCGACGACCCGGCGGCGGTGCACCCCGACGCCGAGGAGATGGCCGCGCACCTGCGCGCCCACGTCTGGATCCCCCTCCACCTGGATCTGCGGACCGTGGGTCTGCTCTCCCTCGGCGCGCGCGGCGACGGCCTCGAGTACAGCGCCGCCGATCGCCTGTACCTGCGCTGGTTCGCCCGCCACCTGGAGATGGCCCTCGCCAACGCCCTGCAGAACCGCCGCCGGGCGGCCGAGCGGCGGCGCCTGGATCGATCGATCCACACCCTCGCGCTGTTGCTGGACGTCTCGAGGGCCCTCTCGGCAGCGCATCAGCTGCGCAGCGTCCTGGAGCTGATCCTCGAAGGAGCCATGGAGACGGTGAGCGCCCAGAAGGCCTCCCTGGCCCTGTACGAGCCCCAGGACCAGATGCTGCGCATCCACCTGGTCAAGGGGCTCCCCGACACCGATCTCGAGGAGGCGATCAACAGCGGCCGACACGAGTGCCGCGCCTTCGCCCCCGGCGAGGGCATCGCAGGCCTCGTCTACCAGACCCGCCAGCCCGTGCTCGTGGCCGACACGCGCTCCGACGAGCGCTTCCACGCCCCCGAGAACTCCTACGTGGACTCCCTGCTGTGCGTGCCCCTGGTGGCCGACGGCGAGGCCATCGGCGTGCTCAACGTCACCAACCCGCGCACGGACCGCAAGTTCGACGAGTCGGACCAGGACCACCTCCAGATGCTGGCCGGCCAGGCCGCCGGCGCCATCAACCGCGCGCGCCTGTACGAGCTCGCCTCCACCGACGAGCTGACGGGGCTGTACGTGCGGCGGCTGATCCTCCAGCGGCTGCGCCAGGAGGTCCGCCGGTTCCGGCGCTACCGCCGCCCCATCGCCGTGGCCCTGCTGGACCTGGACCACTTCAAGGCCGTCAACGACACCCACGGTCATCCTGCGGGAGACGAGGTGCTCCGCGTCGTCGGCGAGATCCTCCAGGACCGCACCCGCCGAGAGCTCGACATCCCGGGCCGCTACGGCGGCGAGGAGTTCCTGCTGATCATGCCGGAGACCACCGAGTCCGGCGCCCTGGTCGCCTGCGAGCGCCTCCGCCGCGCCGTCGAGGCCGAGCCCATCTACTACGACGACGAGGAGATCCGCATCACGGTCAGCATCGGCGTGGCCGGCCGCGACGAGGGCGACGAATCCCCCATGAGCCTCCTGCGCCGCGCCGACGACGCCTGCTACGAGGCGAAACGCCGCGGCCGCAACCGCATCGTCCCCGCTTCTGACCTGGTCACCGAATCGGATTCACCGCCACCCGGCACCGACGACCCGTAAAAGCCCCTTCCATTCCCCATCAGTTTCGTCCATGATCGCTCCCGCTTTTCATGAAAATTGGCAACGTATCTCTGGTTTCCGGAGGGGTTCCGGAGCATAGAGCGAATCGAAAGAGGAGAGAGAACACATGCACAAGTCCATGATTTTCGCCGCGATGATGGTGCTGACGGCAGCTCTGATCGGCGCCTGCTGCTGTGGCGGCGGAAGCAGCTCGTCCGACTTCGATGAGCTCTTCGAGGAGATCGCCGACACCTCCATGACCGGCTCCACCGAGTACGGCGCCACCTGCAACGACAGCAGCAGCCTCAGCCAGTGCACCGAGTACACCAAGGGCTCCATGGAGCTCCTCGGCGAGGACTTCTACAAGGGCATGTGCGAGCTGACCAGCGGCGTGTGGAGCACCGAGAAGTGCCCCACCGCGGACTCCGTGGGCTCCTGCGACGACGGCGTCGGCTCCAAGACCTACTACTACACCTCCGGCGACCTCAAGTACTCCGCCGATTCCGCCAAGGAGGCCTGCAGCCTGACCATGGGCACCTTCACCGCCCAGTAGGCTCCCCCCTCCACTTCCACGTCCACCTCCACCTCCCCCCTCAAAGAACCACCTCCGCCTCCACCACGTACCTCAACGGCCCCCCCGGCGCGACAGCGCCGAACGGATAGCAGGTCACCAGCGTGAGATGCGGCGTATCCGTGCTCAGCTCGATCCCCGCCCGATCGTGCTCGACGATCCGGCTCCCCCCCACGCGATAGGTAGTGACGGTCCCGTCCCCCGCCTGCACCCGCACCTCGTCTCCAGGCTCGAGGTGCTCCAGGAAGCGGAAGTGGGTATCGCGATGACCTCCGACGACGGTGTTGCCGTGCTGGCCGGGGGCAGCGGTGCCGTCCACGTGCCCGGGTCCGAAGGCGAGTGAGCTGCCGCTGGCCCCGGCCAGCACGATGTGATCGATGTCCCGCTGGGGGACCTGGAGCCGGGCGACGGGCCAGGTGTCGGCCCAGGGCCAGGGGCGGGCGTGCTCCTCGCCGGCGAGGGTGCGGTCCCAGGCGCCCTCCATGAGGTGCTGGGCAAAGGCGGCCTTGGCGTGGATGTAGAGTCCTCCGCCGAGCTGCCAGACACCCAGCCCCACCAGGACGATGGGGAACCAGCGCAGGAGACGCTTCACGGGGTCATCCTCCGGCGGCCGATCCAGACCAGGGCGCCGGCGAGGAGCGCGGCGAAGCCGAAGGCGAGCTTGCGGCCGGAGCACGCAGCACCGCAAGGCAAGTCGTCGAGGTACTCGCGGCCGAGGTCGTCGGCGGCGTCGGCGCTGCCGGTGGGGAGGGCGTCGAGGACGGCGGCCTCGTCGGCGGACCAGCTGCGGTGCTCGTGGTTGATCGGACCGAAGACCTTGTCGAAGTTCCAGCCGTCGGGGAGGTTGACGGCGACGGCGCGGGTGTCGAGCGCCTCGTCCGCGGGCCTCGTGGGGGTGACGTCCACCGCCACGAGCGACGTGTACTTGCTCACGAGCTGGTGCTCCAGCGCCACGACGAGGACCTGCTCGCGGACCTCCTCCTCCCTGGCGCCCTCGTGGAACAGATCCATCAGGGACTCGATCTTGTGGCGGGCCCAGACCGTGGCGATGCCCTCGCCGGAGACGCCGCCGTCGAGGCCCACGTCCACGGACCAGGGCTGGCCCTTGAAGCGGCCGAGGATCTCGGCGCGGCAGGCGGGGTCGTCCACGCGACCGGCGACGACGACGGGCTCGCCCTGGTAGAGGTCGGGCACCGTGTCCGGCCAGACCTCGGCGTTGCAGTCGGCGGAGAAGTTGACCCAGATGTCGGTGAGCACCGGGCTCTCGAGCTTGGCGAACAGCTCGGTCATCTGCTCGCGGACCTGGTCCACCGAGTCGATGTGGGTGAAGGTGCCGTGGCCGAACTCGGCGGCCTTGCGCATGAAGTAGCTGTTGGGGGCCGAGCCGATGCCCACGGTGAACAGGCGGCTGTCCCCGAGGTTGCCGTTGATGAAGCGGAAGAGCTCGTCCTCGTTACCCACCGCGCCGTCGGTGAGGAAGACCACCTGGCGCACGCGGCTCTCGTCGCTGCCGCCGTCCAGGGCGAGGTTCAGCCCCGCGAGCATGTTGGTACCGCCGTCGGCGCGCAGCGCGCCCACGAAGCGGCTGGCCTGGCGGATGTTGGCGGCGTCCGCCGGGCGCGCCTCGCCGAACAGGGCGTGGGCGTCGTTGTCGAACTCCACGACGTCGAAGGTGTCCTGGGGGCTCAGCCGGGTCAGGGCCATGGCCAGGGCCTCGCGCGCCTGCTCGATGGAGGGCCCGGACATGGAGCCGGAGGTGTCGATGACGAAGATGACCTCGCGCGGCATCTGCTCGTCCTCCGCGGACGTCTCGCTGGGGGGCATCACCATCATCAGGAAGTAGATCTCGTCGCCGAGGACCTCGTGGAACAGGCCCGCGGCGGGCGCGCTGCCCACCTCGGGGAGCCACTCGAGGACGAAGTCGCGCTCGGCCAGCACGGCGCCGTCGGCCAGCGTCACGCGCTGGGAACCGTCGTCGAGGATCTCCACGTCCACGTCGTGGGTGGCGCTGCGGACCCAGGACAGGGGGAATCCCGGGGCGAGGTGGACGTTCACCTCCACCGGGAGATCGGTGGCCACGGGGCTGACCGGCGGCGTGATGCGGCTGGCGTCGGGCACCTGGTCGGTGTCCCAGGACCACCCCGTGCCCGGGACGTCCACCGCAGTGGGCGCGCCCGGGATGTAGCGGGGCGCCACGACCATGGGGAACCTCAGCTCGAAGGTCCCCTGGTCGTAGCGCAGCACCTGCTGGTACTCGATCTGGATGATGACGTCCTCGTCCGGGCCGATGTTGGCCACGGAGTTGGTGAACAGGTTGGGGCGCTCCTGCTCGAGCAGGGCGGTCTTCTTGCCCTCGGCCTTGGCCGCCTCGTAGATCTCCTTGGCCTCCTCCCGCTCCTTGACCGTCCCCTCGATGTACCGATCGCCGATCATCATCCGCAGGGAGTCCACGGCCGCGTTCTCGGGCAGCGGGAACGCGTACACACCCTCGAGCCACTCGTCGGTGGGGTTGTAGAACAGCTGGCTGACCTGGACGCGGGAGACCAGCCCGGTGACCTCCATCTCCACCACGGTGCGCACGTTGGGGGCGGCCACGTACTCGCCGGGCTCGGTGGTGGTGAACATCAGGCTGCCGGTCTCGGCGTCGTCCAGGGTCACCACCCGGGGCTGGGCCCACGCGGGCGCGCCCATCAACAGACACAACCCCAGCACGGGGGGCAGCTGCCGGCGAACGTTGCGGTTCTGCCACAGATCGATGCACCAGATGGTCGTGCGTGCGAGGCGGAAGAGAATGGAAATCATGGCGCCCTCCTCAGAAGCGATTGGTTCGTGCCCAGCTCCATGCGATCCACGATGACAAGGCCGCATGCCACCGGGATGGAGGGGCCGAGGAAGGGGTGCGTAGATCCCGTGCAGATTGCGTGCAGGGCGTCACATGGCCGGATCAGCTGCTATCCTGGAGCCGCCTTGGGAGGGAGGAGAGCGACATGAGGAGACCTGGAATCGTCCCGGCCGCGGCAGCGCTGTTCGCCCTCGCCTGCGGCTGCCACGAACCCGATCGCGACCCCTGGACCGCCAGCGACGGGATCGTCATCTGTCCCGACGGCGCCACCCTCGACGGCATCGACGTGTCCTACTGGCAGGGATCGGTGGACTGGTACGACGTGGCCAACGACGGCATCGACTTCGCGTTCGTCCGGGTCAGCGACGGGCTGACCTACTACGACACCGAGTTCCAGAACAACTGGGCCGGCACCCGCAACGCCGGGATCGTGCGCGGCGCCTACCAGTACTTCCGGCCCGGCGAGGACGCCGTGGCCCAGGCCCAGCTCCTGCTGTCGGAGATGGGGCCGCTCCAGCCGGGCGACCTGCCGCCGGTGCTCGACGTGGAGACCACCGACGGCTACTCGTCGGCCCACGTCGTCGCGGCCATCCACGACTGGATGGACACGGTGGAGACCGAGATCGGCCGCATGCCGATCATCTACACAGGCGCCTGGTTCTGGGAGTCCTCGGTGGGCTCCTCGGACTTCGAGGACTACCCCCTGTGGGTCGCCAACTGGTTCGTCACCTGCCCGGACACGCCCGACCAGTGGAACCACTGGGAGTTCTGGCAGACCAGCGCCCACGGCTCGGTGGACGGCATCTCGGGGGCGGTGGACACCAACGTGTTCAACGGGGACATGGCGGCGCTGCTGGACTTCGCCGAGGGCAGCATCGAGTGCGGCGACGGCATCTGCAACGGCGACGAGACCCACGAGACGTGCCCGGAGGACTGCCCCGAGTGCGAGGCCGTCCCCGCCCAGGGCCGCACCGTGGACGAGCTGGACCTGTGCTTCACCAAGGGCGGCAATCCCCAGTGGTGGCGCACCGAAGCCGACGGCTTCGACGGTTCGCTGCTGTGGACCCACACCACCGACTCGGCCGAGGTGGACAACCACGGCATCTGGGATCTGGACTTCGACGAGGCGGGCCGCTACCTCGTGGAGGCCTACACCGCCGCCCCCTGGGCCGAGTCCCAGCAGGCCAGCTACGAGGTGCGCCACGACGGGCACACCCACTACGGGGTGGTGGATCAGAGCGCCGTGGACGGCTGGAACCCCGTGGGCGAGTACGACTTCGCCGCCGGCGGCGACCAGTACGTGCGCCTGGACGACAACACGGGCGAGCCCTACGACGGGCTGGTCCAGATCGTGTTCGATGCGCTGCGCGTGACCCGTCTGGACGGCCCCGGCGACGACGACGACGACGATGTGGGGCCCGGCGATGATGACGACACCGGCACGGGCGACGACGACGACACCACCGCGGCGGACGACGACGACACGGACGACACGTTCCGCCCCCAGAAGGTCGAGGACGACGGCTGTTCCTGCTCGGCGACTGGACGAACCACCCCCGCGTGCGCGCTCCTCGCGGCGCCAATCCTCGCCGGCCTGCGCCGGCGTTGCCGATGAGAGACGAAGCCGACGATCCGGACTAGGAGGGACGGAAGTGGCGGGCGAGGGCGGCGAAGATCCGCGCCTCCATCGCCAGATTCCCCTGGTCGTTGAGGTGGCAGCAGGAGTCGCAGTAGACCTGCTCGTCGATCTCGGCGAACAGGCCGGTCAGGTCCTCGAAGTCCACCCCCCCGTGGGCCAGCTCGGCGCCAGCCTGGATCAGCAGCGGGTAGCCCGACTCGACCGCCGAGCGCAGCGTGTGGTCCGTGAAGATGGCGCCCGATCCCGTGCGCGGCCCGACCACGTTGACACCCGCCACGTACTGGTTGGGCTGCAGGAAGTGCAGGTAGACGATGCCGTTCTCGCGGCAGACCTCACTCATCAGCACCGAGCTGCGGGCCCACAGATCCACGAGCTGGGCGGGCAGCTCCCCGTCCAGATGCCCGTCACGAGGCCCCTTTGTCGGGCTCCAGGGGTCGCCGGTCCGTTGCTCGGAGTAGGCGTGCAGGCAGTCGTCGATCTCCCGCTCCATCATGCGATCCCGCACCAACCATACGAGCTGCGCGGCGGCCGAACAGCCCGCCAACCCGCCGTCGAAGCGCCCGGCCCAGGCCCCCCGCCGCTGGCGAAGCCAGACGATCTCACCGACCGCGGCCGTGCTGAGGTTGTCCGGCAGCTCCTCCACCAGCAGGCTCCAGTCCCGCGGGAAGGCGTGGCTGACCCCGCGATCCACGTTGCGCGTCTGGGCCAGGGCGACCTCGTTGAAGCCGTCGAGGTTGACCACCACGTCGAACTCGCCGCCCAGGGCCAGCAGGTAGGTCAGCGCCATGAGCTGCTGCGGCTGCTTGTAGCCGTCGAGGGCCACGTGGACCATGACGATCTCCCGCTCCGGGACCAGCGCCTCCAGGTTCTCCTTCAGGGCCCGTCCGCCGGGTCCAGCCGAGAAGCGGTTGGCCACCGAGCCCCCGAAGATCGCCACGATCAGGCGGTCCTCCGAGCGCTTCAGCAGGGGTATCTTGTCGTCCTCGAAGCCGTACTCGGAGACCGGGAGCGCATCCGGGCGGTCGACATCGTTGCTGCTCTCACCCGCGTTGCGCACGTAGCCGAGGTAGGGGTGCACGACGATGCCGGGGTTGCCATACGAGTGGGTGGCCAGGTTCTCGCCGGCCCGGTGGACCGCGGCCAGGGTCTGTTGCTCACCGACCGGTTCTCCCGGGGACACGAACCGCCCCTCGTGCCACGAGAGCGCTGCGAGGGAGGCGATCTCGAGGGTGGCGAGGGCCAGACAGATCCGCGCGACCTGGAGTCCCAGGCGATGCAACCGGGGCCGCGTCGCGGCGCTGCCCCCGGAGATCGGGTTGTCGGTCAAGGTGAGAATACCCTGCAACCATTGTCGCGCACGGGAGACCGGGAAGCAATGAGGAAGCGTTCGGACCGGGTGGTGAACGCCGCTAGAACACCACGTCCAGCGTCCGGTTCAGCTCGTCGGTCTCGAGCTCGTCGTACACGTCGCTGACCCGCGACGGCCGCGTGGCGGGGTTCTTGACGTCCCCCAGGTCCACATCGACGGACAGCTCCTCTGCGGTGGACTCGAGGCTCGGCCTGGGATCGTCCGCGCCCTCGTCGATCTCCTCGGCCTCGTCACGGGAGTGGTCGGGCTCCTCGGGCCGTTGCTGGACCTCGATGGCCGCTCGCACCCTCGGCGTCGCGCCCGTGGGGCGTCGCATCAGGTCGATGGCATGGGTCCGGACGATCTTCACGGCAACCTCTCGTTCTGTACGTTCTGATTATCGGTCCGTGGCCCGAATGCTTGAACGGGCTGCTATCCTCGTCGCCCGATGATCCAGCTGAACACCGCGGACGACATCGCCGTGATCGAGGCCACGGACAGCTACGTCGTGGTGGACAAGCCGTACAACATGCTCTCCGTTCCCGGCCGCGGGCCGCACCTCGCGGATTGTGTCGCCGCGCGCGTGAAGCAGCGCTACCCGGCGGCGACCGGGCCCCTGACGGTGCACCGCCTCGACATGGAGACGTCCGGGCTGCTCGTGCTCGCCCTGGACCCGGACACCCACCGGACCCTGTCCCGTCAGTTCCAGCTGCGGCAGGTGGGCAAGCGATACGTCGCCGTGGTGGAGGGGACGGTGGCGACGGACGCGGGCGGCATCGACCTTCCGGTCCGCTTCGATCCCCCCAACCGCCCCCACCACGTCGTCGACCCGGTCCAGGGCAAGGCCGCGAGCACCCGCTGGCGTGTCCTCGACCGCCAGGGCGGGCGCACCCGCATCGAGTTCGCGCCCCTCACCGGCCGCACCCACCAGCTGCGCCTGCACGCCGCCCACCCCGACGGCCTCGACGCACCCATCGTGGGCGACTCCCTCTACGGCGAGATCGGTCCGAGGATGTTGTTGCACGCGACCTGGATCGAGTTCACGGATCCGTGCACCGGCGAACGCGTCTCGTTCGCCAGCGATCCCCCGTTCTGACTGGATTCAGTACAGGCCCATGGCCTGCAGGAACACCATCATCGACAGCCCGGCCACGACCAGGAACGTCACCGCGCCGATGGCTGCCCGCAGGGGCTCGTCGCGCGCCAGCCACACCATGATCAGCAGCTCCACCGCCGCGAGCGCCGGCGCGCCGAAGTGCAGCACGTGCATCAACCCCAGCCCGATGGCCCCCTGCCCTGCCCCGAACACCAGCAGCGCGAGGATCACCACCATCGTCAGGAACGGCAGCGCAACCCAGAACCCCAGCGCCGCCAGGACACCGAACCACATCGCCGTCCCCACGGCGCGGCCCTCGGGGTTCGACGGATGGGGTCTCGCGATCACGGACCTACCACCGCCCCTTCCCGCGGTACTCCGTCTCGAACAGGTCCCTCTCCACCACGAACGCCGAGCCCGTGTGCGGCCCGTCCGGGCAGTACCCCGCATGGGGCGCCGTCACCAGCACCGGCTTGTCCCGCTCGAGCTCGAGCTCCTCGATCCCGTCGTCGCCGGCGACCAGCAACACCAGCCGCCCCGAAAGCAACAGGAACAGCTCGGGGCAGGTGTGGCGTTCCAGTTCCTGCAGCTCCTCGGGTCGGCACTCCGGTGGAGAGTACACACCCGCGCGCCAGTGGTCAGCGTCGCCGCACAGGACCTGCCACCGGGTCTCGGACTGGATGGGCAGTGGGGTCTCCGGCTGCACGCTGGGGAACGACGGGGCGGTGACGGTGACCTTGCGCAAGGGGCCCTCCGGGGGGATGTTCCTCCCTAGCAGTGACGGGCCCGTTCCGCAAGGGCGCCGCAGGGGGTTTGCGGTTGTCTTGGTGGGGGGACGGGGCTACTCTTGCCAGCCTTCGTGGGAGGAGATGTGCAGCAATACACCATCCACCGCATGGAGATCCCCTGGTGGCTCAAGCTGGTCAACGGCTTCGTGCGGCTCGCGGGCTGGCTGGGTCTGCCGTTCGGCAAGCTCGACAGCGGCTCCATCCTCACCACCGCGTCGAAGAAGACCAAGCTGTACGACTGGGGTGATCGAGGCTTCATCGACATCATGGAGCGGCTGATGCTCGAGGCGGACGCCGCGCGGATCACGCCCCTGGGCGAGATCGTGCTCCGCCAGGCGTCGCTGGCCGCGGTGATGAACCGCCTCAGGATCGAGGACTACATCAACCGGCACCCCGAGGTGCTGGACATCCCCATCGAGAAGCCGGTGTTCATCGTGGGCTTCCCGCGCACCGGCACCACCCTGCTGCAGAACCTGCTGTCCCTGGACGAGGGCAACCGGGCGCTCCAGTTCTGGGAGCTGTACAACCCCGTGCCCGTGGACGACGACCCGTCCGAGGACCGGCGCAAGCGAACCGCCGAGGCCGCGCGCGTGCTGCGGGCGGCGCGGATCGTGGCGCCGGAGATGCCCATCGTCCACGACATCTCCGCCACCTCCAAGGAGGAGGACTGGACCCTGTTCTGCAACACCTTCGCGGTGATGAACCACGACCTGGCCAGCGGCGTGAGCCGCTTCGGGGACTGGTTGCTGCAGCGGGACATGACCCAGCCCTACCGCGAGTTCCGGCGCTACCTGCAGGTGCTGGCCCACTGGCACCCCACCAAGCGCTTCATCCTCAAGTGCCCCGAGCACCTGTGGTTCCTCGATCCCCTGTTCGAGGTGTTCCCCGACGCCAACATCGTGTGGCCCCACCGGGATCCAGCCACCTGCATCGCGTCCTACGCCTCCATGATCTCCCTGACCCGGCGCGCCTGGTTCGGCCGCATCTACGCCGGTCACATCGGCCTGCACGTGGCCGATCGTTTCCGCGAGGGCATCACCCGGGCCATGCAGGTGCGAGAGCGCATCGGCGAGGAGCGCTTCGCCGACACCAACTTCAACCAGCTGGTGGCGGATCCCCACGACGCCGTCCGGGGCATCAAGGAGCACTTCGGGATTCCCCACGACGAGCGCAGCGACCAGGCCATCCGCGAGTGGCTGACCATCCCCCGCACCGACAACACCGGCAAGCACGTGTACAGCCCGCAGCAGTGGGGGCTGGAGCCCGAGAGCATCCACGCCCGCTACGCGGACTACATCGAGCGCTTCGATATCGATCTGGGTCGCCGCAAGAAGTGACGCGGCGGGCCGTCAATCCCCCGAGACGATCTTCTCCACCGCGGCGTAGTCGTGCTCGGACACGGCGCCCATGCGGATGCAGCGTATCCGGTCCCCGGGGTCGGCGAAGATGTGGATCGGGATCGAGGCGCCGGCGTCCAGCCCCTGCTCGGTGAGCCAGGGATCCACGCTGGCCTGATCTGCGACCCGTGGGCCGCCGGGAGCCTCGGGGTGCTCCTTGCGGTACTTCTCCAGGTCCCCGGGCGTGGCGTCCACGGACACGTGCTGCACGGTCACCGCGTGGCCCTTGTCGTTGAGCTTCTTCTCGAAGCGATCCATGCGGGGCATCTCCTCGAGGCAGGGCACGCACCAGGTGGCCCAGAGGCTGGTCCAGGTCCAGCCCTCCACGTCGGGGTGCGGCGCACCGTCCAGCTCGGGCCACGACACCGTGCGCCCCTGACCTGGGGCCGCCACCACCTCGCAGAACGCCTCCAGGTCGGGGCCCTGATCCGGCTCGGTCAGCACCACGTCCACGCGCGATCGGGACGGCGCGGGCGGCGTATCACCGCCTCCGCTCGGGCAGCCGGACACCACCCACCCCAGCACCAGTCCACACAGAATCCGCTTGCGCATACCACCTCCGACGGGCCGCTAGATGTGACAGTCGATCCAGGCGATGAAGGCCGATCGGTTCAGGTCCGAGGAGCGGCAGCTCTCGTCCGGTCCGCTGCGCCGCCACTCGCAGAACTGCTTGTCGAGTTGGGCGAACTCCTCGCCGAGCCACAGCAACCCCACCTCCTTGTCGAGGTCGGGATCGTCGAAGGTCGAGCGGAGGTGTCCCAGCACCGCCTCGCCCCGGCGCTGGGAGAGGTCGCGGTTGTGCGTCGCAGACCCCTCGGGGGACGCGCGCGCCACCACCAGGAAGTAGCTCGCGCCGCGCTGGTCCGCGAACAGCTGATCCAGCAACGCCGTGTCGTCGAAGTCCAGCTCCGCCGAGTTGTTGTCGAACTGGATGATGCCGGCCCGGTCGGCCAGGGGCACGAACAGGGCGTTGAAGTCCGACCCGCTGATGGTCGCCACCGACTTGGCCTCCAGGGGCTGGCACCCGCGCACCTCGCCGGTGGCCTGGAGACCGCAGCTCTGCAGCACGCGGCGCAGGACCTTGCGCAGGTCCACGGTGCAGTAGTCCTCGTCGGACGCAGCGGCCAGGGCCACGACGGGCTCGGCGTCGGGATCGGCGGCAGCGAGGCGGGACTTGGCGGCCTGGATCCACATCACGGCCATGAGCACGGGCAGCAGCAGGCAGATGCCGAGGATGACGAAGCGTGGAACCTGATTCATTGCCCCACCTCCACGCGGGTACCGTCACCCGCGCCGCTCACTTCGGCCACGGGCGCGCCGTCCAGCATCCGCCCGAGCGCGTAGTCCAGCCCGAGGTCCGTGTCCTCGTCGCACAGCTTCACGCCGTCCACGAACACCTGGGGCATCATCACCGGCAGCTGGTTGGACACGGCCCACCGCATGGAGCGGTTGAGCTCCGAGCGCGACCTGGCCGAGCCGATACAGTCCTGGAGCTCCGGGAACGCCGCCGAGACCATCAGCTTCGGTCCCTCGGGATCGGTGGCCGCCGCGGCCCGGAGTTCGTCCTGTCGCTCGAAGGCCCACTCGAGCACCTCCGGGGCGCGCCCGTCGGCGCACAGCACCGCGGCGCTGACGTCACAGGCCCCCGGGTGCAGCGCCGAGCTGACCATCCAGTTGCACGTGTTGTCCAGGGGGAACAGCAGGGCCTTGCGGTGGACGCGCTCGTCCAGCCCCGAGGCCGAGAACCGCCGCTCGAACCCGCGGCAGGCCGGGCACAGGGGGTCGAGCACCTCGATCACCGGTGTGCCCGCGTTGTGGTCCAGCGGCACCAGCACGTCGTAGGGGTCATCCGTCCGCACGAGGCTGCCGCAGCTCCCCACGTAGGACGAGTAGTCGGGCACCATCAGCGCGTAGATCGCCAGGGGCACGACCACGAAGGCCGCGATCTCGACGCCCGCCACCACGAAGGGCAGCGCTGGCGACGCGCCAGGGCTCTCGAACTCCTCCTCGGGATCCTCGTCGAGGTCGTCGTCCAGGGCGCTGGTGGGGCGGCCGGCCGCGCGCCAGGCCCACAGGGCGGCGCCGAGCGCGACGAAGCTGGAGACGTAGATCCCCACGCACAGCTTGCACAGCTCCCCCAGCTCGACGATGGCGATGGCCCCCATCACGAGCGAGGTCAGCACCGGCAGCGCCGCGATGAGGACCAGCAACAGCGTCATGGTCCCCGATGCCTGCTCCCGAAGCACCACCAGGGCGGCGCCCCGGTAGATCAGGAACGCGAACACCGCCATCCCGGCCAGGGAGACCGGGATACCGCCCCAGAAGACGCTGCGCAGCACCGACGAGTACGGGCTCATCAGCGCAGCGCTGCACCCCGAGGACCCGGTGGCGTCCAGCGCCCCGAGGCCGGGGATGAACGAGCAGTGGATGCCGTGGAGCTGGCGGTCCAGGTGCTGGATGAAGTCGTAGGTGGACACGGCGGCAAAGAACAAACCGGCCGCCGCGGCCACGATGAAGAGGATGATCGCCGGTCTCGGTGTCACGCTGTCCTGGTCCAGTTCAGGGTGTGAAGAGCCGCGCCCAGGAGTCTCCGAACCGCGGCGAGCGCCCACGATATCACGAATGGCGTTTGCTAGAGTGGAGGGCGGACCGTTGGCAGGAGGCATCATGAGCCGAGGGAACATCTCGCGGATGATCTGTGCCGCGCTGACCTGGTCGTTGACCAGCGTCGCCGTAGCCCAACCGCTCGACACGCTGCTCGTCCGCGACAGTTACCCGGCGGGCACTGCGGTGTGGTTGCCCGAGCTCGAATCGCGGGGCGTGGAGCCGGTGGAGATCACCAGCGCCGACCTCGCCGGGACGGACCTCACCGACTACGACCTCGTGGTCACGGTCTCGTCCCAGGGCTCGGCGTACAACGAGGCGCTGGGTGCCGCTGCCGTGGCGTTGATGGACTACGTCGCCGGCGGTGGCATCCTGATCTGGTCCGGTTCGCGCACCGAGGCCCAGACCCCCTACCCCGAGCCACCGTTCGGCGGCGTCCACGAGGTGGATCCGGCGACGACGAACACCAACGTCGCGGACCACCACCCGATCCTCGCGGGCATCCCCCACGCGGTGCACGCGGTGTACGCCAGCGATTCCATCGTGGAGGCGCCCGCCGCGGACGCCGAGGTCCTGCTGCTCCACGGCACCACCGGCAAGGCGACCTTCTACCTCCTGCGGCGTGGGATGGGCCTGCTCGTGGCCAGCACCGTCAACTGGGAGGAGGGCTGGCGCGACGACGACGAGTCCGGCCTCCTGCTGACCAACACCCTCGACTTCGTCGAGGCGTTCGTCCCGTGCCTCGGCCAGGACGCCGACGGGGACGGCTGGAGCGACTGCGCGGAGGCCACCGCGCCGGCGGACTGCGACGACAGCGACGGGGACGTCCACCCCGGCGCGTCCGAGGTGTGCAACGACGGCGTGGACAGCAACTGCGACGGCCAGGCCGACGAGGAGGCGGACGACGACGGCGACGGCTACGGCAACTGCGACGGCGACTGCGACGACCTCGATCCCGACGCCTTCCCGGGCGGAGTCGAGGTCTGCGACGGCTCGGACAACGACTGCGACGGCCGCATCGACGAGGACTTCGACGCCGACGGCGACGGCTGGACCACGTGCGCGGGTGACTGCGACGACCTCGACGCCGCGGTCCATCCGGGAGCACCCGAGGACTGCAACACCGTGGACGACGACTGCGACGGCGCAGTGGACGAGATCGCCGACCAGGACCTCGACGGGTGGTCCGTCTGCGCGGGGGACTGCGACGACCTCAACCCCCTGACGTGGCCCGGCGCACCCGAGCAGTGTGACAGCGCCGACAACAGCTGCGACGGCGCGCTGGCGAGCAACGAGGGCGACGCCGATCTCGACTGGTACCGCCTCTGCGACGACTGCGACGACACCGACGACACCATCTACCCCGGCGCCGAGGAGGACTGCTTCGACGAGATCGACAGCGACTGCCTCGGCGACCTCGTCGAGACCGAGCTCGACGGCGACGGCGACGGATACGCCGAGTGCGCCGGGGACTGCGACGACATCGACGACCTCGTCCACCCCGGCCTCCCCGAGGTCTGCAACGGCAAGGACGACGACTGCGATCCGGCCACGGACGAGGTCGCGGACTCCGACGGCGACGGCTGGACCATCTGCGACGGGGACTGCGACGACTTCGAGCCGCTGTCGTTCCCGGACAACCCCGAGGTCTGCGACGGCGTGGACAACGACTGCAACGGCGAGGGCGACGAGGAGCTCGACAACGACCGCGACGGCTACGACATCTGCGACGACGCGGACTGCAACGACTACAACGCCCAGGTCCACCCCGGCGCCACCGAGGTCCCCTACGACTCCATCGATCAGGACTGCGACGGCCTCGACCTCGAGGACGTGGACGGTGACGGCTTCGACGGCGGCCCCTGGGGCGACGACTGCAACGACACCGACGCCGCGATCCACCCCGGCGCCGAGGAGATCTGCGACAACGGCATCGACAACGACTGCGACCAGAAGTCCGACGAGTTCGACGAGGACTGCGAGGAGGAGGCGCCCGCGGAGGAGGGTGGGTGCAGCTGTCGCGCGGCCGGGGCGGCCCCCTACCCGTCCTGGGCGTTGCTGTCCTTCGTCGGTGGGATCTTCGCCTTGCGGCGCCGCACCGGCAGCCGCTGAGTCAACGCGCGCAGCCGACCGCGACTCTTCTTGCCGGTCGCGTCCAGGCGCTTGCACCCCGGATCCGTCCATTCGAGGAGTTCCGCGATCCGTTCACCGTCGCCGCTGGGGTGAATCCAGGCAAAACACTTGCGGCCGAACGGGCGGGTGTACTCCACGTCCTCGAAGGCGGTCGACCAGGTGCCGGTGTTGATCAGCTCGGACTCCGCGCCCCAGACCTCGTGGCCCTCCTCGTGGGTGTGCCCGATCACCGCCCGGCGGACACCGGCGATGCGCAGGGCCACGGGGACGCGCTTGGCGAGGGAGCGGTTGGTGTTGCCCACGTCGGAGTTCACCGACCGGGCGTAGAAGGCGAACGGCGGCAGCAGCCACAGGAACAGCAGCAGCGCCCACAACGGTGAGACGTCGCCGAAGACGTTGAGGAAGCCCACCAGCCAGAAGCAGCCCGCGGTGATGGCGGCGAGGATCAGCGCCCGGTCGAGCCACAGCTCGCGCAGGATCTTCCAGGGGTTGAAGATGGCGGGGTGGACCCGCAGCTCGCGCAGGGCGCGCACCATGTCGGGCGTGGCGTTGGACGCTTCTGCGGCGACCGCCTCGCGCTCGGCCAGCTGGAGGGGATCGCGCCGCGCCGGGCGGAACCCCTCGCGCAGGGAGACCACCAGGGTGGCCACAGCCCCCCACAGCCAGGTCCAGCCGATCAGGGGCTGCGTGCGCGCGACATGCTTGAAGAAGAACAACATGTACTCGCGCAGGGGCTTGATGAACGTGCTCTCCACGTAGGGGTTGAACAGGCCCATCCCGTTGAGCAGGATGCGGCCGGCCAGGTTCCCGAACGGCACGCGCACGCGAGCGCGCCCCCGGATCTCGAAGGTGGGGTGCAGCGGGTCGGGGCAGACGCAGTAGGCGTCGTACTGGCTCCCGTGCTCCACCAGCGTGTCGGCGCCGCTGACGTAGAACCACTCGCACACGCGCAGGGCGTCCCGCCGGTCATCGGGCAGGTCCAGCGCCTCGAGCACCATCTCACGCACCGACGGCCAGTTCAGCTCCGCGTCGTGGTTGCCCACCACCAGCACCGCCGTGTTTCCGTCGAGGATCCACGCGCGAACAGCGCGCATGAACACCGGGTGGCCGTCCAGGATCTGCTGCATCTTGTAGCGGGACTTGGCCTCCTCGGCCGCCAGCCCTCGCCGCCGTTCGAGCCACGACACCGGGAACGGCGCCGGCTCCGGGAAGCCCACCACCGCGTCGAAGTCGAAGATATCGCCGTTGAGGACGAGCTCCAGCTCGCCATCGAGCTGCTCGCGCTGGTGCGCCAGGAAGCGTTCGAAGCAGCCGTCGATGATCAGATCGCGGTGCTTGTAGCGCATCCACAGGGGCCGCGAAGGATCGGGATCCTCCACCTGGGTCAGGTGCAGGTCGCTGACGATGATCGTGTGGCGCGGAGGCGCGGGGGGGGCCTTCTCCATCACCCTTGAGAGTAGCGCCGATTTCCAGGGAACGAAACCGCGCCGAGGTTGTCAGAGGTCGATAGAATCAAGCACCACGAGGAGCCGATCATGAGACCGACGATTCCCTCCATCCTCTCCCTCTCCACGGCCGCGTGCCTCACCCTGGCCCTGCCCGCCGTCGGCGGCGAGGTGGAGCAGTACGAGGCCTATCGCCAGGTGGTCGCGGACAGCGCGGCCATGGTGTACGACGCCGAGGCCCAGGCCCTGGCCGCAAAGCACGGGCTGCAGATCCTCAACGTGACGTGGGAGGACACGGGGCGCTACGACAACTCGTCGGTGGGGCCCAACATCTCGGACATGACGATCCAGGTGCAGGAGATGGACCCGCGGACCGAGGAGTTCGACCTCACGTGCATGCCCGTCATCCGGTTCCCCAACTTCGAGGACGTCACGGCCGACCTGGCCATGGAGGACTTCCACCTGCTGGTGGGCAACGAGGACGGCGACGAGCTGCGCAAGGTGAGCCTGGACCAGCTGCTGGGCGACCTCCCGGCCTACCTGCACGAGCCGAGCTCCTGGGCCGGCGACGAGAACTCCCTGCTCGCCGAGCGCGACACCCACGTGCTCGTCAGCGCCCAGGCGGCGTTCCTGCCCATCCCGAAGGAGGGCATCGCCGAGTTCAACCCGGTGCTGTTCAACTACCAGTCGTACGCAGGGGACCCCGCCGTGCTGACCATCCTCGCGACGCGGGAGGGCACGTCGGTGACGGTGATCGACAACCAGCGCGACGGCTTCGACTCCGGCGGTACGTGGGGTCAGCGGTTGTTCTTCAACAAGGACGGCGAGCGCGCGGTGTTCACCGGCCAGCGCCTGAGCGACTTCCAGGCCGAGCAGGACGGGACCGGCGGCAAGAAGGGCGAGCCGGCTGCGAGCGCCGCCGGTGAGGAGGGCCTGAACATGGTCCTGCTGATCCAGGTGCCGCTGAAGCAGAAGAATCCGATGATGTTCGACGACTACGACTACTACGAGGAGGCCGAGGGCGAGGCCATGGCGGCCGCGCCGATGGAGCGCGCGAGCGACGTGGAGGCCGCGGTCATCGGGCACGGTCGCGTCGAGGGCCCCTTCACCGAGATCGACGACCTCGAGATCGAGCGCGACCCGGCCTTCCCCGTCCGCGTCACCGTCCAGTTCTACAAGGCCACCAGCAACGGCGTGGTGTCCGCCGAGGACATGACGGACATCGCCGAGCAGATCCAGCGCGTGTACGACCAGGCCGACTACGTGGGCTCGTTGGTGGTGGACGGAGAGACCGGCCGGCCCACGGAGTACGACGGCGACAAGACCCCGCCTGCGGACTGGTGGCTGCGCTTCTGGGAGCGCCACTATGGCAACACCGGCATGACACCCGAGGAGACCATGGAGATGCTCGACGAGCTCCTCGGGCCCGACTGGCGGGAGCTGTCGCGCAACGAGCTGCGCATACGCAGCCGCAGGGCGCAGCGCTAGATCACACCCTTGTACTCCTGGAGCAGATCGGCGATCTCCAGCAGATCGGTGTCCTGGGTCTGGTTGTAGGCGTCCTCCACCTGCGCGATGACGTCGTCGAGGTAGGGATCACGCTCGGAGTGCGGGAGGCGCGGCGCCTCCACCAGGGCGCGCGCGTAGGCGACGACCGCGTCCGCCTTGAGGAGTTGAGCCCCCGCGGCAGCGACCATGGCGTCGCGCGTCGCGGCGAAGGTGTCGGTCTGGGTGGCACGCGTCACCGGGTCGATCCAGGTCACCGAGAACTCGAACGTCTCGCCGCCGTCGTGGGTGTCCAGATCGCAGTCCGCGATGGCGAAGTGGTACAGCATCGCGTCGTCGGGGGACAGGTGCTGGGGTTCCACCTCGGAGGGATCGCCGGAGACCTCCTCGCCGTGGAACACGTCGAGGGCGTAGCCGTCAGGTAGCGTGACCGACAGCTGGACCTCACGCGCGGCGACCTCCATCACGGTCAGGAACCGCTCGTCGTTGCCGAACACGTGATCCGCCTCGTCCGCGGTGTCGATGTACACGTAGGCGCCCTTGCCCGCGTCGGTGACCTGGTTCATCAGCTCCTCGCGGTAGGAGTAGGCCGTGGTCGCGGTGCCGACACCCGCCATGTAGATGCCCTCGGCGTCGCCGTCCTCCGCGTGCTCGGCGATCAGATCGATGTTGGTCTGGCCGGTGTTGGCCCCGCCGTCGCTCATCAGCAGGACGCGGTTGAGCCGCTGCGGGTCGTAGGCGGCCTCGGCGAGCTCGTACGCCCGCACGAGCCCGCTGTTGAGGTTGGTCGAACCGCCCGAGGTCAGGCCGTCGATGACCGCCATGAGGTCGGGATCGAACGGCCCGTCCACCACCTCGTTCTCCAGCGGCGTCGAGGTGGTGCTGTCCCAGGTCACGACGGACACGACGTCGCCGGCGTGCAGGTTGCCCGCGATCTCGCACATGGTCGAGCGCACGTTGCGAAGCGGCTGGCCCGACATGGAGCCGGAGCGGTCGATGCTGAAGGTCAGGGACCGCGGCCGCCGCCCGATGCACTCCCACCGGGGTGCCACCACACCGACGAGGATGTTGTAGGTCCCGTCGCCGTTGTCGCGCATCTGCGGGACGATGTCCACGTGCCCGCTGTCGGCCGGGGGGTAGTCGAAGCGGTAGTAGTTGAGGAACTCGTAGGGACGCATGGCTCCATCGATGGCGCGCCCCTCGCGGATCCACTGCCGCGCCAGGGCCGGCGCCGCCTGGGAGTTGGAGTCGTCGGCCGACATGTACAACGTGCGCGGGCCGGCGGGCAGGTCCTCGCAGACCTCGGGCTCGTCGTCGTCCGCCGTCGCGTCGTCGTCCCCTGCCGCGTCGTCGTCGCCGGCCGCGTCGTCGTCGTCGCCCGTCGCGTCGTCGTCGTCGGCCAGATCGTCGTCGTCGCCGCACGCATCGTCGTCGTCGCCGCTCGCCATGTCGTCGTCGCCGCCCCCGGAGGGCTCCCACGTGGCGTACTTCTCGCAGATGTCGTCATCGTCGCCGATGTCGTCGTCGTCCCCCATGCAACCCTCGTCGTCATCGTCGTCGTCCGCTGGCTCTGGGTTGGCACCGCACCCCAGCAGGAGGAATGGCACACACACGATCAGCAAGAGATGGGCGAGCTTCATGATCCTTCCCTCCACGTGGTCGGCGGCTGGCGCGCGGTGCCGACGGATACCAGTGTCTCAAACCCGGTCTGTCGCACGAAAGGGCAGGTTGGTCCCCGTGCACGGGCGTGCACGGTCGAGCGCGCGGGCCAGTTCAGCGGGCCAGGCCGGCGTAGATCAGGTAGGCGTGGCCGCGCTGGTCCTCCACACCGCGGGCGCCGACGAGCAGATCGTCGTAGCCGTCGCCGTCCGCGTCCCCGACCACGGCCAGGGACCGGCCGGCCTCGTCGCCCGCGGCGTCGCCGATGAACAGAGCATCCGCGAAGTCGAGGGAGAGCGTGCCCCCCTCGAAGGGGCCGTAGAGCAACAGCGCCGCGCCCGCGTCGCCCTCCCAGCCGTCGGCGCCCACGGCCAGGTCGCGCACGCCGTCGCCGTCGAGATCCCCGCTGGCGATGGAGCGGCCGCTCTCCTGATGCGCGTTCACACCCTCCACGACGATGTCGGCGACGGACATGTCCACGACACCCGCGTCGAAGGGGGACAGGATCACGTAGGTGTGGCCCGCCTCATCGGCCGCGTCGTGGGCGCCCACGATCGCGTCGGCGAGTCCGTCGCCGTTCAGATCGCCGGCCGCCCCGACGGCGTACCCGGCGCGCTCGCCCGAGGAGCCGCGGAACACGGTCGCGGCGTCGGCGAGCTCCCCCTCGCCCACGGACCACGAGACCAGGTAGGCCGTGCCCGACTGGCCAGCCCAGTTGCTGGCCCCCACCAGGACCTCGTCGGTGCCGTCGCCGTCCGTGTCGCCGACGTAGACCGCCGAGCAGCCCGCCAGATCGCCGTCGTTCTCCCCCGTCCACGTCGCGGCCGCGTCCCTCAGGGACATCTCCCCCGCCTCGAGGGGGCCCAGCACCATGTGGATCGCGCCGGGCCCGCCGCTGTCGCCGTCGAACTCGCCCACGACGAGATCGTGCTGCCCATCCCCGTCCAGATCGCCGTCGAGGACCGCCGCACGCCCGGCGCGTCCGCCCGCGCCCGCGCCGGTGAGCTTGGCGTCTGCCGAGTCCAGGGTCGCGCGGCCCGCGGGCACCGGACCGAACGTCACGTACACGGCGCCCGCGTTCTCGCCAGCGGCGTCATGGTGGGACGCGGCGACGAGCAGGTCGTCCGTGCCGTCGCCATCCAGGTCCCCTCCCCCACCGAGGGACTCTCCCCCCGCCATGTCGTCGCCGGCCTCCCCGACCAGCTTGGCGTGGGCCTGCGCCAGGTCGACCACGCCGGGCGCCACCGGGCCGTGGAACAGGTACGCCGCGCCCGCGTCCGTGTGGCCGTCGTCGTGCCCCTCTGCCCCGATGACGAGGTCGTCGTACCCGTCGCCGTTGACGTCACCGGCGGACGCGACCCGGACCCCGGCCATGTCCCCCTCTTCCTCCCCCTGGAAGACCACGTGCGCGGCCGTCACGGAGAACTCGCCCACCGGGCCGCAGCTCTCCACAGCGCCGTCGTCGTCGCAGTCCCCGTCGCAGGCGAGCCAGCCGTCGCCGTCGGCGTCCACCTCGTCCTCTCCCGGGGCTCCGTCACAGTCGTTGTCCAGCCCGTCGCACAGCTCCACCGCATCGGGGTGGACCGCGGGATCGTCGTCTGCGCAGTCGCCGTCGCACGCGCCGTGGCCGTCCCCGTCGGCGTCCGGATCGTCGGTGGTGGCCGCGTCGCAGTCGTTGTCGGCGCCGTCGCAGGGCACCTCGTCCGCTCCGGGGTTGATCTCGGGGTCCGAGGCGTCACAGTCCAGCTCGTCGGGATACCCGTCGCCGTCGAAGTCGAGGAGGACCTGACGTTCCGGGCAACCCGCGCACACGAGCACCACGACCACCCCGATTCCCAGAGTTCTGCTGTTGTCCATGCCGCCTCCCGCCAGGCGACGGAATAGTACCACCGCTTCGTTCGTGGGGTACCCCAGGCTACCCGAGCTAGACTCGTCCACAGCGCCACGCGAGGGGCTCCCATGGCACACGAACACCCCGGTTCTCTCCTGGTCCTTCTCCTGCTGCTGGCAGGCTGTCCGTCCGACGACGATTTCCTCGGCGGCGACGACGACACCACGGCGGCCGACGACGACGACGCCACCGGCGACGACGACGACGCCACGCCCGGGGACCGTGTGGACATCGACTGGGGCGTGGTGGACTCCTGCGACGTCACAGCCAGCCCCGGTTTCGGGGACTGGTACGGCGCCGACAGCGGGATCCTGGTGTACGGCAGCTCCCCCGAGGACGAGGCCCTGGCAGCGCAGGTGTATGACTGGTACCGCGAGTACGTGACCGACCTCGAGACGAGGTCCTACGACGAGCTCACCGAGGACGATCGCCAGCGCAACCTGTTCGTGGTGGGCCACCTGGCCACCAACCCGCTGCTCGAGGAGCTCAACGGCGCGCTGCCCGTCTACTTCGAGGAGGAGGGCTTCACCTTCGGCGGGTACCGCTGGGACGGCGCCGCGAACGGCGTCGCGCTCATCCATCCCAGCCCCTTTGCCGAGGACGCCTGGCTGCTGCTGTACGTGGGCAACTCCGTGGACGGCTCGTACGCCACGTTCACGATCTGGACCGGGGCCCGCGACTACGAGGCCGTGCGCAGCGGCTGGACGCTGCAGCTCGAGGGGGATCTGTGCCGCGACGGGGACGTCTGGGGGTACTACGCGCCGTGGGCCGACGACCTGCGCGCCGAGTGGGAGGCCTGGGTCGAGGGGCTGGAGCACACCGAGGCCGCCAACCACACGTTCCACTACCCGCCCGGGACCCTCGCGGCGCAGGACATCGACGCCATCGCCGAGTACCAGGAGGCCGCGTACCAGGATCTCCTCGACGTCCTCGAGGTGTCCGGACTGGACCTCCCCATCGACACCTACCTCTATCCCACCAACGAGACCAAGGGCGACGTCACCGGCAACGACGGCAACGCCCACGCGATCCCCATGAACTACGAGGTCCACGCCGTGTACGGCCCCGACGTGGTGGCCATCGGCGCCCACGAGGACGTGCACGTGGTCGCCTACCACCGCATCGGCGACACCGGCTACGCGCTGATGGGCGAGGGCCTCGCCGTGATGGTGGAGTACCAGTGGTGGGGCCAGTCGCTGGACTACTGGGCGTCGGAGTACCTCGCCGAGGGCGACCTCCCGCCGCTGACCGCGCTCATCGACGACTTCTGGGGCTACGACGACGGCGTGACCTACCCGGTCGCGGGGCACTTCGCCGGGTTCGTCCGCGACCGCTGGGGGATCGACACCCTCAAGGCGCTGTACGTGGCCGACGACCTCGAGGCGTCGTTCGTGGTCGAGCTGGGGCTGACGACGGCAGAGCTGGAGGTCCAGTGGCTGGACACCATAGAATGAACGCGGCATGGAGGATCTCCGGATCCACGGACACTCACCCGCACGGATCGGGGCTTGCGTGACGCGACATCGGATTCCGTGGATCCAGGTATCGCTGCTCCTCGTCGCGTGTGGATGTGGATCGGCGGCCGGCACGCCTGACGCGCCCGCCGACGGCCCGGGATTCCCGACCGATGCCGTCCCCTGGGAGGGGATCGGGCTCGCCCCGGCCGTCGCCATCGAACCCGCGGAGTTCACATTCGAGGACCTGCCCATCGGCTGCACGCAGGAGACGGAGATCCAGATCACCAACGTGGGCTGGGGGACGCTGGCGCTCCTCGACGTGTCGTTCGATCCCACCAGCGATGAGCTCGAGGCCAGCACCCCGTCCGGCCTGGCGAGCCTCCTCGAGCCCGGCGAAGTCCAGGTGGTGGTGATCCGCCACACCCCGCGCGACGAGATCCCGGACACGGGCGTGCTGAGCGTGGCCAGCGACGATCCTGTGCGCCCCGAACACACGGCCACCCAGACCGGCAACGGCGTGTGGAGCGCACCGGTCACCGACATCTTCACCCAGGACTGCCTCCTCCAGGCCGACATCCTGTGGGTCGTGGACGACTCGGAGTCCATGGCCGAGGAGCAGGCCTCGCTGGCCCTCAACTTCGGCTCGTTCATCGACATCGTCGCCGCGGGTGGCATCGACTACCACGTCGCGGTCGCGAGCACCGCCGATCCGCTGTTCCGCGGCTCCCCGGCGGTCATGGACTCCGGCACGCCGGACGTACACGCGGCCTTCGCGGACGCGGTCCAGCTCGGCGCAGACGGCTCCTCGCCCAACGAGGGGCTGCGCGTCGCCTGGGAGGCCCTCTCGACCCCGAACACCGATCCCGGCGGCCCCAACGACGGCTTCCTCCGGCCCGACGCGTCCCTGCACGTCATCTTCGTGTCCGACTCCGACGACCAGTCGCCGGACACTGTCGTGGCGTACGCCAGCGCCCTCTCCCTGCTGCTCGCGGATCCGGATTCCCTGTTCATCCACGGCATCCTCGCCACGCCCGCGTCGAGGTACGAGGACGCCGCGTCCCTGGCCCACGGCACGGTCGCCGACATCCACGATCCGACATGGGTGGACGCGCTGTCCGGGCTGACCTGGTGCGCCACCGGGTCGTGCGACACCTTCGTGCTCGACACGGTGCCCGTGGAGGGTTCCCTCGAGGTCTCGGTCGACGAGGACTCCCTGATCGTCGGCTGGACCTTCGACTCCGGCCTCAACGCCGTGGTGTTCGAGCCCGGGTACGTCCCCGGCCACGGCCAGGTCGTCGCGGCGAAGTACGATGCGCAGCCCGACTGCTGAATCCCCTTTGAAGGACTCGCGGGCGTGCGGACACTCACGGGATCGCATGGGGGTGCCATGAGACTGCGTGGACCGAACATCGCGATCGTCCTGTCCCTGTTCGTCGCCGGTTGCCAGGTCGAGGAGATCGTCGAGGCAGAGCCGCCGACGGCGCGGTTGAAGCTGGACCGCCTGGCGCTGGACTTCGGGATCGTCCCGGCCGGCTCCTCGCTCACCCAGGAGATCACGATCCGCAACACCGGGAACGCCGTGCTGGGGCTGGAGGACCTGTTCGTCGAGGGCTCGGAATCGTTCGTCCTCGACGAGACCGGCCTCGATCGGCTCCTGGATCCCAGCGAACACACCGTCCTGCCCGTGACCTTCGCCCCTGTGACCAACGAGGAGGCCAGCGGCACGCTGTGGATCATCGCCGGTGATCCGGACCTCACCGCCGGGACCGTGTCGCTGAACGGCATGGGCGCGGCGCCGGCGATCGAGCTCGAGCCCGCGGAGCACACCTTCGACGACCTGGGCGTCGGCTGCGAGCACGAGGTGGAGATCACCATCACCAACGTCGGCTGGGGCGCCCTCGAACTCAACGACGTCGTCTTCGCGCCCACGAGCGACGAGTTCGAGTTCGCCTACTACTTCGGTCCGGGGACCTACCTGGAGCCCAACGAATCGGAGAGCCTCACGATCTTCTACACGCCGCGGGACGAGCTGCCGGATACGGGCTACCTGACGGTGTACAGCGACGATCCGGCGCATCCGGCCGCGCAGGCCATCCAGTACGGCACTGCGCACCTCTGTCCGGAGGTGGAGGACACGTTCGTGCAGGAGGAAAACGAGGGGACCGACATCCTGTGGGTGGTGGACAACGGCGGCCTCGTCCTGGTGGACCAGGCCGCGCTGGCCATCCAGTTCGCGACCTTCATGGACCTCATCGAGATCGCGGACGTGGATTACCACATCGGTGTCGTGACCACGGACTCTGCGAACCTCCAGGGTGCCGTGCCCATCATGACGCCCGCAACCCCGGACGTGCACGCGGCGTTCGCCGACGCTGTCGCAGTGGGCACCGCCGGCTCCCCCACGCAACGGGGGCTGCAGATGGCCTGGGAGGCCCTCTCCCCGCCGAACACCGACCCCGGGGGTTCCAACGCGGGGTTCCTGCGTGACACTGCCGACCTACACGTGATCGTCGTGTCGGACGAGGACGACGAGTCGCCGGACTCGGTCGCCGCGTACGTTTCCGCGCTCCAGGGCCTCAAGGACAACCCGGACCACGTCAAGATCCACGGTGCGGTTCTCCTGCCAGCACCCCGATACGAACTTGCCGCCGCCATGACCGCGGGGCAGATCGTGGACCTGTATGCGGTCGACTGGGCGACCACGCTGGCAAGCCTCTCCGGGGTCTCCGTCGGCGGACAGGACACCTTCGAGCTCACCGGCGATCCCGTCATCGAAACCCTGCAGGTCGGCATCGACGGCGCCCCGCTGAACTCCGGGTGGGACTACGACCTGGTCCTCAACGCCGTGGTCTTCCAGCCGGACGCCGTGCCTGATCCGGGCGACGAGATCACGATCCGCTACAGCCCGCTGGCCGACTGCGACTCCTGCTAGGATCGGCGCATGTCGCGCTACCTCGCCGTCCTCGCCTTCGCGCTGCTGCTGCTCGGCTGTGGCGAAGACGGCGCCCCCGGGGATGACGACGCGACCCCCTCGGGCGACGACGACACCACCGCCGCCACGGACGACGACGACAGCACCCCATCCGATGACGACGACGACACCACCCCCTGCCTCACCCTGAACTGCGATCCCTTCCCCGATCTCGTGTTCTCGAGCTTCCACGACGGCGTCCAGGGGGACATCGACTCCCACGTCTACTTCGGCGGCGTCGAGGGCTTCTCGGCCGCGAATCAAGTCGCACTCCCCACCTGGAATGCGACATGGAACGCGGTCGCCGATCTCGACGTCGATGGCTACGCCGACGTGGTCTTCGCCAACCACCACGCCGGCGAGAACCACGCGACGGGCTCGTACGTCTACTGGGGCGGGCCGGACGGCCTCTCCACGGCCCACCGCTCGGCCCTGGAGACCGTGGGCGCCAAGGGGATCACCGCCGCCGATCTGGACGGGGACGGCTGGCCCGAGGTGGTGGTGTCCAACGGATTCGACGGTACGACCCACCAGGTGGACTCGTACGTCTACTGGGGATCTTCCGAGGGCTTCTCACCGGACCGCCGCGACGAGCTGCCCACCAGCGGCGCCGCGGGAAACGCAGCGGCCGACCTCGACGGCGATGGCTACGCGGATCTGGTGTTCGCCAGCCACCACGACGACTACACGCCCAACACCGATTCGTTCGTCTACTGGGGCGGCGCCGACGGGTACGACGAGGCCGCGCGGACGGGCCTGCCCACGTCCATGGCCATCGGCGTCTCGGTGGCCGACCTCGACGCGGACGGCTTCCCCGACCTCGTGTTCTCCAACAACCGCGACGGTGAGACGTACAACATCGACTCGGTGATCTACTGGGGCGGGCCCGGTGGGTACTCCGCCGACGACGCCACCGCCTTGCCCACCCACGGCGCCATCGGCAACGCCGTGGCCGATCTGGACGGCGACGGGCACCTCGACATCACGTTCGCCAACCACCACGACGACGTCACGAACGAGGTGGCCTCGGTGATCTACTGGGGATCGGCGGCGGGCTTCGACGTCGAGCGCTACACCGAACTCCCGACCCTGTCGGCGAGGGGTGTGATCGCCGCCGACCTCGACCTCGACGGCCGGTTGGATCTGGTCTTCGGCAACCACTGCGACGACAGCAGCAACGCCGTGGACTCGGTCGTCTACTGGGGTACCGCCCACGGCTTCGGCGAACACGCCGTGGACAGACTCCCCACCATGGGCGCCGTAGGCGTGGCCGCGGCTGTACCCTAGCGCCCGATCCGGTGCAGCGCGTAGAAGCAGTACCCCACCGCGACGATCAGCGGCACGATGAAGGCGCCCATCGCGGTGAACATGGCGTGGTTCGCGTCGTCGATGACCGCCCCCGCGATCACCGCCCCGACGGCCGAGATGATGCCGGACAGGGCCAGGGCGCGGCCGGCGGCGCGGTTGGCGGGATACCAGATCTTCTCGTCGGACAGCGTCCGGGGCGTCCGGAAGCCGTACAGCGCGTTGGGCGGGATCTTGTCCAGGGTCATCGGAATCGCGATCAGGGTCACGAACAGGCTGGTCCCGACGATGACGAAGACTTCCCAGTGCATGGCGCCACCACCCCTCTCGGCTCCCGGCTGATGGTCACTCTACGGCGTCGGACTCCGTTTCTTCCGTCTCCTCCCACCGGGTCTCGCCGCGGTAGCGCAGGGTGTCCGCCCGAAGGGCCTGCATCTGGTCCTCGGGGATGCCCGGGAAGTCGGTGCCGGCCAGCCGCTTCTCCATCCACCCGGGGCCGCCGGGCACCACCTTGCCGTCCTTGCGCAGCAGGTGCCGCTCCGCGCCGAGGACGGAGCTCATGTTGTGCTGGACGAAGTCGTTGCGGATGTCCATGTCGAGCAGGCCGCCGTTCCAGCCGCCGAAGGCCTTGGGCCGGTCCTCCATCCAGTAGCACATGTCCGGGTCGTACTGGCTGAGCATCTCGTGGCGGACCGTCTCCATGAGCAGGTCCTCGATCCAGCCACACTCGCGGCCCGCGAGCTCGCACGTCTCCAGCACCGCGCCGAGCCCCTCGCCGCGGGTGGCGGCGGGCGTGGAGCGGGGCGGGTTGTAGTAGCCGCCGCGGAAGTCGGGGTAGTCGGACCAGTACTTCTCGTTCTTGAGGTACTGGTACTCCACGGCGCGGCACAGGGCGATGGAATGGTCCACGTACCGCTCGTCCTCGGTGTACAGGTACAGGTAGCTCAGCGCGAGCATCAGCCAGTGGTCGTTGGCCAGCGAGGTCTCGTCCTTGCCGTGGTCGCGCACGTCGATGAGCCAGTCCGCGCCGCGCACGGCCGTCTCGAGCCACAGCTCGTTGCGGTCCCACGAGTACAGCCGGATCAACCCGAGCAGGGCCTCGCCCGGGTAGTACGGCGAGTCGTCCTTGGAGGTCAGCGGCCCGCCGGGGCTCCGCGGCGGGAAGTAGATGAACTCGCCGTCCTCCTTCTGCGACGCGACCAGGAACCGCGCGAAGCCCAGCGCCTGTTCGCGGTAGGTCTCGGTGTCGCCCGTGGCCTCGACGTACTGGTCGATCATCACCAGGGCGAGCCCGGCGCCGCCGAGCTTGACCATGCCCCTGGGAGCGCCTGGAGTGGACGGACTGACGATGTACAGGGAGTCCCCGAAGCTGGGGTGGTCCTCCGGGAACCAGGGCCCGGTCCGCGAGTCGCTGTCGCAGTGGTCGAACAGGTAGTGCATGGCCTGGACCGACGCGCGCAGGTAGGGCTCGAAGCGCGTGCGGTCGTACACCTGCAGGATCGAGTAGGTCGTGCCGCCGTGGCGCAGCAGGTTGTACGAGCTGGAGTCGCGGTCCTCGGTCGTGACGTAGCGGTATCGAATCTTGCCCTTGGCGTTGATGGACGAGATCAGATAGTCCTCGGCCCAGACCATCCGCTGGAGCATCACCTCGGGGGTGGCCTCGGCGAACTCGCGGGGGTGGAGGCGGTACAGGCGGAAGACGCCGGGGACCGCCTCCCCGGGCTCGTCCTTCTCCACCCAGGACAGCGTCTTGAACTCCTGGTAGGCGAAGCCCTCGTCCAGGTCACCCACGCCGCCGTTGCGCTTGCGCAGCTGCTTGGCCACCTCCTTGCGGGTGAAGGCCTTGGCCTTGGGCGCGTAGATGCCCCGCTCGAGCAGCTCGCTGGGCAGCAGCCAGGAGACCTCGCCGTCCGCGCCGCTGACGAAGTAGCCGTAGGTGCCCACCCGGCGGGCCTTGGGCTTGTCCTCGTCCTTGTCGAAGGTCTTGGCCTTGGCGCTCCTGACCACATCGAGCTTCAGCCGGATGGACGCCCGCTGTGCGGGATCGATGCGACGGCCGGCCTCCTCCTTCAGCGCGGACGCCGCGGCCTCGATGGACCCCGCGAGGTCGTCGCCGACCCCGGTCTCGCACATCATCCGCGGCTTTTCCTGATACGCGCACACGAACGCTCGGCGCCCCGGCAGCGCGGCCAGCTCGGTCGTATCGGGGGCATCCTCGCCGTACAGCACGTGTCGCGCCACGGCCATGCCCGCGGCCGCCACATCGGCGTCCTTGAACGCGGCGTTGACGGCCTCGTCCTGGCCGGCCTCTCCCAGGGCGGTCCCCGGGCCGGTGGGGGCCTTCCCGCCGCAGGAAGCCATCCAAAGGGTCAGCAGGATCGGGAGCGTCCCGATGATGCAACGCATGAGTCCTCCACAGATTCCAGCCGGGCGCACCCGGTCGGGTCCAGCTTGACTATCACGGCACGAGGACCTTGGCCATGGCTGGTCGCGACCCCCGGCCGGTTTGAATCCGCACCCCGCGTCTGATAGGCCATCGGGGTGAGACTCCTCCAGCACGCAGCGTCCTCGCTCTCCCAAAATCCCCTGTACGCGCTCTCCATCGCGCTGACCGGGGTCATCGCGGCCTTCGGGATCGCCTTCCCCGACGACCTCGGGCGGTACGGCGCGGCGTTCGCGGACGCGGCATTCGGAGCCCTCGGCTGGTTCTTCATGGCCGTGGTGACGTTCTTCCTGCTGCTGTGCATCTGGCTCGCGCTGGGGCGATACGGCCGCGTGAAGCTGGGCCGCCCCGAGGACGAGCCCGAGTTCTCGACCCTGTCGTGGATGGCGATGCTCTTCGCCGCGGGCATGGGCGTGGGCCTCCTGTTCTGGGGCGTGGCGGAGCCGGTGATGCACTACGCGTCACCCCCCCTGGGCGAGGGCGGGACCCCCGACGCCGCGCGCAGGGCCGTGGTCCTGGCCAGCTTCCACTGGGGACTCCACGCCTGGGCCGTCTACGCGGTGGGGGCCATCGTGCTGGGGTACTTCGGGTTCAGGTTGGGGGCCCCGTACCTCCCCGGAGCCCCCATACGGGTGGCGTTTCAGGACCGCTGGGCCGGACCGGTCGCGTGGCTGGCGGACTTCATCGGCGTCGTGGCGGTGACCGCCGGGGTGGCGGGCTCCCTGGGCATGGGGATCATGCAGATCCAGGCCGGCATGAACGTCATGTTCGGCCTCCCGGCCGACTCCAAGCTCGTCTCCGCGGGGCTGATGCTCGTGCTCGTCCTGGCCTACATGGCCTCCGCGTCCACGGGGCTGGACCGCGGCATCAAGTGGCTGAGCAACATCAACATCGTCATCGCCATCGGCCTGCTGCTGTTCATGCTCGTCGCAGGTCCGACCTCGTCGCTGCTGAACGTCTTCGTCACCGCCGTGGGGGACTACACGTCGTCCCTGGTCGGCCTGACGATGAGGTTGTTCCCCTACCGCGATCTCTCCGGGTGGACCCAGAGCTGGACCCTGACGTACTTCATCTGGTGGATCGCCTGGGCGCCGTTCGTGGGCGTGTTCGTCGCCCGCATCAGCAAGGGCCGCACGCTGCGCGAGTTCGTGCTGGGTGTGCTGTTCGCGCCGACCCTGTTCTCCATCCTGTGGTTCTCGGTGTTCGGCGGGATCGCCATCCACGAGGACATGCACGGCGTGGGCGGGATCGCCGATCTGGTCAACGAGGACGTGACCGTGGCGCTGTTCGCCCTGCTCGACCTCCAGCCCATCTCGCTGGTGCTGGGGCTCACCTCCGTCCTCCTGATCTTCGTGTTCCTGGTCACCAGCGCCGACAGCGCCACGTTCGTGCTGGGCATGCTGACCAGCCACGGCACCCAGAACCCGCCGGTGCGGCGCAAGATCACCTGGGGGATCATCCTCGGGGTGATGGCCGTCGCGCTGCTGTTCACCGACAACATCAACGCGCTGAAGGCCGTGGTGGTCGGCGGCGCCGTGCCGTTCACCTTCATCCTGCTGATCCAGGTCGCCGCCCTCCTGAGGGTCCTCAAGAAAGATCCGGACGTGAAACGCCGGCGACGCAAGCCCCGCGGTTCGAGCTCCGCGAAGGGGGCGGCGGCCGCGTTGGTCCTGTTCACCACGCTGGCCGTGCCCGGCTGCACCGGCGACTCCGACCTGGTCCGCGTCGGCGCCAAGGACTTCGTCGAGCAGCACCTGCTGGCGGAGATGACCGCTGACCTGCTCCGGGGCGAGGGGTTCGACGTCGGCGAGATCCAGATCTGCGGCGACACCTTCAGCTGTCACGAGGCCCTGTACCGGGGCGAGATCGACGTGATGGTGGAGTACACGGGCACCGGCTGGATCTACCGCGGCGGCGGGCGCGCTGACCGTTCCTTCGGCGTGGACGAGCTGAACGAGCAGTACCGCGGGAGCGGCCTGACCTGGCTGGATCCGCTCGGGTTCGACAACGGCTACGAAGTGGTCATGCGCGGCGACGTCGCGCGAGCCGGGGGGGTCGCCACCATCGGCGATCTGGCGCTCCTCGACGGCGGCGTCCGGGTGGCCTGTCCGGGCGAGTTCCTGCAGCGGCCCTCGGACGGCATGGCCGCGGTCGCGCGCAGGCACGGCTTCAAGGTCGCCGGTGATCCGCTCCTGCTCGAGTCCTCGGTGGACCGCGTGCGCGAGGTGATCGACGGCCGGGTGGACGTGGCCGTCGTGTACTCCACGGACGGGGTGATGACCGACTCCCGGCTGATCTCGCTGGACGACGACCTGGGGTTCTTTCCGCCCTACGAGGCGGCGTACCTCCTGCGCGACGGCGCCGCAGCGGATCGAGACCGGCTGCCCACGACGCTGGAGCTCCTGTCGGGCACCCTCGACGAGGACACCATGCGATCGCTGAACTTCGCCACCCAGGTCGAGGGCCAGGGTCCCCGGTCCGTGGCGCGGACCCACCTGCGGACGCTCGACCTGGGCGCGCCCGGCGTCGACGCCGCGTTCCGCAAGCCAGCGCTGTGCGTGGCTCATCACCCGGCCGACGACGTCGGTCCCTTCGTCACGAGGACCCTCGCCGCCGTACGCGAGACCTTCCCCGATCGCGTGGTCACCCTCGCCGAGCACGACGATCCCGCAGGTGCCGTCGCCGGCGGGACCTGCCGGATCGCCCTGGTCGGGGCCGAACGGTTCTTCCAGATGGACGGCGCGCTGCGCCGGGAGGAGAGGATCGCGGCGGCGGCCGTGGTGGGGAGCCGGCTGGTGCACCTGGTGCGGCGGGCCGACGACGACGGCCTGTTCCACGGTCGTATCGGGACGCAGCCGCGCGGCAGCGGCGGAGCGCGCGTGGGTGAGCTCGTGCTGTTCGCCGAGGACACCGAGATCGCCGCGTACGACACTGCGGACCGGCTCCTGGCGCTCGTCGAGGACGGCGATCTGGACGGCGCCCTGCTCCTCCTCCCTGCGGGGGACGACACCCTCGGCCGGGCGATGGCGGGCGGCGGCCTCCAGGTCCGCCCCCTGGACGAGTGGGTGAAGCTCGAACGCGCGGCCCTGCTCCCGTTCCTGCGCCCGGCGCGCATCCCTGCGGGCACCTACCCCCGGCAACCCGCGGCGGTCGAGACCGTCTCGGCCCAGGTCGTCCTCGCCGGCCCCGCGCCCCAGCTAGGCCTCCTCGGCGCCGGCAGCGGGCCAGCCAGCACCCTGCCGGCGGCTGCACAGCCCCTGGCGCCGGACAAGGTCGACGCGATCGCCGCGGCCACCGGCGCCATGGAGTCCCCCGATCCCGTCCTGCCCACGGCGTGGGATCGATCCGGGATCTCCGCCGCCCCCACCGACGGCGGACACGAGCTCCTCTACACGGCGATCAACGCGCTCGTGTTGCTGTTCCTGGGCTGGTTGGCCTGGCTGGTGGTCCGGCGGGACGATCCATTGAAGGAAACACCCTCCTCGTGACACCGTATGGGGAGAGGGAGGGTGAACCATGGTTCTTCGCATCGCGTCCGTCAGCACGATCTGTGCAGCATTCGTACTCCTCTGGGGTTGCTCCGACCCGCGCTTGATGACCGACTCCTTCGAGGTCACCGGTCCAGGCGACGTGGACATGCTGTGGGTCATCGACAACTCGGCGTCCATGGACGACGCCCAGGCGCAGCTGCTGCTCAACTTCTCCGAATTCGGCAGAGGCCTGCCCGATGGCTCCACCACCCAGATGGCGCTGACCACCACCCAGGCGTGGCCGTGCACCGAGGACAACAGCTCGGTGGGCTGCGACGACGTCTTCGGCACAACGGGCATGGTCCGGCGGGTGGGTACGTCCCCGGCCCTGCTCGATCCCGCGGACGCCGACGACCGCGAACTCTTCCGCGAGCTCGCCGACGTGGGGGTCGACGGCGCCCAGAAGGAGCGCCTGCTGCAGGCCACGCTGATGGCCCTGTGCGAGGCCAGCGACCTGCCGCCGGTCTCCGACTTCGTCGCGGGCGTGGACGACCTCAAGGAGGACTTCCCCTTCGGCTGCAGCGGCGACGCCTGGAGCCCCGACCATCCCCTCTTCGAGCCGTGCCGCTGTCTCCCCGCCAACGCCGAGCTCCAGATGGGCGCCACCGTGGTCAAGACCCCGCTGCACCACGCCAACGAGGGCCTGCTCCGGGGCAACGCCCTGCACGTGGTCGCCGTCACCGACGAGGGCGACGAGACCTTCACCATCGACGCCCTCGAGGACACCGACTCCTGCGCCGGCTACCACCCCAGCGATCCGGAGCAGTGCTGGTGCGGGCATTCGGAGATGCTCCGGCTGTTGCGGACGGTGGTCCCGCGGCTGCACATCTCCGTCATCGGCCCCGGCCAGGGTCCGGACGCCGCGGAGGAGGACGCCTACGTCTGCAACCCCCAGGCGAACGAGCCGTGCGCCCTGGACTGGCACTTCTGGTCCGTGGCCGAGACCGACGGCCTCTTCGCCCCGGTCCAGGTCCCCCGCGAGGACTCGGACGAGTGCGGGCACAACAACTTCGCCGACGCCATGTCCGACCTGCTGCTGTCCCACCCGGCCGCCGAGTGGCTCGCGCTGACGTCCTACCCCGACATCTCGACGATCGAGGTCGAGCTGAACGGCCTCGCGGCGCCCAACCTCAAGGCCGGTTCGTCGTGCACCGGGCTCCCCGGCGCCGAGGGCGGCTGGACGTACAGCATCAACCGCATGGCGGTCCGGCTGGTCGGTGACTGCACGCCCTACCCGCCGGATGTCGTGGACGTCCGCTACTACAACATCGGGGTGGATCTGGCGGACTGAGGGCTCAGGCGGGCTCGTTCGTCAGGAGGGCGCGCTCCGCCTCTGTGAGGCCGTAGAGCTTGTAGACGATATCGTCGATTCTCGTCTCCACTCCTTCAATTGTCTGCGACAGACAGCAGTCAGGGTCTTCGAGCTGACCCGAGTATCCCTCACCCAGGCGCCGCACACAGTCACACAGCTCCACCGCCAGCGCCTGGTCGCGCGGCGTGCGGGGGATCGGGATCGGCAGGTCCCGGAGCTGCGGCGGCCCCACCCGGAGGTAGCCGCTGGCCAGCGCCAGACCGCCGAACTGGGCCCGGTACACCAGGTTCACCAGGCGGCTGTTGAGCAGGCCGGCGAGGAACAGCACGGTCACATCGTCCCCCGGCACGACGATCGACGTGGACTTCGCGGCCAGGACCGTCCCCTCCTCGTCGGCCACACACTCGAGCACCTGCGTCATCCCCGCCACGATCACCTTGGGGGTGCGGGCCTGCTCGAGCCGCCTGGGGGGCAGCTGCGCCTGCACCGATGCCTCGACGACGGGGAACGGATAGTCCTGACGGAGATACCGCATCGGCCGGTGGCCCCACAGGGACCGGTGGCGGTCGATGGTGCCGCTGTTGAGGACGCGGAGATCGCCGTCCCGCGGGGCCTCGCAGGAGGTGAGCAGGGCGGGCAGATCGTAGGCCTCGGCCACGGTCGCGCCGCCGTGGACCTCCGCCAGATCCCCCAGCGACGGCAGGTCCGAGAACCGGGCCAGCACCTCGCTCGCCTCCCGGAGGGGCCCGAAGACGGACCAGGCCGAACCGTCCGCGGGGAAGTGACTCGCGTAGGGCAGCTGTGCCGTCTCGACGACCTCGAAGCCGTCGTCGCCGGGGCCCATTCGTTCGAATCGCACGGGCCGGCGTTTGGAGGCCGCGCAGTCGGTGCCCTGCCTCACCACGTACACCAGGGGGTAGATCCCCTCGGCGAACACCGGGACGCCGGAGTAGTCGCGCATTTCCAGCAGCGTGTGCTCGAGCACCAGCAGCTGCCTCGTCGGCCTGGCATAGGGAGCCGAGGCGATCTTGTTGGGGACGACGAACGCGTGGAGCCCCCGCTCCCGCAGCAGCTGGAGGCTCCGCTCGACGAACACGCAGTACAGATCCCAGTTCCCGCGGGCCGTCGTGTAGTGCTCGCTGCACCACCGCCTGAGATCCGCGCCGTGCACGGACATCCACCCCGAGTCCAGGTACGGGGGGTTGCCCACGACCACGTCGAACCCGGGTTCCCGCCGCCCGAACACCGCCTCGAACTCCGCGTTCCAGTCGAAGGACTCGTCGACCAGGGCGTCGCCGCAGCGCACGTTGGCCTCGAGCGCCTCGCGGGCCCGCGCGAGGATCCGGGCGTCGCACTTCACCAGCTCGGTCTGTCCCTCCAGGACACACTCGAGCAGCGCCCGCCTCGTCCCGGCGACCGCGCGCGCGTCCACGTCCACTCCGAACAGGTTGTCGCGCAGGACGTCCAGCCGATCCCCCAGCGTCCGCCGCCCGGCCGCTGCATGCCAGTCCATGAGTACGCGACACGCGCCCACGAGCACCGCCCCTGTTCCACAGGCCGGATCGAGGAGCTTGAGATCGGCGGCCTGATCCGGCGAGCGACCGTCCAGCGAGGGCTGCAGGGTGCTGGCGAGGATGTGATCGACGATCTCCGGCGGGGAGTAGACGACCCCCGCGCGCTCGGGATGCTGTGGCATGGACCTTCCCGTGATCTCGACGAACGATACCAGCAGTCCGGACCCCGGGAGTAGCGTAGAATCGACCGGGTCGATCGGACGGGGGAGATCCATGGGAAGTACGAGAGCCCGATACGCAACGCTGCTGGTGATCATCGCGGTCGCGCTGGGGCTGGCGGGGCCAGCGTGGGCGAGCGATGCGTGGGATGCGCACGAGCAGGGGCGGTATCTGGCCATCGTCGGTCGGTCGACCGAGGCGGCCGCTGTCGCCGCGGCGCTGCTGGCAGAGGACCCGCGCGACCTCGAGGCGCACCAGCTGTACCTCGAGACCTGGTCCGCGCTGGGCGACCGCTACCACCTGATCGCCCAGTACCGCGCCTGGCACGCCCGGAACCCCGACGACGAGATCGCCCGCGTCGCCCTGGCGCAGTGCCTGTGGCTGTTGCGCCGGAACGAGGAAGACGCCGAGTCCGAGATCGCGCTGCTGCTCGAGCCCCTGCCCGAGGACGCGCGGGCGCGGTTCCATGCCCTGCAGGTCCACGGACTCGTGGCACGGACGACGGCGTTCCAGGCGGGTGGGGAGACCGAGGCGGACGCGACGGCCGCACAGGAGCGTTGGCGGGCGATGATCGCCGCGGCCGAGGCGTCGGGTGTGCCGCGCCTGGGGCGACAGGCGATCCTGTTGCGGCTCCATGTGGACCCCATCGACCGTGATCTCGCCGAGCAGGTGCGCCAGGCCATCGGCAAACAGCCCTCGCTCATGGAGGAGCTGGCCTGGGCGCTGTGGAATCCGGAGCCAGCCGGGGCCCACGCGCGCGCCCTGCGCCGGTTCGCGACGAGGGAGGCCTCGGCCGCGATCGAGGGCGACGATCCCCTGAAGCTGATGCAGTACAGCGCCGCACTCCACGACGACCGCAAGGTGCAACGCGCGTTCGAGCGCCGCCTGGTCGAGCTCGAGCCGGCCTGGGAGCACTTCGATCGCGACGAACCGACCTGGGTCATCTACGGGGCCCAGCAGCGCTACAACCCCGAGGTGGGGCTGGAGGACCTGGACCGCCTCGAAGACGACGTCCCGGACAGCGGCCCCTTGCGAGCAAAGCTCGAGGACACCCGCGGCTCGCTGTTGAGCCGCCTCGATCGCTTCGACGAAGCCCACGCGGCGTACCTGCGCGCCATGGAGGCCGGTCCCGAGGAGGAGTACCCGGCCATCGCCTTCGCGTACAGCGCGGTGCGGACGGGCCTGGACCGGGAGCTCGCCCTGGACTACCTGGGGGTCGAGCTGGAGGAGCTGGCGACCGGGGACTACACACACGACGACTTCTGGGCCCCGATGGGGCTGGGGGGCTGGACCGACCTCAACAAACGAAGGACCGCCAGCCTGCTCAACGCCGAGGCTGCCGTGTTGCACGACCTCGGCCGCGACGAGGAGGCCGTGGTCTCCCTCCTGCGCGCCTGCGCCCTGGCCGACCGGCACCAGGACCACGACTTCCTCGGCGACGTGTACGACGAGCTGGGCCGGCCCGTCATCGCGTTCGAGCACCGCCTGCGCGCCGCAGCCCTGCTCGTGGAGCGATACCCGACCCACTTCGACGAGACCGGCCTGCCCGACGACCTCCGGGCCGGGTGGGAGTCACGACCGTACTGGCACCCCGACGGGCTCGAAGGGTTCGTCGCCGACCGCGCCGTCGCCCTGGGCAGGGAGAACCGCAGGGCGCAGCGACCCACGAGCGGCGACTACCCCATCGGGGAGAACCATCCGCTGTTCGGCCAGCCCTTCCCCGACCTCGCCTACGCCATCGGCGACGAGGAGCACCACCTGTCGGAACACGACGGGCCGATGGTCGTGCAGTTCTGGAACCCTGGCTGAAACCCGTGCCGCGAGTCGTGGGCTCGCCTCGAGGAACTCATCGAGCAGTACTCCGAACTCCACCTGGGGGTCGTCGCCCTGTGCGCGAGCGACCGAGACCGGCTCGACCGGTACTTCAGCGGCGCCGAACGCCCGTCGTTCGTCGTCGGCTTCGTCACGTGGGACACGGCCCGCGAGGTCCACGTCAAGGGCGTGCCCCAGTACTTCGTGCTGGACGAGGACCTGACCGTGCTCGCGCACGCCGGGTCGTGGACCGACGCAGAGATCCAGGTGCGCGAGATCATGGACGAACGTCTCGCGCCCCCCGCCGATTGACCGCCGCCGGGCCAGGACATACGCTCGACCGTTGCGAGGGAGCGGCATGCAGACAGATCCCGAGAACGCGACGGCGGCCCGCGCCGTCCGAGACGCAGATCCGAGCCTGATCAACGACGACATCGCGCCCACCCTGCCCGAGGGCCGGCGGTGGTCGGTGTTCAACATGGCGTCGCTGTGGATCGGGATGGTGGTCTGCGTACCCACCTACATGCTCGCCGGCGGGCTCGTGGACATGGGCATGAACTGGTGGCAGGCCGTGGGCACGGTGATGCTGGGCAACCTCATCGTGCTGGTGCCCATGGTGCTCAACGGACACCCGGGCACCAAGTACGGCGTGCCCTTCCCGGTGCTCACGCGGGCCAGCTTCGGCATCCTGGGCGCCAACATCCCCTCGGTGCTGCGCGGCCTGGTGGCCTGCGGCTGGTTCGGCATCCAGACCTGGATCGGCGGCTCGGCCATCTACCAGCTGCTCAACGTCCTGACCAGCCAGCGCCTCGTCGGCGCCGACCTGCCCGTGCTGGGCATCAACCCCGCCGAGACCGGCTGCTTCCTGCTGTTCTGGCTCGTCCAGGTGGTCATCCTGCTCAAGGGCATCGAGTCGATCCGCATCCTCGAGACCCTGGCCGCCCCCTTCCTCATCCTCATGGGCCTGGCCCTGCTCGGCTGGGCCTACGTGAAGGCCGACGGCTTCGGGCCGATGATGTCCGCTCCGTCCGCGTTCGTGGCCGGTGGCGAGCAGGAGGGGCAGTTCTTCAAGGCGTTCTTCCCGGCGCTGACCTCGATGGTGGGGTTCTGGGCGACCCTGTCGCTCAACATCCCGGACTTCACCCGCTACGCCCGCACCCAGCGCGATCAGATCCTGGGCCAGGCCATCGGGCTGCCCACCTTCATGACCCTGTTCGCCTTCATCGGCGTGGCCGTGACGTCGGCCACGGTGGTCATCTTCGGCGACGCCATCACCGATCCCACCGAGCTCCTGGGCCGCATGGGCGGGGGCTTCGCCGTGGTCATCTCCCTGCTCGCGTTGACCGTCGCCACGGTCTCCACCAACCTCGCCGCGAACGTCGTGTCCCCGGCCAACGCCCTGATCAACGTGGCGCCGCGCGTCGTCAGCTTCCGGCTCGGCGCCATGATCACCGCCGGCATCGGCGTCGCCATCTTCCCGTGGAAGCTCATCGAGTCCACCGAGGGATACATCTTCACCTGGCTCATCGGCTACTCGGCGCTGCTGGGTCCCATCGGCGGCATCCTCATCGTCGACTACTACCTCCTGCGCTTCACCCGCCTCGACCTCGACGCCCTGTACCGCAAGCGCGGCGCCTACTGGTACCAGGGCGGCTTCAACCTCGTCGCCATCGCCGCGCTGGTCCTGGCGGTCCTCCCCAACGTGCCGGGCTTCCTCGCCGCGGCCGGCTTCGTCGAGACCGTCCCGGCGTTCTTCTCCGCCGTGTACACCTACGCCTGGTTCGTGGGCTTCTTGCTCGCCGGGCTGCTGTACGGCGTGGGCATGCTCGCGCTGGGGCAGGTGCCGAAGCGGTAGATCCGATTGGAGCAGCCATGTCCGGACGTCACCAGAACACCACGTGGCGCGCGTTCGACGCCGAGATCGTCGCGCAGCTGCAATCGGCACGTCAGCACCCCGAGGAGCTGGCGGAGCGGCTCGCGGCGCTCGAACCCAACCCGGAGCTGAGCGCGGACCACTACGAGAAGGTCTGGGAGCGCGGCGTCCCCGAGATCCTCCGCCACCACATGCTGCTCATGATGCTCAAGGCGGCGCCGCCCCGGTGGGCACCCCTGACCGCAGAGGCGGTCCTGGCGCTGGACGCCGATCCAGACGACGGCCCCAGCAGCGCCGTGGACGACGCGTTCCACGACTATACAACACGATTCGAGCTCTGGTCGGTCCCGGCGACCTACGGGACGCTCCTGTATGTCAGCCCCGCCTACGCCGCTCGCTTCGGATGCGAGCCGCCGGACCTGCCAGGGGCCGCGGCCATCCGCGACGCCTTCGGCGGGGAGCCCGATCCCACCGAGACGGACCTGAGGGAGGCCCTGCGCGACGCGGTGCTCGACGTCGAACGCGTCCGCGCGGTGGCGTCGTCTCTCGTGGTCCCCGGCTCCCTCCCCGAGCTCCCCTGGACCCTGCCCCACGGCGTCGAGCGGTACGAGGTCGATCCAGCGCACCTGGTCTCCATGCTCGAGGTGGTGGCGAAGTTCTTCACCAGGGCGGCCGAGGCGGGCCTCCCGGTCCAGATCAAGTGGCATCCGAACCCATGAACGGGCCAGCGCGCCCCTGTGCTATACAGCTCGAGACCCATCGACCTGAACCCCCGGGAGATCCCATGAGAGTCCTCGCCGCTTCCCTCACCATCGCCCTCCTCGCGATCCCGGCGACGGCCCTCGCCGACGACCTCGTCGTGACCTTCTACTACTCACCCGAGGACGTCGAGTACTCGTGGACCGCCCACGACGTGGAGTCCGGCGTCGTCCCCACGGTGACCTTCGAGACGTCCGAGGACGAGGGTTTCACCGTGGTCACGGAGCTGGAGTTCATCGACAGCGGCCTCGTCCAGATGTCGTTCATGCTCTACGACGTCACCCTCAAGGCGCGAAAGCGCGGCTTCCCCAAGGTGGTGACCCGGAGCCGGCTGGTCTCCGCCCCCAAGATCCGTGTGACACCCGACGACGAGGCGTACATCAAGCAGGGCAATGACGAGGGGTACCTCACCCTGGGCGCGATCTACGTCACGACCGATGGTGAGGATCAGGAATAGGATCCCGCCGACTCCAGCTGCCCCCTACTCCGAGGGCAGCGAGAAGAGACCCCAGACGACGCCGCGATAGTTGTCCAGGTACGGACCTCCGAGGATCAGATCGGCTCGACCGTCGGCGTTCAGGTCACCCGACGCGGCCATGCCGAACCCAGCCTGGGACAGAGGATCCCCGTGCAACCTGTAGTCCACGTGCGCCAGATCCGAGGGCCATCCCGACTCCCGGCCGCGCACGACGTAGACGATCCCGCTTCCACCGGCCGTGGCCGCCAGCACAGCGTCGTCGAGACCGTCGGAGTCGAGATCTCCGGCCACGGTGAGGCTGTACCCGAGTAGGTCCTCTTCGGCCTCCCCGTCGAGGATGTGGTCCGCGTCCGCGATGGTCGCCGGCCAGGCCGTGTCCCGGCCGCGGATCATGTAGACACGGCCGCCGTACGCGTGGGGGCCATCGGTGTAGTGGCTCGCGCCCACGAGGAGGTCGTCGTAGCCATCCCCGTCCAGGTCGCCCTCCGCGGAGACCGCGCGGCCCAGACGCGAGTAGTTCAGGGGCTCTCCCTGCCAGAACAGGTCGGCGCCTGTCAGGTCCACGGGCCACGCGCCGGACCGTCCGAACACCACGTACACGGCACCGTAGAGGTGGTCGGGGAATCCCAGATCACACCCGTAGTACTCGGCCCCGATCACGATGTCCTGGAATCCATCCCCGTTCACGTCCCCGTGGGAGAGCGAGGAGCCCACCCGGTCGAAGTCCTGGTCCCCGACGAAGGTCACGTCCGCGTCCGACTCCTCCATCGCCGGGGTCCAGTCGCCGCCCGTCCCGAGGAAGAGGTAGACCTTGCCGGCCTCGGCCGAGGCGAACCCGCCAGCGGCCGCCACGAGCAGGTCGCCCCTGCCGTCGCCATCGACGTCTCCCGCCGCGGAGACCGTCTCCCCCAGATACGCCTGGACCACCGTGCCCTGGATGACCACGTCCGCGTCGTTGAGATCCGTCGGCCAGCCCGTCGGACGACCGAAGTAGACGAGTGCACGCCCGCCATACGGCGCGCCGTCGTCGTCGTACTCGTCCCCCACGACCAGATCGTCCAGGTCGTCGCCGTTCAGATCCTCGACGATGGACAGGGACAGGTCGCTCGGGTGATCCACCACCGCGGCGCCCGTCATTCGCACGTCCGCGTACTGGAGACCGGTGGGCCAGGACGTGGTCCGCCCGAACAACACGTAGACGAGGCCACCGAGGTAATCCCCCTGCTCCTCCGGCGCGGAGACGGCCAGGTCGTCGATGCCGTCGCCGTCGAGATCGCCGCGGGTGCTGACCCAGTACCCGGCGAAGTCCAGGATGGATTCCCCTTCGATCCGGAAATCGGACACCGCAGTCAGGTCGACTTCGACGGGTTCGATGTCGTCGTCGCCCGTGTCGTCGTCGCCCGTGGTGTCGTCGTCACCCGTGGTGTCATCGTCGTCACCCGTGGCGTCGTCGTCGTCACCCACGGTGTCGTCATCTGCCACCGTGTCGTCATCACCCACGGTGTCGTCGTCCGCAGGGGACGACTCGTCGCATCCGATCACCAGGACCAGGGCCAGAATCGAGGCCACGAGCACGCTGATTCGCATCGGAGATCCCCTCTCTCACCACGCTGCCACTGACGTCCAAACCCACTCGAGCCCGTCAGCTAGATCCCCCGGCAGTTGTAGACGATGCCGACGCTGCTGCTCAGAGAGACCGCCTCTCCCATGCAGTCCGTCACGGTGAGCATGAACTCGTACTGGTGTTGCGTGTCCACGTCGTACACCGCGTTGGCGCCCCCGAGGATCACCGTCACCACCTCTGCGCCGGGATCGTCGATCTCGGCCCGCTCGTAGTCCTCCCAGCCCGGGTGCTCCGGATCGTAGAGGTTCTCCCAGTAGAACGAGAGCGGATCGCCATCCGGATCGGTGCTGGCCGACCCGTCGATGGTGACCTCGAGTTCGTCACACTGCTCGCACCACCAGTTGCTCCCGCTGGGGGTACAGGGTGCGTAGCCGTTGTACCACCCGTTGTCATCGGCCTGCGGAGTGGGGGCTTCGTTGTCGGGACGGACGGCCACCTCGATGTCGAACTGGAAAGGTGCGCTCTCGCACTCTCCGTCGTTGACCGAGACCTGCACGGTGTAGATGCCCGGGCCGTCGGCGAAGAACACGGTGTCCTCGGCCGCTGGATCGACAAAATCGGCCTCCGAGAGGCTGCTGTCCTGTGGTGGCAGCAGGTGTCGCCACGTGTACTCGAGCAGGTCGCCGTCCACGTCGTAGGAGCTCGACGCGCTCACCCCGATGTCGCTGCAGCTGTACGGCGACACCGGCGCCTCACCTCCGGCCACGGGACACGAGTTCGTCGAGGTGACGTCGACGGACACGAAGTCCGGGACGCTGTCCGAGACACCGTTGTTCACCTGCAACCCCACGAGGAAGACCCCGGGCGCGTCCGGGACGAAGCTGGCGAGAGCCTGTCCAGAGCCGGAGATGTCCGCGTCGCCCAGGGTGCTGGTCTCGGGCACGTCGACCAGGGTCCAGCGGTAGGTGAGCTCGTAGTCCAGTGGGTCCCAGCTCCCGGAACCGTCCAGGTCCACGGTGTCCCCCTCGGTGGCGTTGTGGTCCTCGCCCGCGTCGGCCACCGGGAGGCTACCCTCGATGTCCGCCATCACGTGGACGAAGTCGCTCCTGGAGTCGATCTCACCGTCACTGACCCGGAGCCTCAGGACATACAGTCCCTGCGTGTCCGGCGCGAAGGACGGCGCGGCAGCGTCCCCGCTGTCATTGGGCGTGATCGAGGAGTCTCCCACGACGCTGCCGATCGGGACAGACTCGAAGCTCCAGTGGTAGCTGAGCGGATCGTCGTCGGGATCGTAGCTCCCGGAACCGTCCAGCGCGGTCTGGAGACCCACCGACGACGTCACGCTCGCGCCTGCATCCGCCCACGGGGCACTGTTGATGGGTGCCTGTTCCCCCTGGCCGCCACAGCTCGGCAGCAGCAGGCCGACACAGATCGAGACGGCGAGGGCGATTCCCTGTGACGGGTTCTTCATGTCGTGTTCCTCCCCGGGGCGAAATCCCCCACAGACCCGAGCGTAGCAGCGCAGGCGAAGGGACACCACGAAGTTCTCCGGCCCGCGTGTCACCACCAGCTCTCCCGGATGTGACAATCCCGGCACGGGTCGATGCGCTCGCAGATGTCGTCGAGGTGAGCCCGCCTCATTCTCTCTATGGCGCTGCCGGACCAGATCTCCCGGATGGACTGCGTCTCGAGATCGCCCAGGACATGGCGCCCCTCCCAGTCCACCTCGCACAGGGCGACGCGGCCGTCCACGAGCACGACCATCCGGCTCCACAGGAGCTTGCAGGGGAAGCGCGGCAGGTCGGGGCTGGTCTCACGACCGCGGAATCGAGCGGCGACGGGCACCGCGCCAGCCCAGTCCCGCACGTCGCGGACGACCACGTCATCCACCCTGTCGCGGAAGAGACGACGGAAGGCGGCGGTCTCGTGGGCGTTGGTGGGCTGTCGCACGAAGGTCACCGAGACGAACGCGCGGCCCACCCGCTCGCGCAGGGCGAGGAGCTGATCGATGTTGTGGAGCGTCCGGTCGAACGAGAGGCCGCGATGTACGGCCTCGTAGGTCTCGCGACTGCCACCGGAGAAGCTGATCGCGATGTGATCCACGCCGGCTCTCAGGAGGCCCCCCGCCATCTCCCTGGTGAGCTCCGCCGCGTTGGTGTTCAGCTGCACCCACAGGCCGTTCGCCGTGGCCAGCTCGATCTTGTCCGGCAGTCCGGGATCGAGGAGTGGCTCCCCGAGGTGATTGAGGTTGATCCGCGACACGGGCGCCTCCACCGCTCGGCGGACGATGGTCTCGAACACGGCGGCGGACATGGAGGTCGGTTCGCGGGTGGAACGATCGTGGGGACACATGATGCAGTTGGCGTTGCACCGCGTGGTCACCTCGACGTCGATCAGGTCGGGCAGCCGCAGCTGCCCCCGGCGGTGGTCGATCCAGCGACGCCGGAGCATCCTGTACAGGTCGCTGTTCTGCAGTCCAGCAGAGCGCTGGGCCCTCGCCACGACCCGGTGGACCATCGGCGCGTTGCGCACGGCGTGCTTGAGCGCCCGTCTCATCCGCGGCGCTCCACCCGCAGCACGCGCCGCAGGGCCGGGCCGACGTCCCTGAGTTCGCGCTGGGTGAGGTTGGGGTGGGTGGGCAACAGGAGGGTCTGCTCGTGCCACTGCGTGGCGCGGGGCCAGTTCGAGCGCCCCGGTTCGAAGACGGGCTGGAGGGGCAGGACGCCGTAGTCCGGGGCGTAGGCCGTGATGCCCTGATCCCGCATTCGGGCCAGGACCCTGTCGCGGTCGACTCCGGGCAGGACACGCACTGGAAACCGCCACCAGGACACCTCGGCGTCCAGAGGGACGCCAGGGACTGCGATCTCGTCGATGCCAGCGAGCGTGTGCGCGAGGTAGTCGCCGTTGTGACGACGGCGCGTCACCAGCCGGCCGAGGCGTCCCACCTGGACCCGCCCGATGGCGGCCTGCAGCTCGGTCATCTTGAGGTTCCAGCCGAGTCCATCGATCCGGCGGCCAGGATCGCGGCCGGCGCGCCTCGCGTACACCGGCTCGCCGTCGGGGTAGGCCTCTCCCACGTGCACGGCGAGCTGGCACCGCCGATGGGTCCGGGGATCACCCGTCACGACGAGGCCGCCCTCCCCTCCGGTGGTCATCTGCTTGCCGGCGTTGAACGAGAAACACCCCACGTCCCCGAGGGTGCCGAGGGGAGCTCCTCCGAGGCTCGATCCGAGGGCCTGTGCCGCGTCCTCGATCAGCCAGACACCGCGCTGGTCACACAGGGACCGCAGCGCGACGAGGTCTGCGGGAACACCGCCGAGGTGTACCGCGACGATCGCCCGGGTCCTGTCCGTGATGAGGCGAGCGGCGTCCGAGACGTCCAGATTCCCTTCGGGCAAGGTGACGTCGGCGAACACCGGCCGCGCGCCCACGTGCAGCACGCACATGGCGCTGGAGACGTAGCTGATGGCCGGGACGATGACCTCGTCACCGCGACCGATCCCGAGGGCAGAGAGCGCCAGGGTCAGGGCCGATGTCCCGGACGAGCAGGCCACGGCGTGGGCGACACCGAGGATACGGGCCATTTCCCGCTCGAATCCCTCGACCTGACGGCCACGAGCGGCGGACAACCTGCGACCGACGAGCACCCGGGACGCTGCCAGGGTCTCGGCGATTCCGGTGTGGGGGAAGTCACCGGGAAAGGGCACGACTCGCTGCGGGAGCCGATCGGTCCCGGGCGCCGCCTCCACACCGGCCCGCCAGACCGCCTGCGCCGCCGACGATGCCAGGCGGACGGTTCCGGAGTTGTACAGGTCCTCGACGGCCCTGCGCAGCAGCCCTGGTCTCTGTCGCGTCATTCGAACCATCCCCCACAGCCGCCGTCCGAAGATCGTGAACCGGCCGATGTCGTCACGGACTCTTCCCGATCAGGGGAACGCACGCGCACCGGATTTCGTTCTCGGAGGTGTCTTTTTTCTTGAATCGCGTCGCCGCTGGCCCGGGCCCGGAGCTCGTCAGGGCGCCTCGAATCCACCCGGATAGCAGTACGCGTCGGCCGAGCCCCACCCCATGACCAGGAGGCCGAAGGGCGCGTCTCCGTCGAGGAGGTGTGCACCCGGGTCCACCGCGACGTGGAGGACCTCGTACTTCTGGGGCGCCGCGAAGCTCTCGTGGGGCCAGGCCGAGACATCGACGCCGTCGATGCGGACGTCCAGATCGGGAGACCGGACCAAGACGAGCGTGTGCTCGTCCCAGCCCTCGGGGGCAAACGTCATGTACTCGTCCCTGAATCCG
>CAYRNR010000018.1:0-7468 GCA_964425605.1 uncultured Rickettsiales bacterium | reverse complement strand
CGTGTGCTCGTCCCAGCCCTCGGGGGCAAACGTCATGTACTCGTCCCTGAATCCGTCGATGGGGATCGTCTGGGCCATGCAGGGATCGCCGACGCCGTTGGGGAGGGAGCCATCGAGGGAGCCCCAACCCACGCTGTACTGGGTCAGCATGAACGTGCCGTCGCCGGTGACCACGAAGTCACCTGGATGCTGCAGGTCTCCGGTGACCTGGAGATCCACGACCTCCCCGGCCTCCATCTCCAGGTGGTGGAGCGCGGGCAGGCCGGTCACGGCTGGATCCGCGTCGAAGATCAGCGAGATCGGGGTGTCGCCGGCGACGACCTGCCAGTGGGCCTCTTCGGGGAAGTTCGGATTGCGATGGGGCAACCGCGCGGCCACGTACTCCGTACCCCACCGGGCCAGCCCCAGCGCCTGCTCCTCGAGGTGGTTGCACGCGCCGGAGCTGTCCACAGGTACGTACGCGCAGCCGTGTCCAGAGAAGACCGATACCGGATCGGGGGTGCTCGACACGACGGTCCCGGCGAAGCTCTCGTGTAGCTCGGCTGGAACGAGCTGGAGGTGATCGCCTTGGTCGAGCGTGAAGGTCAGGGTGTCACCCGGCTCGGACGATGGGATGCCATCGCCCGCCGCCGTCGCCGACGACGGGACCACGCTGACCTCCGTACCGTCGTTGCCCGCGACGATGTTCATGGTCGCCCAGGAGCTGTCCCCGACCCCCTGGCCCCAGCCCGGCAGGCGATGGCTCGTGTCCGTCGCCGCCACGGGTACGAGCAACGAGGCATCGGTGACGGCGCGGGGCAGGACCGGATTGAACGACCAGGCGTACACCGGGATGCTCGAGGTGATGCGGAACGCGTTGCCCGACAGCGCACTGCGGGTGAGCTCGCCGTCCTCGAGTTCGAAGACCTCCACCGTCTGGGGATCGAGGCTCCGCGTCTCCAGCGCTGTCCAGACGTCCTGGTCCCGCAGCTCGACGACGACCTCGGCCGCGAGGCTTTCGTGGGGATTGCCCGCGACGATCCCGAATGCGAAGCCGCCGTACGGAACGGTGATCTCCATGTCGACGGCGAGGAAGGCACAACCGTCGTTCCGGCCGTGGTCCTCGGCGTCCTGGCACAGACTCACACATTCCCCGTCGATACAGTCCTGTCCCGCGACGGCGCCACAGTCCTCCACATCACTCCATCCCTGGCCGTCCGGATCGCACTCCTGCACCACGAGGTGGTCACACCGCCTCTGTCCGGGGTCACACTCCACACACCCGTGGTCCGGGACGCAGTACTCACCCGCTTCCGTGTCGCAGTCCCGCATCGACGCGATGTCGCCGAGCTCGTCGCAGACGATCTCCGTGTCCCCATCACAGAGGATCGCGCCCGGGTGCTCGTCGCAGATGTCCGAGGGCTCCGTGGTGTCGTCGTCGTCGTCGCTGCCGATCGTGTCATCGTCGTCCTGGATCGAGGTGTCGTCGTCAGCTGGGTCGGACTCCCGGTGGTCCGGGCATCCGAGGAATACAAGCGTGATCGCCAGCAGGATGGACCGATTCATGGCTCCCCCAATGGACCCGAGTCTAGCATGGGGCTCCGGAGCCAGAGCTGATAGAGTCAGCCACTGGGAGGTGGACCACATGACGTTCGATGGAGCGCACGGTTGTCGCAATCTCGTGGGGCTGGCACTGCTCGCCTGGATGCTCGCTGCGCCTTCGATCGCACATTCCAAGCCGTGCAAAGGCCTCTGGACCGAAGAAGATCCCGTCGATGGGAATGTGCAGGCAGCGGTGACTGTCGCACCGGCGCGATACTGGGGCCTGGAAATCTACCACCACACACTGCCGACATCCGAGAACCCCGAATGGCAGGTGCTCTACCAGATGCACAAGCCAGGAAACAGTCGCGAGATCCTCCCCACGGGTCACACGCTACATCTGGTGCTCGAGGACGGCACCAAGCTCGCGTTCACCGCGTTCGTGGAGAGCTTGCCCAACGCGCAAGCCTGGGCCACGAGCACCGCTGGCGGTGTGTACTCGTCGTGGGTGGGCAAGTACACGGCGACGCCCGAAGACGCCGCCCACCTCGCCGCCTCACCCATCACCGTGATCCAGGTCCGCGTCGACGACGTGGTCTTCTCCAGCCTGAAGATGGAGGATCAGACCGCCCCATTCCGAAAGAACGTGCGCAAGTTCCCCGCCCTGGTCCAGTGCTTCGTCGAGGCCACGGCTTCGGAGTAGGCCTCGTATCGTGAGAACGCCCGGAGGGAGCCCTGGCCTCAGCTGACCCGGCACCCGAAGGAACGACCGGGGAGGAGGCTACCGCAGGACCCGGAAACGGACGGTCACCCGGGTGCCAGCCGGCGGCCAGTGGTCCTCGTCGAACTCGATGGCGTTCCACTGGGTGTCGTAGGACCAACCCTCGAACACGGGGACGCCGTCCAGTTCCACCGCCAGGGTCTCCTGTAGCGGACGCTGCTCGAGCAGGACCGCGACACGATCGTGTTCGGCCTGTGCAGCGTAGCCTGCGAGTTCTGCGCTCAGGTCGGCAGTTTCGATCTCGGCGACCCGGCCGCCGGTCATCTGGGCGGCCTGGCAATGGCGGTGGCTGGTGTACAGGCCGATGCAGTTGATCACCAGGTTCTCGGCGCCGCCCTTGAGGGCGACGAGCTCGTCCACGTATTGGGCTACCGGGCCGGGGGACAGATCGTCCTCGTTCTCGTAGTAGTTCACCTGGAGCCTGGCATCGGGACGCAAGAAGCCCTCGTGGCGACCGCCCGGATCCGTTGCCGGCGGCGACACGGCGGTGACCACGTGCGCCAACCCCATCTCCGTGCCCTGGGGATGGGGGGTCTCGGCGATGATGGAGGCGACGGTCACGGCGGCCATCGGATCGTCGGCTGCGACGTAGGGCGGCAGGCCGAGGAAGATGGGATCGTAGACGGTCATCACCGCCATCTGGAAATCCACGCCCGCTGCTTGCAGGTCCACGGTGTAGGGGGCCACGACCGCGGCCAGGTCATCGCAGCGATCGCCCATGTTCGTCCCGAAGTCGATCGCCCAGAGGATGTCGATCTGTCCGATCTCGCCCAGGGTCGTCTCCTCGATCACCTCTTCCAGGTCGGGAGAGGCGAACAGGCTGGCCACGGCCACAGGCTGTGCCGGGTCGTCGCAGAAAATGGACAGCTCGGCGCGATCCGCGGTGGCGTCCACTGGATCGTAGGCGACCGACAGAAGCAGCTCCTGTTCAGGCTGGACTACCGCGGGCAGCGTGCCCATGCCAGCGAGGATCAGCTCGTCCGAGGACGCGTCCAGCACCACCTGGTTCACCTGCAGCGGCTGGCTACCCGTGTTGATCACCGAGATCTGCGACAGCTCACCCAGGCCGTCGGCCACCACCTCCACGAACATGGGCTCCAGGGTGACCTGGCCCGCGTCCCCCAGGCCGGTCAGCGCCACGGCCACCTCGGGGGCGGTGGGGTCGTTGCTGTGGATCACCAGCTGGCCCTCGATGGACTCGAAGCCCATCGGCGCGAACTCCACCCAGATCTCCCGCGACGCCCCAGCCGGTACGGCCAGCGCGGCGTCGAGGATGCCGAACGACCCGGCCTGGACCAGCTCCAGCCGATCCAGGAACAGCGCGGCGGTCCCGTTGTTGGTCACGGTGATCGGCGATGCCCTGGCATCGCCGGCTTCGCATCGGCCCACGTCGAGCGCGGCTGGCGAGACCACGATTCGCGCCTCGCCTGCCCGTGTGTCGAGATCCGTGGGGCTCAGGTCCTGATCCTGGGAGCACCCGGACGTGGCGGTGAGGAACAAGAGAACGAGAACGGAGAGGAGCGGTCTCATGCGACCCCCAGCAAGATGATCTTGCGCATGAGTGAGTGTCGGTAGACAGGCTATTTCTTCATCACCCTCCCCACACAGAACGCGAACAGGAGAAGCGCCGCCAGAGCCGAGCCGGGAGGAGACCCGCCAGCGCCACACGCACAGCTGGTCCCAGGATCATCGTCATCCACGGGTACGTCGTCGTCGTCATCGGCCGCCGGCGTCGAGTCGTCGTCATCCGCCAGGTCGTCGTCGGCCGCGTCGTCGTCGCCCGCGTCGTCGTCGTCGTCACCGAGCCCCTCGTCGATGTCGCCGTCGCAGTCGTTGTCCACCTCGTCGGCGATCTCCTCTGCGCCGGGGTGGAGGGCTGGATCGGCGTCGTCGCAGTCACCCTCGCATTCGGTGTAGCCGTCGGCGTCCTGGTCCTCGTCGGTGTGCTCGTCCACGGTGCCGTCGCAGTCGTTGTCGCGGCCGTCGCACTGCTCCGGGGCGCCGGCGTACGTGAGGGCGTCGTTGTCGTCGCAGTCGTCGATGCAAGGGTCGTGGCCGTCCCAATCCACGTCCCAGCACGGCGTCCCGTACAACACGTAGACCTGACCGGCGTCGTCGTGGGAATCGCCGTTGTAGGGCGCGGAGTACAGGAGATCCGCGTATCCGTCGCCGTCGAGGTCGCCCCCCTCGAAGTAGGTACCCAGGTGGTCGCCGTCCGCCTCGCCCAGCACGGAGGCGTCGGACTCGTGCATCGAGAACGTGCCCTCCTCCCAGCCGCTGACTCTCCCCAGGACGAGGTACGCCTGTCCGGCGTCCGAACCCCCGTGGTCGCTCCAGGTAGCGCTGGCTGCAAAGTCCGAGAGGCCGTCGCCGTTGAAGTCCCCGGCAGCGACCACTCCGCCTCCCAGACGGTCGTTGGCGGACTCCCCGTCGAAGATCACGTCCGCATGATCCTGGATCGGTCCGTCCGCGGCCCATCCGTGGGTCCGACCGTACAGCAGATAGACCCGTCCCCGGTCGTCGCCGGGTGTGTCGTTCCCGGGCGCGCCGATGACCAGGTCATCGAGGCCGTCGCCATCCATGTCACCGGCGATGGCGCTGCGAGCACCCAGATAATCCTCGGAGAACTCGCCGTGGTAGGACGTGTCCACGCCGGAGACGTAGGTATCCATCTCCCATCCGGTCGTATGGCCGAAGACGACGAGAATCCGCCCCCTCCCTGCGTCGAATCCTGTGGCTCCGAGGACCAGATCCGCCAAGCCGTCGCCGTCGAGATCCCCGCTACCGGACATCCGGAAACCCAGCTGGTCTCGCGGTTGTCCCAGAAACGAGGCGTCGACGACGCCCAGATCCACGGACGCCGGTATGCGGGACACGCTGCCGAGGACGACGTATGCCTGCCCCGCCTCCTTGCCGCCTTCGACATTGTAGGGCGCGGTGATGGCCAGATCGTCGAGCTGGTCGCCGTTCACGTCCCCGATCCCCGAGATCATCACCCCGGCCATGTCTCCAGGCCACTCCCCCACCAGACTCGACGGGACGTCCGCCAGGGAGTGCTCCCCTGCCGCGAGGCCGGCTTCGCCGTAGATCACGTAGATCTTGCCAGCGTCCATCCCACCGTCGTCGTTGCCTTCCGACCCCACCGCCAGGTCCCCCAGTCCGTCTCCGTCGAGATCTCCGACGCCGGCGAGGCCAAACCCCGCACAGTCCCCCTCGTGTTCGCCGCTGTAGGACACGTCCGCCTCGGACGCGTCGACGTCCCGTGTCCATCGGTCCAGCTGGCCGAAGAAGACGTATATCTTGCCGTCGTTGGCTCCCAGTCCGGTGTGCAGGGGGGCGCCCAGCACCAGATCCACCCAGCCGTCCCCGTTGAGGTCACCCGCGTGGACCGCCGCGCAGAGCAGGTCGGACTCATCTTCACCGCGAAAGGACGCGTCGGGTTCGACGACCACATGGCCAGTCGCCCGGGCGCTGCCGGCGCACAGGGAGGCTGCCAGCGCGATCGGCGCCGCCGCCGAGCTCAGACGCATTCCACGATCTCGAGCGTGGTCGTCTGGACGCTGCAGGTGAACCCGCCGACGTCCTGCACGAGCTGCGTCAGCTCGGACGCCATGTAGTTCGAGACGACGGCGAGGGAATCGGGCAGCGCCGCGCAGTCGTACTCGGAGACGATCGCGTCGAGGATCTCGAAGACGAGGTCCTCGTTGCTCTGGAGGTAGTACGTGACGGACTCGCCGGTGACCCACGCCGTGACCGAGTAGGTCAACGAACCTCCTCCTCCGATACCCGTCTGGTGCGCACCCACCTTGGGGAGGCTGCACAGGTACAGCGAGTCGTCGTCGTCGTCGATCCCGCCGTCGTCGTCGTCGTCCCACGGCGTGTCGTCGTCGTCGTCGTCGCCGGGCGTGCTGTCGTCGTCGCCGGCGCCGCTGTCGTCATCGCCCTTGCTGTCATCGTCGTCGTCGTCGTTTCCAGGGCTGCACGCGGACAGCAGTCCCCCGCCGGCCAGCGAGAGGGCTCCCGCGCCCGCCAGCTCGAGGAACCTCCGCCGCGGTGGCTCGGCGAGGAGCTCCTCGAGGGTCGGGATGACGGGCTTGTCGTAGTCCTCCAGCGGTCTGGGCTTTCTCACGCCGGCCCCCTCCCGTCTCGTGAATGCTGCGACAGTTGCACCTCCTACCGCACGTACATCTGCAGGTAGTTCTCGGCCGCCTCGGCGGCCCCGGTGTTCAGCCCCAGGGTGCTGCCGTAGCCGCGAGCGCCGCCCTCGATGTCCTCGGCGCCGGCCTGACAGGACGGACACGGGTTGCCGGGTCCGAGGCCACCGCCGGAGGGATCGTCGAAGGGACAGCCGTCGTTGTTGCCCATGCTCCACGACGGGCCGTAGGTGGCGTGGTTCCACGAGGAGTTCAGGTCGAGACAGTAGTACTCGCCGCTCTCGTGGTCGCCGAGGTTGAAGTACAGGTCCGTGTCGCAGAGGTTGCCACCCAGGGTCAGGGTGCCGCCGGTGAGCTCGTGGCCATTGCCCGCCATCGCCAGGGAGCAGTTCGGCGAAGGGATGCCGCCGATGAAGTCTGCCAGGGCGGCGCTGCCGTCGCTGACGTCCTCGTACTCGGCGGTCATGCCCGAAGGTTGGTGCACGAACAACAGGTCGAAGAACCCCAGATCGTGGTGGGCCTGGGACTTGAAGTCCTCCTCGGGCAGGTTCACGTCGCCCACCAGCGTGGTGTCGCTGCTCATCAGCAGCTGCTGGGTCCAGGTCCACGTGGCGACCGCGTCGTCGCTGGAGGTCAACGCCAGCGTCCAGCCGCCGTCCTCCAGCGTCAGATCGCAGTAGGCCTCGTAGCCCGCGCCCGTGCCCAGCGGATCGATCCAGTAGATCCCGTCCGCGCCCGGGTAGAAGGACATCACGTCGTCGCAGTCCACGGCCGGGCAGTCCTCGGCGAGACCGTCCATCGGGTCCCCTACCCCGTCACAGTCGTTGTCGCCGCCGTCGCAGATCTCGGCGTTGCCCGGGAAGTTCGCGGCGTCGCCGTCGTCGCAGTCGCCGTCGCACTCGGTCACGCCGTCGGCGTCGTCGTCGATCTCGTCCCCCCAGAGCGCGCCGTCGCAGTCGTTGTCGGCGCCGTCACAGACCTCGGCGTTGCCGGGGAAGTTGGCGGCGTCGCC
>CAYRNR010000017.1:0-77761 GCA_964425605.1 uncultured Rickettsiales bacterium | reverse complement strand
CCATCGAGTTCTACACCCAGCTGATGGGCTGGGAGCTCGAGGACTTCGACATGGGATCCGCGGGGGTCTACAAGATGTGGAAGGCTGGGGACGATTCCACCATGGGCGGCTTCATGGACAAGCCGATGCCCGAGGCCCCGAATTTCTGGCTGGGCTTCGTCCAGGTATAGAGCGCCAGCATGAACACCATGAGGAGCCCCGCGAACAGAGCCTGCCCGGAGACGTGGAGCAGCGATCCGATGGCCGCGAACTTCAGCGGCGGCCCCAGCGGCCCATCGGGCTCCAGCTCCTCGTAGAACTGCGCCGGGCCCTTGGTGACCGCGAGCGCGGTCTTCCACCACGCCCGGGCCCACCCGAGGCCATCTCGGTTCTCCCAGTGGTTCACGTGCCCTCCCCTTGGCGTTCGTTCAGCTCAACGAACCCGGTCGACAGGATGGTACGCTCTTTCTCCAGAGAGGAGTGCGCCCGATGAACCGATTCGCTCACCTGATCGGCCTGCTCGTCCTGCTCGGGTGCCCGGCCGACTCTGCCGACGACGACACCACCGCCACGGACGACGACGACGCGACCGCCGCGGACGACGACGACACCGGCGACGACGACGATGACGCGACGTCCGACGACGACGACGACGACACTGGCGGGACCGAGCTCCCCGATCCGTTCTCCATCGTGCTGATCCCCGACACCCAGTACTACGCCGAGAAGCTCCCCGACGATCCGGACAACACCTACTACCTGCAGACCCAGTGGATCGCCGACCATCAGGCCGCGCACGACATCCGGGCGGCCGTCCACCTCGGCGACATCACCGACAACAACACCGCCAACGAGTGGGCCATCGCCAGCGCCGCGCACGCGACGCTGGACGATGCAGGAATCCCGTACAGCGTCCTGCCCGGGAACCACGACTACCTCGACGGCGGCGACTTCGGGCGCGGGGACTCCCTGATGGGGGACTACTTCGGGGAGGAGCGCTTCGAAGGGCAGCCCTGGTACGGGGGGGCGTTCAGCGCCAGCAACACCAACAACTACATCACCTTCGACGTGGGCGAGTTGTCGTTCATGGTGCTCTCGCTGGAGTACGCGCCGCGCAAGGATCCGCTGTGCTGGGCCGAGGATGTGATCGCCGCGCACCCCGGCCACCGGGTGATCGTGGCCACCCACTGCCACCAGACCCACGGCGGGGGCTACACCTCGGGCTGCCCCAAGAGCGACTACACCACCACGGGGAGCACGCCGCAGGTGGTGTGGGACGAGCTGCTGGCGCGGCACGGCAACATCTTCCTGGTGGCCGCCGGTCACGTGGGTGATTCGGAGATCCGCTCGAAGACGGGCAACACCGGCCACACGGTCCACGAGATGCTCGTGGACTACCAGTTCGAGGCCGCGTGCGACGAGGCCCAGTCCAGCAGCTGCACCGATCACTGCCGCGAGGGGTTCTACACGGGCAACGGCTGGCTGAGGCTGCTGACCTTCGATCCGGACGCCGGCCTGGTCCGCGCCTCGACGCTCACCGTCGAGGACGGCAACACCGATCTCTTCCCCGGCGGGGATCCCGTGCTGTACTGCAGCGACCTGTTCGACCCCAGCGATCCGTACTCCGATGGAGACGACTGGTACGACCAGGATCCCGGCGACCCCGACCACCTCTTCGACTTCCCCCTCCCCCTGGACGCCGAGCTCGTCTACGCCCACGACGACCTGGGCCTGCTCGCGTTCCACGACCGCAACGTGAACACCACCGCGGCGGGCGACCAGGACCGGCCCGCGATCGCCCTGACCGCCGACGGCGCCTTCGTGGCGGCGTGGGCGGACGACTCCTCGTCCGCGGACGGCGACGACAACCTCGACGTGTTGATCCGCGGCCTCGCGCCCGGCGGGTGCGAGTCGTTCGCAGACCTGTCGGCCGACGTGGACACGTCCGGGGACCAGCGGGAGCCGGCCGTGGCCGCGGACGCCGCCGGCAACTTCGTCGTGACCTGGGCAGACGACACCGACGGCAACGGCGTGTATCAGATCCGCGCCCGTGGATTCACGCCGGACGGCAGCGAGCGGATCGCCGAGTTCACCGTCAACAGCGTCTCCACGGGCCAGCAGCGCGATCCCGCCATCGGGATGGCCCCGGACGGCCGCTTCGTGATCGCCTGGGAGGACGATCCGGAGAGCGACGGCGACAGTCAGATCTGGATGCGCGGCTTTGCCGCCGACGGCGCCGAGCTGTTCGCCGACCGCAGCGCGCACGACGACGACCAGGGCGATCGGGTCAACCCGGTGGTGGACCTGGCCGCCAGCGGCCACGTGGTCGTGGCGTGGCAAGACGACGGCGACGGCAACGGGTACGACCAGATCCACGCCCGGGGCTTCGACGCCAGCGGGGACGAGTGGTTCCCCAGGACGACCGTCAACAGCGAGGATGCGGGCCAGCAGCGCAATCCGGCCGTCGGCGTCGACGACGCGGGCGGATTCGTCGTGGCGTGGCAGGACGATCAGGGCAACGACGGCGACTACGACCTCATGGCCCGCAGTTTCTCCGCAGGCGGCGCACCCGTGACCGAGTGGACCATCGCCAGCGGCGGCCAGCGCCGCGATCCCGCCGTGTCCATGTCCCCCGGCGGTGCCTTCGCCATCGCCTGGGAGGACGACGGCGACGGCAACGGCTCCTACCAGGTCAAGGCCGCCAGCTGGGACGCCGGAGGCGCCGAGTGGCACGCCGCGGCCACGGTCAACCACGAGAGCGCCGGCCAGCAGACCAACCCCTGCGTGGGTTTCGCCGACGATGGCACCATGGTGGTCCTGTGGACCGACGACATGGACGGCAACGACGTGGGTCAGATCCTCGGCGCCGGGTATGATGCGCCCTGACGATCACCCCAATGCTCTGGAGAGGACGACATGAATCCCTGGAACCCAACCGGCATGCTCGCCCTGCTGGCGGCCCTGCTCCTCGCCCTGGGCGGATGCCCTGATCCGGCATCCAGCGACGACGACGACGTCAGCGACGACGACGACGACGACGCCACGGGCGCCGATGACGACGACGCCACCAGCGACGACGACGACAACGGAGACGACGACGACGTCAGCGACGACGACGACAACGGCGACGACGACGATGTCAGCGACGACGACGACGCCAGCGACGACGACGACGTCAGCGACGACGACGACGACGACACGTCCGGGGACACGGTGCCCCAGGCCGGCGCCTCGGCGACGCCCAGCAGCGGCGTCGCCCCGCTGACCGTGTCGTTCACCGGCCTGGTGTCCGGAGGCGACGGCCCGCTGCAGTTCCACTGGTCCTTTGGCGACGGCGCCACCTCGGGCAACCAGAACCCCACGCACACCTACGCGGTCCCGGGCACGTTCAACGCCCTGTTCGAGGTGTTCGACGTGGACGGTGACTTCGACAGCGACACCGTGGCCATCGCCGTGGGCTCCGACGATCCGGCCGACGCGACGCCCGCGTTGAGCATCAGCGGCAACCCCGTCAGCGGCAACGCGCCGCTGACCGTGATCTTCGCGGCCGTGGCCGTGGGCGGCGACAACCCGCTGAGCTACGCGTGGGACTTCGACGACGGCTCCACGTCCGGCGACCAGAACCCGAACCACACCTTCACGTCTCCAGGGACGTACCAGGTGGAGTGCACGGTCACCGACGACAACGGCGACGAGGACGTCAAGACCGTGACCATCGTGGCATTCGACCCCAACGCGCCGCTGGTCGATCCGCAGCTCACCGGCGCGGTGGTGGACGTGGACTGGGTCAACGTCGCCACCAACGCCGCCGAGATCTACGAGCCCAACAACCGCAGCCTGTGGGCCTACGACTTCGAGGCCAACCAGGGTCTCTCCAACTTCTACTTCGCCCAGGGCTGGCTCGATCCCCACGGGGAGCTGCGCTACACCGTGGACGTGACCAACGAGGGCGCCGACACGTCCGATCTGTTCTGGGTCGACCTGTTCAACGACCCGGGATACGCGCCCCACCCCTCCGATCCGGACATCGGCGACGAGTTCGACTACGTCTTCGGGCTGGCCTCGGGCGCCACCGAGACCCTGACCTTCGTGTGGACCGATCCGCCGGGGGTCGAGGTCACCTACGAGTCCTACGTCGTCATCGACGCCGAGGAGCAGGTCACCGAGGCCGACGAGGCCGACAACGTGGTCGGCCCCATCGACGCGCACGTGGACGAGGACTGGGACTGGTACGAGGTCTACCTCTATCCGGGGGACACGCTGGACCTGTACGTGGAGGTCCCCCCGAACTGCAACCTGAACTACAACCTGGACATCTACGGCCCGGACGCCCTGTTCGACGCCGTGTCGTACGCGGGCGCCTGCGCGGACGAGGAGCTCGTGTTCGTCGCCGACCAGGAAGGCCCCTGGTGGATCCGCGTGTACACCAGCGAGGGCGTGTACAGCAGCGACCCCACCGACTTCTACGTGCTCGAGATCGACCTCTACTGAGCCACAGCCAACCCCTCCATCCAAGGGACCGCATCACCGTGTTCAAACTTCGCGCATCCAAGAAAGACCGGAACGTCCCCCACGACCACCAGGGCATCATCGCCCCGTACGAGGGCAGGCCCCCGGCGAAGGAGCTCTCCGCGGGCCAACGGGCGCAGCTCGATCGCGGCGAGGCGGTGATGGTCCAGACGCAGGAGGGCGGCGCCGGCGGCCGGGGCATGGCGATCCAGGACGTGGCCGCGACACCCGAGACCGTCTGGAGCCGGATCACCTGCTACGACCGCTACCCCAAGTGGGTAAACCTCGTCTCCGAGTGCGGGAACTACGAGGAGAGCGGCGACCACATCAAGACGCGGTTCGTGCTCAAGGGTCTGGGCATCCGCATCGAGTACTACATCGACCACGTCTACCGTCCGGACGAGGGATTCATGACCTGGACGCTGGACTACACCCGCAGGAGCGACCTCGACGACTCGGTGGGGTACTGGTTCGTCGAGGCTCACCCCTCCCGGGAGGGCTGGACCCGGCTCTACTACTCCGTGGACGTGCGCATGAAGGGGCGCGTCCCGAAGTTCGTCCAGGACCTCATCACGCGCAAGGGCCTCGCCGAGGCCACGGGCTGGGTCAAGCGGGAGAGCGAGGCCAAGGCGCGAGGGATCCGGCGCTGAGAATCGGCACGACGCCAGGTCGAGGTCCCGTCGATCCTCCGATCAGACGATCGCCGCGTCGTTCTCCGGATCGAAGAAATGCAGGTCGTCGGGCTCGATGGCCAGGTGGAAGCGCTCGCCGCGGACCGGCTCGTCTCCCGGATCGAGGCGCGCGGTGACCGTGGTGGGGCCGGTATCGAGCTGGATGTAGGTCTCGGTGCCGAAGGGCTCGATCAGCAGGACCGTGCCGCTGACCGCGGCCTGCTCTTGATCGCTGGCGAACACCGCCTGGGGTCGCAGGCCCAGCACGATCGAGCGTCCGGCGTACCCGTCGAGCCGGCGGGCGTGCCGTTGGTTCAGCGGCACGCGCACGCCCTCGCCCTGTAGAAGCAGCGCGTCGCCGTCGCGCTCGACCGCCACGTCCAGGAAGTTCATCGACGGGCTGCCGATGAAGCCAGCCACGAAGCGGTTGATCGGGTTGCGGAACACCTGCATCGGGGCGCCGATCTGCTGGATCAGGCCGTCGTGCAGGATCACGATCCGGTCGGCCATGGTCATGGCCTCGACCTGGTCGTGGGTCACGTAGACCGTGGTGATTCCGAGGTCGTCCTGGATGCGGGCGATCTCCGCGCGCATCTCGCCGCGCAGCTTGGCGTCGAGGTTGCTCAGCGGCTCGTCCATCAGCAGCACCTCGGAGCGGCGCACGATGGCGCGGCCGATGGCCACCCGCTGGCGCTGGCCGCCCGACAGCTGGCCGGGGAGCCGGTCCAGCAACGTGTCCATGTGCACGATACGGGCCGCGTCCTCCACTCGGCGGGTGATCTCGGCCCGGGGCAGCCGCTGGTTCTCCAGGCAGAACGCCATGTTCTGGCGCACGTCCATGTGGGGGTACAGCGCGTAGTTCTGGAACACGAATGCGAGGTCTCGCTCGCCCGGATCGAGGTCGTTGACCACCCGCTCACCGATCCGGATCACGCCGCCGGTGATCGTCTCCAGCCCGGCGATCATGCGAAGCACCGTGCTCTTGCCACAGCCCGAGCCGCCGAGCAGGACCACGAACTCGCCGTCCTCGATGGCCAGGTCGAACTGCTTGACGACCAGGTTGTCGCCGTAAGCCTTTCGCACATTCTCCAGGGTCACGCCTGCCACGATCTCAGCCCTTCAGCCCGGTCAGGGCGATGCCCTGGATGATCTGGCGCTGCAGCACCAGGAAGACGATCAACACCGGCAGCACCACCAGGTTGGCCGCCGCGATGATCAGGTGATACTCGATGCCGTGGGCGCCGGCGAACGACTGCAGGCCCACCGGCAGGGTGAACATCGACTGCTCGTTGGTGATGATCAGCGGCCACAGGAACGCATCCCAGTTGCTGACGAAGGTGAAGATCGCCAGGGACGCCAGCGCGGGCCGCACCAGGGGGAGCACCACCCGGAAGAAGATGCGCACCTCGGAGGTGCCGTCGATGCGCGCCGACTCGATCAACGCGTCCGGGATCCCCTCCATGAACTGCTTCATCAGGAACACGCCGAAGGCGCTGATCAGGCCCGGGAACATGATGCCCAGGTAGGTGTCGGTCAGCTCCAGGTACGAGCCGGTGACGAACCACGGGATGACCAGCATCTCGGCGGGGATCATCATCGTGCTGAGGATGGCCGCGAAGATCACGGTGCGGCCGGCATAGCGGTACTTGGCCAGCGAGTAGCCGGCGAGGGACGAGAACAGGCAGACGCTGACGGTCACGACGAGCGCCACGAGCACCGAGTTGAGGTACCAGCGGCCGAACTCGGCGTTGGACAGCACCTCGCGGTAGTTGTCCAGGGTGGGGTCGGTGGGCAGCAGGCGCGGCTCGAGGGTGAAGATCTCGTCCGGCGCCTTGAACGAGGCCAGCACGCTCCACAGGAAAGGGAACACCATCAGCAGCCCGCCGGTGGCCAGCAGGACGTACACGGTGATGGTGCGCGCGCGTTTCATGTTGTCCTCAGTACTCGAACTTCTTGGTCAGGACCTTCATCTGGAACACGGTCACGGCCACGATCATCAAGAACAGGATCATGGTCATGGCGGCGCCGTAGCCCATGTCGTGGGACTCGAACGAGGTCTGCACCACCTGGAACACGATGGACGAGGTGCTGTTGAGCGGACCGCCGTCCTCGCTCATCACGAACACCTCGCCGAAGATCTTCAGCGAGTGCATCACGCCCATCACCGACAGGAACACCACGGTGGGGTTGAGCAGCGGCAGGGTGATGCGGGTGAACGTGCGCCAGCGGCTCGTGCCATCCACGCGGGCCGCCTCGTAGACGTAGCTGGGAATCCCCTGCAGCCCGGCGAGGAACACCACCACGTTGAAGCCCAGGCCCTTCCAGATGCTCATCAGCGCGATGGACGGCAGCGCCCAGACCGTGCTCTCCAGGAACGGCACCTGCAGGCCGATGGGCGTCAGCACCTGGTTGAGCAGGCCGAAGGTGGGGTCGTACAGCCACTTCCAGATGTAGCCGCTGGCCACCACCGAGGTGACCACGGGGATGAAGTACAGGGTCCGGAACAGGCCCTGGGCGCGGATCTTCTCGTTGAGCAGCACCGCCACGAACAGGGCCAGCGACAGGCCCAGGGGTACGGTGATGGCGCAGTACAGGAAGGTGTTGAGCAGCGCGCGCCGGAAGGCCGGGTCACCCGCAAGCGCGTAGTAGTTCTCGAGGAACACGAACGACTTCGACACCGACAGCAGGTTCCAGTCGTGCAACGACAGGAACAGCGCGTACAACATCGGCAGCAGGTTGACCACCAGGAAGAAGGTGGCCGCAGGCGCCACGAACAGCAGGCCCCAGCCGTTGGCCGACAGCTTCAGGCGCAGGCGGCTCACTCGACCTCCAGCATGGCATCGACCTGCTCGGCCGCGTCGCCGAGCGCCTCGGCCGGGTCCACGTCCCGCAGCAGCACGCGGTCGATGGCGTCGACCACGGCCTTCTTGTAGACGTTCTCGTCCTTCTTCAGCGAGGCGTGGGCGTACGGCATCTGCTCGATGAACGGCTCGATGCGGCCGTCGGTCAGCGCGTTCATGCGGGTGCGGAAGTCCTCGTCGTCCAGCACCCGGCGCCGCATGGGCAGCTCGCCGGTGTGCTCGGCCCAGGTGGTCATGCTGTCGTAGCGGGCCAGGAAGTGCACGAACTGCCAGGCCGCGTCCCGCACCGGCCCCGTCGCCCGGCGGGTGACCGCGCTGCCCCAGGCCGTGCCGTAGGTGGCCGGGGTGTCGCTGCCGTCGGCCAGCGGCAGCAGGGCCGTGCCGTAGTCCAGGTCCGGGGCTCCGGTGCGCAGGGCGGCGATGCGCCACGCGCCGTCCACGATCATGGCGGAGATACCCAGCGGGAACGCGTCGTGGGGCAGCGGGAAGAGCACCGAGTTGGGCGCCTCCGGCCCGTGGGCGAACGCCGTGAACCAGGTCAGCACGTCCACACCCGCGGGCGTGTTCCAGGCCACGGCGCGACCGTCGTCGGCCAGCAACCCCACCCCGGCCTGGGGCAGCAGCCCGTCCACCAGCAGGTTCCAGCCCTGGCCGTCGCCGCGGCCCACGCTGGCGCCAGCCCGCACCAGCCTGCCGTGGCGGTCCCGGCGGGCCAGCGCGCGTGCGGCTGCGTCCATCTCGCTCCACGTGCGCGGTGGCGCGAGCCCCTGCTCGGCGAACATCGAGCGGTTGTAGAACAGCGCCAGGTTGGCACCGCCGGTGGGCACGCCGTAGTACACCCCGCGCAGGGAGAACGAGCGGGCCAGGTCGAAGAACCGCTCGTCGAGTTCATGGGATTCGAAGAGCTCCTCGGGCACCGGCTCGATCAGCCCGGAGTCCACGTAGTCGTAGGCCCAGCTGTTGTGGATGTTGACGATGTCCGGCCCCTCGCCCGCGGTGAGGGTGGCGACCACCTTGGTCTTGTACACGCCGAACGGATAGGTGCGCAGGTCGATGTGGATCCCCGGGTTGTCGGCCTCGAACCGCTCGATCAGCGCCTCCATGGCCGCGCACTCGGCCTCGGCGTGGTGGCGCCAGTAGGTCACCGTGACCCGATCGCCGTCGCCGGTGGGTGCGTCGCGGTCCGGTCCACAGCCGTACACGACCAGCAGGGCCGTGACGAACCACAGCAATCCTCGGTGTGACCGTTCCCTCAACCGCCCCTCCGCTCCGGGAATGCATGCATCGTATCGAAGAACACCAGCCGTGGCGACGGCAGGAGCAGCGTTCCGAACGACCGTCGCAGGCTGCGGTCGATCCGGTCGCGGAAACTGTCCCAGGCCCGCTGCTCGGCCGACTCGAGGTCCACGAGCAGGTAGGCCAGCGACACGTGGAAGCGGTAGTGGTCGTGGTTGGGGTGGCGCACCCCGGTGGTCCGGGCCACCTCCTCGCGGAACCGCGCCAGCGCGCCGGCCGTGTCCCGGTCCGCGGGCTCGAGCTGCACGTGCGCGGTGGTCCGCACCGGCCCGAGGCGGTCGTAACGCATGACCAAGCGGTCGGGCCAGTCGGTCACGTCCCGCAACCGCTGCGCCAGGGCCACGTCCGTCTCCTCCAGCGGCGCGCCCAGCAGCAGATCCCGCGACCAGTGGTCGATCACGCGCACCTGGTCGCAGATCAGGTCGAAGGCGGTCATGTGGAAGCTGGGCACCGGCAGGTAGGCGAACAGGTCGCCGAAGGGTTCGGCCCGGCAGGACTCCTGGACACCGGCCAGCAGCGCCACCTGTGACGAGGCCGGGTCCAGCATGCAGACGATGGAGCTTCCCGGGAACCTCCGGACTGCCCCGTCGGCGTGGTACTTGCTGCCCACGGCCGGACGGAAGGTGCGGCCCTCGGATCTCACACCGGCTCCGCCGGGAACAGGCCGGCGAGCAGCTCGGCGAGCCGCTCGTAGGAGAAGTGCCGGGCGCCGAGGGCGTGGTTGTGTTCGCCGATCGCGCGCTGGCGCCCCCCGTCGGCCAGGACCGCGCGAACCTCCTCCACGGCCTCCGCGGTCAGGCGGCCGTCGCGGATCAACACCACGTCGAACCCCAGCGAACCGATGTCCGGCGTGTACACCGGCTCGTAGTCGTTGACGAAGATCGGGCGGCGGGCGAGCACGGCCTCGACGAACGCGTTGCCGAATCCCTCGTAGGTGGAGAAGTACGTGCAGGCCGTGGCGTGGGCGTACGCGTCGGAGAGCGAGTACACCTGCGAGCCGTCCGCCTCCACGCGGCGCTGGTTGTCGAAGCGTTCGCCGGCGAACAGCACCTGGGCCTGCAGGTCTCGGCGACGGACGAGCTCGACCAGCTCCTCGTAGTAGCCGCTGTCGTCGTCTCGGGCCGTGCCCGTGATCACCAGCTTGACCGACGGATCCCCGAGGGCGTCGACCAGCTCGACCGCGGTCTCGATGCCCTTTCGGCGCACGATGCGGGTGATCTGGAACAGCAGCACGTCACCTGTGGCCACCCCGAGGTCGGCCCGCAGGCTCGCGTTGACCTCGTCGCGGCCCGCAAACGGGGCGGCGAAGTCCATCACGTTGGGCACCACGATCGAGCCGGTGTCGAAGCGGCCGGCCAGGGCGTCGCGGGCCGCGGTGTTGATCACCGCGTGCCGCACGTTGGGTAGCAGCAGCGGGAAGCAACGATCGACGACCTCGCGCACACCCTCGAGGGGCGTCTCGTAGCGGTCCCCCCGTTCCCAGGCGAAGTCGTGGTCGTGGGTGACCGTCGGGATCCCGGTCCCCGCGCAGACCTGCTGCACGGCCATGCCCATGCGCAGGTGGCAGGGCAGGGCCGAGGCGTTCTCGACGAGCAGGGCGTCGATGCGCTCGTCCCGTATCCACGACGCGATGCCCTCGGCCAGCTCGGCGGCGCGCTCCTCCAGCCAGCGCACGAAAGCGTCCGGGTCGCCACCGCCACCGTAGAACGCGACGGCCTGCTCCCGGACCGTGTCCGGGTGGTCGAACGACAACGGCGGCAGCAGGTCCACGTCCGGCAGGTCGCCCTCCAGCAGGCCGGTCAGCACCCGCACCTGGTGTCCCTGGCGCCGTAGCACCTCGATCCACTTCTCGGTCTCGAGGGCCACGCCGTCCTCTCCCCCGATACGTCCGATGATCACGCCGATGCGCATGCAGGTTCCCCTTCGCTGGAACACGGTCGAGGAGGATATCACGTGGAACGAGCCGAACTCAGTGATCGAGCGCGTAGACGAAGGTCGCCTTGGGGTGACGCCGCACGCGCTCGGCGATATCGGCGTGGGGCACGACGTCGCCGTCCACGTGGCGCGCCACCAGCGCCTCGGCGGCGGCCCTGTCGCCGGTGGTCTTGATCACGCCGACCTGCCGCATCATTTCGTCCACGGCCGCGGGCATCGTCTCGAAGTCGATGGTGAAGGCGCCGCGGTCCCTGCCGTTGGCGGCGGTGACCTCGGGATCCCAGCGCATGACGCCGGCGTCCATCAGCATCCCGACGTGGATCGCCGAGACGTGGGCGTAGGGCTTGGGGCGGCCGCTGTCGGTGTACATGCCCCTGGAGATGTGGTTGAAGCACCAGCGGATGATGGCTGCGTAGCTCTGGCGCGCGAACTCGGGGGTGATCAGTCCCCTGCTCAGCAGGAAGTCCACGTACCACAGGGCGGCGGTCTGGGCCTTGAGCTCCTCCATGGTCGTCGCCAGCGGTCCGCCGAACACCTCGTCGTCCGTCTTGCCGTCCACCTCGTACTCGTGGGCCGGCCCTAGGTTGTGTGCTGCCTCGTGGAGGATGGTCCCCAGCAGGCCGGGCTCCTGGTCGTCGGTGGACTGCGCCACGGCGGCCGCGTCCAGCAGCGCCTCGGCCTGGTCCCGGAACACGCGCAGGCTGTCGGGATCGGTGTACAGGTTGGTCATCGCCACGGTGCGGCCGCGGCCCTCGTTGGCCACCGGCCCCCAGTTGGGCAGGCTCTGGCCCAGGGTCGCCCCCCAGGCGTCGCGGTCGTCGCCGTGGTTGGTGACGATGTCGATGAAGTCGGGGAGGTGGAAGGTCACCTCGCGGGCAACGTAGGGCGCGCCCACCCGCGCCGCCATGGCGTCCTCCATCTCCTGCTGCACGGTCCCGAGCAGCTGCTGCCAGCGCAGCGAGTCGGAGTTGATCCGCGCGAGCGTGAGGTGGAAGCCCGCCTTGCGGGCGCACGGCTCCCAGTACGTCTCGTCGGGGGCGACGCGCACGTACCACGCGGAGTTCTCCGCGTGCATCCGCGACCACGCCTCGTCGGCGGGCTCCCAGTCGTTGGACCCGAAGCTGTCCGCCGCCGCCCGCAGGTAGGTGCGCAGCGCGGCCTCGGCTTCGAGGGGCTCCATCGCGTCCGCGGCGGCCCGCAGCTCGTGCGCGATGGCCTGCATCGGCTCGGCGTAGGCCTCGGTGTAGGGCAGCGCCGCGAGGCCGGCGTCCCCATCGCGCACGACGGTGAACGGCGCCAGCAACACCTCCGCGTCGGCGTGCCCGGCCAGCGCCTCGCAGAAGCTGGCGTCCGCCTGCAGCGCCGCCGGGTAGGGATCCACCGGCTGCGCGGGACTTCCCGGGATCGCGCTGCAGAGGGGGTCACCCTCCGTGGCCGGCTGGATGCACCCCACGCCGTGGTTTCGGCGGAACAGGCTGGCGCTCGCCGGGCTGTCCTCCGGCAGCTGTGAGACCAGCGCAGCCGATCCCCGCTGCACCTCGTACAGCTCGTCGATGGCGGCGCCAACGGCCAGCATGTGCTCGAGGAACTGGCGCTCCTGTGCGCCCAGGCCCGTCAAATCGTTGTAGACCAGCGTCGGGTAGCCCTGGTCCAGCTCCCGGTCGACCAGCCGGCGACGGGTCCTCTCCGGGTCCTCGAGCGCTGCGTGGGCGCCGGTCTCCGCCGCCAGGGCGACCATCCCGTCGTAGGCCTCGAGGAACGCCGGCGTGAACGCGCCGTCGGCCACCCACTGCCCCTGGGTCGGATAGAACAACAGGCCGACGACCTCGTCGGGATCCACCACGCCATCGCCGTCGGGATCCGCGAGCCAGAACAGCGGCAGGTCGAGCCGTGAGGCGAGCCGGTTGACGTCGTCGCGCGACAGCGCTCCGAGGTCCCGCTGTGCTTCGACGTGCTCCGCCTTCTCGGCGGCTCTCTTGCCGTGCGCCGGCGGCGCCGACAGGGCCAACGCGGCCAGCCCCGCGGCGAGGACGACTCCCCTGTTTCCGAACGATCGCATGGCTGTCTCCTGTCGCAGGGCCACCCGAGGATCTCAGTCCTGGTCCGCCCCGTCTTCCTCGATGGGCTCGATCACGGCGAGGACGTCCCCCCTGCTGACGGACTGCCCGACGGTGGCGCGTATCTCGGCGACGCGCCCCTGCATCGCGGAGCGGATCTCGTTCTCCATCTTCATCGCCTCGAGGATCATCAGGGACTGGTCGTCGTCCACGACATCGCCGGGGTCGACGAGCAGCTGCGTCACGATCCCGGGCATGCTGGCGCGGACGATCCGGTCGGCGTCGTCCTGTTCTCCCCGGCCGGCCGAGGCGTCGCGCGCCCCTTTGCGGTCGTCGCGCACGCGGACCTCGTAGGTCCGGCCCCCGCCGTCCACGCGGAAGCTCCCGACCTCGGCCTCGGGGACGACGGAGACGAGCCTGGAGCGGCCGGCGACCAGCGCGGAGTACGCGGCCTCCTCCACCGGGACGAGATCGATGTCGTAGGGCTGGTCGTCCACGGCCACGGCGCCGGTCTGCTCGTCCACCGTGACCTCGTACTGACGTCCTTGCACGAAGACGTGATAGCGGGCTAGCTCCTCCCTCATCGCAGCCCCCTTCCCACGGCCTCGAGGCGTCCGGCCAGGGCCCACTGCGAGCCCCGCTCGGCGCCCCCCGGGTCCGCGGAGGCCGTCCGGTCGAAGCGATGCCGGTGGACGTGGAGGGCCGCGACGACGGCGGCCAGCCGCTCCGAGTCCTCGTCGGCCGCGGTGCCCTGCTGCTGGAGCCAGGGTTCGAGCCAGGCCGTGTGTACGCGGCCGGTCCGAAACTCGTCGCTGGCGACGATGCGCCCCAGGAGCCGGATGTTGGTGTCGACGCCGACGACGGAGAACTCGTCGAGGGCGCGGGCGAGGCGACGCGACGCCTCGTCGCGGTCGCGGCCCCACACGACGAGCTTGGCCACCATCGGGTCGTAGTTGAGCGTGATCTCCTGGCCCGGGTACAGGCAGCCGTCGAGGCGCACGTGCGGCCCGCCGGGCAGGGTCAGCGACGCGATACGGCCGGGTGAGGGCACGAAGCCGTTCTCGGTGTCCTCGGCCGTGACGCGGGCCTCGAGCGCCCAGCCGCGCGGCTGGATCTCCGCCTGCGTGAACGGCAGGGGTTGGCCCGTGGCGATGCGGAGCTGGGCCTCGACCAGGTCGATCCCGTAGACCAGCTCGGTCACCGGGTGTTCCACCTGCAGGCGTGTGTTCATCTCGAGGAAGTAGAACTCCCCGTCCTCGGCCACCAGGAACTCGACGGTCCCGGCGTTGACGTATCCGACCTGCTGGGTGAGCGCGACGGCTGCGGCGCCCATGCGCGCGCGCGTCTGCGGATCGATGACCGGCGAGGGGGCCTCCTCGATGACCTTCTGGTGGCGCCGCTGGATCGAGCACTCGCGCTCGCCGAGGTGGACCGCGTTGCCGTGGCGGTCGGCGAGGACCTGGATCTCGATGTGGCGGGCCTGGTCGAAGTACTTCTCGATGTAGACCTCGGCGTTGCCAAAAGAGGCGCCGGCCTCGCTGGACGCCCGGCGGAACGAGTTCTCGAGCTCTGCGGCCTCCCGAACGATCCGGATGCCCTTGCCGCCACCACCACCGGCCGCCTTGATCATCAGCGGGTAGCCGATCTCGTCGGCGATCTGCCGGGCGGCGGCCTCGTCCTCGACCACACCCTGCGTCCCCGGGATGAGCGGGACGTCCGCCTCGACGGCGGCCTTGCGGGCCTGGATCTTGTCCCCCATGCGGGCGATGGCGTCGGCGGAGGGTCCGATCCAGCCCAGCCCCGCGGCCTCCACGGCCCGCGCGAAGGCTGCGTTCTCGGAGAGGAAACCGTACCCGGGGTGGATGGCGTCCGCGCCGGCCTCCCTCGCGGTCGCGATCAGCTTGTCCGCGTCGAGGTAGCTGCTGGCGGCCGGCGCCTCGCCGATCAGGTGAGCCTCGTCGGCGAGCCGGACGTGCAGCTCCCGGCGGTCGACGTCGGAGTAGACCGCGACGGTGCCGACCCCCAGCTCCCGGCAAGCGCGGATCACACGGATGGCAATCTCGCCGCGGTTGGCGACGAGGACCTTGTCGAACATGCCCGACCTCTCTCCCCTCGTTCCCCGTTTCCGTCGAACAGGACGGTACCAACGATCCCTCGCCGTGGCCATCCGATGGTCATCCGGGCGCGGGTTCCGGCGTCCGCTACTCCAGCTGGGACAACAGCTCGTCGGCCTCGGCCGGGCTGGCGCCCTCGCGTTCGAGCCGCCCGGACCAGCGACGGCACCACAGCTCTCCGTCGACCGGGCCGTGCCCGAGCATGTGCTGCTGGAAGCCGGCGCGACACGCATACTCGCACACGGACGTCAGCTGGCCGGTCCCCTGGAGGTATCCCTTGCCCAGGTTCGCCCACACCACCTCCGCGCGGTCCAGCACGACGTCGTAGCGCTGCTGCGTGTACGCGGGCTGGATCCCTGCGAAGCAGAGGTTGGGGGAGTGGGCGAGCTGTGGATGCGCGAGGGCGGCTTCCACAGCGTCCTCCCACCCGGCCTCGCCGGCGTTGTACATGGCGATGGCGTCGACCTGGATGGCGACCGGGTCCTGGCCACTCGCATCCGCTTGCGGCCCGCCGGCCTCGATCGGCTGTTCGGCAGGACGCTCCGCGACGGGCTCCGTTGAGCTCCCCGCGGGTGCCTCCGTGGGTGCCTCCGTGGGTGCCTCCGTGGGTGCCTCCATGGGTTCCGCCCCGATGTCCGCCAGGAGTTCCTCCGCGACCTCCGCGGCCATCGCCGTGACGGTCGGGGGTGCTGGCTCGGACGCGGCGACCTGGGAAGGCGCGATCAGTCCCAGCTCGGCGGCTCTTGGGCCTATCCGCTCGGCGCAGGAGGCCGCGGGTTCCCCGGCCTGACCCCAGCATTCCTCGAGCAGGTCCAGGTGGGCCCGGCGATCGTCTCCGGCCCTCTCCAGGCACGCGGGCCCCAGCGCGGCCAGCCCCACGGCCATGGCCAGCGCCCAGCCGCGCCCCGGACTGCCAGAGGTCATGATCCCGTCCTGGGCCCCTCACTGGGCTGGAACCGGGGGACCTCGAGCCGGATCTCCTCGGGTACCCGCTCGTCCTCGATCTCCACCTTGCGCAGCTCGAACTGCACGCGGTTCTCACCACGCTCCGGCACCAGCTCCTGCACGGCGAGCTCGTGTCCCGGCGCCCAGGCGAGGAGCTTCAAGGGCTGCCTGGGCTCGAAGGGCACGGCAAACCCGTCGGCAACGCGCCCGAGGCCCTCGAAGCGGACCTCGGTGGAGGTCTCCCCGTCGAGGGTCTCGAAGTCCTCCTGATGTCCATCGGCCCACACGACGCTCCAGAGCGGCTGGCCCGTGCCCCGCTCCACGACCTGGAAGACGACCCAGGTCCCCGGATCGGGCTGCACCGGCTTCCCGGCCGCGCTGGTATGGCGGCACCCCGCCACGGAGCCCAGGATCCAGACGGACAGGACCGCTGCCAGGCAAGAACACAGCCCACAGCGCGGGAGTCTCACGAAGCACCTCCATTCCCGGTCAGGCGTTCGAGGCCATCGAGCACGGCGAGGGCACGGGTTCGCTGCGGCTCGGGCCAGTGATCCGCACCGGCCAGCAACGAGGCCGCCAGCTCGGGTTCGCCGGCGAGCGCGGCGTTGGTGGCGAGCATCAGCGCGCCGTCCGGGCTCTCCTCCCCCCCGTGTACCATGCCGGCCAGGGCGGCTCCAGCCGCCTCGGTATCGCCGAGGACGACCGCCCGGACGAACTGCTCGTAGGCCTCGTCCGGGGAGAGCCCATCGTCCACCCTGCTCGAGCCAATCACTGCCGCGACCACGATCAGCGCCACCGCCGCGATCGCTGCGAACGCTGCGAACGCTCCGAACAGGGGCCATCTCCGCGTCGGAGCCTCCGCCACGGGTTCCTCGGGCTCCCACTTCACGGTGGGCTGGTCGTGCACGTCGGGCTCGGGTTCGTCGTCGAAGTACCGGGTGCCGAACTCCTCGAGATCGGCGGCTATCTCACGGGTCGGGCGACGGATGGAGGTGTCCCGCTGTCGGCCCGAACCCAGCTGCAGGAAGTGGACGAACTCGGCCAGCGTCACCGGGGATGGCGCGTCGCGGAGCGCGTCGGCCAGCAGGTGGGGCAGGGACGACGCCGATTCGCTCCGAGCCTCGGGATCCCGGTCCAGGCATCGCTCCACCACCTCCCCCAGGGCCGGATGGATGGACCGGACGTTCGCCACGCAGGGCCGGAGGTCGAGGTTGATGACGCGGGCGAACACGTCGTAGACCCCCGACGCCAGGAACAGCCGCTCGCACGTGAGCAGCTCCACCAGCACCACGCCGAACGAGAACAGGTCCGACGCGGGCGTGAGGTGATCCCCGTCGACCTGCTCGGGGGACATGTAGACCGGCGAGCCCTTGAGGACCTGACCCGTGATGCTCTGGAAGTAGGCGAGGGAGGAGCGCGCGATGCCGAAGTCCAGGATCTTGGCCTGCCCGTCGTCCGACAGGATGATGTTCGCGGGCTTGATGTCGCGGTGGATCACGTCGCCGGGCTGGCCGTCCGGCCGGGGCGTGGCGTGGGCGTATCGCAGGCCGGTGAGCGCCTGCTGGCCGATCTCGGCCGCCACCGGCCAGGGGATGACGATGTCGTTCTCCCGGCAACGGTCCAGGACACGATCCAGGGTGGTCCCGCGGACCAGCTCCATGGTGACGAACCACTCCTCCTCCTCGTGGACCAGCTCGTAGATCTCCACGAGGTTGGGGTGGCGGAGCCGGCCGCCGATCCTCGCCTCGTTGACCAGGGCCTCGATGTTGGAGGACTCGCGGACCACGGCGCGGGGGATGCGCTTGAGGGCGACCTCCTTGGTGTACCCCATGGGCCCGTCGAGGGTCGCGCGCCACACCTCGGCCATCCCGCCGCGGCCGATTCGTTCGTGGAGTGTGTAGCGGCCGAAGGTCGTGGTCATCGGATCGACGCCCATCTTACAGGGCCGACCTCTTCTACAGAACCAGCCTCAGGGCCAGGCTGGGCCGAACGGAGAACCGCCCACCGGTCGGCTGCAGGTAGTACAGATGCTCGACGTTGTCCGGATCGTGGGTCGTGCTCATCGTCTCGTTGTCGGTGAGGTCGAACAGGAACCACACGCCGGCCTCCAGGCCGAGGACCGGCGAGAGCCGCGCGGAGACACCGACGAACCCGCCCAGGCCGAAGGCCACGAACCAGGGGGACGAGTACTCGTTCCCGGCGGCCTTGCCGTCGCTCTGGGGCCGCAGCCTCAATCCCAGCACGGGCAGCCGGATCAGCGGCTTGAAGCGGCGCAGCGGCAGGAACGTGAACCCGGTCCAGAGCCGGGAGTCCGCCATGATGATGCCGAACGGCACCTCTTCGTAGCTGTCGGGCCCTCCCTCCACGTCGTCGACGCTGGTGGCGTGGATGAACCCGACGTGATCGTCGGACCTGTGGAGACCGATGAGCCACCCGATCGAGAACACGTCGGTGGGCCAGGACTCGATCCCGATCGCGGAGCGGAAATACCGGGCGGTCGACAGGGCCGCGGCCTGGTACTCGTCGTCCTCACCCGGCAGGACGACCTGGTGGATCACGGCCGTCAGCGGGCCCGACTCGACGCCGGCAGACCACATCAGCACGACGCGCCGCTTGTTGGAGAGGCGGCGTGCCTGCCACTCGTCGAGGGTGAGCCCGGAGCGCCGGTATCGCTTCAGCTCGACCCGGCCGAGCACCTCGGCAGCGCGGGGATCCTCGAGGAACGCGATCGGCGCGCGCCTCTTCCCGACCCGCGCGGAGGAGCGGCCCTCGTTCACGGCCGTCAGCCGGTCGAGACGGCGGCGCGCGTCGCGCGAGAGGTCGGTGTACGCCGGGTCGTCTCCGAGCTCGGCCAGGAACGCCTCCAGGTCCCCGCTCGCCTGGTCGTACTGACCGAGGCACTCGGCCAGCAGCCCCCGCCAGTACAGCCAGTAGCGTTCGCCGGTCTCCCCGAAGCGAGCGTCCACAGCACCCCAGGTCTCGCCCACCACCCCATAGCTCTCGGCGGCCTGCTGCACGTCCGCGGCGTACAGCTCGGCGCAGTACTCCTGCAGGGTGTTGTTGGCCCGGAGCGCCAGGTCGACCCCGGCGTCCTCGGCCACCTCGACCGGAGCCTCGCCGGTGGGGGTTTCCGCGGCGGCCGCGGTGGCCAGCGCGAGGGCGAGGACACCCGGAGCGACAGCGCAGAATCGCGGCGACCGTCCCCTCACTCGTCAGCTCTCCGTGTCCAGCTCCATCGGTTCGACGCAGGCTGCGGCGACGCAGCCAGTTTAGGCGATCGACGCCTACAGGATCAGCTTCAGCGCCAGGCTGGGCCGGGCCGAGAACCGGCCTCCCGCCGGTTGCAGGTAGGACAGATGCTCGACCTCGCTCGCCTCGAACTTCGTGTCCACCACCTCGTTGTCGGTGAGGTCGACCAGGAACCACACGCCGGCCTCCAGCTCGAGGATCGTCGCGAGGCGCACGCCGACGCCGGCGAAGCCGCCCACCCCGACGGCCAGGAACAGGGGGACCGTGTACTCGCCCCCGGCGGACACGTTGTCGCTCTCCGGCCGCAGCTTCAGACCCACCACCGGCAGCCGGATCAGCGGCTTGAAACGGCGCAGCGGCAGGAAAGTGAATCCGGTCCAGATCCGGGTGTCCACCATGATCTCGTCGTCCGAGACGAAATCGTAGCTCTCGGGCACCCCGGTCACGTCGTCGAAGCTGGAGGCGTGGACGTACCCGACCTGTTCGGCGGTCCTGTGGAATCCCAGCATCCACCCGACCGAGAAGACCTCTGCGGGCCAGACCTCTATCGCGAATGCAGACCGGAAGTGCCAGGCGTTGGTCAGCGCCGCGGCCCGGTACTGGCCGGCGTCGCCCGGCACGACCACCTCGTGGATCACGGCCGTCATCGGCCCTGACTCGGCTCCCCAGGACCACATCAGCATCACGCGCAGCTTGTTGGAGAAGCGGTGGGCCTGCCACTGGTCGAAGGTGAGCCCGGAGCGCCTGTAGCGAATCAAATCGATCCCGCGGAGGGTCTCGGCGGCGCGGGGGTCCGCGAGGAAGGCGATGGGCGTGCGCCTCTTGCCGATCCGCGCAGAAGAGCGTCCTTCGTTGAGGTCCGTCAGTCGGCGCAGACGGCGCCGCGCGTCGCGCGCGAGGTCGCGGTACACAGGGCCGTCCCCGTGCTCGGTCAGGAAGGCCTCGAGATCCCCACTCGCCTGATCGTACTGGCCCAGGCACTCGGCCAGCAGACCCCGCCAGTACCGCCAGTAGGGCTCGCCGGTCTCCGCCAGGCGAGCGTCCACCGCCCCCCAGGCCTCACCCACCCGTGCATAGCTCTCGACGGCCTGCTGCACGTCCGAGGCGTACAGCTCGGCGCAGTACTCGTGCAGGGTGTCGTTGGCCTGGAGCGCGAGGGCGACACCGGCGGCCTCGTCGCGCGGATCGTCGGTCGAGGACTGGGCCACGGCCGCGCCCGCCAGCGCGAGCGCAGCCACGGCGGATGCGAGGGCGAGAATCCGTGGCGACCGATACCCCACTCAGCTCCTCTCCGCGTCCGCTTTCACCGCGTCGGGACGGGACCGGCGGCGGAGCAGGACGACGATCGGGAGCACCGCGAGGCCGGCCGCCCCCGGCGAGGAGGCATGGCCCGCCTGGCGGCACGCGCAGCTCGGGGGGTTCTGGTTCACGTCGTCGTCGTCGTCGCCAGGCGTCGCGTCGTCGTCGTCGCCAGTGGCGTCGTCGTCGTCGCCGACCGAGTCGTCGTCGTCGCCAGCCGAGTCGTCGTCATCACTGGCCGAGTCGTCGTCGTCACCGGCCGAGTCGTCGTCGTCACCGATATCCTCGCAGTCCTCGTCGGCGAGGTCCGCGTCGCCATCACAGTCGTTGTCCAGCCCGTCGTCGCAGATCTCGGCGGCGCCGGGGTGGACGCCTGGCTCGGTGTCGTCGCAGTCCTCGTCGTTGGTCACGTGATCCGCGGGCGCGGCGATCGCGGCCTGCGAGGCGGCGGGATCCCCGTAGCCGTCCCCGTCGTCGTCCGCGAACCACCACGCGTATGCGCTGTGTAGGAGGTACGCGGCGCCCTTTCCGGGGCCGAGGTGCTGGTGGTAGTGGGCCGCGACGATCGTGTCGTCGAAACCATCGCCGTCCACGTCCCCGGCCCCGCCGGCCCGCCAGCCGAAGCGATCGTCGGCGGCCGCGTCGGACGCCGTGATCTTGGTCTCGGTGCCCGGATCGATGCCGCTCGCGGTGCCCAGGTAGACGTACACGGAGCCGGTCATGGCGCCGCCGTCGTCGTCGCCGTACGCCCCGACGATCACGTCGTCGAAGCCGTCGCCGTCCACGTCGCCGATCCCGCCGACGGCGTGACCGAAGTAGTCCTCGGCCGCCCCGTCCGAGGCGTCGAGCTTGACCTCGGTGGCGAGATCGATCCCCGACGCGCCGCCCAGGTACACGTAGGCCGAGCCGGCGTTGTAGCCGTTGAGGTCGTCGTCGCGGGCTCCCACGATCACGTCATCGTACCCGTCCCCGTTCACGTCACCCGCGCCGGCGACCGCCCACCCGAGCCACACGCTGTTCGTGGCGTCCGACGCGACGATCTTGGCCTCGGACGCGAGGTCCACGCCCGACGCGCTGCCCAGGTAGACATACGCAGTCCCGGACTTGGGTCCGCCGTCGTCGTCCCCGTGGGCCCCGACGATCACGTCGCCGTACCCGTCCCCGTTCACGTCGCCAGCGCCGGCGATCGCCTTGCCGTACCAGTCCTCGGTCGCGCCGTCCGACGCGCTGAGCTTGGTCTCGCTGGCGGGATCCACCCCGGTCGCGCTGCCCATGTACACATACGCCGCCCCCGAGTCGGTGCCGAGGTCGTCGTCGTACTCGGCGCCCACGATCACATCGGCGTAGCCGTCGCCGTTGACGTCTCCCAGGCCGGACACCGAGTACCCGAAGATGTCCTCGGCCGCCGCGTCGGACGCGACGAGCTTGGTCTCGGCGGCGGGATCGACCCCGGAGGCGCCGCCCAGGTAGACGTAGGCCGAGCCTGCCCCGTTGCCGGCGTCCCCGTCCCAGTAGGCCCCGACGATCACGTCGCCGTACCCGTCCCCGTTCACGTCGCCAGCGCCCGCGACCGCGCTGCCGAAGTTGTCGCCCGGGGTCCCGTCGCTGGCGTGGAGCTTGCCCTCCGAGCCGAGGTCGATCCCGGCGGCGCTGCCCAGGTAGACGTACGCCGAGCCGGAGTTGGAGAAGTTGTCGTCGTCCTGACTCGCGCCCACGATCACGTCGGCGTACCCGTCCCCGTTCACGTCGCCAGCGCCGGCCGCGGCCCACCCGTAGTTGTCCGCGTCCTCGCCGTCGGAGGCGTAGGTCTCCGTGTCCTCCTCCAGGATCGGGGCCTCGAGGGTGTCCAGCGCGCCGCGGCCAGGGCCGCCGGAGCCGGCGCAGGACGCGAAGAGGAGCGTGAGGAGGGGGAGCATGTGGCGGGGCGACATGTGCATTCCTTCCGGTGGCCGATCACAGGCTCCGATATCGATCCCGGTCACGGGGCAGACATTCCCCACACCTCGGTGCCGTGCACCGCCACCACCTCCCCGAACCAGAATCGGTGGTGGTCGTCGTCGTACAGCTTGTGGATCTCGGGGTCCATGAACAGCGACGGGTCGAGGTCGTCGCGGTAGATCTGCCGGCACTCCAGGATGAGCTCGGCCTCGTCGAAGCCCGGGGCCTCGATCTGCGCGGAGGCGATGGGCGTGAGCCCGGTGGCCTCCATCTTGTCGATGTCGCGCCCGGACTTCGTTCCGCACACCCCGTGCACGCGCTTCTTCATTCCCTCGGGGAACACCGAGAGCGTGAAATCCTGCCCCTGCTCCATGAAGCCATAGGTGTGCCGCGTCGGCCGGACCAGGGTCATGGCGAACGGCTTGTTCCAGACGGTGCCGAGCGCTCCCCACGAGATGGTCATGGGATTGAAGCCGCCCGCGAGGGTGCCCGCCGTGAGCAACATCCAGCGCTTGTCGAGGGTGTGGAAAGGGCGCAGCACGAGCTGGTCGATGGCCAGGGTCCGACGTTGCACGGGCACCTCCTGAGGGAGCCACCGTAGCACGCGCAGTCGAGGGTCGCCCGCTCGGATGAAGCTGCGGACCACTGTTGACGTCTCACGCCTCCGATCAGGAGCGACGTCACTCGAGGGGGGGCGCCTTCAACTCGAGCCCCGCCGCGCGCCAGAGTTGCCTCGCCAGCGCCATCAGCGAGGCGTCCCTCCCCTGCCGGGCGACGAGCTGTACAGCGAGGGGCAGACCATCCGCGTCGTGCCCGAACGGGACCGTCAGCGCGGGCTGGCCGGTGACGTTGAACGCGGCCGTGAACGTGCCCAGCGGGGCGACGGCGTCGAACTGTTCGCGAGGACGCAGGCCGTCGCTGAGCCCGATGGGGGGCGCGGTCATGCCCGTGGTCGGGCTCAGCAGGAAGTCCGCGTCCTGCCAGGTGTCCTCGGCGCGGCGACGGATGCTCGCGATCGCGCGGTCGGCGTGCGCGGGCTCCACCTTCCGGCCTTCGGTCAGGAACCAGCGGGTCGTCGCGTGGTACTTGCCCCTGAACAGGGGCGGGACCCTGGAGAACTCCCGCTGGTAGATGGGCACGAACTCGTCGAGCGTCCCGCGAGGCGTCTCGCCATCGACCACCGCGTAGCCGAGGCCGCCGAGGGTGCCCGCTGCGTTCTCGACCGCCTCGACGAACGCGTCGGGCACCGAGCCGAGGGGCGAGTCCCGGAGCACCCGTATCCGGGCTCCACGGGGAGGATCGTCGAGGCCCTCGGAGAGGTGGGGACCGGATTCGTCCGTGCGCCACAGATCCCCTGCCGCGGCCAGGTCCTCCACCGAGCGGGCGAGGGGGCCGATGACCGCAAGATCGAAGACGTCCTGTGCACCGTACGCGTCGACGAGGAATCCCCGCGAGGGTTTGTACCCGAAGATCCCGTTGAGGGCGGCCGGGATGCGGATCGACCCGGCGCCGTCGGAGCCGTGCGCGAGGGGCACCATCCTCGCGGCCACCGCCGCCCCCGATCCGCCGCTGGAGCCGCCGCAGCTTCGGTCCGTGTCCCACGGATTCCGGGTGGCGCCCTGCAGGCTCGTCTCGGTCACCGGGAGGATGCCCAGTTCGCTCGTGGTGGTCTTGCCGAGGATGACCATCCCGCCGCGGCGGGCGCGGGAGGCCACGACACCATCGAAGGGAGACCAGAGCCACTTCAGGGCCTCGCTCCCCATCCTCGTGTGCGCGAACCGGACGTGGTCCAGGTCCTTGATGGCGATGGGGACGCCCCACAACGGCGACGAGGGCGAGAACGAGGGCGATCGCATGGCCCGGTCGAGGGCGCGCGCCCGGCGCAGGGCACGTCGTTCGAACACCTCGGTGAACGCATTCAGCGTCGGATCGTGGGCGGCGATCCGGTCCAGATAGAGGGACGTCAGCTGCTCGACGCGGATCTCACCGGCCAGGATCCGCCTCGACTGCTCCACCGCGGGCGCTTCCAGTAGTTCGCTCACGCTCGTCCCCTCCCGGGTCTTCGGACTCATCGAAGCATGCTCCCGATTGGACTGCAATGCGCGTAGACTTTCCACAGGGGATCGCCACACAAGGGAGATTTCGATGGGACACCTGGGGCTGCTCAAGACCGTCAACATCATCTTCGCCGTGCTGCTCTACCTGATCGGCGTGCTCACCCTGCTGGGGGTCTCGATCATGGGCGTCCTCGTCCTGGGCGACGATCTGGCCGGCGGGCTGATCATGATCGGAGCCGGGGTGTTCGGCGGCGGGCTCTGCATCGTGCTCGGCCTCGTCTACCAGATGACGGGCAAGCGGATCGTCCAGGGACGGTGGCGCATCATGCAGACCATCCTCGCGCTGATGAACATCACCAACGTCCCCATCGGCACCGCGTACGCCCTGTTCGCCCTGTGGCTGTGCTGGATGAACGAGGAGACCAAGGCGTTCTTCGAGGAGAGCTAGAGCCGGCTCAGCACGACCTCCGACACCGCGATCCTCTCCGCATCGACGCCGCGGAGGGTGATGTCCAGCGAGCCGCTCGCGGGGATCGACAACGACAACGGTGCGGGACCGCTGGAAATCGACTGCTCGGTCCCGTGAAGCCTCACGTCGATGTCCAGCGGCCCGGAGGTCTGGGGTTCCAGGCTCCAGCGGCCCGGAGGGATGACCAGGTTCTCGATGCTCGCGGGGCGATCGCTGTTGGTCCTGATCACGAGATCGCCGGCGCGGTTCAGGCGGGCGATGGTCCTGGGATTGCCGTTGAACAGGTAGGCCGGCACGACCACACGATCGTCCGTCTCGCGGATGCCGACCTTGTCGCTGGTGCGGTGGACGAAGATCCGGCAGCGGACCCTGTGCGGATGCCGTCCCTCGGCGCGGATCAGGGTGTAGCGCCGCTCCCACCCGGGCATCCGCTGCATCTGCTTGCCGGCGCGGAACCGCGCCTTGGCCCGGCCCCGGGGGCCGAAGACGATCAAGTCCGGCTCACGATCCCACACGTACTGGCCGTCGCCGTGGGCGTGGGCGAGCTGGGCCTGGCCGAGGTTCTCGGGCGGGTGGTGCGCGATGTAGTGGTCGTTGAGGCCCAGCATGTCGATCGCAGGCAGCCTGGACCAGTAGGGCACGCAGCCAGCGCCGTCGACGGCGAGCAGCGGTTGCTGGTCCCCGAAGGCCCGCTGGAGTAGCAGGCCAGTCACCTGCCCGTCCCACTCCCAGCGCTCCGTGATCGCCCGCTGGTTCCGCTCGTCCCCGGGTTGCCGCAGCGAGTAGGTCGTCAGCAGCGCCGTCGAGGCGACCACCACCAGCACCATGCCCCAGGGCCGGCGTACACGGCGAGTCACGCTCCGGGCTGCGAGGGTGACGGCCAGCGCCGCGGTCACGAGCACCGGGATGAAGTGCCGCCACGCCGGGAAGATGTCCCCGCCGATGACCACCACGTACATCGACCAGACCGCAGTGGGGACGAGCAGCACCAGGGCTCGGGGCCGCGTCCTGCGGTCGAACAGCAGCGCCAGCATGGCGACCGCCGCCGGCAACAGCACCGGGCTCATCACCCCCCACCCTTCCCGCAGGTACTCCCAGCCCCCCAGCATGTGCTTCTCCGAGGGCACGAGCTTGATCCGGGCCGTGTTGGGGACCCAGTCGCCGTAGTAGGCGAGCCGGAAGGCGAGTTGACCGAGGACCGCGGCGACGGGCAGTACACCGAGCAGCGCGGCGCGCTTCACCGACGCCCAGCGCAGCCGGCCCGCCAGGACCACGGCCAGCCCCACCGAGGCGGCGAACAAGGGCCCGTCGGGCCGGGTCAGGCACAGCAGCGCCAGGGGCACCGAAGGCAGCGCGAGGGCGCGGGTGGACACGGACCGCCCTTCCACCAGCGGGAAGCTCCAGACGAGGGCCCACGACAGCAGCCCCAGGACCAGGGGCTGCTCCAGCCCGCCGATGGCCCACACCGCCACCGGGATCGACAGGGCGAGCGCCATGCAGCCGACCAGGGCGCAGATGGCCGCGGGCAGCGTGTGCGCCCTCGTCGAGGACACGACCGCGGCCAGCCCCAGCGCGCAGAGGACCAGCCCGAGCCCGCGGGTGGCATCGATCAGGTCGACGCCGAGCCAGCCGACGCCCGACACCATCAACACCCACAGCAGGTTCGAGTAGCCCTCCACGGGCCGCCCGTCGGTCCAGGTCAGGCCATGACCCTCGATGAACCGTCGCGCGTAGCGCAGAGAGATCAGCGCGTCGTCGGAGATGAAGGGCAGATACTGCCAGGCGTGCACCGCGAGCACGACGCACGCCGGCACCAGCACGCCGATGGCGTACAGCGCTCGTCGTCTCCGGGCGTGTCCCCGCGCGTCCTCCACCCTCCATGATCTACCTCGGTCGTGGGCGGATGCCCTCGTGTCGTTGTTGACACGTGTACTCACGTGCACGATTCCTGGGATAGGCTGGACGCGAGCACGCAGCCAACCCGGGCTGCTTCTGGGCGAGGTCGGACACCAGGAGGGACAGGGATCATGGCCGTACTGAAACGACTCTTCGGAATCAGCGTGTCCACGCTCCCCGCCGACGAGGGGTGCTCCGCGCTCCGCGACGGCGTCGTCGAGGTGGACCTCTCCCGGGCTCCCGAGCTGACATCGCCGGGTTCGGCCCTGCGGCTGGAGTCGGCAGACCTGCCCGACCGGCTGCTGGTTCTACACGGCCTCGATGGCACCTTCCGCGCCTACACCAACCGCTGCGCGTGCGCTGGCTGGCGCATCGATCCCGTGCCCGGGGAGCACAAGGTGCGGTGCTGCACGACGATGCGCTCGACCTACGACTACGACGGTCGAAAGCTCAGCGGCTCGGCCAAGGGTGATCTCACGGTGCACGCAGTGGAGGTGGACGAAGGTCGGCTGCTCATCCGGCTGTCGGGCTGAGCGCTCCCCACACGAATCCGGCGTCGAGGCCCCCGTTGCACCCGCAGACACAGTGTCTACGTTGAGGACCTGGCCGTCCGCGGGACGACCCACCGAGAAAGGGGATCCCATGGCCCTGCCCCACCAGCACACCGTCACTCCCATCGGGACGCTCTCCATCGACGCGCGAGCGCGCTTCATCGCCCGCACGTACATCCACCTGTTCGGCGCCATCCTCGCCTTCGTCGGCATCGAGGTGGCGCTGTTCGCCTCCGGGATCGCCGAGGTCATGGCCAGGGCCATGCTCGGCGTGAACTGGCTGTTCGTGCTCGGTGGGTTCGTGGTGGTGAGCTGGCTGGCCACGCGGGTGGCCCACGGCTCGGACTCGCTGCCGGCCCAGTACGGCGCGCTGGCGCTGTTCGTGGTCGCCGAGGCGGTCATCTTCGTGCCGCTGCTGTACGTGGCCGAGGCCTATGCGCCGGGTACCATCGAGGCCGCCGGCGGCGTCACCCTGGCGGGCTTCGCCGCGCTGACCGCCGTGGGCTTCTTCACGCGCAAGGACTTCTCGTTCCTGCGGCCGTTCATCATCTGGGGCGGCATCGTGGCGATGTTGTTGATCGTGGCCGGCGCTCTGTTCGGCTTCGACCTGGGCATGGTGTTCGCCGTGGGCATGGTCGCGCTGGCGGGTGGATCGATCCTCTACGACACCTCGAAGATCATCCGCAGCTACCCCGAACACCGCTACGTCGGAGCCGCGCTGCAGCTCTTCGCGTCGGTGGCCCTGCTCTTCTGGTACGTCCTGCAGATCTTCTTGCGGATGAGGCGGTGACCCGGATCACCGGACGTACAGGTCTTCCGCCAACACCGTGAATCCGATCACCGTTCCGGTCGTTTCGGTCTCGAGGTGCGTCACGACGTCACCGGCGGGTGTGATCCGATCGACCTTGCCGTGCATGCCCCAGACGGCGAGGGTGTCGCCGTCGGGGAGGCGGTGCACGTCGCCGAGCACCACGTTCCACGAGTCGAAGGAGTAGCTCCAGATCTCGCTGGCCGTGCGCGCCGCGAGGTCGAACTCGTACTCGATGATGCGCGACTGGCTGGGCTGGCCGTCGTTGTCGAAGACGACCATGGAGTCGGCCGTGCGGTGGAACTGGTGCTGATGCTCGAAGGTGTCGCCGGTGATGTCGAAGGTGCCGGCCACGTCGCCGAAGACCCAGTCGCACGCGCCGGTGGCGCCGTCGACGGAGATGATGGAGCCGAAGTTGCGGAAGCTGATGGTGTAGGCGTCGGCGATCTCGTCGTAGTCCATGGCGTTGGCGAAGGTCCAGCCCATGGTCATCTCGTCGTGGGTGTGGACCTCGGGATCGAAGCAGTCCCAGCTGCTCCAGGTATCGGTCTGGGTGCCGTCGGGGGCCACCTCGACCAGCTTGGTGCCCACGACCTCCTCGCGCGGCTCGAACGCCACGGTGACGATGGTGCCGTCGGCCTTCTCCACGAAGTCGTGGCCCATCAAGAAGACCTCCTCGGTGCGGATCTCCTCACCCTCCCACGACACCCAGACGAGCTCCTGGGTCTCGTCGTCGTGCCCGTTGAGGTCCGACGAGTTGTAGATGATCCCCGAGCCGTCGATCGCCATCCGCGCGCGCGTGACGTAAAGGCCCCGCGAGTCGGCGTGTTGCCAGACGATCCGTCCCTCGCCGTCGAGGATCACGACGCCATCCTCGCCCTCGGGGGCGTACAGCGGCGTGACCATGAAGTGTTCCTGGGGATCGCCCTCGTGGAGGAATCCCGGGAAGACGTCGTCGAGCTCGCCGGTCTCGACGGTCAGCACGTCGCTCTCGTCGTCGCCGGCCACGACCTGGAGGCTGGCGCTGGTGGCGGGGGGGAGCCCCAGCAGCAGCGCGCTGTGCTCGGTGGCGGGATCGTCGAGGGGCGTGACCAGATCCAGGTCGGTACCCTCGCCGAACCGAACCTGGGACGCGACCTCGTCGCGGGTCGTCCAGGTCACGCGGGCCAGCGTCGGCATGCTGTCGAGGATCTCCACGTCGATGTCGAGGATGGCCTCCCCGGCGGGGCTGGAGTCGTCGTCGTCGGACTCGGGGCAGCCAATCAGCAGCACGAACAGGGCCCAGGGCAGATATCGGATCATCACGAACTCCTCGCGTCCTCTCTGGATCGACGCCCCATGGTACACGATGGGGACACCGTTCCCACGGGTTCGGCCGTGCCCCCTGGAGGACGATGGACTCAGCGAGCGGACAGTGCGAGGCGCTCGGCGAGCCGCTCCACCGCCGTCCGCGCCGGGCACGGGGGGAGATCGAGGAAGGACCGCGGGTCGGCGTCGAAGGCGCGGATCATGTCGTCGTCGGGGATCCAGCCCAGCAGCGGCAGCTCGGTGCGGCCGGCCACGGCGTCCGCCTCGTCCTGGCTGCGGGCGCGGTTGAGCACCAGCCCCGCGTCCACGACCCGATCCATCCGACGCGCGACCTCGAGCACCGTCTCGGCCACCCGCAGGCCCTTGACCGAGGTGTCGGAGATCAGGAGGAGCTGGTCCACGACGCCCATGACGTCGCGATTGACCTGCTCGATCCCCGCCTCGGCATCGATGAGGGTGAGATCGAAAGGACCGGCCAGGGCCTGGACCGCGTCGCGCAGCAACGAGTTGATGGCGCAGAAGCAGCCCCTGTCCTCGGGCCGGCCCAGGGCGAGCAGGGCCAGGTTGCCGTGTTCGGTGAGGGCGTCGTGGAGCTGGTAGTCCACCGACCGCGCCACGTCCTCGCGGGTCACGCGGCCGCCAGAGGCCTCGTCCATGGTGGCGCGTCGGACCTGCTCCAGGGTCTTCGCTGGCTCCAGCCCCAGGGCCATCTGCAGACCGCCGGCGTGGTCGGCGTCGATGACCAGGGCGCGGAGCTGACCGCGCCGCGCCAGGTGGGCGCACAGGAGAGCCGAGAGGGAGGTCTTGCCCACGCCACCCTTGCCACACAGGGCGATCACCCGTCGTCCGCTCATGGTGAGATTCCCTCGTCGCAGATGTCGTTGTACTCGCAGCTCCCGCAGTCCATCACGTCCTCGGTGCGGCGCTTGACCAGGGCGCCGAGGAGCCTGGCCGCCTCGTCGGCGAGGGGCTCGAGGCGCTGCAGGGCCGCCCGCTCCCCGCAGACCCAGAGCACCGCGGCGGATCGCACACCGGGCACGGCCTCGAGGTCGGCGATCAGGGCCGATCCGAGGTGCTCGAGGGTGAGTCCAGCGGCGTCGGCGCCGACGCGCATCCACAGCTGACCGGAGCTGGGTCGCGAACGCACGCTGATCCCCTCCAGCGCGACCCCGTGGAGTGCGTCCTGCAAGGAGAGGTAGGCCTCGTAGTCGTCGTCGAAGGCCCCGGTGATCCTCACGACGCGCCCCAGGGGAGCGCACGCCCCGGAGAGTTCGTCCAGGTCCGGGCCGAGGCGCGTGACACCGCGCGGCAGGGCGCCAGAGTCGGCGCCGTTCCAGATCAGCACGGACAGGGATCCCGTCGTGGGCTCGCCCAGCTCCACGGCGGTCTCGTCCTGCAGCACCAGCGACGATCCGCGCGGCCAGATCGTCGAACTCGACGCCTCCGCGTGGACCAACCTGCCGTCGTCCCGCCAGGACCGGACGACGGCGTCCAGAGCGGTCGCCGGTGCATCAAGCAGGCCCGTCATCGGGGGCCTCCTCCAGCAACGCCGCGCCCAGGGCCGCGGCCATCTGGGGCTCAGCTGGGAACGGCCTGTACTCGCCGTCGAGCCGGCCGCAGATGGGCTCGACCACCGCGCCGAACCGAGCCACGCCGCCGGTGAGCGTGTACGGCGTCACGCCGCTGAAACGCCGCCCCTGGGCCACCACGATGCGGGCCAGGGACGCGCAGATCCCCGCGACGATGTCGTCGAGGGGGTCGCCGTCGTTGAGCCGGCCGATGACCTCGGACTCGGCGAACACCACGCACTGGTCGCTGATCGGACTGGCGCGGTCCGCGCGGGCCGCCCGGGCGTCGATCTCGCCGAGGGGCACGCCGAGCTTGCGCCCCATCATCTCGAGGAATCGCCCAGTCCCCGCGGCACACTTGTCGTTGCGGATGAAGTCCTCCACGGCGCCATCGTCGTCCACCAGGATGGCCGCGATGGACTGCCCGCCGATGTGGATGGTCCGGCGCACGCCCTCGACCAGGTAGGCCGCGGAGGCCGCCGCGCAGGTGATCTCGTCCTCGATGAAGTCCGCGTCCACCACCAGGTCTGCGCCGCTGCCCGTGGCACCGACCGAGGTCACGTCCGCGCGGGTCGTCCCGGCGGCGGCCAGCAGGGCGTCGAGGAAGGCGGGCAGCTCGTTGCCCACGACGCCCGTCGTGCGGACCATCCGCTGGGCGGCCACGTGCTCCCCGCGCAGCACCACGCCCTTGACGAACAACGAGCCCACGTCGATGCCGACGGTGATCATCGGCGTCCCCTCCCCGCCCGGCGCGCCATCTGGGCCGCTCCGAAGGCGCCGATCAGCTGGGGATCCAGCGGCAGGTCGACGGTGCGCATGCCCAGCCGCTTCTCCAGCTCCCGCTTCACGGCCAGGTTCTTGGCCACCCCACCGGTCATCGCCAGCTCACGCTCGGGGTGGACCCGCCGGGCCAGGGCCGCCACCCGCTCGGCCAGGGCGCGGCAGACGCCCGCGGCCACATCCTCGCGGGAGATTCCGCGCTGGAGGTCGTGGATGACCTCGGTCTCGACGAAGATCGAGCACCGGCTCGACATCTCGGCGGCCCTGCGGGCGCACATCGCCAGCGGCCCCAGGCCGTCCAGCTCCACATCCAGGGTCCGCCCCATCAGCTCGAGGAAGTGGCCGGTGCCGGCAGCGCACTTGTCGTTCATCGCGAACTGGGCCAGCTCCCCGCGGTCGTCCACGCGGATCACCTTGGCGTCCTGACCGCCGATGTCGACGATGGTGCGCACCGCCGGAGCCAGCGCGAACACGCCCAGCCCGTGGCACGAGATCTCCGAGACGTGCTCGTGGGCCAGGCCGACCTCGCACAGGCGCTCGCGTCCGTAGCCGGTGGCGACGGTGCGGCGCAGCGCGTGCCGGCCCAGGCCAGCCTCTCGCAGGGCCTCGCCGAGCACGGCGGTGGCCGAGTCCACGGGGTTGGGCTGGACGCGCTGGCGGCTCGCTGCGATCCGGGTGTCGCCGTCGAGCAGGACACACTCGGCGGTCAGGGACCCCACGTCGATGCCGGCTACGATCATCGGCTCACCCCTCACCCGCCGGGGGCCGCTTGCGCAGCCGCCGCCGGCCCCGGCGCTTGCTCAGGACCACCCCGTTGACGAACTCGTCGATGTCCTTCTGGATGGCGGTGATGGGTGTGGTGGTCTTCATCCACGAGTCGCCGTGCAGGATCAGCAGGGGGATGCCGGCCTGCTTCATCAGCTGCTCGCGCAGGATCGAGACCACCGACCAGGTCTGCTTGCACGCGTCGTGGCCGCAGTAGACCACGCAGTCCGCCTCCAGATCCCGGGCGGTGTAGGAGACGTCGCGGGTCCAGGCGTGGGACATGGACGGCGCGGCCATCTGGCGGTTCATGGGGTAGTCCCACGCCGTGGCGACCAGGCCGCCGACCATCGTGTCCATGTTCGTCAGGTCCACGGGCTGGGGCATGTACAGATCGAGCACGTCGAACAGGAACGTGTACCCGCGCTGCTCCATCCAGCTGTGCAGGCCCTTCAGGTCGAAGTAGTAGCTGGTGTATGCCCACAGGATGCGGACCCGCTCCCGCTCCGCGGGATACTCCCCGCGCTCCAGCCGCGCACGGCTGACGGCCACCATGCCCTCGAGGACCTCGATGGCCTCGGGGGTACCCCAGCTGCAGAACCTCAGCGGGGCCAGGAACAGCGCGAAGATGTTGGGCACTGGACACGGCCGCGCCTTGTGCAGCTCGTACAGCTCCCAGTACAGCTCGGTGCAACGGTTCGCGCGGGTGAGCAGCGCCCGGAGCCGGGCCTCGTCGAGGCGCTCGCCGAGATACCCCTCCAGATCGGCGATGAGCTTGTGGAAGTACACCGCGAACTGTGCGCGCCCCTCCGGCGTGTCGTCGACGGGCTTCTCCAGCAGGAACTGGGGGATGTCCAGGTAGTTCGACAGGAACTCGTGGATCTTGGAGTTGGCGTCGCAGCCGCCGGGAGCCGCCGAGACGATGGCGTCGGGGACGAGGTCCTCACCGGACAGCACCGAGCCGATCTCCACGCTGTTGGACGAGCAGATGTGGTCCGGCAGCCCCAGGGACATCATCAGGTCCCAGTAGCGCTCGCCGCCGCCTTGCAGACCCACGGCGGCCAGGGTGGTCATCACCTCCGACGTCATGGGCTCGGCGCCCTCGAACGCCATGACCAGGTCCGGCGGGAAGTTGAACGGCACCAGGACCACCTTGCGGCCCTCGCGCCGGGCGTCGCGGATGCGGAAGAGCCACCGCATCAGCGAGTGCAGGAACGGCACGCCAGCGGCTCGCACGTGGGGCTCGAAGAACGGCGAGAGGTTGTTGCCCACCTCGGGAGGCAGCACCGCCAGCAGCCCCTCGACCTCCTCGTCGCTGGGAATCCCGCGGATGCCCTCGAGCATCTCGAACACCCCCAGGATCCGGTTGAACAGACCGTCGTGGACCTGCACCGTCATCGTGTCCCTCCGATCCGCTCGAGGAAAGCCTGGACGCGGGTCCGGACGCGGCCGCGGTCGGCGATCGCGCCGTACTCCTTCTCCAGGGACAGCACGGGCACGCCGCGCTCCTCCAGACGAAGCCGCAGCAGGGCGTTGTCGATCCCGTGGACGTCGCAGAACTTGTTGTGGACCAGCACGACGCCGTCCACCCTCGCCCGATCGACCGCGTCGAGGATGAACTGCAAGCGGCGGTCGAACTCCTCGTACATCCGCGGGCACAGGGACTGGCGCAGGTATTGATCCGCGAGGACCTGAAGCGGATCGCCGTCGGCGTCAGCGCTCGCCCAGAAGGCCCGCGAGCCGAAGCACATCGTGTCCGCGACGACGCGGCCGCCGAGTTGCTCCATCTCCTCGACGAACTCGATCTCGTCGGTGGCCGCGCCGCCGAACAGCAGCCGCGCGCGGACCGGCGGGGCGGTGGAGCGCGATCGACCGGACTCCAGATCGGCGAGCAGCTCGGAGAGCAGCCCCTCGAACCGTGCCGGCGGGACCGAGCCCTCGGCGATCATCACGCGCAGGGCGTCGGTGCCCGACACCGTGGACGGATCGCCCTCGCGCAGCGCCCACAGCGCGTGCAGGCGCTCGCGAATTCGCGCCTGCCGCGCCATGGCATCGCGAAGCCGCTGGTCGGTCAGCTCCACCCCTGTGAGCTCCTGGATCGCGTCGCGATAGCGGCGAAGCTCCAGGTGGAAGTGGTCCAGCGCCTCGTCGATCACCCGGTGGGGGGCCCGGACGTAGTGGAAGAAGGGCTGCGGACGGGCGTACTGCCAGTTCTCGAACATGCCGCGCAGCTGGTCGCAGCCGTTGGACTCCACGAGGCCGTCGAGGAAGTCGTAGGAGCCGTCGAGGCCCAGCTGGAGGCACGAGCGGCAGAAGCTGCAGTTGAACCGCGACAGCCGGGCGTCGGCCAGGTCGGTGTCCGAGTTGCCCAGGGCCTTGATGCGGTAGGGGAAGACGCCGGCCGCGTCCAGCACCTCGACGGGGGTGAACAGGCACGCGTACCCCACCACGAGGCCGCCGTCGGCCCGGGCCTGGCGGACGGCCTCGTTCTCCAGCGTCGCGATCAGCGGTTCGAACCGATCCACGGGAACCTCCTGCGACCCACACGTCGCTGTGCGCGGACGGACATGGCCGGGCCGAGGACCACGCGGGCCGACTCGAGGCCCACGTCCACGGCCGGACGGAACACCGCCCGGACCAGCTCGGCGCTGGACACGGCGGTCCCCGTGAGCAGTCCCAGCACGTGGCGCCAGGCCTGTTCGAGCTCCACGGGATCCACGGCGTCCACCACCTGCAGCAGGGTGTTGTCCTCGAATCCGCGATCCATGTAGCGGTTGAATCGCCGCAGCTGCCCGTTGATGCGGTCCCCCAGTGCACGGGGTGCCAGGGCCTCGCGAACCTGAGGGTGCTCCGCTCCCGCGTGGACCAGTTCCTCACCCAACGTGGCGGCGACGGCCGCGAGCCGGCGCAGGTCCATCTCCGCCACGAGCTCCTGCAGGGGCGCCGCTCCCGCTCGCTGCTCGTGCAGGCGCAGGGCCAGCGCCGCGAGCTCGTTGACCAGGCGCGCCGCCTCGCCCGGCTCGGCAGCCTCGCAGAAGGACGCGACCGCGTCGGCGAGGCGCTCGTCGGGCAGGGCGTTGACCTCGCGCACCACGGCGGCGGCTCCGCGAACCAGCGGCGCCCCGGTCCGGGCCGCCGTCTCGGCCCAGCCGCGCAGCACCGCCGGGTCCCTGCGGACCCAGTCGGCGAGCACCGCCGAGAGGGTCTCGCCATCCTCACCCAGCGCGATCACGGCCCGCGCGACGGTGGGGCCATCCACGGTCTGCAGCGCCTGATCGAGCAGGTCGGCCACGGTGGCCCTGAACGCCGGCTCCGTGCCCCCGAGGGTCAGCGATCCCGCGTGGATCCCGTTGACGGCCGCGGCCGCCCCCGTGGCGATCCTCCCCAGCGCTTCGCCGTCGAGGTCGTCGATCAGCGTCAGCACGGACGAGGCGAGGAGTTCGTCGGGCAGGTTCAGGCGCTCCAGCGTGCCGGCCACCACGGCCAGCCCGTCGTTGACCAGGGGGGCCAGCGCCACGACCGTGTTGGCGAGCACCACCGGGTCGGAGAGGCCGTGGTCCACCGCGGCCAGGACAGCGTCGCGGCCCATCGAGGAGACCGCGCCCGCCGCCTTGCGCAGCTTGCCGGTGTCCAGCGCGTCGAGGAGCCGGCCGACGGCGCCGGACTCGACGATCACGCCGGGGGTGTCGGCGCGGGCGTGGATCACCAGCGCGCTCAGGGCGTTGATCGCGTCGCCGATGCGATCGGCGTCCAGCCCGGTGAGGATCTCCTCGACCACCTCTGCGCGACGGCCCGGTTCGTCCACGGACCTCGCCAGCCCCTCGACCGCCTCGGCCAGCACGGCCGTGGCAAACGGCAGGGTCCGCACGAGCAGCGGACCCCAGACCCGGGGCAGCTCCCGGGCCGCGTCCGCGTCCAGGTCGGCGAGGATGTCGTCCACGTAGGCGCGCAGCAGCGGTTCGGGGAGACCGGCCAGGCGCTGCCCCACCTCCAGGGCGCCACCGATGGCCGCGTCCACCGCGGCGGGCGAGCAGCCCACGAGGTCCAGCGGCAGCGCCACCTCCTCCTGGATCAGGGTGCGCACCAGCTCGCGGCCCGCGGCCCCGTCCACGCCCCCGAGCTGGATGCGGATCAGCTCCCGGAAAGCGGGCGTCCGCAGGATCTCGCGCAGGACCGCCGGCGCGGCCGAGCCCGTTGATTCCGTGACCGCGACGCGCTCAGTCATGGTCGGCCTCGCTCTCGTCGAGGGCGACCTCGGCCACCTCGCGCAGGGCGCGCGCCAGGGGGCCGACCTTCTCCCGGACGAAGTCCGGCTCCTCGCGAGCCAGCCGCTGCAGGGGTTCCGCCGCGACGACCGACTTCCCCAGGCCCCAGCGCACACCGCGCCGCAGCACGTCGTCGGGGGGGAGTTCCGACGCCTCCAGCGCGGTGCGCAGCCCCTCGCCGATCCCCTCGCCCAGGGCCTCGAGCGCCGCGTCGCCGTCGTCGGAGTCGGTGGCGCGCAGGCCCAGCGCCAGGGCCAGCCCCACCGTCTGCCCGAGCCGGCGGGCGTCGATCTCACCGATCAGCTTCGGCGCCAGCTCGCGGATCAGCTCCGGAGGAGCCGAGGCCAGCTGGGTCAGCAGCCGGTGGAGCAGCACGGTGGTCGCGTTGGCCACGGCCGGCGTGGAGACCACCAGGTCCATGTTCAGGCCGGGGTCGTCGGTCAGCGCGTCGACCAGCAGCCCGGCGTTGCCCGGGTCCAGCTGATCCAGCAACACCGCCAGCGACTGGCGCGTGCGCGGGGCGCGCAGTAGCTCGCGCAGGACCCGCGAGCTTCCCTCCAGCACCCCTGCCTCGGTCGGGTCGACCATGTCCCCTCCTACAGAGTCTCGCATTCGAAGAACCACCGGGCGGCCTCCATCTGGCACAGCTGCTTGCCCCCCATCCACAGCTGCACGATCTTGAAGTCCCGCCAGTGCTTCTCCACGTCCCGGGCGCGGTCGGCGCCGTGCTCTCCCATCAGGTCCATCGCCCGCCCCAGCGCGGACAGCGTCCGGTCGCACGTCGCGACCTTGAGCGCGCGCCCCTGGGCCACCACCTCGTCGGACCACGGTTCGCCGTAGAGGTCGGGCCGGTCGAGCATTCGCGCGAACTGGTATCCAGCGATTCGAATCAGCTGGGCGTCGGCCACCACGTCGGCCAGCACCGCGGCCGCGTCGTCGTTCTCCTTGAGCGGCCGGCCCCGCAGCTGCGTGGTGTCGGCGAACTCCCGCAGCAGCCGCAACAGGTCCAGCATCACCCCCGAGGCGAAGGCCATCGACCCCAGCAGCCCGAACGAGATGACCTCCTTGAAGTACAGGGCGTCGTCGCCGGGGCCGTGGGCCCGGTACCACGCCGGCACCCGCACGTCCTCGAACCAGATGTCGCCGTTCTTGTCCGCGGCCATCCCTGCCTTGGGGTACGGCTTGCCCTGGGTCACACCGGGGGCGTCCGCAGGCACGAAGATGAACGCGAGATCCCGGGGATCGCTGGACCCGGGATCCGTGGTGCACACCACGCCGAACAGGTCGGCGACGCCACCGGAGTTGGTGGGCCACAGCTTGTGTCCGCGGATCACCCACTCGTCCCCGTCCAGGCGCGCCGTGGTGCGGATCGTGGAGCCGCCCAGCAGGTCCAGGTTCTCGATGTCCGCCCCCCCCTGGGGTTCGGTCATGGCGTTGGCGGCGTAGACCGGCCGGCGCGTGCCGCAGAACAGCGGCGCGAACTCCTCGCACAGCCTGCGATTCTCGTGAGGCCGGCGGGTGATCATCAACAGCGGCCAGAACAGCACCCCGAAGGCCACGGCGATCCCGGAGTCTGCCCGGGCCACCTCCTCGAGGATGTGGAAGCTCGAGGTGCCCAGGTGCCGCGCCCGGCCGAAGCCCATACCCCCCAGGTCCTCGGGGAACAGCATCCGCTGCAGGCCCAGTTCGCCCATGAGCCGGGCCATGGCGGGTTCGATCAGGGCGTGGTCGGACCAGTCCTCGTCGTACCGGCGGCGGTGCGGCATGACCTCGGTCTCGGCCCAGTCGCGGATGATGCGGCCCATGCGGCGGTCCATCGGGGACAGCTGGTCGCGGGGGGCGGTCACGTCGTCGAAGCTGGCCATCTCGGTCCCCTCCTCAGCGGATCTCGGTGCCGAACAGGTGGCGGGCGACGGTGGTCCGGGCGTGGGTCGACGAGCCCTGGAGGCACTGCAGCGTGCGCACGTCGCGCCAGTAGCGCTCCAGGTTCCACTCGGTGGCGTACCCGGCCGAGGCCATCAGCTCCATGCCGCGGTCGAGGACCGCCAGGGAGGACGCGATCACCTCGCGGGACACCACCAGCGCCGCGGTGTGACGCGACGCCGAGGGGGGCGCGTCGGGATCCCCGGCGGCCTCGTCGAGCAGCTGCGCGAGACCGTACAGCCGGATGCGGCTCGAGAGGAGGTGGCCCCCGATCTCCCCCAGGGTCGCCGCCACCAGCGCGTTGCGTTTGAACGGTTGGCCGCGCCCCTTGATCACGCGGTTGTCCGCCCAGTCGTCGAGGATCGCGTACCCGGCCTGGGCCGCGCCCGCGGCGGCGGCCGCGCATCCGAGCCTCGCCCAGGCCACCAGCTCCGAGCAGGCCGCGGCGCCCCGGCACACCACCATCGAGTCGGTGACCTTCACGGCGCGCAGCGTCAGCTCGGCGCTGCGGCTGAAGGCCAGCCCCGTGGTCCTCAGATGCGGACCACGGCTCAGGCCACCGGCGGTCCCGGGCACCACGAGCACCGCGGGCTGTGCGTCCTTCAGCGCGGCGAACACCGCCAGCAGCTGGGGATCGGCGCCGCCGAACTGCGGCCGCACCGCGGTCCCGTCGAGGAACCAGCTGCGGCCCTCTCGCCGCGCCACGACCTGGGCATCGAGGCCGTCGAACGCCGGGTCCGACTCGCCGAACCCCGGCAGGACCAGCGCGCCCAGCTCGGCGCGGGCTCCCCCGAGACAGGCCTTGCGGACGCGGGGCTTGTGATGGACCCGCGCGGCCACGTCCAGCGCGTAGGTCCCGGCCAGCCCGGCGGCGATGCCGGTGTCCGCGCGCCCCACCTGTTCGAGCACGGTGGTCACGGTGGTCGCTGCCCCGGCCGGGATCGCCGCGCCATCCTCATCGGGCTCCAGCAGGTGGCGCAGCCCCAGCTCGCCGAGCAGGCTGGCCGCCGCAGGGACCAGCAGCGCGTCGCGGTCCTCCACCAGCTCGGTGCGGCGGCGCATCACCTCGGCCTCGGCCCAGCGGCCCACCGACTCCGCCATGGCCGCGTCGGTGTCGGTCGTCCACGACGCCGGCAGCGCGAGCCGCTGAAGGTAGTTGTTCGTCACGTCACCCCTCCTCGGGCCACGATGGGGCGCTGTCCCCTGCCGCGGCTGGATTCGATCCGCGGAAGAGGAGCCACACGGCCTTGGCGATCAGCTCCTCCCGCACGCTGCGTCCCACCACCGTCTGGCTCGCGCCGAACGACAGCAGCAGGATCCCGGTGGCCGTCCCCCAGTAGATCACCGCCGTCTCCCACGGATCCGACGGCGGCAGCACGCCCTCGCGGATGCCCCGTTCGATGATCCGCGCCACCACGGCGAGGCAGTCGCGCTCCTGGCACGCCATCCGCTCGCGCAGCTGCGCGGACACGTTGGTGAGCATCTCCTCGCTGGCCTCGGAGAAGATGATGCGAAAGTGATCCGCCTCGTCCGTGGCGAAGCGTAGGTACACGTCCATCGTCTGCTGGATTCGCGACGGCAGCGAGCCCTGGTCGACGTCGATCTCCTCGAGCCAGGCCTGGAGGATCTCCAGCCCGGCCGAGGCCACGGAGATGAACAGCTCGTCCTTGTTCTTGAAGTACAGGTAGGTCGCGCGCTTGCTCAGGCCGGCCCGCTGGGCCACCTGCGCCATGGTCGTGCCCGAGTAGCCCTGCTCGAAGAACAGATCGCGCGCCGCGGCGAGCAGCACAGGCCCCCGATGGCCGCGGCGGTTGTCCCTGTCTGCGACGAGCTCCGGCATGCCTCTCCTGCCCAAAGTAACCAACGGTTACCCAGGTTAGAGAGGGTCCATGAGGGGGTGCAAGGGAAAAAGTAACCGACAGTTACTTTTGTACCGGAGGGTCGAGTGTTTCCCTCGTCCATTCGGGCTTGACCCTCCCCTCCAGCCCGAAGAGACTGTCCGGCGTTCGAAGCCAACGATCACAACTCGAGGCGGATCCCATCCGCCATCTCTCTCGAGGAGACCATGGCCAAGCTCAAGATCGCCGAAGGCAAGACCAAGACCATCTGGCAGGACCCCGACGACGCCGACCGCGTGTTGGTCGAGGGCAAGCCCGACATCACCGCCGGTGACGGAGCCAAGCGCGACGTCATCGAGGGCAAGGACGTGCTGGCCACTGCCACCACGATCCATTGCTTCGAGCTGCTGAAGAAGGCCGGCGTCCCCTCGCACTACGTCGAGACGGTCGACGAGCGGACGTTCCGCGCACTCAAGCTTCAGATGCTCCCCATCGAGGTGGTGGTCCGCCGCATCGCGACCGGCTCGTACCTCAAGCGCGACAAGGAGATCCCCGAGGGCACGGTCTTCGACGAGCTGAAGGTGGAGTTCTTCTTCAAGGACGACGCGCGGCACGATCCGCTGATGCTGTGGAACGACGACGGCCACTTCGAGCTGCACCACCCCAAGAAGCCCGTGGGCCTCGAGCAGTACGAGAACCTCGCGCCCGCCGACATCATCGAGGGTGGCACCCGCAGCCAGCTCGAGGATCACTACATGCCGTATCAGCGGGACACGGCGGTCAAGGTCTTCGAGACCCTCGAGGCCGCCTGGGCCGGGATCGGCGTGACCCTGGTGGACTTCAAGATCGAGTTCGGCCTGCACCGCGTGGACGGCCGCGACGAGATCTTCCTCGGAGACGTGATCGACAACGACTCGTGGCGCCTGTGGCCGGGCGGCGACAAGGCCCAGCGGATGGACAAGGACAACTACCGCGAGCTGGCCGAGTCCGCCGAATCGGCGCTGGCCGACGTCAAGAAGAAGTACGCGTGGGTGGCCGAGGCGACCTCGCGGTTCGCCGGCTAGGGGCTATTTGGTTGTTGTTTTGACGGCGGCCTCCTTGCGGGCCTTGCTCAGGGCCTTGAAGGCCCGCTCGCGCTTCAGCGCCTCGGACCTCTCCCCCACGACCTCGGAGACGACCACGGTGGCGGGCCGCCGCGACCACACGTACTTGGAGCCGCGACCGCTGTTGTGCTGTTCGAGGCGACGGTCCAGGTCCGTGGTGATCCCGCAGTAGAGGCTACGATCGGCGCACCGGAGCACGTACCAGGTCCAGGTGTCACTCAACCCCTCGCCCTACGCCCCCAGTTCGAGCTCGACGAGATCCAGCACCGTGTGTTCGACGTCGGCCGTCCATCCCTCGACCACCTCGGTCTTGCCGAAGGTGAAGGTGAAGTCGCGGGACTTGCCCGGCCGCAGCGGCGCGATCAGGTCCTTCGGATCGACGCGGTCCTTGGCGCCGTTGGCGTTCTTGGGCTCCCGGGCGACGAACCACAACCGCTTGGTCCGCTTCTCCCCGCTCGCGCCGATCCAGGTGATGCGGAAACGCGCGACCTCCACCGCCTTGTCGCCGATGTTGCGCACGGGGCACGACACGGTCCAGGCGTCGTCGCCGTCCTCGGCCACGGCGGTCTCGCCGATCTCGAGCTGGGTCGGCAGCAGGTCCATCAGCGCCAGCCGTTTCTCGGCGGTCTTGCGCAGCGCGCCCTCGTCACCCCGGGCCAGGAAGGCCTCGACGGCCTCGCGGGTACCCACCTCCTCGGCTTCGCGCCACGCAGCGGTCGCGGCCTGGCCGCGGGCCTCCTCGAGGTGCTCTCCTTCGGGATGCGCGCTCACGTACTGGTCGTAGGCCGCCGACGAGTCGGCCGTCGTGGCGAGGTCCCAGTCCAGCGAGTCGAGGAGCCCACGCGCGACCTCGGCGTTCACGCCGTCGGGGTACTCGGCCAGGAACTCCTGGTAACCCTCCGGGGTGTTGTCGGTCTTGGCCTTCTCGAACGCGGTGAATTCACCGCCACAGGCGGGCAGGAACAGGAACGTGAACAGCATCGTGGCCGACAGGAGAACGCGCGTCATCGTGGCTCCGCAGCAGGGGTTGCCGGCGCCGCCGCCGAGCGCGGCCGGTTCCGGTTGCCTGGCAAGATACCACTTCTGGCGATCAATCCTCGTCGCCGAGGTATCCCAGCGCCCTCAGCTGCTCGAGGACCTCGGGCGGCAGCTCGTCGGTTCCGTCCTCCGAGGGGGGCACCGAGGGCTCGACCGTGCCGTCGCCGAAGGTGATGACGTCGTCGGGCGAGCGTCCAATCGGGGTCCGCGCCGGGGTCTCGCGTTCCCATCGCTCCAGGGCCTCGCGGAGCTGGTCCACCAGCGCGGTCTCCTCGTCGAGGACGCTGCGGGGGGGCTGCTCGGGTTTCTTCGCCGGGAACGCGTACAGCTCCTCGTCGGGCAGGTCCTCGAGGTGCTTGCGGGTCCGCTCGTGCAGCTCGTCGCGCCCCTCGAAGGTCCCGTCGTCGCGCCACCGCGCGGCGTCGTCGTTGCGCACGTACTTGGCCGTCGGGGTCCGGATACCGGCCTTGAGGGTCCGTTTGTAGTCCGTGGTCGCGAACACCTGCTCGTGCCCCGTGGCCCCGGGTTCGCCCCGGGCCAGGGCGCGCGAGCTCTTGCCGGGCAGCTCCCCGGGGATGGCCGCGGCGAGCCCGGCCAGATCGAGGATCGTCGGGACCAGGTCGATGTGCGACGTCAGGTCACGGACCACGCCGCCGCGGGGCAACGAGTCGTGGGCGATGACCAGCGGCACCTGCAAGCTGGTGTCGTACAGCACCCGGCCGTGGGTCTTGGTCCAGTGGACCTTGCGGTGGTCCGACAGCCCCTCCCCGTGGTCCGAGGTGACGACGACGATGGCGTTGTCCAGCAGCCCGCGGCCGTCCATCTCCTCGAGCATCCGGCCCATCTCCACGTCGGAGAAGTGGATCTCGCCGTCGTAGTCCGGCGAGCGCGATCCCTCGAATAGCGCGGAGTGCTCCGCGGGCGGCGTGTACGGGTGGTGCGGATCGATGTAGAGCACCTCGAGGAAGTACGGCGACCCGGTCAGCTCGGTCTCGTAGCGGTCCAGCAGCTCCAGCACCCGGTCCGTGGTCGCCGCGGCGCTCTCCACCTTGGCGCCCTTCGACATGCCGAAGGTGCCCTTGTCGCGCTCCATCCAGCTGAACCGCAGCAGCGAGTCGGAGTACTCGTCGAACCCCTGGCCGAAGCCGAACACGGTGTTGACGTTGGGGTTGGTGGTGACCCCGAGGGTCAGGTAGCCGTTGTCGTCGAGGATCTCCGGCAGCGTCACCGCGTCCTCGGGCAGGCGATCGTACTGCTCCTCGTAGATGCCGGCGGTGCGCGGGTACAGGCCCGTGTGGAGGGTCGCCATGGCCGGCCGGGTCCAGGGACACGTGCTGATGTGCTGATCGAACCGCACGCCCTGGCGGGCGAGGCGATCGAGGGACGGCGTGGTGGGCAGGTCGTAGCCGTAGGCGCCGACGCGGTCCGCCCGCAACGTGTCGATGATCACCAGCACGATGTCAGGGGGACCGCTGCGCCGGGGCTCGCCCTCGCGGCCCGTGACGCGCCACGTGGCGGTGTCGTCGATGGGATCCTCGGCCACCTCGGTCGCCTGCTCGGTCCCGGGATCGGCGGCCTCCGGAGCGCTCCGCTTGCATCCCACCAGCGCCGCCGGAGCCAGCACACAGACCGTGACGAGCCATCTCTGCATCGTGTTCTTCATGATCCCTCGGGTGCCACGTCTGGGCGCCGGAGTCAACCGAACGCTGCAGGAGGTTCGCGTGTGACTCCCGGGGAACTACGCGCTGATGGGCTCCGCCGACCTGTCGAGGGTGGCGCGCGTCGCCTCGGCCAGGGTGTCGAGGATCTCCGAGCAGCCGCCGGAGTGCACGTGACGGGAGTGGTCGTCGATGTCCTCGAAGGTCCGCCCCACGATCTCCGAACACTCGAACTCGAAGTCGGAGCTCTTCACGAACGCGTCGATCACCTGGCTGACCCGCGCGTTGACCTCGGCGTACTTGGTGCCCTCCTCTGCGGCCTCCATGCCGATGATCCAGGCCGCGGCCCCCAGCGCGCCGCAGGCGCCGCCGCTGAGGCCGACACCACCGGCGAAGCCCGCCGCCATGGTGGCGTGCTCGTCGGAGTACCCCAGCCGCTTGACCAGCGTGGCCGCGCAGCTGGCCGGCGTACAGGACGGCTCGACGGCCTCGACGGCGAGGGAGTCGTGGATCTGGTCGCATGCCTCGGGGGCGAACCTGACCGACATCATCGTGCAGGTGATGGGCCCGCCCTTGAGGAAGTTCATCAGCATCTGGGACCTCTTGGTCCAGTCGGTGTCGGTGAGTTCGAGGCAGTCGATGCTGCCGTTGCGCTCGCGGAATGCCTCGGTGACCTCCTGGCTCGCACGCATGGCCGCGGCCTCGGCCTGCGGGCCCGACCCGTGCCGACGATGAGCCTCGGCCCCTGCGGCGAGGGCAGCGCCCCAGACGATGCCGCACTGGTAGCCCTGCTGGGCGATGCCACCGGCCAGGGGCGCCGCGCCGGCCTCCTCGGTGGGCTTGGGGTTGCCGAACGCCCTGCCGAGGACATGCATCGCCGAGTGGGAGCAGGTCCCGCAGCTCCAGAAGGCGCGGGCGGTGCCGAAGGCCGTGATGTTGCTCTTTGCGTCGTTGCGGGCCGTGTCCATGATCCCCTCCAGAAGGGTTGGGTTGTTGTGTTGTCCCGGAGTTAGAGCAACAGCTGTGCCAACCACCGCAAGATGCAAGTTTCCCGTGTATTTTCCTCCAGTTACGCCACAGCACGCAGGCCAGCGCCGGGGCAGGATTCCCGCAGGCGTGGTGCGCCACATTGGCAACGTCCGCGCGCCGATCGCGAGACGCAAGGGGGTTTCTACGTCCTGTACCAAAATGGTATAGGTCGATCTGGCCTCCAGGAAGCGGGGGAGGAGGACACATGAAGACATCCATCCTGGTCGTGGACGACGAACCCGCGTTCCTCGACAGCGTCGTGCGCATGCTGCGCCTGGAGGGGTACGAGGACGTCACCTCGGTGGCCGATCCGACCGCGGTGGTGGCGCTGCTGGAGGAGCGCACGTTCGACGCCGCGTTCCTGGACATCACCATGCCGGTGATGGACGGGCTCGAGGTGCTGGGAGTGCTCAAGGAGCACGCTCCCGAGACCGAGTGTGTGATGGTCACGGCCAACGAGAGCGTCCCGCTCGTGATCCAGGCGGTCAAGGCCGGCGCCTACGACTACCTGGTCAAGCCGATCACCCCCGATCAGCTGCTCCACGCCCTGGACCGGGCGCTGGAGCGCAAGCGGCTGATCGAGTCGCTGCTGCTGCGGTCGTCGCGCGCGGCGAAGCGGACCCTGGACGACCCCGGCGCTTTCGGTGAGATCGTCACCGGCGACAGGCCGATGCTGCGGCTGTTGCGGGAGGCCGAGCTACACGCCGCGTCCGGCATCCCGGTGCTGGTCACCGGCGAGACAGGTGTGGGCAAGGAGCTGTTCGCCCGCGCCGTCCACAGGGCGAGCCGGCGCGCGGACGGGCCGTTCGTGCCGGTGAACATGCTGGCGCTGTCCCCCACCCTCTTCGAGTCGGAGTTCTTCGGCCACGTCAAGGGTGCCTTCACCGGAGCAGACCGGCGGAAACAGGGTTACCTCGGCAAGGCCACCGGCGGCACCCTGTTCCTCGACGAGATCGGCGATCTGTCCCTCGAGATCCAGGGCAAGCTGCTGCGCATCCTCCAGGAGGGGGAGTTCACCCCCGTGGGGGCCACCCGCGCGGTCGAATCGGACGTGCGCTTCGTCGCCGCGACCAACCAGGACCTGCACAAGCTCGTCGAGCAACGCAAGTTCCGCAAGGACCTGTTCTACCGCCTGCAGTTCGCCCACCTGCAGATCCCGCCCCTGCGCGACCGTTGTGGTGACCTGCCCCTGCTCGCCGAGCGCTTCATGTCCGCGTCGGCCACGGGGGCGGCGTCGCTCACCGACGACTCCTGGGCGACCCTCGAGGCCCACAGCTGGCCCGGCAACGTCCGCGAGCTCAAGGGCGTGCTAGCGGCCGCGACCAACCTGGCCGCCGGGGGTGACGTGGAGCCCGGACACCTCAAGCTGCCCCGGGCCAGGGCGCGCGCGGCCGCGGTGGGCGCGGTCACCGAGGTGGGTGAGCTCGAACCACTCAGGGACGTGGAACGCCGCCACATCCTCGCGGTGTACGAGGCCGTCGGACACAACAAGAGCCAGGCCGCGAGGGTGCTGGAGATCGGGTTGCAGACCATGCACCGCAAGCTCAAGGCCTATGGGGTGAAGTGACCATGGACGATCGTGACAAGACCCGCGAGCAGCTCATCGAGGAGCTCGAGCAGCTGCGCAGCAAGAACGCGGAGCTCGCCGACAGCGAGCGCAAGTTCCGGGTGCTGGCCGAGTCGACCACCGCCCAGATCAGCGTCATGCAAGGCGATCGCTACCTGTACGCCAACCAGGCGCTGCTCGACTACTACGAGGTGGACGAGGAGGACCTGGAGCTGACCACCGTCGACGAGCTGACGATGGGGATGATCTCCGCGGAGGAGGTCGCGCGGATCGCGCCCATCTGGCAGGCCGCCATGGCGCGCGGCGAGACCCACTTCCGCGTGGAGTTCCAGGACATGGAGGGGAGCTGGTTCCAGACCAACGCCACGATGACCGAGCTCGACGGCAAGGAGGCGTTCATCGCCATGGCCATCGACATCACCGAGCTCAAGCGCGCTCAGCGCGAGATGTACCGCGCCGACAAGATGGCTGCGCTGGGCCAGATCATCGCGGGCGTGGCCCACGAGATAAACAACCCCAACAACTTCATCTACTTCAACCTGCCGATCCTGCGGCGGTACATCGAGGCCATGACGCCGCTGCTCGAGCGCCGTCTCGACGAGCAGCCGGACCTGAAGATCCTCAAGATGCCCTACGAGGACTTCCTCCAGGACGTGTTCAAGCTGCTCGAGAACATGGAGCACGGCTCCGAGCGCATCACCAGCATCGTGTCGGATCTCAAGAGCTACGTGCGCAGCGACGAGGACTCGGTGCGCAAGCCCGAGGAGGTGGGCCCGGCCGTCGCGCGGGTGATGACCCTGGTGGGCAAGCAGGTGCGCAAGATGGTCAAGCGCCTCGACGTGGACGTCGCCGGCGACCTGCCGCTGGTGTCGATGGACGTGGGCAAGATCGAGCAGGTGCTGATCAACCTGCTGATCAACGCTGGCCAGGCAGCCGACAAGGACGACTCGTGGGTCAAGATCACCGCGCAGCGCGCCGCCAGCACGCCGGGCTGGATCGAGCTCCGCATCGAGGACAACGGCGCCGGCATCCCCCCGCAGAGCATCGAACAGATCTTCGAGCCATTCTTCACCTCCAAGGGGCGTGAGCAGGGTACGGGGCTGGGGCTGTCCATCTCCCACCGCATCGTCGAGGAGCACGGCGGGGACCTCGCCGTCGAGAGCACGCCTGGCGAGGGATCGTGCTTCACGGTGCTCCTGCCTCCTGCCACGGACGAGTGAGCCGCCCTGGGGTGTACCGGTTCGAGATCGTGGCCGGCTAGAGCAATGATCTCGAAGACTTGGCCGATCGGCCGTGCCGTTCTGGTATACCCGGGTTCGCGCACCCGTTGATTCGGAAACACCGCGCAACTGGCTGTTTTTTCTACGTTTCCTCCCTCGGGCCGCTCCGGCACGCTCCTTGCTTTTCTCATGTTCAATGCTCAGATCGAGAGCATGCAGGGAGTGTGATGAGCGATCCCGCCGCCCGGGTCCTCGTGGTCGACGACGAGCGACACCAGCTCGACACGGTCTGTCGCGGGCTGACGCTGTACGACTACCGCTGCGAGGGCGTGTCGAGCGTGCACGAGGCCCTCGAGGCGCTGGCGAACAGCGGCGGCGGTGCCTTCGACCTCGTGTTGACCGACCTCACGATGCCGGGTCGCTCCGGGCTCGATCTGATCGAGCGCCTCCGGCAGGACCGCCCCGGGCTGCCGATCGTGGTCATCACCGGCCTGGCCACCACGGCGGAGATCGAGACGCTCCGCGCCAAGGGCATTCCTTTGCTCCAAAAGCCCTTCGATCCCGACACCCTCGACGCCACCCTCCGTCGAGCCCTCCGACGAGCGCCCTGACCGCCGAGCCCCCGACGCTCACTGAAGCTCGACGGTCACCGTGTAGGCCCCACCCAGCACCACCTCGTTCTCCACGTAGGTGTCGGCGACGATGAAGTAGCGCCCCTCCGTGATCTCGTAGTCGAGCTCCCAGTGGCCGCGGGCCAGACAGGCGTCGGGATCGTCGCCGTCGAGCAGGTGGATGTCGATGTCCACGAAGGGATCGTCGCAGTCCACCTCCACGTGGAGCGTCCCGGCCGTGTCCAGGGTGAACACGTACACCACCTCGGGCCCGGACTCGTCCGCGGTCGAGCAGTTGTAGAGGTCGAACTCCGACGTGGTCACCGATGTGGTGTCACCGCTGACCTCGTCGCCCAGGGGATCGATGGGGAACGGGCACGCGTGGCTACCGTCGGGGGTACAGGGGGCCCAGACCTGCGGGGCGATGTCCCGGGCGTCGAGCAGGAAGTACTGGACGTACTCGTTCTCTTCGGTCCACGCGGAGACGATGAACTCCGTCCAGTTGGCCATGCCGGGGATGGTCTGGCACCCGGCGGACCAGCCCCCGACGCTGGCCTCGCCCAGCGGAGCGTCGACCGACGCCAGGTGGATGTTGTGGCCGCTGCCCGTGCGGTCGTAGTCGTCCTCGCCCTGGGGGGGCAACCACCCGTTGCGATCGCTGTCCCAGTGGCCGTTGTTGTTGGTGTCGTCGCGGACGCGGTACCCCCACTCGCCGATGTGCAGGGCGTTGTAGTCGCTGTGCCAGCCGTTGTAGTACCAGTAGCGGCGGTTGGGCCGCAGGGACGACGAGGACTCGAACCCGAAGTCCCGATCCCCCACGTCGGTGTGGGCGTGGAACTCGCGCACGTACTTGCCACCGCCGCCGTCCTCCCACAGCAGCACCAGGGTGTCGTTGAACACGTCGGGGGCGTTGCCGTGCCAGGCAAAGGTCCCGGGGAACGCGCCGCGGAAGCCCACCACCGTGCGCTGGTTGGGCTCGGAGACGAACTCGACGCCCGTGGTGGTCTCGGCGATCTCCCGGTAGAGGTCGAAGGCCTCGGCCTCGGTCAACCAGGCCTCCCCTGCCGGGAGCTCGAAGCACCGCATCTCCTCCAGCCACTCCTGCCCCCTCTCGAACAGGGGCATGTCATCGGAGTAGCCCGGCATCACCAGATCACGGTCGTCGCGATCCGAGAGCGTGAAGGTGTACGGCGGCGGCGGCTCCGCGTGCGCGACGCTGCCGTCGGTGAAGCGTGAGCGCGCCGGCACGCCGCTGGCCTCCTTGACCGAGATCCCGAACATCTCGTCGTAGCCGAAGTCGCAGGGCCCCGGTGACCAGGTGTCGTCGTCGTCGCCGTCGTCGTCGTCGTCCGAGGCGTCGTCGTCTCCCGCGTCGTCGTCCCCTGCGTCGTCGTCCGAGGTGTCGTCGTCTCCCACACCCTGGCTGCCGAGGTCGTCGTCGTCCACCTCGTCCGCGCACCCCGCCATCCCCACCGCCAGCGCGGCCCCGATCGCACACACCACCCTCCTGGCCGTCATCGTCCGATCCTCCATTCGCTCATCGATCCTCGGCGAGCCGTCGTAGCAATCCCCAGCCCAGCCGCACACCGTCCCACGCCACGTCGAAGTCCATGTTCTCGGCGGTGTCGCCCAGCTGATGGTAGTTGGGCATGTGTCCGTCGTCGCGGAAGCTCGTCAACGTGACGCCGGGGATGCCGCGCAGGACGAAGGCCAGGCCATCCGTGGCCACGGGGAGCGTGTGGGGGCCGGCGCCAGGGAGGCCGAGATCGTCCGCCGCCTCGACGGCCAGGCCCAGCACCCGGGGGTCATATGCGGCGGGGGTACCCACCAGCGAGTACTCGCCGCCGAGGATGCGCACCTTGCCGTGGGCGAGGGTGTCGAAGTTGACGAACCAGGTGGGGGTGGTCCGCATCGCCGCGCGGTTCTCGCGAATCCACGCCTGCGTCCCCAGCAGCCCCACCTCCTCGCAGCCCACGCACACCGCGACCAGCTCCACGTCGTCGACGGGATCGTCCCTCCAGGCCTCGGCCAGGGCCATCACCGCGGCCGCCCCCGACGCGTTGTCGGCCGCGCCCGGCACGTAGGGACCGAACCCCCACTGGAGCAGGAGCACGGCGGCGATCGCGTGCAGCACCACGATGGCGACGCCCGCCCCGTTCACCCATCCCGACTCCGGATAGATCACCACGAGCCGCGCGACCAGGGGCTGGGCGAGCATCGTCGCCATCACCGGGAACAGCGGCGACTTGAGCGGCCCCGGCGCGCGCGTCAACGCCCGCGCGACCGGCGACAGCACCCCCTCGTTCCAGATCCACCCCGTGCGCTGGGAGTCGTAGTGGCCCACGAGCACCACCCGCCGCCGCGGGACGCCGGTCCGCGCCGGCACCGTCGTCGCCACGTTCTGCGACGGCGCGCCGATCAGGAATCGCCCCAGCAGCGGGACACCCCAGGTGTGCTCCAGGCCGACGCTGAGCAGCGCCGCGAGCCCGACCAGCCCGCTGATCAGGGGGTAGCTCCACAGCAACAGCGCCCCGGCTCCCGCGATGAGCACGTGTACGCCGATGCGCTGGCCGAGGGAGCGGGCGCCCCGGAACGGCTGGACGCGGGGTTCGAGGCCGGAGGCGGCCCACTGTCGCGAGATGTAGCCTGCGGCCTCCGCCTCGAGGCGGGTCCCCGAACCCCTGTGGCCGAAACCGGCGAGGTCACGGATTCGCTCGATGTAGCGCTCACGGCTGCTGTCTTCCATCGCCAGGAGGATATTCGGATGGCGCGAAGAAGCCGAGTACAAACAAGGATGCTCACTGCCCTTCGGCCAGGGCCCTCCCTGCCTGCAGGTAGGTCGTGATGACCTCCACCTCTGCATCGGTCAACGCGAGACGTTGCCGGTGGCCCTCGACGACGACCGGCCAGTCTTCGACGGCTCGCTCCCCCGGCACGACGAGCTGGTGGCACCCGGCGCAACGGGCCCGATAGGTCTCGTACCCCTGCGCGAGGCGATCGACGTCCGCGTCGAGCTCGGCCTCGCGAGCGGCGTTGACCAGGCCCGCGTCCACTCGCGGCACCGCGGACAAGCAGCCCAGGAGGACCGTGACCACGACGGCACCACCGAAGGTGAGCATCCAGCCCTCGCGCGGGTGTGGGTCCGGGGTCACAGGTGAATCCCGAACAGCAACCTCGCCTCCAGGTGCTCGGCGTCCTCGAGGTTTCGGTCCTTGGCCTTCAGGTCGACGATCTGCGGGAGCACGGTCGCGGCGAACCACGCGCGCTCCCCGACGATGCTCAGGGCGGGGCCGGCGGACAGCAACGCGAGCTCGGTCTCCCCATGCTCGAACACGTTCAGCTCGCGGATCTCGAAGCCCAGGTGCACGTGGTCGGACAGCCGAAACGAGGTCCCGAACAGGAAGATCAGCTTGCCCTCCACTTCGGGATCGGCGCCGGCCGCCTGGGGCTTGAACTCGACCTCGCCGACGGCGTTGAACGCCAGGATCACCGGCCCGATGGCCTTGTCGAGCAGGATCTTGCCCTCTAGCTCGTACTCGTGAGCCTGCACGCCGTACTCGACGTAGAGCCCGACGCCCAGGGGATCCGCCACCGGATCGGACAGGGCGAACTTGAACTCGTGGGAGAACCCGCGGAACTTGGTCTCCTTGACGATCTCCGTGCCGTCGTCCTCGGCCTGGGCCCGGAAGTTCAGGTACACGGCGGTCTGGACGTTCTTGCCCAGACCCCACTCCAGCTCCATGCGGTGGTCCAGCCGATGGTAGTAGCGCTCTCGGCCGATCTGGGAGGTGAACCAGGGTTCGATCTCCACCTGCCCGCCGGGGAGCACGGGGGTCTCGTAGGTGTAGGTGAAGAGTCGCTCGCTGGCGCCCGCGGGCTCGGGGCTCGTCAGGGCCGCACCGACGGACACGGCCAGGCACAGGAACAGGACGACTCGGACAGGACTTCGGAAGGAACGCATCACAGCACCTCTCGGTGATTCAAGGGCGCTGGACGCTGGGCGGTCGCGGGCCGCGGGGTTGGACGATCTACCGGGTGAAGTTCACCTCGATCTCGTGTTCGGCGCGGCCGAGATCGACCACGGCTTCGGTCTTGCAACGGGGACACTTGAGGACCAGGCGGTGGCCCTCGACGCGGGCCAGCAACCGGTGACAGGGGCAGCGGAGTTCGTCACGCGCTCCCCCTCGTGAGTCCTGACTGCAGGCCATGATCTCCTCGCTCGGTGCCACGCCGTTTGTCGCGTGGCTTTCTGTTAGACCCATCTAACATAGTAACGATTAGCTACCAAGCAAGTTCCGCGCGAACAATTCGGACTTGCTGGGCCAAGGAGGAGGGTCGGGGTGTCAGCTGGTGTAGTACGACCGCTGCAGGATCTCGCGTTTGAGTTCGTCCGACAGATCGTCGAAGTAGGCGCAATATCCAGCGATACGCACCACCAGGTTCTTGTGCTTGCCGGGGTTGTGGTACGCGTCGAGCAGGATCTCGCGGTCGATGAGGTTGGGCTGGAACTGCATGCCCCCCTGGTCGAAGAAGCCGCGGATCAAGCCGGCGAGGTTGCGGGTGCCCTCGTCGCCCGGGAACAGGCCGCTGTCGATCGTGGAGGTCAAGGTGGTGCCGTTGGGGGCGTACTTCGCGAAGTCGACCCTGGCCACGGCGTTGAGGGCGGACGAGAGATCGACCTGCTGCATGCCGAAGTGCGGGCAGATGCTGTTGGCCAGGGGCGTGCCGTAGAGCCGGCCCGAGGGCAGCGCAGGGGTCTTGCGGCCGTAGACCATGTTGACGTTGAGGCCGTAGTAGCCGGCCGCGTACACGCCGTCGCGGTTGGGGTGATCGGTGGCGCGCAGGGCGTCCACGTACACCTGCAGGACGCGGTCGACCCAGAGGTGGGCGTCGGGGGCGGAGTCGTCGCCGAACTTGGGGACGGCGAGCAGATCCGCGAGCAGCTGAGCGTGGCGCTCGCCCTCGAAGTTGGCGTCCATGGCCTCGAGCACCTGGACCAGGGTGTAGCGCTTGTCACGGAACACCAGCTGGTCGAGGGCGGCCAGGGAGTCGGCCACATCGGTCACGCCCACCGCCTGGATGCCGCTGGAGTTGATGGAGGTCCCGCCCTCGTACACGTCCTTGCCGCTGTCGACGCAGCCCGGGTACAGCGACGACGCCAGCGGTGTGGTCAGGTGCTGGGCCAGCGCGGTCTCGATGCGCTGCTGATCGGCCAGGACGTCGCGGACGAGCTCCACGAGGCGCTCGGAGAAGCGGTCCATCAGCTCGTCCATGCTCGCGGGCAGGGTCCGCGGACCGTTGCGCAGGCGCTTCTCGGCGCGCTTGCGGGCGCTGCGCAGGCGCGCGCGCAGACCGGCCGTGGGCTTGCCCAGGCGCGCGCGCAACGCTCGCCGCCACCGCTTGTCCGCGTACGAGAGCTCCCCGTGTCGCCACAGGGGGCGTGCCTCGCCGTTGAGCGCCTGCAAGAACGGCATGACCACGTTGACGTTGGCGGCGTCGGTGTTGGCGAAGTGGTCGTCCGAGGCGACCGGCTCGACGCACCCGACGATGGAGTAGTTGCGGGCGTCGGCCAGCGAGGTGTCGTACTCGTTGCGCAGGGCGGGGATGTAGGCCTCGTCGTTGTACAGCGCGGGCATGGGCGAGCCGTTGAGGTAGACCTCGGCGATGCGCTCGACGTACTCGGGGGGGCTGTCGCGGTGGATGCGTGCGGCCATGTTCACGCCGATGGGCCGCAGCTCGCACGCGTCGAGGATCATGTACGAGACGTCGTTGGTGCAGTCGTTGCCTTCGCGGTCCACGCCGCCGACGGTGACGGTCTCGACCGGCGACAGGCTCTCGAAGAGCTTGCCCATCTCGAACCCGGTGTCGCCGTCGTTGAGGAAGATGACCTCGTCGATCTTCAGCACGAACAGGGCGATGAGCTCCTTAGCAGCCTCGTAGTCGATCCGCCCCGCCTCGAGGTCCGCCTCGTAGTACGGGTACAGCACCTGGTCCAGCCGCCCCAGCGAGATGGCGTTCTCGAACGACTCGGTGCACAGGGCGACCTGCAGCAGGAGGATCGCCTGGAGCGCCTCGTGGAAGGTGCGCGCGGGGTTGCGTGGCACGTGGCCGCACACGCCGGCCATGCGCTCGAGCTCGGCCCGCCGGTGGGGATCGGCCTCGGCGGCGGCGACATCGAGCAGGTGCTCGGCGTAGCGATCGGCGTACTCCTCCAGCGCGGTCAACGAGAGCAGGACGCCGTCGAGGAAGTCCTGGTTCCCGTGTTCTTCCGCCCTGGCCCGGACCTCGGCGGCGATCCCGGTGGTGCCCAGCTGGACCAGCCGCTCGCAGTTGACGATGTAGTGGGCGATGCCCGCGAGGTTGTTGTTGAACCCCGATCGCTTCTCGAGGATTCGCGCGATGAACTGGCCCAGCTGCAGCGGCGCCGGGAAGACGTGGGTCAGCAGCCCGCGGGTGGCCCAGTAGGGCGCGATGCGTGTGAAGAAACGGATCTTGTCCCGCATCGAGATCTGGAACGGGACCGGCTCCTGCTGGTCGATCTTCCACAGGTTGGCCGCGATGCCCGTGCCAAAGTACTCCACCCAGACGTTCCCGCCCACGCGCTGGGCGGTGAAGTTCCCCACCAGCAGTTCGCCGGGGTAGACCGTCAGCGTCTTGTGGTTGAGCAGGTGCCGCAGGACGCTGGCTCGCCGCACGGCCAGCGGCTCGGTGAAGCCGTGCGCCTTGTGGTAGTCGGTCTTCAGGCCGGCGGTCTCGAGACAGACCGCGTAGCCGGCGTCGCGGATGTCGCGCTGGATGTCGTGCACCCGGCGGGTGAACGTGGCCGCCCGCCGGCCGGCCTCGGAGCCCGAGCTGTGGGTGGTGATCCCCAGCGAGGCGAGGACCTCGGCCGCGGCCGCGAGGGCGCGCGCGCTGCGGTCGGCGCCGATCCCCAGGGGGGGTTGGTCCAGGTCCAGGCGACGGGCCTTGGCCTCGTGCAGGTCGTAGTACCGCATCAGCTCCAGGGAGGTGCGGCCGAGGGACTTCAGCAGCGACGCGGTGGCCTCGAGGTTCGCGGCGGTGTCGTTGAGATCGGGGACCACGCACATGCGCAGCTGCACGTCGGCGCCCGCGGCGAGGAGCCGCACGAGGTTCTCCACGATGCGGCGCCCGTCCGTGCCGGTGAGGCGGCGGTGCAGCTCCTCGTCGCCCACCGCCTTGAGGTCGAACAGGAACAGGTCCACGTGGGGCAGGCACGCCTCGAAGGTGTCCCACGGCACGTCGCCCGCGGTCTCGACGGCCACGTGCAGCCCGCGCTCCCTGGCCGCCTCGAGCAGGACCAGGAGGTTCGCGCGGTCCTGGGACAGCGGCTCGCCCCCGCTGAGGGTGAGGCCGCCGTGGGTGTGGCGGTAGTACGCAGCGTCGCGCTCGACCACCTCGAGGATCTCCGACACGGTCCGCCCCGCCTCGGGGTGGGTCGGCGGCAGGTAGGGCTGTGCCTCGGGGTTCTGGCACCACGTGCACCGCAAGGGGCAGCCCTGGAAGAACACGGTCGTGCGGATGCCCGGGCCGTCGTGGACGCACGTGCGCTGGATGTTCAGCACCGACAGGCGCGCATCGGTGGGAGCCCCGGCCTTCCGTCCCCGGGGGGCGGAATGAACATTCGTTCCGTTTTCGATGGATGGTTGGACCATGGTGTTCCCTCCTCCCGGCCGATCAGGCTCGGACCAGCTCCCAGCAAGCTTGCTCGGCGGTCTCGAGGACCTCCTCGGTGATCTCGATGCGCCCCTCCCAGCTCGCGCGAGCCAGGCCCACGATGGCGCCGTACACCAGCGCCAGCAGGAGCATGGGCTCGCCCTTGCGCAGGACGAACTCGGTCTGCCCCCGCTCGACGAGCTGCGTCCCGATCCCCGCGTGCAGCTCCTCCAGCGCCAGGCTCTCGTCGTCCAGATAGGACGCGTGGTGGTGCAGGTTCATGTACGCCGCGGCTTCGGGGAACTCGAGGATGAAGGCCATCTGCCGCTCGTACCAGGTGCGGAACTGCTCGCGCACGCTGGCGTCGAACGGGAATCCCTCCAGGATCGACTCCCCGAGCTGGCGCTTCCACTCCTTGTACAGGGTGTTGGCCAGCGCCTCCTTGTTCTCGAAGTACCGGTAGATGGTCCCGGCCCCGACCCCCGCCGTGTCGGCCACCGAGGGTACCGTCGTGCCGTGGTACCCGCGCTGGGCGAACAGCGTCAGCGCCGCGTCGAGGATGGCTTGCCGCTTGTCCATTGCACACTCCTGGCGGGGTTCGATCCCCTAGGAATGAATATTCATTCCGCTTCCCGGTTTGTCAAGCGGAATGAACCCCGGCCGGCAGGCGTTCCTTCACCGGAACAGCCCGACAGAGGTCCCATGACCCGCTCCCTGGCCGCCACGCTGCTGCTGCTCGCCTTGACGGTTCCCTGGATCGCGCTGTTCGCCACCAACGCCCTGCGAGAGACACCCACCCCACAGCATCACGCCGACCGCTGCACGCGCCACTGCCACGACCACAACTGCCCCCACGACCCCGCCCTTCCCGGCTGGCTGACCTCGGACCAGGGGCTGTACGGCAAGACCATCCGCGCCTTGTACGCCGGCGGCGGCCTCACCGGCCTGGACCGCAACACCGGCTACGGCCTGGCCAACCTCGTGGTGTTCTGCGCGGTCTGGCCCGGCGCCATGGCGCTGATGCTGGCCGTGGGGCTGTTCCAGCGCGTGCGTATCCGGGAGCTCAGATCTCGCGGGAGCGCCCGGTGAACGAGATCGCCTACCGCGCCGGGTACTGGCTCTACGAGCAGTGCGTGTTCTTCGTCATCCACCTCGCCGACCTCCTCGGTGTGACGTACCGCGACTCCAACGCCCTGCTGTTCTTCGTGGTCTGGCCCGCCGTCACGGTGCTCCTGTACGGATGGGTGACCTGGAACGGGTTCGTGCTGTGGCGGCTGCGCCGGCGGAGGGCCCGATGACCCCGGCCGCGCCCTACTCCTCGAAGCTGTCGATCAGTGATGACGCATCGCCTGCACCGGCTGCAGGCGGCTGATGGCCCAGGCAGGGTACACGGCAGCGCAGACGCAGAAGAGCACCCCGCCGATCAGGTAGTAGGTCATGCGTACGGGGTCCCAGTCCCCCTTCATCACCGTGTCCATGACGATGCCCTCCATCTCCATGGCCTCGGTTCCGGTGAAGGCGGCGTAGTCGATGCCCTGGTAGACGGCCTGCAGCGAGAACAGCAGCCCTAGCCCCAGACCGACGGCGGCGCCGATGCCTCCGAGGACGAGGCCCTCGGTCAGCACCAGGCCGAACACCTGGCGGGGCTTCATGCCCAGCGACAGCATCACGCCGAACTCACGCGTGCGCTCGAGCACGCTCATCAGCAGGGTGTTGAGCACACCGAAGGCGACGATGAGGCCGATGATGACCATCATGAAGTCGCCGCTGGAGCGGTCCATCTGGATCATGCCGGCGAGCTCGGGCAGGGCCTCCTTCCAGTTGAGCACGTCGAGGTCGCCGCGACCGACCAGCGCCAGGGCGCGTTCGGTGGCCTCGAACGAGTCCTCCGGGTTCTCCAGGTGAACGGTCACCTGATGAGCCACGTCCTCGGCGTCCATCAGCTCCTGGGCGGCGGACAGGTGGACGAAGGCCATGCGGCCGTCCATCTGGGCCGCGCCGGTGCGGAAGATCCCCTTGACGCGGAACATCCGGCTCTGGACCTCGTCCGTGCCGTTCTGGCCCATGAACACGACCTTGTCGCCCAGCTCCACGTCGAGGGAGTCGGCCATGCCCCTGCCGATGACGATCTCCCGGTCGTCGTCCCCGAGCCACTCGCCCTCGACGACCTTCTCGTGCAGGTCCTGGACCTGCTGCTCGGCGCCGGGCTGGATGCCGCCGAGACCGGCGCCAGCCGACGTGCTCGTGGAGGTGAGCAGGCCGCCCATGGTGATACGAGAGGCGATCACCGCGTCCGGGAACTCGGCCTGGAGCTGGGAGGCGATGCCGCTGGCCCCCTGGACCATCATCGTCACCTCCTTCTCCTCCTGGTACCCCTCGGCCTGCACCACCACGTGCCCCGCCATCGAGCTGATGCCCGTGCGGATCATCATGGTGTAGCCGCCCTTCTGGAAGTTGACCGTCCAGATCATCAGGGACAGGCCGAAGGCGATGGCCGCCACGGTCAGCGCGGTGCGGCGCTTGTTGCGGGAGAGGTTTCGCAGCGCGATCTTGAACATCTTCATCGCTCTACTCCTCTCGGATCGCGGTGACGGGTTGCAGGCGGGTGGCACGCCAGGCGGGCCACAGGGAGGACAGGATCGAGACGATGAACACCGCGGCCACGGTGAGGACGATGCCCTGGGGGTGGACCGTTCCCTTCATCACCGGATCCAGCATCACGCCCTCCCAGGAGAACCCGTCGGGCATGGAGGACGAGAAGTCCAGCCCGTGGGCGACGAGGTACCAGTCGGCGAGGCCACCGAGGGTGAGTCCTATCCCGGCGGCCAGCAACGCCAGGAAGAAGCTCTCGAACACCACCAACCACACCAGCTTGCCCTTGCTCAGGCCCAGGGCGCGCAGCACCCCCATCTCGCGCGTGCGCTCGTACACGGACATCATCATCGTGTTGACGACGCCGAACGCGGCGACCGCGAAGACGATGCCCAGCAGGAAGTACGCGGTGAAGTCGCGCATGCCCATCATCTGGGCGGTGGCCGGGGAGGCCTCCCACCAGGGCTGGACCTGGATCTCGTTCTCCACGGCGATGGCCCCGGACAGGGTGGCCGAGTAGGCCTCCACCTGCTCGGCGTCCTCGGTGAGGACCGTGATCCCGTGGGCCTGGTCGTACAGCGCCAGGAGCTCCTCGGCGTCTGCGATATGGATGTATCCGCCGGACTGATCCATGCCCACGTCGCCGGTCTTGAACAGGCCGACCACCGTGTACAGGTCGTTGCCCACCGAGCCGTCGGTGGCCTGGGTGACCGCGACCACCTCGTCACCGAGCCCCACCTCGATCTCCTCGGCGAGCTTGTGTCCGATGATGATCTCGTTGCCCGCCGTGTCGGAGAGGAACGCGCCCTCCACGACGCGCTCGTGGATGTTGCTGACCGCCCGGTGGCGCGCGGGATCGATGCCTATCACCTGGCCGCCCGCCGACTTCTTGGCGCCCCCCAGCAGCGCGAAGCCGTCGATGTGCGGGCTCGCCGCGACCGTGCCGGCGAGCCCATCGATCTCCTCGAGCAGCGCCTCGCGGCCGGGCACCGCGTCGAAGACCAGGCCCTTGGTCGGGTAGTCGGGGTGGTGGACCTGAACATGACCCAGCTGCTGCTCGACCATGATCTTGAACATCTCGTCGTACATGCCGTCCGACCACGCGATCATCGACATGCACATGGCCACGCCGATGGCCATGGCGAACGCCGTGATCAACGAGCGCCGCTTGTGCCGCCACAGGTTCCGCCAGGCCACGGACCACAGGAACTTCATGGGGTGCCTCCCAGGATCGACTCGATACGCATCAGCTCGGTGGTGGCCGCGTTGGTGCAGCCGAGGAACGCGATCTCCTCGCCGCCCTGCAGCACCTTGACGCCCTGGTAGTTGTTGGCCTCGCCGTCGATGCCGCTGCCGGCGGCGTCGACGATCCGGTGCGTGTGCTCGTCGCGGGTGAACGACACGCTGTGCTCCTCGCCGCGGGCCCAGGCCTCGTGGCCGTAGGTCAGCGCGGTGCGCGCACCGTCGTCGGGGAACACCAGCTCCGGGGCGCCCAGGGCCCCGAAGCGGTACTGGATCGTGGCCAGGGTGTCCGAGCCGCACAGGGACAGCTGCTTGTCGCCTTCGACCCCGCAGTCGAACAGCACGATCTCGTTGGTGGCACAGTGACCGAGGCCGCGTGGGGCGTTCCCCCGCACCCAATCGGCGTCCTCGCCCGAGGGGCCCGTCTGATCCGGCGCCGGCTCCGCGGGGATGAGTTCGAGTTCCATGTAGCGCTCCTCGATCGGTGGCTGGTTTCCGCCTCCACAACAGGCGGTGAGCAGCAGTAGTAGCAAGACGATCGGAGCGATTCGCATGGGACGCCTCCGCGTGGTTCGGACATTCTACGCGCTACGCCTGAACTATCATGTTCCAGCGACAGGCTGCCACCAGCGGTTTCTCACAGGGAACCGCCTCGACGTGAGAAGGACATGCTCGACGAAGTCGAGGGGGGGATGGAGATCTGCGACTGAGGTGTTGCGTGGTCGCGTCGGAATGGGAGGTTCGAGCATGGAGCTGAGACACGCGGCCCTGGGCATCCTGGCAGGGGCGGTGGCGGCCACGGTGTGGGCGGGTGCAGCGATGGCGGACGAGGGGGACGATCCGCCCACCGTCGCCGAACAGGCGGTCGCGCACTGCCGGCCGGCCGTGGACAACGTGGCCGCCTACTATCCGGAGCTGGTCATCGAGGACGACGAGGTGGCGACCTGCGAGGTCTGGACCGTGCTCAACGCCGGCCCGGACGACCTCGAGGAGCTGGCCTGCCTGGCCGGGGCCGCCGACGCAGAGGCCTGGGCGGCCTGCGCGGGTCCCACCGTGGCGGTCGTCCTGTGGCACCGTGAGCCGAGCGAGGACCCCATCGGCGAGGACCGCTACGGGATCGCAGAGGTCGAACGAGCCGAGCTCGACCGCCAGATCGCCGAGAACGCCGGCGTGCTGGCCGCCCTGGCCGAAACGAGTGAGCTGGACGGCATCTTCGGCAGCTCCGGGCTGAGCAGCGATCTCACCGAGGGCATCGGCGGCCTCATCGGCTCCCAGTACGGCGAATCGTATGGGAGCGGTGGTCTGGGCAGCCGCGGATCCGGGCTCGGCGGTGGCGGTACGGCCGAGGGGCTGGGCGGACTCGGGACCAAGGGGCGCGGCTCGGGCTCCGGCTACGGTACGGGGGGCGGGTCCTTCGGCCAGACCTCCTCGGACGGAGCCTCGACCACCGCCGGCGCCCCCATCATCCTGGGGGCGCTGAGCAAGGAGGCCATCGACCGGGTGATCCTCCGGCACATGAACCAGCTGCGCTACTGCTACCAGCGGGAGCTGACCAAGGATCCCGACATCGCGGGCAAGATCGTGGTGAAGTTCACCATCGCCGCCGACGGCACGGTCTCTGCCGCTTCGATCAAGTCCACGACGATGAACAACGAGTCCGTGGAGAACTGCGTGACCGGCCGCTTCATGCGGATGGCGTTCCCCGAACCCAACGGTGGCGGGATCGTGATCGTCTCGTACCCGCTGCTGTTCGAGAGCGGGGAGTGACGGCCGCAAGAAAACCCTTTACCTGACTATAGCTTCATAGTTCAGCATGGCCTTCAACCCTGGAGGTCGTGATGACGAGCGAGTTCGAAGCGAAGAGGTTGACGGTCCGCCACACCCACAGCGTCGCGGCGCCAGCAGCGGAGGTCTTCGTCCTGCTGTGCCCGGTGAGGGAGTACGACTGGCTGGAGCCCTGGGCCTGCGAGATGGTGTACAGCCGCAGCGGCGTCGCGGAGCTCGACGCGGTGTTCACCACCGACTTCCCGGACCGCGGGCGCGGTCTGTGGACGTGCAGCCGGTACGAACCGCCGCACCGCGTCGAGTACGTCGTGAGCTGGTCCACACAGGTCCTCGATCACCTGCGGATCGAGCTGGAACCGGATGGCGAAGGGGGCACGTCCCTGACCTGGACCCGCACCTTCACGGGTCTGGACGAGGCTGGTAACCGCCACATCGCCGAACAGCTGGCCCCCCACGGGGAGATCCAGCTGCACGTGGCAGGGCGGGTCCTGGCACACTACGTCGAGACCGGGGAGATGCTGCCCATCTCCGCGGCGATCGCGGGAGCACACGGATGATCACCATCGGCAAGCTGGCGCGTCGTCACGGGCTGGCCAGGAGCACGCTGCTGTACTACGACCACATCGATCTGCTGCACCCGAGCGGTCGAAGTGAGGCGGGGTATCGGCTGTACGACGAGGGGGCCGAGGCCCGCCTCGGCCAGATCTGCAAGCTCCGCCAGGCGGGTCTGGAGCTCGAGGAGATCCGCAGGGTGCTGGCGTCCGGAGGGACCGATCTGATCCAGGCGGTGGAGCAGCGGCTGGCCCAGCTCAACGAGGACATCCGCGAACTGCGGGTGCAACAGGCGTTCCTGCTGCGCATCCTGCGCAGCGACGCCACCACGGAGGCGGGCGAGGTCCACGACAAGCTGGGCTGGGTCCGCTTGCTGGCCGCGGCCGGCCTCGACGCCGACGACATGCGCCGCTGGCACGTGGCCTTCGAACAGCTGGCGCCGGACGACCACCAGGCCTTCCTGGAGTCGATCCACATCCCGGCCGGGGAGATCCGTCAGATCCGCGAGGGCGCGCGCGCCCATGGAGAGTCCCGATGACACGAACCGCATGGACGTGGTGGTCACGCCACCATCGCGCGATGGTCTCCGCGCTGGTCTCCCTGCTGGCGCTGACGGGCTGCCGGTTCCAGATGGGCGACGGCGACACCACCTGGAACGGCGCCGTGGAGGACCACCGCCACGACCTCGACATGGACGGCTACACCCTTCACTACGTCGACCTGGGTCAGGGTGATCCGGTGATCCTGGTTCACGGTTTTGCCGACTCCACCTACTGCTGGCACGAGATGGCCCAGCCGCTGGCCGAGGCCGGCATGCGGGTCGTCCTCGTCGATCAGCCGGGCATGGGCCGTTCCGGAGTACCGCCCGCGGATCACGTCTACTCGGTGGAGAACCACGCCGCGGCGGTCCTGGCCCTGGCCGACCACCTGGAGTTCGAGCGTTTCTCCCTGGTGGGTTCGTCCATGGGTGGCGCGGTCAGTCTCTACCTGGGACTGCACCACGCCGATCGCGTGGAGCGCATCGTCGGCATCTCCCCGGCGTGTTACGTCCCCCCCGGCCATCACGCCCACAAGGTTGGCGCGAAGGCCGCAAAGGCCGCCGAAGCGCTCATCGGTCGTGGATTCGTCCGCCGCACGCTGCGCGACGTCTTTGCCGACGACATCCACGTGGACGAGGTGATGGTGGACGAGTACGGCCGCGCGATGACCAAGGAGGGGTACGCGTTCGCAGTGGCCAGCCTGTCGCGGCAGTTCTTCTCCGAGGACTTCCACGAGATGACCGGGCGCTACAGCGAACTCGAACCTCCGCTTCTGCTGATCTGGGGGGAGCTGGACACGTGGGTGCCGCTGGAGCTGGGGCAGCGCCTCACTGAAGATCTGGACACTGCGCAGCTGGTGGTCTTCGAGGGCGCTGGACACCTGCCGCACCTGGAGCAGCCCGACGCGGTCCACCCGCGGATCGTCGAGTTCCTGGGCGACGAGGAGGAGCCATGAGGACAGGGCCGGCCCGTACGGTCGTGACCGGCGCGCTCGCGGCGCTTTTTTTGCTGCCTGCCGGGTCCACGAGTGCGCGGCCAGCGGGCGAGTTCTCGTCCATGGACAGTGGGGACGGCCGGCTTCGCTGCCACTGGCACCGGGAGCAGGACGAGACGCTTTGCGCCGACGTCCTCGTGTGGGCAGAAGAAGCGTGGGACTTCCAGGTGGACCAGATCGGGTTCTTCCCGCCGTTGCCTGACGGGGACCGCGGCGGCAGCGACGCGCTGGACATCTACCTGACCACGTCGGCCGGCGGCGCGGGCATCGCATGGGTCGAGTGCGACGCCACCCTGGGTGGGGACTGCACCGACGCGGATCCCGACGACGGGCTGTCTGCGGCCAGCGCCTTCGTGGTCATGGATCCCAGGACGAGCGACGCGAACTTCCCCCACTTCGTGCACCACGAGTTCAACCACGTGCTGCAGTACGGCATCGACTTCGCCGAGCCGTTCCTGTCGGTCTGGGAGGGGACCGCCGTGGCCGCGGAGCGGTGGACGGATACGTCGTGGACCACGTCGGCGAGCGACCTCGCGGACTACCAGGCCACCCCCTGGGCCTCGGCGGTGCTGCAGGACGGTTACTTCCTCGACGCCCAGTACGGCCTCTGGAGCTGGTACGAGTACGGCGCGGTCGCCTGGATCTGGTGGCTCGACGAGGCCTGCGGCGCCGCAGACGGGGCGCTGATCCCCCAGCTCTGGGTCGCCATGTCCCAGGAGGGCTGGGGCCTCGAGCCCGACGTGCTCGACGCGTGGTCCGAGCTGTGCGGCGACTGGACCGAGGGCATGCTGACCTTCGCGGTCGAGCGGGCCCGCATGGGTACGGACGCCGGCCCCGCCTGGGCCGAGTTCGCCGGCGCGGAGGCTCACGCGCTCCGGGAGAGCGATCTGGGCGAGCTACCGGCCACGTTCACGCCCCAATGGCCGCCCTATCCCCTCGGCACCACCTACGTGGATCTGGCGGTGCAGGCCGGGGACGAGATGGAGATCACCCTCACCGCGGATTCCGGCGTCGAGTGGGGCCTCGTCGCCGTGGAGGCGACCGCCGAGTCCACGGTCCTCGGCTCCATCCTGACCCACACCACCGCCGAGGACGGGACCCTGACCCTGGGTGTGGTGAACCTCGGCGCCCTCGATCTCGATGCGAACGATCCCCTCGAGACGGCCACCTTCGAGCTGGTCGTGGACCGCATCGAGACCGAACTCCCCCTCGAGGACCCCGACGAGGACGCGCTGGACGACGACGGTGGCTGCGCCTGCCGGTTCTCACGATCCGGCCGCACAGGATCGGCGGCCTTGCTGCTCCTGGCGTTCTTCGCTCTGCGCCGACGTGGCGGACCAGCCCCGAAGAGGTGAGTCCATTTTGACCGTCACATCATCCCGGAAGAGTACATTCAACAAGGGCAACGCGCGCCGTCATCGTGGAGGTGAATCAGGGATGCCCGTCCTCTCGACGCGTTCATCGCACCCGCTTCGGCGGTGCCTCGTCGTCCTGTCGTGCGTGGTGTGTTGTGGCGCTGCGTGGAACTCGTCGGCAGCCCCATCGGGAGCGGCTCCGATCGGCGAGCTCGACCGCTTCTTCTACGAGGTCCTCCAGAGCCCTGACGTGGACACCATCGATCCGGAGGCCGCGTGGGAGGTCGAGGACCTCTCGATCGAGCTCGATGGGCTGGAGCTGACCTTCACCCAGGGCGTGTTCCACCCGCGGGTGGCCGCCGAGGGGGAGGTCTTCGGAGCGATCTACCTGGGGACCGGGCGCTGGGTCTTCGAGCCCGGCGACGAGGCCGAGCGGGCCGAGCTGGAGCGGATGACCGGGGCGACGGAGATCGACTCATCTTTCACCCACGCGCTGCTCCAGTTCTCCCCGCAGTACCTGTCCCGCCTGCAAGGTGAGGCGCTCCCGATCGAGGTGAATGATGACGACGCGACCCGCGCCCGCCAGCTCTGGCACGAGAGCCGCGATCGACAGCGCCTGGCGCTGCGAGACAGCGACCTGACCTTTGCCTGGTCCCACGCGATCGAGGATGCCGATCTGGACGTCTTCAGGATCGATGCCGCGCTGATCGAATCCGCCAGCTCCTTTCCCCCCGCCGACGCCGCGGGGGGCCGGACCGTCTACAGCTGGTCCGCGCGTCGGTCCGAACAGGTCGCGCTGTACCGCTACTGGCCCCTACCGCAGCAGGACCGGCCGTGGTGGCGGGCCAGGAGCGACGAGATGGACGAGGCGGCCACCCAGCGCCTGTGCTCGTTCGTGGCCGCGGACGAACGCGGGACACAGTCCCGACTCCAGTGGGCCCTGGCCCACGACGCCTCCATCGACGTCGAGCACTACCGGGCGGAGTTCGAGGTGGAGCAGCTCCCGGATCGGGAGGTGTGGCAGCTCGTGGCCGATGTCCAGGTCTCTTTCCGTCCGACCGAGGCGGAGAGCAAGGCCGTCCTGTTCGATCTCGCGGGCTCCGACGACCAGCCCGACCGGCTCCTCGTGGAGACCGTCCTCGACGCCGGCGACGCGACGCTGCCCTTCGTCCATCGCGACGGGCTGCTGGTCGTGGAGCTGCCCGAGCCCGCAGCGGCCGGTTCGACCACGATCCTGCGCGTCCGCTACCGGGGCCAACTGCTCCGCGAGGCCTCGCACCGCAAGGCCACGGCCGCCAGGGCGGGCTCGTGGCTCAAGAACCTCGAGCTGACCTACACGGGGTGGTTTCCGGTCAACGCCGGGGACCGCTACGACGACTACACCTGGGAGTGGACGATCCGCACTCCGACCTCGCTTCAGGCGGTCGCCTCGGGGACGACGGTCGATGATCTGGAGCTCGACGATCACAGGGTCCTGCGGGTCGAAGAGACGGTCCCGGCCCACTTCGCCGGCATCGTGTTCGGCCGCTTCAAGGTCTTCGAGGACCCTTCGGAACAGGCGCCGCGGATTCGCGTGTTCGCCCACAAGGGCCAGCTCCAGGTGGCCGGGAAGCTGCTCGACGCGTCACGCGGGATCGTCCAGTACTACGAGTCGATCCACGGCGTCCCCTACCCGTACGCCGAGCTGGACGTGGTCCAGGGGCCCATCGGGATCTCCCACTCCGTGGCGCCGCCGGGCCTGATCCACCTCGACGGCATGGCGTACATGGACGCCCAGGTCCTCGCCGATCTCCACGAGATCCACGCCCCCCAGTACGCCGAGTCCGTCCTGCCCCACGAGATCGCGCACCAGTGGTGGGCGCACACCCTGAAGGTCCGCACGCCCCACGACCGCTGGCTCATGGAAGCCGGCGCCGAGTACGCCGCGGCGCTGTACTGCGAGTCCAGTGCCAGGCCCAACCAGCAGCAACGGGAGTACCTGACCTTCATCTACCACTGGCAGGAACGGCGCCACGGCGCCGATCCGGCCTGGACGGTGCCGCTGCACAAGTGCTTCCTGCGCTGGGGCCCCCGGACGCGCTGGGCCACGGTCTACGGCCGGGGCCCGCTGCTGTTCCACGATCTGAGGAGCCGCCTGGGACGGGACGCGTGGATCGACGCGCTGCACGCCGTGTTCCAGGCGCGGCACGGGCAGCGCATCTGCACCGAGGAGTTCAAGCAGGAGCTCCAGACCGCCACCGGGATGTCGTTCGAGCGCTACTTCGAGGAGTACGTGTACGGGCACGAAGCCCTGACCCGTATCCCGGTGGAGGGAGAGGAGCAGTAGCGTTCCGGCTCGCGGGAGATCCGGACCCTCGGACCGTGGAGTACAATCGGGCCGGGTGGAGGAGGAATCCATGACATTCCCTGCGAACTCCCGTCAGGCGGGCCTGCTCGTCGTCGGCCTGCTGATCGCGACCACGACCACGGCGTGCATGTGGTTCGGAAGCTCGGACGCGGACTGCATGGCCGAGATGACCGCGGCGAGCTGCGATTGCGCCTACGACTTCTACAGCTGTCTCGACGAGACCGGCGACGTGGACGCGTGCAACACGGCCTCCGCAACGTGCACCGACGGTGCGATGGTCGACGTGGCCGAGTGCGCCGAGGAGGATGGGTGCCTCGACGTCTACCTCGGCTGCAACGACGCGGCCGGCGATGCCGAGGCCGCGGCCGCGTGCACCCAGGCCCTGGAGAGCTGTGACGACTGGTACGACGACGCCTGCGTGACGTCCTGCGAGTCCACCCTGGGCGCGTGCCTGGAGGGCACCACTTCGGACGGCTGGATCGCCAAGCAGCAGTGTGTCGACGCCGCGTGCGGCTGCATGGCCGACTGCTACTGAGGCTGCACGGGAGCCGCCTCAGGCCCCTCGGATCCGCTCCCCCCCGCACACGACGACCGCGGCCTGTGCTGGTCGCGGCCGCCGGGGCGACCCACGGTGTGGAAGGGGCGGGAGTGCGGGTGGTCACGCTCGAAGACCTGTTTCGTAGATAGGCCTTTCAAAGCACCTCCGAGCTGGGCCCCGGAGAGGATTCTTGAAAAAAGAAACTTGATCTAACGATTTTCCAGAACGATAGTGGACTCATGCTCCCACGACCCATCTACCTCTCCGAGACTGTCCAAGCACTGCAGGACAATCCAGTGGTGGCGTTGCTGGGCCCGCGTCAGTGCGGCAAGACGACCCTCGCTCGGATGTTCGCGGCGGACCGGGAATGCGAGTTCTTCGACCTCGAGGACCCCGTGGACAAGCGTCGCCTGGACGCACCAAAGCTCGCACTACAGGGCCTGGAAGGCATCGTCGTCATCGATGAGATCCAGCGAAAACCCGAACTCTTCGAGATCCTCCGGGTGCTCGTGGATGATCCGGCCAACAAGGCTCGGTTCCTCGTGCTCGGAAGTGCGGCGCCACGGCTGGTCAAGGGTGCTGCGGAGAGCCTGGCGGGTAGGATTGGCTTCATCGATCTGACGGGCTTCGACCTATCCGAGGTCGAGCCTGCCAGAGCCGAGGATCTTTGGCTTCGAGGTCGTTTTCCGCGGTCGTTCCTGGCTTCTACCGAGCGCGCGTCGCGCAAGTGGCGCGACGACTTCATCCGGACCTTCCTGGAGCGCGACGTCCCGCAACTCGGCATCACGATTCCGGCCGATACCCTGCGCCGCTTCTGGACGATGGTCGCCCACTACCATGGTCAGGTCTGGAATGCCGCCGAGTTCGCACGATCTCTGGGCCGCGCCGAGGCCACGGCCAGGCGCTACCTCGACATCCTCAGCGGGGCCTATCTCGTCCGCCAGCTCCAGCCATGGCACGCCAACGTGGGGAAACGCCAGGTCAAGGCTCCCAAGATCTACGTGCGCGACACCGGCCTGCTCCACACGCTGCTCTCGCTCGAAAACCACCGGCAGGTGCATTCACATCCCAAGTATGGCGCGTCCTGGGAAGGGTTCATGATCGAGGAGATCGTGGCCGCCGCAAGAACGCGGGATGTCTATTTCTGGGCCACCCATGCAGGCGCCGAACTCGATCTCCTGCTGTTTCACGGTGGGAAGGCGCTGGGATTCGAAATCAAGGTCGCGGACGCCCCTCGGACCACGAAGTCGATGCACATCGCCATGCACGATCTCGACCTGCACCACCTGTATGTCGTCTATCCGGGAGACAAGACCTACCCCCTGACCGACGCCATCACGGCTCTGGCCATCACCGATCTCCGCTCTGCACTCTAGCCTCGCCGCACACGACGACCAGCTCGTCCCCCGACGGGAACCCCAGCGTCATGTTCAGCGCTGTACCCATGTCCACGGCCAGGCCGGTGGGTCTGGACTCGCTGAACACGATGGGCAGGTGGGCGCGGGCCGCCTTCTGAACCAGCTCGTAGCTCAGCCGAGACGACATCACCAGCACCCGCGCCCGGTCCAGGGTCCCGCCGAGCAGGGCCTTGCCGATGGCCTTGTCCAGCGCGTTGTGCCGGCCCACGTCCTCGGCGAACGCGAGGACGTCGAGCTGCTCGTCGAACAGCAGCGCGGCGTGGGAGCCGCGGGTGGACTGATAGTGCTGCTGGCTGCGTGAGAGCGTGGCGATGCACTCCGACGCCTGGTCCAGGGAGATGGCGAACCCGTCCTCGGCCGGGGTCAGGATCTGGTGCAGGTCCTCCATCAGCTCCTTGCCGCAGATGCCGCAGCTGGTCTGGCTGATGAAGAAGCGGCGCTCGAGGCGCTCGTGGTTCTCCTCGCTCCAGTCCGGTTCGAGCCAGACGTCGATGACGTTGGGGGCCGCGGTCTCGTCGTAGCCCAGCGTCTTGAAGTCGTCGGCCGAGTCCACGACGCCCTCGCCGAGGCAGAAGCCCGCGGCGTGGAACCGCTCCTCGCCCGGGGTCCGCATGATCACCGAGTAGGGCTCGTCCTCGACGCGGATCAGCAGCGGCTCCTCGCCGATAAACTGCATCGGGCGCGGGGAGGACGATCCGGCGAGCTGCGCCTCGAAGGTCCGCGTCCTGGGCCTCGTGCTCACAGGGTCCTCAGGAGCTCGCCGGGAAGGCCAGGGACTGGGTCAGGACGTAGGCGGCCTGGAGGTACGACGTGGGGCACAGCTCGAAGCACTCCTTGCACGAGTCGCATTCCTTCGCCGCGATCTCGGGCAAGAACGCGATCTCCTTGCGCATGCCGCGGTCCACGAACCCCACAGCGTCGGCCTTCTTGACCTCGGCGCAGTAGCGCACGCACAGCCCGCAGTGGATGCAGAATGACGGGTCTTTGTCGTAGCGGTCGGGATCGGCGCCGTAGACCTCGGCCAGCGCCTCGAGCTGCGGCGCGTGGGGGGCGTGGGCCATGAGCAGCTCCAGCAGGGTCTTGCGGATGCGGTCGATCTGCTCGGAGCGGGTGCGGACGGTCAGGCCGTCCTCCACCGGGTAGACACACGAGACGACGAGCTGGGACCGCCCGTCCTTCTCGGCCTCGACGATGCACAGGCGGCAGCCGCCGAACGGCTCGAGGGCCTCGTGGTGGCACAGGGTCGGGATGTGGACCCCGGCGCCCTGGGCGGCCTCGAGCAGCGTCTTGCCCGCCTGCGTGCGGACGGCCTTGCCGTCGATCTGCAGCTGGATGTCGCTCATTTTGCCTTCTTCTTCCGCACGATGACCCGCTGCTCCTCGGGGAGCGGCGGCGGGACCGGCTCGCCGGACAGCTTCACCACCGCCGAGAACCGCTCGGGGCAGACCTCGAGGCAGGTGCCGCAGTTGGTGCACTTGTCCTGGTCGATGACGTGGATGGTCTTCTTGGCGCCGATGATCGCGTCGTCGGGGCATTGCTTGAGGCAGATCAGGCAGGCCTTGCACTTGTCGGGCTCGATGTAATAGGCGATCAGCTCCTTGCACGACAGGGCCGGGCAGCGCTGCTCGTGGATGTGCGCGTCGTACTCGGCCTTGAAGTAGCGATACGTGCTCAGGAACGGATTGGGGCCCGTCTTTCCAAGGGCGCAAAGGGACGCCTCGCGGGCCGTCTCGGCCAGCTCCTCGAGCCGCGCGATGTCCTCGGGCTCGCCGCGGCCCTCGGTGATGTCGGTGAGCACCTTCAGCATCTGCTTGAGGCCCTCGCGGCACGGCACGCACTTGCCGCAGGACTCGTCGGTGAGGAATTCGATGAAGTACCTCGCCACGTCCACCATGCAGGTGTCGGTGTCCATGACGATCATGCCGCCGGAGCCCATCATCGAGCCGGCCTTGGTCAGCTCGTCGAAGTCCACCTTCAGGTCGAGCTGGTCCTCGGGGATGCAGCCGCCGGACGGGCCGCCGGTCTGCACCGCCTTGAACCCCTTGCCGCCGGGGATGCCGCCGCCGATGTCGTAGACGATCTCGCGCAGCGAGATGCCCATGGGCACCTCGACGAGGCCGGTGTTGGTGATCTTGCCCACCAGCGAGAAGATCTTGGTGCCCTTGGACCCCTCGGTGCCGATGGACGCGAACGCCTCGGCGCCGCCGTTGACGATGAGCGGCACCGTGGCCCAGGTCTCGACGTTGTTGATGTTGGTCGGCTTGCCCCACAGGCCCTTGACCGCGGGGTACGGCGGGCGCGGCCTGGGCTCCCCTACCCTGCCCTCCAGGGACGCCAGCAGCGCGGTCTCCTCGCCGCAGACGAAGGCGCCGGCGCCGCGGTGCACGTGGATCTCGAAGTCGAAGCCCGACCCGAGGATGTTCTCGCCCAGCAGCCCAGCCTCACGCGCGGTGCTCAGCGCGATGCCGAGGTTCTTCACGGCCAGGGGGTACTCCTGGCGCACGTAGACGTAGCCCTCGCGCGCGCCGATGGCGTACGCGCCGATCAACAGCCCCTCGATGACGGCGAAGGGGTTGCCCTCCATCAGCGAGCGGTCCATGTACGCGCCGGGGTCGCCCTCATCGCAGTTGACCACGACGTACTTGGTGTCGCCGGGGGACTGACGGGCAAAGCCCCACTTGACCCCCGCGGGGAAGCCCGCGCCGCCGCGGCCGCGCAGCCCCGACGCCACGACCTCCTCAATCACCTGCTCGGGGCTCATCTCGAACAGCGCCTTGGGCAACGCCGCGAATCCGCCGATGGCCAGGTAGTCCTCGAGGCTGCGCGGGTCGATGCTGCGGTTGGGCCCGAAGACCATCCGCTCCTGGTGCTTGTAGAACGGGATGTCCGACTCCCGCTGCACCTTGGCGTGCTTGGTGGGATCCTCGTACAGCAGATCCTCGAGGATCTCGCCCCCCTGGATCGTCTTCTCGATGATCGCGGGGACGTCGTCCGGGGAGACCTGCAGGTAGCAGATCTCGGCGGGCTCGATCACGACGATGGGTCCGCGCTCGCAGAACCCGTGACAGCCGGTGCCGCGGAACTCCAGCGTCGCGGCGAGCCCCTTCGCCTCCAGCTGAGCCTCGAACGCAGCGACCACGTCGTTGGCCCCGGACGCGACACAGCCCGTCCCCGCGCAGACCGAGACCCGGGTGGCCTCGGGATCGCGGGCGGCGACCACGTCGCTGCGGAGCTGCTCCAGCGCTTCGGTGTTGTCCAACCGTTCCATTGTCGTCCCCTACTCGTAGCTCGCGAGCACGCCGGGCGCGTCCGCGGGCGCGAGCTTGCCGTGGGTCTTTCCGTCGATCTCCATCACCGGCCCCAGGGCGCAGCACCCCAGGCAGTTGACGGTCTCGAGGCTGAACTTGAGCTCCAGGTCCGTCTCGCCGGCCTGGAGGCCCGTGGCGTCCGAGACCTTGTCCAGCACCCGCGCAGCGCCGCGCACGTGGCACGCCGTGCCCATGCAGATGTGGACCTCGTGGCGGCCCTTGGGCACCAGCGAGAACGCCTTGTAGAACGTGGCGATGTGCTGGATGCGGCCCGTGGGCACGTCCAGCCGGTCACCCACGCGCGAGAGCGCCTCCTGGGGCAGCCAGTGGAGATCGTTCTGGATCTCCAGCAGCACCTGGATCAGGGAGCTCGGTTCGCCGCCGTGCGCGTCGATGATCGCGTCGATTCGGTCGAGTTCCATCGGTTCTGCCTTCAGCCCGCCCTCAGGCGAGCACGTAACACTGCTCGTCCACGTCGTAGCGCACCAGCCCCTGCCGCGACGAGGTGTTCATGGTCTTGTTGACCTCCGACGGCGTCAGGCCCAGCGCCTCGGAGATCTCCCCCGTGGACAGCGGCCGGTCCTTCAGCAACGCCAGGATCTCGCCCACGACGAGCTTGGAGCCGACCAGCTCGTCGAACAGGCGCGTGGTCTCGGCGCTGTCGTAGTAAGCCCTGTACGCGGCCTCGTCCTTGGCCGACACGCGCAGCCGCTCACGCTCGACGAGCTTGATGTAGGGGATCAACTTGTCGATGGCGGCGATCTTGGCGCCCAGCGCGTCGGCCTCGAGCCCTTCGCTCGACCCCAGTGGCCCCAGCTCCTCGAGCTGACCCACGAAGTCGTCCATGACCTCGGCAAAGCGCGAGCCTTCCGACGCCGCGACCCACTCCAGCCGCAGCCGGTCGGGGTTCACGCCCACCTGCGCGAGCAGCTTGCGGCACAGCAGCATGTTGCCCAGCGCGTCGTAGTTGCCCTCGGTGACGTAGTGGCACTCACCGGGCCAGCAGCCGCCGACGAAGACGCCGTCGGCGCCCTTGGCCAGCGCGCGGGTGATGAATGCGAGGTCCACGCGCCCGGTGCACATGACCCGCACGATCTTGATGTCCGTGGTGTATTGCTGTCTGGAAACTCCAGCCAGGTCCGCAGCGCTGTACGCTCACCAGTGACACAGGAACGCGACGACTCTCGGCTTGAACTCCATCGTCATGTTCTCTCCTCCCCTACGAGGCATCGAGGGCTGCGTCGATCTGGGCGAGCAGCTCCTCGTCGGTGAAGTGCTTGAGGATGATGGCGTGGGTCGGGCACTTGGCGTTGCACAGACCGTCGCCCTTGCACAGCACGGGGTTGACCCGGGCCTTGCGGCCGCGGGGCGTGTCCACGAACTCGATGGCGTCGTAGGTACACGCGGTGATGCAGGCGCCGCACGCGACGCAGTCGTGCTCGGACACGTCGCACACCGACCCCGACGCCGTGACCGTGTCCTGGGACAGCAGGCTCGCCGCGCGCCCCGCGGCGCCGTAGGCCTGGGCGATGGACTCGGTCAGGTGCTTGGGATAGTGCGCCGTACCGCACAGGAACACGCCCTCGGCGGCGAAGTCCACCGGCCGCAGCTTGACGTGGGCCTCCTGGAAGAAGCCGTCCGGGTTTGCCGCGAGCTTGAACTGGCGCGCCAGCTCCGGGTTGCTCGCCGACGGCACGACCGCCGCGGACAGCACCAGCAGATCGGCGTCCAGGGCCAGGCGCTTGCGCAGCACCGGATCGGGCACGCTCACCTGGACCACGGGGCGCCCCTCGGACGTCGTCGCCTCGGCGACGGGGCCATCCTCGGGCTCGTACCGCACGAACCGCACGTCCTGGGCGGCCGCGTCGCGGTAGAAGTCCTCGCGGAAGCCGTACGTCCGCATGTCGCGGAACAGGACGTACACGTCCCGCTCCGGGCGGTCCTTCTTCAGCGCCAGCGCATTCTTGATGGCCTGGCTGCAGCAGATCCGCGCGCAGTAGTTGCGGTCGTCCTGGCGACAGCCCACGCACTGGATCATCACCACGGTCTCGGCCGCGGCCACGGCCTCGTCGCCGTCGGCGAGGCGCTGCTCCAGCTGCAGCTGGGTCATCACCCGGTCGTCCTCGCCGTACAGGTACTCGGTCGGCTGATACTCCTGGGCGCCCGTGGCGATGATCACCGCGCCGTGCTCGATGGTCTCCACCCGCCCCTCGTACGAGACGGTGGTGGCGAAGCTGCCCACGTACCCGGTGACGTCGGTGATCGTGGCGCTGTGGGACACGCGGATGCCCTGGTGCTGGTACACCTGCCGCACCAGATCCTCGACGTAGGCGCCCACGTCCATGCCCTCGAGGGTGCGCCGCACCTGCCGGGCCATGCCGCCCAGATCCCGGTCCTTCTCGACCAGGTGGACCTCGAAGCCCTGCTTCGCCACGGCCAGCGCCGCGGTCATCCCGGCGACACCGCCGCCCACGACCAGGCACCGCTTGTTCACGGGCAGGTCGAACTCCTGCAGCGGCTCGAGGTTGACCGTCCGCGCCACGGACATCCGCACGATGTCCTTGGCCTTGGCCGTGGCCTCCTCTTTTTGCTTGGAGTGCACCCACGAGCAGTGCTCGCGGATGTTGGCCATGTCGAAGAAGTACTGGTTGATGCCGCCCTCGCGCAGGGTGTCGCGGAACAGCGGCTCGTGGGTCTTGGGGGTGCACGCGGCCACCACCACGCGGTTGAGCTTCTTGTCGCGGATGGTGTTGGAGATCTGCTCGGCGGCGTCGGTGGAGCAGATGAACAGCCCCTCCTCGGCGTGGGCGACGTGCTCGAGCCCGCCGGCGTACTCCACGAGGCCGGGCACGTCCACGACGCGGCCGATGTTGGCGCCGCAGTGGCACGCGAACACGCCGACGCGGGCTTCTTCCTCGGTGACGTCGCGCTCCTGGGGGTAGATGCGGTCCTTGGCGAGGCGGCCCTTGCGGGCCTCCAGCAGCTCGCCGGTCAGCGCGTTGGCGCCGCTGGCGGTGACCACGGACTCGGGGATGTCGATGGGGCCCTGGAAGGCGCCGCTGATGTACACCCCGGACCGCGAGGTCTCGATGGGGTTGACCGGGTCGGTCTTGCAGAAGCCGTGGTCGTTGAGCTCGATCCCGAACTGCTGCGCCAGGCCCTCGACGTTCGCCGGCGGGTTCAGGCCCACGCCCAGCACCACCAGGTCGAACTCCTCCTCCTTCACCCCGTCGGCCGTCGCGTACCGCACGGTGAGGTTCTTGGACTCCGGGTCCTCCTTGCTCACCGAGACGTAGCTGCGGACGAACTTCACGCCGCTGAGGTTCGAGGCGCGGGTGTAGAACCGCTCGAAGTCCTTGCCGTACGAGCGGATGTCGTTGTGGAAGATCACCGCCTCGGCGTCGGCGTCGTGGTCCTTGGTGAGGATCACCTGCTTCTGGATGTACGAGCAGCACACCGACGAGCAGTAGGAGTTCGCGCCCTCGATGACCTGCCTCGAGCCCACGCAGTGAATCCACGCGATCTTGTGGGGGTGCTTGTGATCCGAGGGTCTGAGGATCTCGCCCTCGTGGGGACCCGTGGCGCACAGCAGCCGCTCGAAGTCCATGGAGGTCACGACGTTGTCGTAGGTGCCGTAGCCGTAGTCGCCCCGGATCTCGGGGTGATAGACGTCGTACCCCGGCGACAGCACGATGGCGCCGACCTTGACGTCCACCCGCCGGTCCTTCTGGGTGAAGTCGATGGCGTCGGTCTTGCACACCCCTTCACAGATGTTGCACTTGCCCTCTTTCAGCCGCAGGCATCGGTCGTCGATGTACGGCACCAGGGGCACGGCCTGCGAGAAGTAGATGTGGATCGCCTTGTTGCCCGACAGGTCCTGGTTGAACGGATCGGGCACCTGCACCGGGCAGTACTCCACACAGGTGGTGCAGCCGGTGCACTTGTCCTCGACCACGTACCGGGCCTTCTTGACCAGCGTGACGTCGAAGTCGCCGGCCTGGCCCTCGACGTTCTCGACCTCGGTGTAGGTGAGGATCTCGATGTTGGGGTGCCGGTCGCACTCGATGAACTTCGGCGACTCGATGCACATGGAGCAGTCGTTGGTGGGGAAGG
>CAYRNR010000016.1:0-77904 GCA_964425605.1 uncultured Rickettsiales bacterium | reverse complement strand
TGACCATCGCGAAGCCGCCGAACACGGCGCCGGCGACGAAGTACGGCGGGAAGATGGTCGTGTGCCAGCCCGGCAGCTGGGACACGGCGAAGTCGAAGCTCACCACCGAGTGCACCGACAGCACCAGCGGCGTGGCCAGGGCGGCCAGCAGCAGGTAGGCGCGCTCGAAGCGGGCCCAGTGGCGGTTGGAACCGCGCCAGCCCAGGGACAGCAGGCCGTAGACGTAGAACCAGAACTTGCTCTTGGTCCGATCCCGCAGGGTCGCCAGGTCCGGCACCAGCCCCATGTACCAGAACATCAGCGACACGGTGGCGTAGGTGGAGATGGCGATCATGTCCCACAGCAGGGGGCTGCGGAAGTTGGGCCACATGTTCTGCGGCCACGCCACCGGGAAGAACCAGTGCAGCAGCCACGCGCGGCCCACGTGGATCGCCGGGAACACCCCGGCGCAGGCCACCGCGAAGATGGTCATGGCCTCGGCCGAGCGGTTGACGGCGGTGCGCCAGCGCTGGCGGAACAGGAACAAGATGGCCGAGATCAGCGTGCCCGCGTGGCCGATGCCGATCCAGAACACCAGGTTGACGATGGCGAAGCCCCAGCCCACCGGGTTGTTCACGCCCCAGACCCCGGTGCCGGTCAGCAGCAGGTACACGATCATCGTGCCGAACAGGCCCAGCAGCGCCAGGGAGATCGAGAAGGCGATGTACCAGCCGATGGGCGGCTTGGGCCGCTCCACCACGGCGCAGACCCGCTCGGTGACCCCGGCGAAGTCCACGCCCGGCAACACCTGCGCCGGCCGCTGACGCGGGTCCTCGATGGTGGTCCTGTCCGTCACGGCGACCATGAGCTAGTGGTGCTCCTCTTCTTCCGAGGGCGCCTTCGCACCGCTCGGATTCGTCAGCTTGGCCATGTACTTGAGGCGCGGCCGGTTGTTCATCTCGCCGAGCATCGCGTAGGAGCGGGGATCGGCGTGCAGCTTCGAGATGCGGCTCTCCGGGTCGGACAGATCCCCGAAGACGATGGCGCCGGACGGGCAGACCTGGGCGCACGCGGGGACGATGTCGCCGTCGCGCAGATCACGCCCGTCGTTCTCGGCGGCGATGCGGGCCCGGTTGATCCGCTGGACGCAGAACGAGCACTTCTCCATGACCCCGCGCGAGCGCACCGTCACGTTGGGATTGAAGCGCATCTTCTCCACGTCGGTCTCGGGGTCCTGGTACTTGAAGAAGTTGAACCGCCGCACCTTGTACGGGCAGTTGTTCGAGCAGTACCGGGTGCCCACGCAACGGTTGTAGACCATCACGTTGAGCCCCTCGTGGTCGTGCACGGTGGCGGCCACGGGGCAGACCTGCTCGCACGGCGCGTTCTCGCAGTGGTGGCAGGTCACCGGCATCAGCGCCACGGTGGGCTCGGTGGCGTCTCCGCGGAAGTAGCGGTCCAGCCGAAGCCAGTGCATCTCGCGGCCCGCCTCGACCTGCTCGCGGCCCACCACGGGCACGTTGTTCTCGGCCTGACAGGCGACGAGGCACGCGTTGCAGCCGGTGCAGGTGCTCAGGTCGATGGCCATGGCCCAGCGGTGGCCGTCGTACTCGTGGGGTCTCCACTGCTGGTCCAGGGGCGGGTGGTGGACCACGTGCTGGGCGAAGTCCGGGTGGTGCTCGTAGGTGGACAGGTCGGCGGAGCGGTACAGGTCGTCCAGCCGCCGCTCCAGGCCGGACTCGCCGATGGTGTCCAGCGGGTAGTGGTCCTGGGTGCAGGCCAGATCGTGGCGGTCGCCCAGGGGGTTGAGGTCGGCGCCGGCGGCCTGGTACGGGAACCCGGTGGTGCGCAGGGCCGACACGTCCGTGCCCACCCCGTCGCCTACGCTGCCCGCGGCGGTGCGCCCCGAACCCACGGTCACGGTGAGCGTGCCCGGGGTCTGGCCGGGCATCACGTAAGCCGTGGCCTCCACGCGGACGTCGCCGCCCACGATGGCCACCCGGTCGTTGGTGCTGACGCCCAGCCGCTCGGCGTCGGCGGGCGCCACGAGCACCGGGTTGTCCCAGGTGACCTTGGTCAGCGCCTCGGGCAGCTCCTGGAGCCACCCGTTGTTGGCGAACCGGCCGTCGTACAGCTTGGGGTCGGGCGCGATGACCACCTCGAAGCCGCTGGTGGCCTCGACCCCGGCCGCGCGTGCGGCTGCGGTGGCGATGGCCTCGACCTGCAGCTCGCCCGGCTCCGCCGATGTCCAGGCAGAGCCCGGCACGATCCCGTCCTGGAGCGCGCGGCGCCACCTGGAGTCGAGGGTCAGCGGGTCGCTGCCAACGCCGAAGGTCCCCTTGACGAGGTCCATGCCGCGGTCCGTCTCTCCCACGACCTGGGCGAGCAGCTCGATGGGGGTCTGGCCGCCGTACAGAGGCGCGATGAGCGGCTGCACGACGCTCACCGTCCCGTCCGGTCCCCGCGCATCGCCCCAGCTCTCGAGGAAGTGGGCGCGCGGCAGGTGCCAGGTGCAGGCGTGGGAGGTCTCGTTGTCGTACAGGGACAGGTGCGCGGTGATCGTGGCGACGTTCGCGAGCGCGCCGGCGAAGTCCACGTCGGCCGGGGCGTCGTAGACGGGGTTGCCGCCGACGATCAGCAGGGTCGTCACCTCGCCCGCGGCCATGGCGGCGGTGAGGCCGGACAGGGACGAGCCGTGGGACTCGCGGCCGGGCTCGGGATCGGGCGTGTAGGTCACCGTGTGCCCCACCGCGCCGAGGCCGGCGTTGATGGCGTGGCACAGGGCGTGGACCGCGGCGGGCTGCCGGGGTCCGGCCACCACCAGCGAGTGGGCCGGGTGGCGCGCGAGGTCCTCGATCATCTCCGCCATGTGCGGGAAGCCCGGGTCCACCAGGTGGTCGGCCGCGGCGGCGGCGCGCACCAGGACCGGGTCGCTCAATCCGTGATCGACCAGCTGACGCGCGATCTGGGCGGCCGCGGCGGGCACCTCGGACGCGCGCAGCGGGATGCGGTGGTCCGCCATCGCGCCGGTGAGGCTGAACGCCGCCTCGACGGCGTACAGGCGCGTGGAGCTGCCGTGCTCGCCCTGTCGCCGGGGGGCCAGCTCGCGGGCGTGGCGCACCGCGTCGGGGTGGTCGAACAGCGGGTCCGCGTCCAGGCAGACCACCACCTCGGCCTCGGCCAGGTGCAGGTGCGTCTGCACGGGCTCGCCGAAGGCCAGGGCCGCCCCCTCCCGCTCGGCGTCACGGGACAGGGACTCGTACTCGTGCCAGCGCGCCTGCGGCAGATCCGAGGCAAAGGCGTCACGGAGCCGGCGCAGGGTCGGCGACGCGCTGGCCTCGCACAGCACCGCGAGCCCCTGGCCACCGCGGGCCCTGAGGCTCTCGAAGTGGGGAACGGCGAAGGCGTCCCAGTCGTCCCAGTCCTTCTCCGCGGCGTTGTCGCGCTCGCGGCGCAGCAGCGACGTGGAGCGCTCCGGGTCGTACAGCTCCAGGATGGCGGCCTGGGCCAGCGCGGTGGTGCCGCCGGCGCTCGCCGGGTGCTCGGGGTTGCCCTCCACCTTGACCGGGCGGCCGTCGTAGCTCGTCACCAGCAGCCCGTGGGCCAGGCCGCCGAGCTCCATGGCCGTGGCGTACTGCACCGGCACGCCGGGATCGCGATTGGCGGGGCGGGTGGCGTGGGGGACGATGGGTTCCTCGGGGCGGCGGCATCCCACCATCCCGGCCATGGCCAGCGACGCCCCCATCAGCCTGAAGAACCCGCGGCGGGTCCTGGGCTCGTTGGTGAACGCCACCAGGTGGGGGAACTTCTCGCGCAGCATCTCGCGGAACGCAGGGGTGTCCTGCCGCTCCTCGAGGCTCCGCCAGAAGTCCGCGCCCTTGGGGCGGCCGGTCACCGATGACATGTCGAGCAGTCCTCCGAAGGCTGGATGTCGTGCGCCTGCATCAGCCGGCGCCCCATCTGGACCTGGTCCCCGGTGGGCTCCCAGCCCAGGTCGGTGACGTGCTCCGCGGGGCGCAGGTGCTGCTCGGGGTGGCGGTGGCAACGCAGGCACCACCCCATGGACAGCAGCTCCTCGTGGGCGACCACCTCGGCCTCGTCCACCCGGTCGTGGCAGGACACGCAGCTGACCCCGCGCGACACGTGCGCGCTGTGATCGAAGTACACGAAGTCCGGGAGGTCGTGGATGCGCTTCCACCTCACCGGCATCCCCGTCGCGTGGCTCTCGAGCACCGGCAGCAGCTTCTCGGAGTCGTTGCGCACGAGCTCGTGGCAGTTCATGCAGGTGTCGGTGGGGGGCACGGCCGCGGCCGCGGTGCGGTCCACGGTGTTGTGGCAGTAGCGGCAGTCGATGCCCAGCTCTCCGGCGTGCAGGGCGTGGCTGTAGGGCACCGGCTGTTCGGGGGCGTACCCCACCGTCGTCGTGGTCGGCCACAGCGCGTAGTACGCCAGCGCCAGCCCGTACAGCGGCCCGCCGGCCAGCGCGAGCGCCAGCCCCGGTCGCAGCAGGTTGATCCACTTCGGAAAGACGAACAACGGTCTACAGACTCCCGCCCGGGTTCTACTTCCGTCCCGAGGCGTTTCTAGGTCGCCGAGGATACCAAAGCAAGGGGGGGGTGGGGGTGCTCAGCCGGCCCTGTATGAATTGAAGAGTATCCCGAGGTGGAAGGTCACGGTGGGCTCGTAGAGGTCGTCCAGCCAGGTGGCGTGGCGGAACTGGATCGTCAGCGCCAGCTTGAGCCGTCGGACGAAGGTGAGCTCCACGTCCAGGTGGGGTGAGAGCATGAATCCCGAAGCGTCGAGCCGCTGCACCACGAAGCTCCCGTCGTCGTTCTCGGAGAGGTAGTGGTGCACCGTGGCGCGTTCGCCGCCCACCAGGACGCCCAGCGCCAGATCCAGGGGACCCACGGGCAGCCGGCCCTGCACGGTGACCCCTCCGAGCCCCGTCCCGATTTCGCTGTCCATGGGGCCATAGCCGCCGGACGAGCCCAGGCCCATCAGCCCGATCCGGAGGTGGCGCGCGACGTTCAGGTGGAAACGGCCGCCGAGCCCCAGGCCCACGGCTCGGTCCTCTGTGTGGGACACCACCAGGGGGGTGACGTTGACCAGCATGCCGCCGCAGAAGAGCAGATCGTCGGGCTGCGGCTCACCGCGCGCGTCGCCGGCGACGACCAGGGCCACGAGCAGGAGCAGACCTGGAGCCCAGAGGGGCGTGTTCTCGTGAGCCAGGATGGATTCGTGCACATCGCGCAAGGTACCGGATGGTTGACATCTTCGCGAGGGTGATTCAATTCACAGTCCTGGCCCATCTCCGGAGGTTCCGATGCTCGACGAGACCGAACACGCCGCACTGACCGCCTGGTACTCCCAGGACCACGTGCTCGAGAAAGCCCGCAGCTTCGCCGACGCCGGCGCCCTCGAGGACCTCGAGGAGTTCGTCCACAAGACCGCCCTGTGGCCGCTGGGCCGGCACGACACCTTGCCCGCCTTCATGCTCGACGACGAGGGCAAGCCCGTGTTCCCGACCAACCTCGATCCCCGCGCCGACGAGGACAAGTGGCAGGACGCCATCGAGGTGGGCTGGGAGGTCATGGCCGCGAAGATCGGCGTGTCCCACGACGACGTCCACCGCGACGTCGCCCGCTACCAGCAGGACGAGTGGGAGATCTTCATGAAGAGCGTCGAGGAGCGGAAGAAGAAGAAGGACCAGGAGAAGGACTAGGGCAGCCACCACGCCAGGATCTGCTCGCTCACCGACGGGTGCCACCCGTGCCCGTTTCCCCCCACGTCCGTGTCCTCGAACCTCACCTCGTGTCCGTGGGCCTCGAGTTCGGCGGCCGCCTCCTCCGACAGGGAGTAAGGCGCCATCTCGTCGTCCGGGTCGTGGCCGAGGAAGAACGGGAGCTTGGGATCGGGCTCGGGATCGGGGTAGGGGACCTGGCCGCCGAAGCCGGCGGACATGACGCCGACGTGGCTGAGGGAATCGGGGAAGTACAGCCCCCAGTACGACGCCATGACACCCCCCGACGACGTCCCCGCGTAGAGCACGTGATCGCGGTCGATGTCCGCCCGGGCCGCGGCCTCCTCGATCATCGCCTCCATCGGCGCCACGTCGCCGGCCGACCACCCGTGGGTCGTGTGATCCACGTCCTCCACGAACGGCACCATCAGCACGAACCCATCCTGCTCTGCCAGGGCAGGCAGGTTCGTGTTGGGCAGGTCGTTCCACATGCCGTCGACGCCACCGCCCGGCGCGTTGCCGCCGTGTCCGAACAGGAACAGCGGCATGCACGGCGGCATGGCCGACGGCACGTACACCCACAGGCTCTCGCCGGAGATCGTGAGGAACTGGGGCCCGGCGGGCCAGCCCGAGCCGCCGGAGCAGTCGGGAGCGGCATCGTCGTCGTCCGCTGCGCTGGAGTCGTCGTCGTCGTCGTCGGTCGCGCTGTCGTCGTCGTCTGCCGTGACGTCGTCGTCGTCGTCCGGGATCGTGCCCTGGCCGTTGCACCCGAACACGAGCAGCAGGAGCATCCAGCTCGCGGTCCACCTCATCGCGGCACCCCTCTCCGAGGCCACCGATGGTATCACCCCGGGCTCCCCGCGAGGCCCGCTCACCTGCGTCGCGTCACCAGCAGGCCCATCGCCAGCAAGATCGACGCGAGGTACACCATCGGGCGGCTTCCTTGGCCCGGCACGACACACTGGCAACCGTCCGGCTCTTCGTCGTCTTCGATCTCCGCCGAGTCGTCGTCGTCGTCATCCGCGGCCGCGCTGTCGTCGTCGTCGTCCGCGGCCGCGCTGTCGTCGTCGTCCCCCTCATCGGGTGGCTGGTACCATTCGTCCGGCTCGATCTCCACGTCGTAGTGGTCGTCCAGGAACCCGAGCTCGGCGTCGACGCGCATGGTCCAGCCCCCGCCCTCGCACATGTCCTCGCCGTTCTCCTTGGCGTACACCGACGAGACGACCCCGGCCACGTACCAGCGTCCCTCCAGCTCCACGAAGCCCGGCCCGCCCGAGTCGCCGCTGCAGTAGTTGCTGTCCTCGGCGTAGGTCGCGAACTCGTGGGACGTGACCCACGCGATCTGGAGGTCGGTCTCCCTCTTCATCCCGGCCCCGGGACCGCCGAAGTAGGTGTCGGCCCCGTACCCCACGTAGTGGAGCCAGGTGCCGGACCAGGCCGAGTCGGGGAGCTCGGCGGTCACCGGGATGAAGTCCACGTCCTCGACGGGATCCGTGAGCCGCAGCAGCGCCACGTCATGGGGGTGCTGTCCGTGGCCGTCGTAGCCCGGGTGGGGGAAGGCCTCGGCCACGCCGTGGAGATCGCTCAGGTGGGCGGCGTCCAGATCGGGCGCCATGACGAAGGTGTCGTTGTCGCCCGCGTCCACTGCGCAGTGGGCGGCGGTCAGGACCCAGTCGGGGGCCACCAGCACCGCGGTGCACATGCCGCTGTGGCCGCCATCGATGGCGTACGCGCCCACGGCGGGCCAGTGCTCGGTCTCCTGTCCACCCAGGATTCCGAGGAGCTGCTCCTGGATCTCGCCGGGTGGCTCCCAGGGGGGACTCGCCGAGCAACCCGACATCCAGATCGAGACGACTAGCGCGACACCGAAACGCAGCCCCATGGGCACCTCGAATATCTCCCCAGGTGCAGCGAACTATACTGTTTTTGTAGAGATTCACAAGCGCCGTCGTCGTCGGGTTCGGCTAGTATGGAGAGAGAATCCAGACGCACGATTGTGGGGTACAGACATGCCGATGTTCGTGTGGGAGCCTCGCTACAGCGTGGGCAACGCCGAGATCGACGAGCAACACCAGCGCTTCTTCGACCTGATCGACCGGCTCGACCGCAGCCTGATGGCCGGTGAGCCGCGCGAGATGAAGCGGACCTCCGTGGAGTGCATCGACGCGCTCGCGGCGTACGCCAACGTCCACTTCGCGGACGAGGAGCGCTTCATGGAGGGGATCGGGTTCCCCGCGCTGGCCGCCCATCAGTACGAGCACGCCGCCCTGGTCCGACGTATCCGCGAGTTCCGCGACGACGTCCACGCGGGCCGGCTCGTGCTCGGCACCGAGCTGGTCAAGACCATGGGTGACTGGATCTCCGGCCACATCCTGGGCTCGGACATGAAGTACGCCGAGTTCGCGGGTGAGACAACCGGGGGCTAGCTCCGGCCGGACAGCTGCCGGGCCAGGGTCTTGGGAGCCAGCACGCGGAAGCTCTCCAGGATCCAACCCTCCAGGAGTTCCGTATCCAGCGCATCGTCGTGGGCGAACAGCAGGGTCACCCAGCCGAACTTGCCGACGTCGACCCTCGGGTCTTCCATCGCCGCAGCGGCCCCATGTGATTCCACGAGCTTGAGCATGATCCGAAGCTGTCCGTCCTTCTCGCCGATGAACACGAAGTTCTTCTTGCGGACCTTGAAGGTGCGGTTGACGCAGGAGGTGCCTTCGCTGGTCTCGGGCAGCGAGAGGGCTGTGGCGCGGAGGTGCTCGGAGAGGGGGTGGGTGAAGGACTCCATGGCGGCTCCCTGGACCGGCGGTGGGAATGGGCGGGACGCCTGGGGGACCCGCGCAGGCCTCGCCATTGTACTCGATGTGCCTGGGGCCGCCGATCCCGAGAATCCTCGCCGGATCTTCGACGACGCTCCGCGCCAGCAGGGATGGATGGTATCGTCGCGATCGAGGTCCCCGCGGTCGACCGGCCCGGGCAGCCCCACAACGGGAGGAACACGTCATGCAGAGAAGACTTCACGCCCTCGCAAGGAGGCTCGTCGTGGGAACGGCGGCGGCCCTGATCCTCTCGGGCTCCTCGGTAGCCCTGGCCCAGGTCTGCGGTGATGGTGTCGTCGAGGGGCTCGAGGAGTGCGACGACGGCGACCTGGACGACGGCGACGGCTGTGATGCCGGCTGCCTCGTCGAGGACGGGTACATCTGCACCGAGGCCAGCTTCGAGATCGACTTCTTCGAGGACTGGAGCGCGCAGGGGTTCGCCGCGGGGCCGTCCAGCTGGACGGTGAGCGAGGACGGCCTGACCGTCACCCAGACGGAGAATTCGGGCCCGGGCGTGGCCATGACCAACCTCCCGGCGGTGGGCGTGACCATCGAGTTCGAGCTGGAGGTCCAGACCACCAGCGACGACGACTTCATCGGCTGGACCGTGGGGTACGAGACCGGCGACCACAGCAACCCGAGCGCCGAGTACATGATCTTCGACTGGAAGCAGACCGATCAGGATTGCGGCGGCATGGGCTACGACGGCCTGGCCATGAACCGGGTGACGGGCATCCCGGACCAGACGGGCGGGTGCTCCGGCCTCGGCAACTTCTGGAGCCACGTCAACGCGGTCTCCGAGGAGGCCCGGGCGCTGACCCTCGGCTCCACGGGCTGGGCCGACAACACCACCTACACCGTCGAGCTGATCTACGACGTCAGCCACATCCAGGTGTGGGTCGACGGGACGCTGGAGTTCGACGAGTACGGCACCTTCCCGGTGGGCGCCTTCGGCTTCTACACCATGTCCCAGGAGCTCGACCGCTTCACGCTGGTCTCTCCCACGGGCGCAGCCAGCGTATGTGGCCTCGACCCCGACCAGGACCCGGACGGCGATGGTGTGCCCTCCGGGGACGATCCCGCGCCCTGGGACCCGAACATCTGCGGCGACTGGGACGGTGACGGGTGGGACGACTGCTCCGACACCGACGCCGACGGCATCCTGGACGGCGCCGACAACTGCCCCCTGGTCTACAACCCGGGCCAGGACGACCTCGACGGCGACGGCCTCGGCGACGAGTGCGACAACGACGCGGACGACGACGGGTACCTCGAGGGCGAGGACTGCGACGACCTCGACGCGGCCATCCACCCCGACGCCACCGAGGTGTGCGACGGCGTGGACAACGACTGCGACGGCGCGGTGGACGAGGACGACGCTGCGGACGCGCTGACCTGGTACGCCGACGCGGACCAGGACGGGTTCGGTGATCCGAACGTCACCACCCCCGCCTGCGACCAGCCACCGGGGTACGTGGCTGACGCCACCGACTGCGACGACGGTGACGCGGCTCAGTACCCGGGCGCGGACGAGTACTGCAACGGTGAGGATGACGACTGCGACGGAGAGGTGGACGAGGACGACGCCGTGGACGTGGCGGTCTGGTACGAGGACGCGGACCAGGACGGCTTCGGCAACGCGGCGGTGAGCGACATCGACTGCGATCAGCCGCCGGGGTTCGTGGCCAACGACACCGATTGCGACGACGCGGACGCCGATCAGTTCCCCGGGGCGGACGAGTTGTGCAACGGCGAGGACGACGACTGCGACGGTGAGGTCGACGAGGACGAGGCGCTGGACGTGCAGGCCTGGTACGCGGACACGGATCACGACGGCTTCGGTGACCCCGCTCAGAGCGTCCTCGCCTGCTACCAGCCGCAGGGTTTCGTCGCCGACGACACCGACTGCGACGACGCGGACGCGAACCAGCACCCGGGCGCGGACGAGTACTGCAACGGCGAGGACGACGACTGCGACGGCACCGTGGACGAGGACGAGGCGCTGGACGTGCGGGTCTGGTACGAGGACTTCGACGGCGACGGGTTCGGCGACGCGGCGGTGAGCGACATCGACTGCGATCAGCCGCCGGGATTCGTGGCCGACAGCACCGACTGTGACGACGCCGCCCCGCAGGTCAATCCGGCGGCCGAGGAGATCTGCAACGGCATCGACGACGACTGCGACGCGCTCACCGACGAGCTCGTGGACGGCGACGGCGACACGTTCTCGATCTGTGACGGGGACTGTGACGACGCCGATCCAGCGGTGAATCCGGACGCCGAGGAGGTCTGCGACGGCATCGACAACGACTGCGACGCCAGCACCGACGAGGAGGTGGACGGCGACGGCGATGGATTCACCATCTGCGACGGCGACTGCGACGACGGCGAGGCGACCATCTTCCCCAACAACCCCGAGATCTGCGACGGGCTGGACAACGACTGCGACGGCCTCCTGCCCGGCGACGAGATCGACGACGACGGCGACGCCATGGCCGAGTGCGAGGGCGACTGCGACGACGCGGACGCGTGGACCTACGACGGCGCACCCGAGCAGTGCGACCAGATCGACAACGACTGCGACGGCGACGTGGACGAGGACGTGGACGTGGACCTGGACGGCGACGGCGTCAACGCCTGCCAGGGCGACTGCGACAACAACGACGCCGACGTCTTCCCAGGCGCGCCCGAGATCTGCGACGGCAAGGACAGCGACTGCGACGGTACGCTTCCGGCGGACGAGGAGGATCTGGACGGTGACGGGTGGATCCTGTGCGAGGGCGACTGCGACGACGACGACCCCGACCTGAACCTCGACGACCTGGACGGTGACCTGTGGACCACCTGTGACGGGGATTGCGACGACGACGACGCCACGTTGAACCTCGACGACGTGGACGGTGACCTGTGGACCACCTGCGACGGGGACTGCGACGACGAGGACGCTTGGTTGAACCTCGACGATCTGGACGGCGACCTGTGGACCACCTGCGACGGGGACTGCGACGACGACGCCGCCGACGTCAACCCGGACGCCGAGGAAGTCTGTGACGAGGTGGACAACGACTGCGACGGCGCGACGGACGACGTGGACGCCGATGGCGACGGGTACATGGCCTGCGAAGACGACTGCGACGACGCCGATGCGGACGTCAGCCCGGACGCCGAAGAGGTCTGCGACGATCTGATCGACAACGACTGCGACGGCCTCGCCGACGTGGACGACGACGAGTGCGAGGACGACGGCGACGATGACGATGCGGAGCCCGACGATGACGATGGGATCTCCGCGGGCGGGTGCGATTGCCGGCAAGACGCCCGTGGTGGTGTGCCGGTGGGGGCGTTGCTGGCCGCTGTCCTGGGGGTGTTGATCGTTCGTCGCCGGCGGTGAGGAACGAGGTGGAAGTGGACGTGGAGGGGGAAGTGGAGGTGCAAGTGGGAGGGTGGTGGATGGGCCCAGCGCCTGAAGGCGTAAAGGTGTGAGCGTCCCTTTTCCGCCACAGCGCCTGAAGGCGTAAAGGTGTGAGCGTCCCTCTTCCGCCAACTCCAGCCCCCAAAGTGGGGACATACGTGAGCTGGTCACACTCGAAGCTTCGATCCGCCCCCTTCCAGCCGGAGCAGGTTACGTGTGCCGGTGCGCCGGACCGCCCCGTCTCGCCCCCAAGGAGCACCGGATCCACCGCCCGAGCCTCGCGATTGCCACCCCTCGAGTGGGGGTGGAAGTGGAGGGGGATGGGTCCGGCGAAGGCCCAACGAACCAGGCCCTACTCGATATCCTCGGTCCGTGACCCCGCGAAGTAGCTCGCCCCCTCCAGCCCCTCCTCGTTGACGCTGTCGCGGGCGATCACCTTGGCGACGGTGCTGGCGATGATGCGCAGATCGAGAAGGGGGGAGAGGTGATCGACGTACCAGACGTCGTGGCGGAACTTCTGCTCCCAGGAGATGACGTTGCGGCCGTTGATCTGGGCCCAGCCGGTGAGGCCGGGCTTGACGTCGTGGCGGCGGGCCTGCTCGGGGCTGTAGTGCTCGAGGTACTGGATGAGGAGGGGGCGGGGACCGACGAGGCTCATGTCGCCGCGGAGGACGTTGAGCAGCTCGGGGAGCTCGTCGAGGCTGGTCTGGCGGAGGAGCTTGCCGAGGCGGGTGACGCGCTCCTCGTTGGGGAGGAGGTGGCCGTCGGGGCCGCGGTCGTTGGTCATGGTGCGGAACTTGAGGATCTTGAAGGTCTGGCCCTTGTAGCCGGGGCGCTGCTGGGTGAAGAGGACGGGGCTGCCGTGGACGGCGCGGACGGCGACGGCGGTGCCGATCATGATGGGGGCGAGGGCGGCTACGCCGGGCAGGGTGAGGGCGAGATCGAGCAGGCGCTTGCCGCGGCGTCGATACCAGGAGGGTCGTCTCGTCGATTTCATCCGGACCACACTATAGTCAATCGACGCCTCAGCCGCCGGAACAGCCTTCGGCGGGGTGACAGTCGCTGCAGAAGAAGGGGGGGAAGAACCCGCCGGTGTCGCTGGACAGGCCGCGGTCCTCGCGGAAGGTACGCTTCTCGTCGGTGAGTTCGGCGACCTTGACGTCTTGCAGGATCCAACGCCAGAGGACGAAGTCGTGGCGCTGGCGGGAGAACCCGGCCTTGAAGGCGAACAGGGGATCCTCGCCACCGCCCAGGCCGCCGCCGATGTGCAGGAACGTCGCGCAGCGCTCGGTGGACCACAGCCGGGCGCCGTCGTACATGAGCTTGGCGGGCGAGAGGGAGAGGAATCGATCGGCGGTGCCGTTGAGGTGGGCCTGGACGATGGGACCGCAGCGGGTGAACAGGCCGGCCGCGGCCACGTCGCCCTCGACCTTCACCACGCCCAGGAAGGCCTCGACGTCGTCGGTGTCGAAGAAGGCGCGGAAGTGCTCGAGCCCGAAGTCGTAGGACGCGGACGCCCCGACCCGGCGCATGGACTGGTCGTAGCACGACGCGAAGGCCTCCAGGTGCTCGCCGGCGGGGTCGTACTCCCAGGTGGCGCCGGCGCGGGCCAGCTTGTTGAGGTGGCGCTTGTGGGTGGACCGGAAGTGGGTTCGCTGGACGTCCGCGGGGAGGGTGAGGTCGATGGAGACGGTCTGGCCGTGGTCGGCCAGCTCGCCGAGCCCGTCGAGCACGGGGCGCTGGTTCAGCAGGGGGTGCAGGCGCGAGAAGACCGAGGTGACCTGCCTCCGCACGAGCGCGAGGGTGAGCGCCGCGCGGAACGCGGCGAGCACGGCCTCGGGCAGGTCGGGCCGTGACACGAGAGGGCCGGCGTACCCGTACACGCTGGTGCCGTGGGACCAGCCGCGGCCGGTCTCGGCGTGACAGGGCATGGTCTCGACCGGGCGCAGCAGCAGCGGCAGCGCCACGAAGTCGTCCCCGTCCCGGTGCACGAACAGGTGCGCGTCCCCCTCTCCCGCGCCCTCGGCGAGGGCGTGGAAGAAAGGCAGGTGGTGGAAGTCGTGCCTCCAGGCTCTCGAGACCGTGTCCAGCCATTCGCCGCGCCGGTCGAGTCGTAGGACGTCCATCTCGGCTCTCCATGTCGTCTTTCGAGGCTGAAACAGGGTACCATGAGGGAAAGGAGCAGCGGCTTGGGCACCAACGACATCATCCGGCAGTACATCACCACCGAGCTCGCCGTGGAGGGCAAGGAGGTGTCCGACACGGACCTCCTGGTCGAGGACGGCATCATCGACTCGTTCGCCATCATGTCCCTCCTGAGCTTCCTCGAGGAACAGTTCTCCATCCAGATCGGAGGGGACGAGCTGTTGCCCGAGAACTTCCAGTCCGTCGCCGCGCTCACGGCGATGGTGGAGCGGAAGACGGGCTAGGCCCCCATGGATTTCTCTCTGACCGATGAGCAGGTGGCGCTGCGCGACTCGCTGGTGAAGTTCGCGCGCAAGGAGCTCAACGACGGCGTGGCCGAGCGGTCCCGCGACGGCGTGTTCCCGCGCGACTTATGGCGCCGCTGCGCCGAGATGCAGGTCATGGCGCTGCCGTTCCCCGAGCAGTACGGCGGGTGCGGCGCCGACTTCCTGACCACGGTGCTGTCCATGGATGCCCTGGGCTACGCCTGCAAGGACGCCGGGCTCGTGCACGCGATCGCCACGCAGCTGCTGTGCGGCCTGACCCTGATGCAGTTCGGCAGTGAAGAACTCAAGGCGCGCCACATCCCCCGCATCTGCAGCGGCGAGGCCATCTTCGCCCAGGCGATCACCGAGCCGGGCTCCGGCTCCGACGCCATGGCGATGCGCTCCCGGGCGGTACGCGACGGCGACGGGTATCGCATCGACGGCACCAAGACCTTCATCACCAACGGCCCGGTCTGCGACGCGGCCATCGTCTTCGCGGTGACCAACCCAGACGCGAGCGCCCTCGGGGCGTCCTCGGCCTTTGTCGTGGAGACCGGCGCCGAGGGCTTCGAGCGCTGCGCGCCCCTGGAGAAGATGGGGCTGACCACCCTGCACAACGGCGAGCTGGTGCTCGACGGGTGCCGCGTGGACGAGGGGCAGCGGCTGGGACGCGAGGGCCAGGGCGCGATCCTGTTCCACGAGTCCATGGAGGTCGAGCGCATCCTGCTGCCCGCGGCCCACCTGGGTACCCTGCAGCGGGTCATCGAGACCTGCGTCCGGTACGCCAGGGAGCGCGAGGCCTTCGGCAAGACCATCGGCAGCTACCAGTCCGTGTCCAACAAGATCGCGGACATGTTGGTGAACCACGAGCTCGGCACCCTGATCCTCCGCAAGGCCGCCGCGCTGAAGTCCGCGCGCAAGCGGGTCCCCCAGGACGCGGCCATGTGCAAGCTGTTCGTCAGCGAGAGCCTCAAGCAGGCCTGCCTCGACGCCGTGCAGATCCACGGCGGATACGGGTACATGACCGAGTACGACGTCGAGCGGGATCTGCGCGACAGCATCGCCTCGACCATCTACTCCGGGACCTCGGAGATGCAGCGGCTGATCATCGCCAAGATGGCCGGCCTTTGATTCGAATCTGAGCGAAAACCCATGTCCCTGGCCCAGCACTACCTGCACGCCTCGCGCCGCGATCACCCGGATCGCGTGGCGCTGTTCGACGGCCGGCGCAGGCTCACCTACGCCCAGCTCGGCCGCCACACCGCGCGGCTGGGGCACCGGCTGATCGGCGCCGGCGTGGCGCCCGGCGATCGTGTGCTGCTGTGCGCGGAGCGGTCCGCCCTGTCGGTGGTGGCGATGGTGGGGGTCCTGGAGGCGGGGGCCACCTATGTGCCGGTGGACGCCAAGGCTCCGGTGGCGCGGTGGCGAGCGGTCGCGGCCGACTGCCGTCCGGCCGCGGTGATCGTCGACGACCGGACCGAGGCCCGCGTCCCCGATGTCCTCGGTGGGCTGCTGGGCGGCGCGCCGGTGATCCACGTCGAGCAGCTCGACGGCGCCGCCGACAGCCCCCTCGAGCCCCTCGCGGAGCCCGACGACTCGGCCTACGTGCTGTACACGTCGGGCTCCACCGGCCAGCCCAAGGGGGTGATGATCTCCCACCGGAACATCCGCGCGTACATCGACTGGGCCGTGGACTGCTTCGGGATCACCGCCGACGATGTGGTGCTCTCCACGGCGCCGTTCCACTTCGACATGTCGGTGTTCGACGTGTACTGCGCCCTGGCGTCGGGGGCCCAGCTGTGCGTGGCCACGGACGGACTGATGCTGTTCCCGCCGAAGCTGATGGAGTTCATGGAAGGGGAGGGGGTGACGGTCTGGAAGGGTGTGTCGTCCCTGCTGATGTACATGGCCCGCGCCAACGTGCTCGCGCCGGACCGGCTGCCGACCCTGCGGCACGTGCTGTTCGGCGGCGAGACGCTGCCCACCGAGTACCTGATGCGGTGGATGGAGGTCTACCCGGACCGCACGTACACCAACGCCTTCGGACCCACCGAGGCCACGGGCATCTCCCTGTTCCACACCATGCCGGCGCCGCCCGCGGACGCGTCCGAGCGTATCCCCATCGGTGTGCCGTGCCCGGGCACCGAGGCCTACCTGCTCGACGAGGACGGCCGGCCGGTGGGCCCGGGTGAGGTGGGCGAGCTGTGCCTGGGGGGGCCGTGCCTGAGCCGCGGATACCTGGGCGACGAGGAGAAGACCCGCCGGGCGTTCCTGGAACAGTGGAGCGACGGGGACGTGGCTCCTCGCCGCATCTATCGCACCGGAGACCTGGCGTGGCGCCGCGACGACGGCGTGTACGAGTTCGCCGGCCGCAAGGATCGCCAGGTCAAGGTGATGGGGTATCGAATCGAGCTGGCCGAGGTGGAGCACGCCGTGCGCTCCCACGACGACGTGCGGGACGCTGCAGTGGTCCTGGTACGGGACCCTCGGACCGGGATCGACGAGCTGGTCGCGGTCTACGAGGCCGAACCCGAGCTGGAGGCGCGGGTCCTGCTCGCGGGGTTGAGGGGCCAGCTGCCCCCCTACATGGTGCCCAGGCGCGTCCTGCGCGCCGACGCGCTGCCCAGGGGTGATCGAGGCAAGGTGGACCAGCCCGCGGTGCGGGCCCTGGTGGTGGCGACATGCCGTTGACGAACCTGCCGCGCGAGGAGGTCCGCCGACAGCTGGAGCGGATCGAGGCCCTGCGGGCCGACGCCACGGTCGTGGACGCCCACGTCCACCCGTTCGAGGTGTTCCTGGGGGAGGCGCGCTATAGCCCTTCCCCCGACCTCACCGGCGTGCACAGCACCTCCCCGACCCCGTACCGCACACCGGACGTGGCGCCCCTGAAGGAGGCGGCCGCGCAGGCTCGGCCCGTGGACGCCGCCTTGCAGGCCAAGCTGTTCTTGCTGACGGTGCGGCGGCTGTACGCCCACACCGGCCCCCGGGTGCTGGGCGATCAGATGGCGCTGGCCAGGGTGGATCGCGCGCTGCTGCTGCCCGTGGCGCGGGCGGGCGTCGCCGATCCCTTCCCCGCCATGGCCGCCATGTACGGCGACGACCCGCGCTTCGCGCTGGGGTACTGCCCGCCGCCGTCCGTCGCGGACGAGGACATCGCCGCTGCGGTGGACGACGCGGTGTCGAACCGCGGCGCGGTCGCGATCAAGGTCCACCCTGCGATCTCCGGCATCCCCCTGGACGAGGGCGCGGGGATCGCGCGGCTGGAGCACATCCTCGCGGCGTCGCGCCGCAGCTCGGTGGGCGTGGTCGTCCACGGCGGCCTGAGCCCCCAGTGCCAGGACCCCGACGCCGTGGCCCACGGGGACCTCAACCGCCTGCGCAACGTGGACTGGGCCATCACCGACCAGCCGGTGGTCATCGCCCACGCCGGCGCGTTCGGCCACTCGGTGGGCGAGGTGATCGACACGGAGCTCCCCCGCCTCTCGCGGTTGATGGCGCGCCACGATCACCTGATGACCGACGTGTCGGGCCTGGACACGACCACCCTCGCCGTGGTGCTGGGCCGCCTGGACCTCGATCGGGTGGTGTTCGGCTCCGACGCGCTGTACTTTGCTCCGTGGGAGGCCATGGTCCGGCTGACCCTGGCCCTCGAGGACGCCGTCGCCGACGTGGAGGAGGCCTTCCTCAAGATCGCCAGCCTGAACCCGCTGCGCCTGCTGGGAGAGGAGGAGTAGCCCGGATGCTCCGGCAGATTCGTACCAAGGTAGGCCAGTTCGTCGAGCGCACGCGCCGCACGGGGTTGCGCCACGCGGTGGAGCTGACGGTGCACCGCGCCGAGATCGCGATCCCGACCATGAAGGACCTGACCGAGCTCAAGCCGCCCAAGGCCCCCCTGGAGCCGGGTCTGGAGCTGACCGAGGTGGTCTCCCGGGCGCAGATGGACGGCTACGAGTACCCGCTGGCCAGCCGGCGCACCCGCGGCCGCATGTACATCCGGCGCGGCTACAGCGCCATCGCCGTGGTCCGCGACGGCGTCGTGCTCGGCGACATCTGGTGTGCGACGGACACGGGGCCAGGCAAGCCCCACCCCCATCCCGGCTGGTTCGGGTTCCACCTGGGGACCGACGGCATCTACCTGTTCGACCTGTTCGTCCTCGAGGACGTGCGCAAGGCGGTGAGCATGCCGTTTCTGCACCACGCGCTGCAGTTCCTCGCTCAACGCGGCTACACGCGCGCCTACGGCTACTACGATCGCAACAACATCCCCGCCCTGTGGTTCCACCGCATGCTCGGCTACAAGGAGTTCCCGCCGGTGGTGCTCGAGCGCTTCCTCGTCTTCGATCGCGGCCGCAAGCCCACGGCCGAGGAGCTCGCCCGAAAGCCCGAGAAGCCGCCGCCGCTCAAGACCGGCAAGTAACCGTTGCGGAAGCCCATTATTTGACCGTTCCCCTGTCACGTGAAACACTTGTCTGCGGTCTAGTGTCGGTCTGGCGGGAACCAACCGACCGGAAAAGAGCGCTCTCGAGTGGAACGACTGTTCTCACGCTCGACGCAGTTCTTCATCGACTTCCTCGCGTTGTCGCTCGCCTACGGCGTGGCGATGCTGTGCCACAACGAGTTCGCCGTGTCCCTGCAGTGGGCCAAGCTGCTGTTCTTCACCTGGCCCTACGTGGTGATCTTCCAGTACGGCGTGCTCGCCGTGCTCGGCGTGCCGTCCATCTCGTGGCGGTTCATCAGCATCCCAGGCGCGGCCAAGATCCTCGGCGCCCTCTCCGCGGCGCAGATCGTGCTGATCACGCTGTCGCTGACCGCGGGGGCGTTCGGCGGCTACGGCCAGTATCTGGCGATCCCGGCGGGCGGGCTGGCCATGAACTACGTGGTGGCCTTCCTCTTCGTCACCGGCGTACGCGTGATGCGGCGGCTCATCGCCGAGGAGACCCAGCGACGCAAGCGGCTGCCCTCGGAGGACCGGCCCCGCAAGCGGACCCTGCTCATCGGCGCGGGCGAGGCGGGCTCCATGGTCTGCCGCGAGATCGACCGCCGGCCCGACCTGGGCGTGCAGCTGGTGGGCTTCGTGGACGACCGCGCCAACAAGATCGGCACGGTGATCCAGGGGGTGAAGGTCCTCGGCGACATGGCGTCGCTGCCCGACCTGGTCCACAAGCACCAGATCGACCAGGCGGTCATCTCCATCGCCTCGGCCGCGGGCAAGGACATCCGTCGCATCGGCCAGGCGTGCGAGGCCATCGACCTGCCGGTGAAGATCATCCCGGCGCTGTACGAGATCCTCGACGGCAAGGTGAACCTCAGCCGGCTGCGTGAGGTCACCATCGACGACCTGCTGGGCCGCAAGGTGATCAAGCTCGAGGCCGAGGTCCTCAGCCGGTTCATCTCCGGCAAGCGCGTGCTGGTCACCGGCGCCGGCGGCTCCATCGGCTCGGAGCTGTGCCGCCAGATCGCCCGCTTCGGCCCGGAGCGGCTGGTGCTGTTCGAGCGCTACGAGAACGCCCTGTTCCTGATCCACACCGAGCTGCGCCGCGAGCACCCCGACCTGGTGGTGGTGCCGGTGATCGGCGACGTGACCGACTCGGACCGCGTCTCCCAGGTGTTCGCGCTGGAGAAGCCCGGCGTGGTCTTCCACGCGGCCGCCCACAAGCACGTGCCGATGATGGAGTGGAACCCGGGCGAGGCCATCAAGAACAACGTCATCGGCACCAAGATCATCGCCGACGCGGCCCACAACTTCCGTTCGGGCCACTTCGTGCTGATCTCCAGCGACAAGGCGGTCAACCCCACCTCGGTGATGGGGACCACCAAGCGCGTGGCCGAGATCTACACCCAGGCGCTCGCCATCCGCTCCAGCACCAAGTTCGTCGCCGTGCGGTTCGGCAACGTGATGGGCTCGGCCGGCTCCGTGATCCCCATCTTCCAGGACCAGATCAAGAACGGCGGCCCGGTCACCGTCACCCACCCGGACATGGAGCGGTACTTCATGACCATCCCCGAGGCGTGCCAGCTGGTGATGCGCGCCGCGTCCATGGGGGACGGCGGTGAGATCTTCGTCCTGGACATGGGCGAGCCGGTGCGGATCGTCGATCTGGCCCGGGATCTGATCCGGCTGTCCGGGTTCACCGAGGACGACGTCGAGATCGTCTTCACGGGGTTCCGGCCGGGGGAGAAGCTGCGCGAGGAGTTGGCCTTCGACCGCGAGCTGATGGAGAAGACGCGCCACCCCAAGATCTTCATCGGCAAGGTCGACTGGCTGCCCCACAGCGTGGTCATGCGGCGCATCGAGAACCTCCGCGGCGTGGTGGACACCAACTCGCGTGAGGTGGCCGTACAGGCCCTGAGCATGATGGTCCCGGAGGTCCACGAGCCCGACGAGGAGTCCCTCGACGCGATGACGACCCTGGGCAACGCCACCGACACCTTCCACTAGTCCGCGCACCCGGCCGATTGGAGAACAGAGGGCGGGATCTGGCATAATGTACCGAGGCCTACCTCTGCGCGCGGGGAGGCGAGGGACAAGAAGGAACCCAACGGGCAGTCCATGACGGAGAAGCTCACCAGCTCCGAGATCCCGGCCATCGAAGCGGTCGCGACCCCTGTCGCGTCCGGGGACGACTCCGCCATCACCGAGGCGCTCCGGTTCGGCGCGATCCTGCGGCGGCGGCTGCTCCCGACCGCGTCGGTCTTCGTCGCGATCACCCTGGTCGTGGCCCTGGTCGGACTCAAGCGGACCAAGCTCTACCGCACCCAGGCGACGTTGCACGTGGCCGAGTCCAGCCCCAACATCCTGCAGGACGCGGGCGACGCGTACTCCCTCGGCGCGGTCAATCCCTACGAGTTCCCGCGGTACATGGAGACCCAGGCCAAGATCCTGGGGAGCCGGGAGATCACCGCCGACGTGGTCGTGCTGCTCGGGCTGGACGAGGACAAGGAGTTCCTCGGCCTGAAGGAGGACCTCGAGGGCGAGGAGCTGCTCGAGGCGCTCACCGCCGTGGACCCGGTGAACGTGTTCCGTGACAAGGTCTCGGTGGAGCAGGTGGAGAACAGCAACCTGCTGCACATCGTCTGCGTGGACACCCACGCGGTCCGCGCGGCGCTGATCGTCAACACCCTGGCCGACACGTTCATCGAGTACAACTCCGGCCAGCGCGAGGACGTGACCGAGACCGCCGTGACCTGGTTGGGCACGCAGGTCGCTCAGGCCGAGCAGGACGTCCGCGACGCGGAAGCCATGCTGCTGGAGTTTCGCGAGAACCAGGTCCTCATGGGCGCCTCGATCGAGGACGCGATCGCCATCAACTCCGCGACCATCGAGGACCTCAACCGGGCGTCGACGGGGGTACGGCTCGAGCGCATGTCCAAGCGAGCCCGCTGGGAGCGGGTGGCCGGGGCGTCGGCCGAAGAGCTGGACACCATCCCCGAGATCGTCGCCGATCCCGTGGTCCAGGAGATCCGCAAGGAGCTCATGGAGATCGAGCGCGAGCGGGCGGACCTGGAGGCGCGGTACGGCGAGAAGCACCCGGCCATGACCGATCTGGACCAGCCCGAAGAGGATCTCGAGGCGCTACTCCAGCGGGAGGTCGACGGGATCATCGGCGCCGAGCGGCGCGGCATCCGGGCGCTCTCCATCGAGGAGAGCGCCGTCAAGTCCTCCCTCGAGCAGGAGCAGGAGCGGGCAGAGGCGCTGAGCCGGCTGCAGATCGAGTACGACCACCTCGTTCGCGATCTCGATCAGCGGCGCGACCTGCTGTCGATGCTCAACCAGCGCTTCCAGGAGGCCAACCTCGCCGAGCAGCTGAGCACGAACAACTTCAGCGTGATCGAGTACTCGCCCACGCCCATGCGCCAGTACAAGCCGCGGCTGCCGTTCGTGGCGCTGACCGCCCTGCTGGTCGGGTTGATCATCAGCATCACCATGGCGCTGGTGCTCGACCGGGTCGACGCCAAGATCCGCACGCACTCGCAGCTCGAGGACGAGTTCGGGGTGCGGGTCCTGGGACACCAGCTCGCGGTGACGAACGCGGGCTCCCGCGGCAAGAACGGCGAGAAGAAACCCCCTGTGGAGTTCTACGCGGCCTGCCGACCCCGGTCGCCGTTCGCCGAGTGTCTGCGCACGCTGCGCACCAACCTGCTCTTCGCCACCTCGAAGGGGACCTACAAGACGTTCCTCGTGACGAGCTCCTTCTCGGGCGAGGGCAAGACCACCTTCGCGGCCAACCTCGCCCAGACGCTCGCCGCGTCCGGCCAGCGCACGTTGCTGCTGGACGGGGACCTCCGCAAGCCGAGCATCGGGGACGTCCTGGGCACCACCGAAGCGGAGGGGAAGCTCTCCAAGCTGCTCGTGGGCGAGGCCGAGCTGGACGACGCGATCATCAGCACCGACATCGAGAACCTGCACGTCCTGCTGTGCGGTGAGCCCCCCGACAGCCCCGCCGAGCTCCTGGGGTCCCAGCAGTTCAGTGACCTGCTCGCCCAGCTGTCCGAGAAATACGATCAGGTGGTGATCGACTCCTCTCCGGTCCTCCCCGTGACCGACGCCAAGGTGCTCAGTCAGCTCGTGGACCTGGTGCTGATCGTCGTCCGCGAAGGGGTCTCCGACCGCTACGCCCTGCGCCAGTGTCTGCGTCAGCTGCGCGACGTGGGCGCTCCGATCCTCGGGACCGTGTTCAACGGCGCCGACCTGCACCGCTCTCCCTACGGACGGCACTACGGGTACGGATACGGGTACGGGTACGGCGAGAAGTCCAAGAAGACCAAGAAGACGTAATCCGCGTGGCTCCGCGCTCCGAACAGGCCGCTGCCTTCGCCCTCCGCCCGGAGGAGAGGGCGGGCATCGCGCTGCTGTCCGTCCTGCTGCTGGCGGCGCCGATGATGGTCGGTACCGTCCACCCCGCCACGACCGTCGCGCTCGCAGGCCTGTCCGTCGTCGCCCTCTGGGTGGTGGTGCTGGCGCGTATCGCGTTGCCCCGATCGGTGCTCGGGGCCTGCTGGCTGGGCGTCGCCCTGTGGTCGGTGCTGACCCTGGTCCCCCTGCCCGCCGGGTTCGTGGACTCCCCGAGCCTGTCGTGCTCGCCCGGACCGACCGCCCTCGGGGTGGTCAAGATGGTCGGCGCGACGGCCGTGCTCGCCGTGGCCGGCACCCTCTGGTCACGAACACGAGGCCAGCGGGCGATGTTGCTCGCCGTGGTGGGGACCGGGTCGGTCGTGGCGGCGGTGAGCGGCGTGCAGACCCTGCTGGGTGCGGAGCGGGTACTCGGCCTCTACACGCCATCCGCGGGCACGGTCGGGGGCTTCCAGACCCCGTTCGTGAACCCCAACCACGCGGCGCAGTACTTCGAGCTGATCGGATTCGTCGCGATCGGGGCCGCTGCTCGCTCTTCGCGTGGCTGGCGGGTGGGACTGGGCGCGTCCGGCGCCGTGCTGCTCGGCGCGGCCCTCGCGACGGGATCGGGCGGGGTCTGGTTCGTCGTCCCCGCCGGCCTGGCGCTGATCCTGGGGATGGATTTGGCCCGCCGCCGTCGCTGGATTCGTTGGTTCGTGCCCGCGCTGACGGGCGTGGCAGTCGTCGCCGGACTGATGGCGGGCGCAGGCTCCCAGGACCCCGGCAGGCTGCTGCACAGCTCGAAGCTGGCGCACGTCCCGGCGGTGCTGCAGATGATCGCCGATCACCCCCTGTGCGGCGTGGGGCGGGGCGGATTTCGCGACGCGTTCGCGGCGTACTCCACGCCGGGCGACTTCGTGCGCTACACCCACGCCGAGAGCGAGCCCCTCCACCTCCTGGCCGAGCTGGGGGTGCCCGTGGCCACGCTGCTGATGGTGGCCACGCTGGTGACGTGGTGGGTGGCCCTGGCTCGCTGGCGGCGGAATCCCGCCGTGGCGGGAGCGCTGGCGGGGACCTTTGCCGTGGGACTGCACAGCCTGGTGGAGTTCGGACTGGAGTTCGGTGGCGTGGGGTTGCCCTTTGCCGTGGTGCTGGCTGCGCTGTTGCGACCCACCAGGGCGGAGCCCTCGCCGCAAATCTCCCGGCGCGCCACGCTGGGCGTCGCCGTGGCCCTCACGGCCGCCCTGGCGCTGGGGCCGCTGGCGGTCCGCCACGGCAGCTGGGCCAGGGAACTCAGAGCCGTCGAGGGCGCAGCCTCGGGCGCGGTCCTGGACGACGTGGTGCGACGCGCCGTCCGCTGGCACCCTTGCTCGGCCGACGTGGCCTACATCGCAGGCCACGCCCTGCTCGCCGACGGCCGGCCGGCGGAGGCCCTTCGTTTTCTCGAGCGCGCCTCGCAGCTGGATCCGCACTACGCCGCCCCCCACCTCGCCGCCGCGCAGGCCCTGGAGAACCTGGGCGAACGGGAGAGAGCCGCGGCCGAAGTGGGCGCGGCGCTGCAGGCCCAGCCCGAACTCGGGCGAGCGGCCTTCGAGCCGTTGCACCGCCTGGTCCACGGATCCGACGAGGCGATCGCGATCCTGGGTGGCGACCTGGACCTGGCCGCCGCGTTCGCGCTGTACCTCGAGCGCGAGCACCCCGGCGGTGGGGGGCTCGAGCTGGCGGCGCGCATCGCGGAGACAGACCCGGAGCAGCCCACGGCGGCGCGTGTGCTCGCGGCGCAGGATTGGGCGGCGGGCCACCGGGCGGCGGCGCTCGCCCGGCTGGCCGCGGCCCGCTCGGCGCATCCCTGCGACGTGGATCTGGTCAAGTACGAGGCCAGCCTGCTTCGCAGCGCGGACGACGCGACGCTGGCCCTGGAGGTGACGCGGGAGGGGCTCGACTGTGCCGGCGCCGACGTGGAGCTGCACTACCAGGAGGTGATGTCCCTGATCGCCCTTCAGCGGTACGGGGAGGCTCAGCTGTCGCTGCGCCACATGCGGGACGCGGCGGTCGGTCGCAGCGCGCTCGCGCTGACCGCCACCGCCCAGGGGCGGCTGGCCGCCGCCGAGGGGCGATGGCAACGTGCCGAGGGCCACTACCTGGAATCGTTGCGCCATCGTCCCGACCGCGTCCACGTGCGCCTGGAGCTGGGCAAGGTGTACCGCGAGCTGGGGCGGGAGAGCGAGGCGCTGGAGCAGTTCGAGCGCGTGCGCGAGGAGAGCTCCGCCTACCCCTTCCTCGACGACTGGATCCGGGAGCTGCGGGCCTCGGCTCATTGACGCTTTTTTTGCGTTTTTTTCGAAGCAAATCCTACATTTTGATGCCCGAACCTCCCCGGTCGAGGCGCCGTCGCCTGCTCGCCGCGGGCTCGGTCGTCCTGATGATGCTCGGCCCGGTGGTGGTCTTCGCTGGACGCCCTCCGCGAGCCCGTGACCCTGCAGGTCCCGTTCCGCTTCGAGTAGGCCTCCGACCCCACCAGGAGTCACGAGACGAACGCCCGTATCGCGTGCACGCGCGGCTTGAGCTGGGTATGTTGTACCCCGACGTGCGAGCGGCGGTTGCCGCCGCGGAGGCCATCGATGAGTGACGGCGAGGCGCCCTCCGGCGCGCCCAGGCGCAACCTGAGACAGCGCACCTTCCACGCGGTGAAGTGGGCGTCCGTGCTGAACCTGGTCATCCAGGGCGGCCAGTTCCTGCTGCAGTTCCTGCTGGCGCGCATCCTCGGACCCGAGGTGTTCGGCCTGGGCGCCCGGCTGCTGGCCGTGGGCTCCATCCTCGACCGCGCCTCGGAGTTCGGCTTCAACGCGGCGGTGATCCAGCGCGACGACCTCGAGGAGCGCCATCGCTCCACGGCCTTCTACATGAACATCGCCCTGGCGCTGTCCACGGCCCTGCTGGGCCTGGCAGCCATCCGGATCTACGCAGGCGCCGCAGGGTGGAGTCCATTCCTCGAGGTGCTCCAGTACGCGGTGTTCCTGCCCATGGTGATGGCGCTGGGGCACGTCCAGCGGTCGCTGCTGATCCGCAAACTGGAGTACCGGACACAGACCGTGGCCCAGGCGCTGGCCATCACCACCTACATCGGCGTCGGCGTGGGGCTGGCCCTGGCGGGTTTCGGCGTCTGGTCCATCCTGGCGGGGTTCGCGTGCAACTACGCCGTGCTCGCCGCGGTGTTCTGGATCAGCTCGGACTGGCGGCCGAGGTGGCTGTTCCACCTGGGCGCCCTGCGGGAGCTGTTCGGGTTCGGCCTCTACGTCGCCCTGGCGCGAACCCTATACGACCTGGGCAAGTACCTGCCGGTCCTGCTGGTCGGCGCGCTGCTCGGCGACGTGAATGCCGGCCTGTTCAGCATCGGCTACAAGGTGGGCTACGCCACGGTCGGACAGGTGGTCGCGGTGCTGGGCAACGTGCTGTTCTCCAGCTTCAGCCGGTTGCAGAAGGACGCAGAGGGGCTCAAGCAGGCCTATCTCGACTCCTTGCGGCTCATGGCCCAGACCAGCCTGGTCCTCGTGGTGGTGGCCTACGCGGTCGTACCCGTGCTGCCGTGGTTGATGGGGCCGGACTGGTTCGACGTGGTCCCCATCGCCCGCGTCCTGTGCTTCGCCTCCATCTGGTGGGGGCTCGGGGCCGATCTGATGCCCCCCATGCTCCTCGGCGCCGGCCGGCCCGACCTGCGGTTCGCGGCCACGGCGTTCACGGTGGCCGGGCTCGTGGTCGCGCTGTTGATCGGGGCCCAGTTCGGTCTGCTCGGAGCGTGCGTGGCCGTGGCGGTCTTCTATGCGCTGAACAACGTGGTCTACCAGCTGTTCGTCTCGCGCACGATCCACGTGGGGATGCTGCAGATCCTGCGCCGGAGCTGGTCCCCGTTCGTGGCGTTCTGCCTCGCCGCCGGCGCGGTGGAGGCCATCGAACGTGCGCTGGATCTGGAGGGTTTCGTGTGGACCACGGCGCTGGCGTGCGTCACGTCCGTGGCCGCGTTGGTCGTCTACGCCGGCGTCATCCACGTCGCCGACCGCCGCGCCTGGCCGGACCTGGTTCGCACACTCAAGGAGATCCTGGCGTCGCGGGGATCGAGGAAGAGCGAGTAGAACGGGAGACGAGTCCGCCCCATGGCCAAACGACACCCGATCCCCCACATCGACATCGTCTGCGACGGGCGGTTGGTGAGCACCGTCGTGGTCGCGCAGGCGCGTGTCGTGGTGGGATCGACGTCCGAGGCGAACATCGTGCTGAAACTGCCGAACGTGCAGCCGCAGCATTTCGCCTTCCAGGTCACGGCGGCGGGCATCCTCGAGGTGCACAACATCGTCTCGGATCCCGGCCTCGTGTACCGCGGACGGCCGTTCGAGCGCGCGGAGCTCCACCCTGGGTCGGAGCTCCAGTTCCTCGGCTACACCTTCAGGATGCGATTCGTCGACCAGGAGACGCCCGCATCGACCCGCGCCACCGCGACCACCCGCACCCTCCCGTCCATGGCCTCGACCATCGTCGGGTTCCGCCCCGCGTTGCAGGTGTTCCCGTCAGACGCGCCCCAGAGGACCGTGCGCCTGACCATCGGCCGGTTCGTGTTGGGCTCCGGGAGCTGCCAGATCGAGCTGCCCTACCCGGGCGTGGCTCTGGAACACGCCTCGCTCACGGTGCATCCCGAGGGCACCGTCTTCCTGGAGGATCTCGGAAGCGGACGATCCACCTACGTCAACCAGCGGCCTGTCGAGCGTTGCCAGTTCCAGCCGGGAGACGTGGTTCGGCTCGGTTCGGTGGAGCTGGCGCTGCGAGACACCAGGGGCCACCAGGCGGTCCCGCAGGCTCCCAACCGGCCGCTGCGACCACCGCGGATGCCGGCGCCTCCGGCGAGAGGGCGAAAGGCGAGGAAGCCGCGCAAGGACGTCGAACCGTCGCCAGAGCGGATCTCCAACCTCCCGCCACGACCGCCGGGAATCGCCGCAAAGAAGCGGCGGTCACCGGAACCACCATCGGCTCCGCTGCCTGCACGGACACCCAGACCAGCATCGACGCCCGAACCGCCACAGGCCCCCGAACCGCCAACGGCCCCCGAACCGCCAACGGCCGCCGAGCCGCCACAGGCCGCCGAACCACCGTCACCGGAGCCGCTCCCTGCTCCGTCATCGCCCCCTCCCGTGGAACCATCGCCTGTCGCGCCGCCCCGGCCTCCCCGTGACGACCCGGAGACCGTCTCCCCCTCGACCACCATCGAGGTCATCGCCCGGTACGAGCCCGATCCGGGGACCGAGGAGGCCGAGCTCATCGCCCGGGCCCGGCGGGCCCAGCTCAAGCAGTTCGTCGTGGTGGGCGCCGTCGTGGTGGTCGTCCTCCTCGCGCTCGCGGCCATCGTCGTCCCGCAGATCTGGGACGGCGGCGCGACGGCCGGCGGCACAGAGGCGAACGACGGCGGGGAGACTCCTCGCTGGGAGCGATCCGGCGAGCGCGGCTCCAGCAGTCCATCGCAGCCGTGACGAACCCCTGCTCGTTCCGATTCGCATAGACTGGCCCCATGGCAGGAGACCACCACCGCCGAAGGCCGGCCGCCGCAGGCTCCACGACCGCGGCGCTGGCTGTGCTCCTCGTGTCGGTGGCAGCTGCCGGATGTGGAGGGGAGGGGAGCCGTGGCTCCGGGCTCACGGAGCGTCCCTCCGAGACGACCCCTTCCCGCGTGGTGCGGCTCACGGACCTCGAGCCCGTCACCGCGGACACGCCGATCGCGCCTTCCGGCGAGGCGCCGCCGGCTCGTGACGACGCCTGGACCGCGGCCGAGGCCACGGCGGTCGCCGACGATCGCCAGCAGCGGTGCTGGCTGTACAGCACGTCCGGCCCCGCGGATGCACCCGCCTCCGGTGGTGGCGCGGTCCTGCTGCGCGATGGGACCGAGGTGCCCTCGGAGGGGACGCCCACGGGACCGTTCTTCACCTTCTCCCGCCCCCGGGCGCAGCTCGTGGTCAGCACGGGCAGGGAGCAGAAGGCGGGCGCGAGCGAGGGATCGTGGAGCGGCTCGTCCGCGGCGAGCTTCCTCCTGCCAGCCGGTCCCACCCGCCTGGTGTTGAGAGCGCCGGAGACGCCCCCCGAGGCGCCGCCGCTGGAGATAGAGCTGTGGATGGACGGCGCGAAGCTGGCGATGGAGTTCCTCGAGGTCGGCGTACTGGCCGACACGACCGTGGAGCTCCTGGGCGGAAGGCACGACTTCGAGCTGCGCTGCCCCCGCCTGCAGACGGCCCCGTGGGCGTCCCTGGTCCGACCCATCGAGCTGACGCTGGACATCGAGTCGAGCCGGGGCATGGTGCTGCTGTACCCCGGCGGCGTCGAGCCCCCTGACCGGGTGGAGCTGAGGTACACGGCGGGATCGAGCGCGGCGCGCGGCTGGGTGGACTCGCTGGCCTCCGCGGGAGCGTTCGACCTCCACCGGCGCCTGGTGCACGGATGCTGCGAGCACGACGCCATCGTCGCCCCCACCCCCACCGCGCTGGCCTACTCCGTCGAGGTGCCGCCGGACGGCCGCCTGGTGTTCGGGCTGCGCAGAGCGCCGGCGACGGCGGCGAAGGTGTTCGGGGAGATCCACGTGGACGCGGGTGATGGCCCCCGATCCGTGTGGACGGGCCTCGCACGAGACCTGGACGGCTGTCGCGCCGGGGTCGAGGTGGTGTCCCTCGCGGCCCTCGCGAACCAGCGGGTGATCCTCTCGTTGAGCACCCGGTCGGAGTCCGGCGAGGTCGCCACCGCCTACTGGACGGAGCCGATGATCCTGGCCTCCCCGCCGGCGGCGGAGGGGGGCGCCCCCGGCGTGATCCTGGTCTCCATCGACACCCTGCGGGCCGATCACCTCGGGTGCTACGGCTACGATCGCCCCACGAGCCCCGCCCTGGACGACCTGGCCGCCGGCGCCACCCAGTACCGGCGCGCGTACTCCACCTATCCGACCACGATGCTCTCACACATGGCGCTGCTGCGCGGGACCCATCCGGACGGCCTGAGCCGCTCGTTGGCACACGAGGCCGGCCTCGATCCGGAAGCTCACGCGCCCGACCCCGTGGCGATGGTCCAGCAGCAGCTCCGGGCGCAGGGCTGGCTCACGGCGGCGTTCACGGGCGGCGGCGCCGTGGACAAGCACTTCGGCTTCTCCGAGGGCTTCGACGCGTACTGCGACTGCCGCGGCGACGACGCCGCCGGCGCCCTGGCGGACCGTGCGGCGCGCTGGCTCGAGAACCATGCGGGCTCGCCGTTCTTCCTGTTCCTCCACACCTACGAGGTGCACGGCCCCTACGCCCCGCCCGGCGGATTCACCGAGCGGGCGGGCGGCGCGGCCGGCCTGGACGCCATCGATCCCTACGCGATCCTGGGCCACCCCGCGGATCCCTGCGCGCCGCTGGACGACACCACCCGCGATGCGATGGTCGACCTGTACGACGGCGAGATCCGCTACACGGACCAGGCCCTGGTCGGGGGGCTGCTGGACACGCTGGAGCGCCTCGACCTCACCGACGACACCCTGCTGGTGGTCACCTCGGACCACGGCGAGGAGTTCGGCGAGCACGGCTGCTGGCTCCACGGGACGCACCTGTACGAGGAGACCGTGCACGTGCCGCTCATCGTGCGGTACCCGGGCGGTCAGCACCGGGGTGAGGTCATCGACGGTCCGGTGAGCCTCGTGGACGTGGCGCCGACCATCCTCGCCACCGTGGGCCTGGAGCACGCGGACATGCAGGGGACGGCGCTGCCCCGGTCGTCCGACCACGAGCGGGGGGCGGCCAGCGTCGCCCGGGGGATGCGATTCATCGTCGAGGGAGCCGAGCTGATCACGAGCAAGGCCTTCGTGGCCGGACAGCCGTTCAAGCTCGTCCACTCCCTCGAGCCGCCGGCAGAGCCGCGCCTGGAACTGTACGACCTGCAAGCCGATCCCGGCGAGGAGCGGGACCGCCTCGCCGCGGATGAATCCCTCGAGGGATCGCCGGCACACGACGCGCTGGCGCGGTTGCGGCGGATCACCGATCCGACGGTCGGCGAACCCCTGCTGCGGCTCGAGGGGGGCGCCGCCGGCGACCTGCCGCCGGAGCTGGACCGCCAGCTCGAGGCGCTGGGGTACACGCGGTGAGCGGGCGATGAGCGGCAGGCTCTCTCCGCGGACCTCGGCCCGCCTCCTCGAGCAGCTGGCCGAGGTCCTCGCCACGGGTACGCCGCTGCCCCAGGCGGTCGCGGCCCTGGCCCCGGGCGAGGCGACCGCGCCTGCGAGGGCCCTGCTCCCCGAGCTCGAAGCGGCCCTCGCCCACCGCCGCGGCCTCGAGCCCGCCCTGCCGGCGCTGCGCGCGGCATTCGGACCTGGATCGGGGGAGCTGCTGGTCTGGGCCGAGGAGCAGGGGCGCCTCGAGCGGAGCCTGCGACTGCTCGCGTACGTCGAGCGCCGCCGCGGCGCCTACACCCGTTCGTGGAAGCTCGCGATCGGCCCATTGCTGGCGCTGCAGCTGCTCATGGCCGTCGTGCCCAACCCCCTCACCGGCCCCTGCCGGGCGTTCCTGGCGGTGGCCGCGGTCTGCGGCGCCATCGGCGCGCTGGTGTACCTCGTGAGGGCTCCCCTCCTGGTGAGGGCGCGCGGCCTCCTGGACCGTCTGCTGTGGCAGGTCCCCATCGTCCGGGAACCCATCCGGGACGCCGTCATGGTCCGTTACTTCTGGATCCTGGCGCTGGCCACGGACTCGGGGATCTCGCTCCAGCTCGGCCTGTGGAACGCCCGGATCTCGCTGCCCAACACCTTCGCTGCGCAGCGGGCGCGCGCCATCGAGCGCGATCTGGAGGCGGGAGACGGGTTGACCGAGGCCCTGGCGGCCCACCTGCCGATCCGGCCCGCGGAGCGTGCGGTCCTCGCCCAGGGGGAGACGGCGGGAGACCTGCCCGGGTCCCTGACGTGGATCGCCGAGACCCGGATGTCCGAGATCGCGCGAACCGCGGACCGCGTCTCCATGGGGGTGGTGGCCGGACCCTACGTGCTGTTCCTGGTCCAGTGGCTCCTGGTGCTGGTGGCCCTGGCGGCCTGACCCCGCTACTCGCCGCAGCCGCGTATCCACGGCAGCGTGCTCAGGGCGAGCAGCACCGCGAGCAGGGCCGCGGCCCCGGCGAGGACCATGGTCCGCTTGCCCACGGACGTGACGGGGTAGATCGGCTCCTCGGGCTCGATGGGGTCGTCGTCCCACACGAGATCCGCGGGCGTCTCGTCCGTCTCCTCGGGTGCGCGCAGGGGCGAGAACCCCTCGAACGCCTGGCTGAACGAGGTCCAGCGCCGCTCGTCGAGGTCCTCGAGCAGCGGCGCCGCACCGAACGGCAACGTATCGTCGTCGGGATCGTAGGAGAGGGGGCGCGGCTCGTCGTCGGGGAGCTCGAGCTCGCTGGTGTCCTGGATGACGCGCGCCGCCGGCCGCTTCAGGTGGGGCAACAGCGTGTTGATGATGTCGGCGATGTCGGTCTCGGGTGGGTAGTCCCGCGCGAGGACGCGCAGATCGTCGGACAGGGCGCGGGCGTCGCGGTAGCGCTCCTTGGGCTCCTTGGCCAGGCACCCGGTGAGGATGGGGCCCACGCCGGGGAACAGCATCTCCGCCTCGCCGATCTGTGGCTCCACGTTCTGGAAGACGATCTGGTCGATGAGCTGGGTGACCTTGTGGGCGGGGAACAGGGGCTTGTGGGTGATCAGCTCGTACAGCACCGCACCGAGCGAGAACAGGTCGGAGCGCGCCGTGAGGCGGGCCTTGGCCGTGATCTGCTCCGGGGACATGTATCGCGGCGTGCCCTTGACCACGCTGGCCTCGGTGGTCTGGAAGCGGCTCGACGCGGTGCGCGCGATGCCGAAGTCCAGGATGCGGGCCGTGCCGCCGCGGTCGACGATGATGTTCGACGGCTTCAGATCACGGTGGATCAGACGGAGGGGGCGGTTGTCGGGCCCCTGGAGGCAGTGGGCGTAGTGCAGGCCGCGGCAGACCTGGATCGCCAGGCCGAGGATGACGAACCGGGGCAACAGGACGTGCCGCTCCTCGCACAGGTCGATGATCTCGGCGAGGTTGAGCCCGTCCACGTACTCCATGGCCAGGAAGTACGTGTCGCCCACCTGCCCCAGCTCCAGGGTGTCGACGATGTTGTTGTGGTGGAGCAGGCCACCGATGCATGCCTCGTTGACCATGGAGCGGATGGCCGAGGGGTCGTCGCGGACGAGCTCGGCGTTGAGGCGCTTGATCGCGACGCGGCGGGAGAATCCCATGGGGCCGGGCAGGACGGCCTCGAAGACCGTGCCGAAGCTCCCCTCCCCGAGGACGCCGACGATCCGGTACTTGCCGAACCGTGCGCCCCTGCTGTCCTCGCCCTGGTCTGGTGTCATCTCACTCGGTGACGTAGCGGAAGCGGTTCTTGCCGACCTCGATCAGGTCTCCGGACTTCAGCCGCGCGCGTTTGGTCTTCTCTCCGTTGACCTTCATGCTCGGGAAGTCCACGTCGCTGTTGAGCAGGAAGGCCCTGCCGTCCCATGCGATCTCCAGGCCGCCGCCGATGATCATCCCGAACAGCTTCATCGCCCCACCGCCCTTCTTGGCGATGCGGATCGTCTCGGTCTCGCTCAGGTCCAGCTTCCGCGGACCGCCTTCGCTGTCCACGCGCTCGAGCCGGCTGCGCTTGGCCGCCTTGATCTGCTCGAGGTGCTTGCGCACCTGCCCCACGTCCACGTGCTCGGTGGAGCCGCGCATGGCCTCCATCTGCGCCTCGCCGCGGTCGTACTTGTCCAGGCGCTTGACCTTGGAGCTGCCGCACGCGGGGCAGATGGGCGCCATCCTCAGCGCCGAGAGCATGCCGTTCCAGCCACAGTCGCTGCACTGGGATCGCGCGTACACGCTGCGACCGCCCATGTACTTGTACGCCTCGCCCTCGCGCCGGACGAACACCACCAGGAACTCCGCGCCGATGAGGATCTCGGTGCCGTCGGTCACCGGGGCGTGGGCGCGCACCAGCCTGCCGTCCACGACGATGGGGTTGGTCTCGGACGCGCAGCGGACCGCCCACCCTCCGTCGGTGCCCATGGTGAAGACCGCGTGCTGGCGCGAGACGGTGGCTCCGGGCAGGACCAGCTCGTTGTCCTGGTTGCGACCCGCATTCACAGTGGAGGCGTCGAAGACCGCCTTGCGGGGCTCCTTGCCCATGGCGTGGATGACGAAGACAGGCATGTTGGCTCCCGTGGGTCGGTTCGCAAGAAGTATCCCTCATGGGTCGACCGCGTCAACCCGGAACACCCCCGTTCCGCTCCCCATCCGCGGCCCGTTCTCGCGCGGCGACCACGGACATCGCGAAGGCCAGCCCCAGCGCGCCCCACTCGTACCGGGCCCTGAAGACGTCGTTGGAGACCATGGCCTCGAGGAAGCTGAACAGCAGGATCAGGCCCACGGCCACCAGCCCGCGGTCCACCCAGTCCTCGGGAGGGCGGAACAGCAGCGGCAGCGCGACGCCCTTGAAGGCCAGCACGTACAGGGCCACGAGTAGAAGCGCCGTGGGCAGGCCGGCCTCGCACCCCAGATCGAGGACCAGGTTGTGCGGATAGGTGTACTTCCAGTCGTCTCCGCGGCTGAGCTTGCGGTTGTAGGCGCCCAGGCCGTGGCCCAGCAGCGGCTTCTCGACGATCATCTCGATGGCCGCCTTCCACAGCCAGTAGCGATCGTCGGCGCGCACCACGCGCTGCCAGTCACCGCTGACCACGGTCAGCACGCGTTCGGAGCCGCCGAACTCGTCGGTGTACCTCGAGGCCTTCAATCCCCAGAACAGCAGGGCCAGGCACGCGGCGAGCATGACCAGCCGCAGGCCGTTGTTGACGAAGTTGCGGCTGAGCCTGCGCAGGTAGGTGAAGCTGCCGACGCCCAGGGTGGCCAGTCCAAACAGGAACGGGCCGCGGGAGCCCGTGGCGACGAGCCCTGCCATGCAGCCCACGGCCACCGCGGCGGCGGTGAGCCTGGGGACCAGGGCCCGCGCGTGCGGCAACCACCAGAACAGGGAGATGAGCGCGCCGAGCACCAGGGCGTTGGCCGTGGTGATCGCGCTGGCACCGGACATGCCCATGCGCACGGAATTGTACGCGTCGCGCTCCGTGGCCAGGAACATGCCCATCAGCACCAGGAGCCCCACCACGATCAGCCCCCAGAGCAGCTCTTCGATCCCCTTGCGGTCCACCACCAGGATCATCGGCGCGATGAAGGAGACGACCAGGAAGGTGCGCAGGTAGAGCATCTTGGTGTGGGCGATGTTGGGCATGATCGAGCGGCCGTACGCCACGACGATCAGCCCCACCAGCAACACGAAGATCACCACCGCCGGGACGTGGATGGAGTGCCGGCGAGTTCGCAGCAGCTGCACAGCGCAGCACGCGGCGACGAACAGGCCCATGACGACGGAGAGGTTGCCGGGGAATGCCTGCAGTATCGGGAGGCTCTTGAGGGTGCCGATGAAGAAGTAGAACGGCAGCACGAAGGTGGGGTGGCGCAGCCCAGCCAGCGCGGCGGCCGGCCCGAAGACCAGCAGCACGTCTCGCCAGCTCGACGCGTCGGTGACGCCGAGCACGAGCAACAGGACCTCGAGCACGGCGCCTGCGGCCAGCGCGAGGACGTACAGGGAGAACGGGAAACCCAGGGCGTCGTGGGGGAGCATTCGCGCGGCGCGGGGGTCTCGAATACGCCTGTCCTCCACCGTCCGGTCAGCGGCTCAGAGCGGTGATTCGGGGACGAAGATCACGTCGCTGGGCTGCACCTCGACGTTGGGTGCGCGGCCCTTGGAGATCTCGCTGAAGGGGACCCGGATCACCGCCTGCGTGCCCCCTTCTCCGCGAGTGATGGTCGTGCGGTAGGCGGCGTGCCCCTCCTCGAGGCCGCCGGCGAGGGCGATGGCCTGGACGACGGTCATCCCGTCCGAGTACGGGTACGAACCGGGCACCTTGACCCGGCCCAGGACCGTGATCTGGCGGCTGTTGAACTCGATGACGCGGATGGTCACCTGCGCGTCCTTGAGGAAGCCGTCCTCGAGGAGCCAGTCGATGGTCTTCGACGCCTCGGTGGGTGTCAGCCCGGCCACCTCGACCGAGCCGATGAGGGGGAAGTTGATGGTGCCGTCCGCCTCGACCCGGTACTCGCTGCTCAGCTCCTCCTCGCGGTAGACGCGGATCTCGACGACGTCCTCCGGGCCCAGCACACCTTCCCCGTCGGGCACGGCGACCGGGGCCGGAGCGGTGGGGAGGTTGCTGGGCGGGACCTGGGTCTTCGTGGGGCACCCCGTCAGCGCGAGGCCGACCAGCAAGGCCACTACCACCAGGCGTCCATCCATGGGCCTATCCCTTCGGCGAGCCTCTGTCCTGGGCCCGTCACTCCACATGCTCCTCCAATTGTACACCCGTCCGGCTTCCCATGACGACGAACGCGGAGTTTGGCATTTGGGCTGGTCGGGACTACGCTCCATCGCTGACGCGTTGGAGTACCCGGATGCCCCCACGGCCCCCCAGCGACAGCCCCCTCCCGAACGTGGTGCGGACGTACATGGCGCGTTGGGCCGTCCTCACCGCGCTGCTGTGGGTGGTCGGGATGGGGTTGTTCCTCCAGGCCGAGACCCTGTGGCCGTGGGGCGTGTTCCAGGGGTTCGTGGGGCTCCTGTACCGCGCCGCGGAGATCCTGAGCACCCCTGCCGCGCCCTTCGCGCACCGGGCGGTGGGGGACCCCTGGCAGGATCAGCTCGTGCTCTACATCGCGGTGCGGTTCGGCATCGCGGCGGTGTTCTACGGTGGGTGCGCGGCGGCGGTGTGGCCGGCGTTCTCCTCTCCGGCCCCCGCACCCGCCGGCGGCGGCGCCGCGGCGGGCCCGAGCCGGCGTCATCTGGTGATGCGAGGCGGCGCCGCGCTGGCCTCGGTGGGCGCGGCCACGCCCGCGTTCTGGGCTTCGGTGGTCGTCCCCGGCAAGCTCCGGCTGCGGTCTTACGAGATCCCGATCCACGAGCTCCCCCGTGCGCTGGACGGGCTGGTCATCGCCCACCTGACGGACACGCACTACGGCCCGCTGGTGAGCCGCGGGCACATCGAACGCGCCATCGACCTGGCCAACGAGCAGCAGGCCGATCTCGTCGTCCTCACCGGGGACTACACGTATCGGATCCCCTCCGCGGTCCACACCGGCATCGGCGTGTTCGGTGAGCTGCGGTCCCGGCTCGGCACCGTGGCCGTGATGGGCAACCACGACCACTTCGTGGACGCCGAGGGGACGCGCCGCAGGTTCGCCGAGGTGGACATCCCGCTGCTGGAGAATCTCACGCTGTTCCTCACGCCCGATGGGCTCACGGGAACCGAGGTCCCGTCGGAGAGCCTGGCCCTGGTGGGCATGGCTGACCTCGCCGAGGACCGGCCAGCGCCGCGGATGGCGTCCCGCTTCATCTCGCCGCTGTGCCCGCGGCTGTTGATCTCGCATCACCCGGACGTGGCCGAGCGGTTCCCCGAGCGTTTCCCGGAGCTGCACTACGACCTGCAGCTCTCCGGGCACACCCACGGGGGTCAGATCATGATCCCGGGCCACGGCGCCCCGCTCATCCCCAGCGAGTACGGCCCCAAGTACGCGGGCGGCCTGGTCCAGGGGCCGGCCTGGCCGGTGATCGTGTCGAGGGGAGTGGGGATGGCCGTCGCGCCGCTGAGGTGGGGGGTGGATCCCGAGATCGGCCGGATCGTCCTGCGACGGGCGTGACCCGGGCTACTGTGCGCTCACCCTCGCCTCGATGAACGCCGCGTTGTCCTCTCGATCGAAGCTGCGCGCCACGTCCGCGGCGGTCTTGCCGTTGCTGTCGGTCACGGCGCTGTCCGCGCCCGCGTCGAGCAGCATGCCGAGCATCTCGGGGCCGCCCGTCACCGCGGCGTTCATCAGGGGGGTGACGCCGATGGCGGTCTTCGCGTTCACGTCCGCGTGACCGTCCAGCAGCAATCGGACGATGTCCACCTCGTCGGCCGCGGCGGCGTGGACCAGGGGGGTGCGCCCGCGGCTGTCTCGCGAGTCCACGGCCGCGCCCTGCTCGAGCAGGTAGGTCAGGACGCGAGGATCGGGCTCGAGCACGGGCCGCCAGATCACGGCGCAGCCGTCGGCGTCGGCGGCCTGGAGGCTGGCCCCGTGCTCCAGGAGCCAGCCCATGGCCTCCTCGTTCGCGGCGGCCGCGGCCTCGTGCAGCGCGGTCCTGCCCTCGGTGGACCGGGCGTCCACGCTCATCCCGGCGGTCAGGAACAGCTGCGCCATGTCCGTGGCGCCGGCGCCGGCCTGGGCCACGAAGGCGTCCTCGGTGTACTCCACACCCTGGACCTGGAGCGTGCGCCGCGCCTTCTCCTCGTCACTCAGACAGCCCGCCGCCGCGAACACGGCGGCCACACACAGGGCGATGGGGATCAGCTGACGCACGGTACCCTCCCGGTCCTCAAGCGATCTTGTGCAACACGTACCTGTCCAGCCACAACCAGTTCAGTCCGGAGCGCCGGAACACGTCGATGGCCTGCTGGACCCCCGAGACCATGGGCTCGCCGTGGATGTTGTACGACGTGTTGAGCAGGACCGGACGTCCCGTCCGCTCCTCGAACAGGTCCAGCACGCGCTCCATCTCGGGGTTCTGGCCGCGCTCGAGGATCTCCGGCCGGGAGGAGCGATCCGCGGGCTGAAGGGCGGCCGCCATGTCCTCGAAGCGCTCCTCGACGGTGTCGAACGCCATCATCATGTACGGCGAGCGGATGCCCTTGGGGTTGATGAAGTACCCCTCCTGGCGGTCCTGCATGACGATGGGGGCGAACGGCATCCAGAAATCGCGCATCTTGATCATCTGGTTGAGGATGCGAACGATGTGGGGCCGGGAGGGATCGGCGAGCAGGCTGCGGTTGCCCAGGGCCCTGGCGCCGAACTCCGTGCGCCCACAGCAGCGCGCGACGATCTCGCCGCCGGCCAGCAGCTCGGCGACGCGAGCGGCGGCATCCGCGGGCTCCTCCACCTCGAAGAAGTCGGCCGCCCCCACCGCCTCACGCAGATCTTCTTGCACCAGGTCGGGTCCGAGGTAGAGCGCCTCGGGCGGTCGAGGTGTTCCCCCCTCCTCGGCGCAGGTGAGGTAGGCAGCGCCCATGGACAGGCTCTCGTCGCCGCAGCTCGGCGCCACGAAGATCTCGTCCACCTCGTCGAACGCGCCGATGACGCCGTTGGCCTTGACGTTCATGAACGTCCCACCGGAGCAGGCCAACCGTCGAATCCCGGTGTGCTGGATGGCGTTGCGGACCCACCGGGCCATGAGCCGCTCGGTGAACAGCTGGAGACCGGCCGCGACGCTGTCGAAGCGCACGTACTTCAGGTCCTGCGCGAGCCGCTTGCCGATGTACTGCGTGGGTTCGGGCGTCTTGCGCCGGAAGTTCAGTCCGTCGATCTCCAGGTAGGACTCGAAGATCCTGCACACCTTCTCGGCGTAGCGGCTGGAGACGTAGGGCGCCATGCCCATGAGCTTGTACTCGTGCTCCAGCGGCACCATGCCCATCATGAAGGTCACGCGGGCGTAGATGTCGCCCAGGGAGTGGCCGTCGGACGTCTCGGCGATCCGCTCGAGCCGGCCGCCCCGGCCCACGCAGACCGAGGCGCTCAGGCCGTCCCCGGAGCCGTCCGCGGTGAGCACCAGGGCGTCGCCGTCGGCGAAGGGCGACATGTAGTACGCCTGCGCCGCGTGGCAGAGGTGGTGGTCGCGCGAGGAGATCCGGTCGGTCTGTCCCTCGAACAGGGCGCGCGTCTCCTCGAACAGCCCGTCGTCCAGGGCCAGCTTCAGCTTCTCGTACAGGCCCACCTTCTTGAGGATCGTCGCGCGGGCGACCTTCAGCTGCGTCATCCCCTCCACGCGCTTCGAACGCTGGGCCTGCCCCCGGTACACCTCGAGGATCTCGTCCCGGCTCAGGTCCAGGGTCTTGTTCCACGAGCCGTGGACCACGTGGTGGATGTCCCGCGGGATCAGCCCGCTGTTCTCGAGTATCCAGCGGATCGCGTGGCCCGGGAACCCGGGCTGGTTCTTGACGCCGGTGAACCGCTCTTCCTGCACCGCGTGGGTGAGCTGGCCGTCCTGGAGCAGGGAAGCGGATGCATTGTGGCCCTGGTGGATGCCAATGATGTTCATCGTTTGGAGTCCTTCCGAGTGGTATCTTTTACCATGCACGAGGAGACCCGATGAACTCAGCCGGTTCGGACACGCCCAATCGACACGACTCCCGGCGGTCCTGGACATTCATGTACGCCCTGGTGTTCGTCGTCACCGTACCGCCGTACGTCGCGCTCGCCCTGTACCCGCCCGCCATCGAGTACATGTTGCCCGAGGACGCGGTGTACGAGATGTCCCAGGCCATGGCCTACCTGGCGGGGGGACTGTTCATGACGTTCACCGCGGTGCGGGCGTTTCGTCGCCTGAGGCCGGTCGGTGTGTTGCACGCCTTCGTCCTGGTCTTCGCCGCGGCGCTGTTCTTCGCCGGGCTCGAGGAGCTGGACTACGGTCAGCGGTTCCTGTTCTTCCGCACACCGGACTACTGGCTGGACATCAGCATGCAGACCGGGGTGAACCTCCACAACCTCCACACCGGCGTCTCCAACCGGATCATGGCGATGATCGCCCTCACGGCGGGCTTCATCCTGCCGCTGCTGAGGCTGGTCTGGCCCTGGTTCGCCGACACGCTGGACCGGTTCCGCTTCCCCCTGCCCACGGGCATCTTCATGGTCCCGTTCACCGTGGCCGCCATGTACTTCATCCCCGCGGACCTCCGCGGCAGCGGCGGGTTCGACGAGCAGCGCCTGATCTCGTGGATCATGCTCGCGGTGCTCGTGGGGGTGCTCGTGTACAGCCTCCGCACGCCGCGGCTACACCGGGCCACCCGGCTGCTGACCGTCCTGCTGTGCCTGGCCGTGGCGACCAAGATCATCTTCGCCATCTCCGCACCGTTCTGGCTCCGCGAGCACCTGCCCTACGAGATGCGGGAGACCTTCAACGCCCTGGGATTCCTGGGGTTCGCCTGGCAGATCGGCCGCGACGTGGCGGCGTCGGTGAGACGGTAGGCGGCTACTCGAACGTCACCGCGGCGCCGCCGGGCAGCGCCACCTCGCGCACCGCGGCCTCGAGCCGCTTGCGCACGCGCCCCTGCCCGCGCGTGGGGAGCTCGACGAGCACGTTGGTCGCCCACAGACCGTTGACGCGGCGTATCGCGCGAGGCTCGGCGCCGAGCTCGATGGTGCAGACCTCCATCAGGGGTATCGGCGCCTCCCGCAGCGTGCCGAAGACCTCGAGATCGGCGATGGCCCGGGCGTCGTCCTGTTCGATCTCGCCCCAGTGGAGGACGATGGGTACGTACCGATGGCCGTCGAACGCCTGGCCCGCCGCGAGCCCGACCGTCGCCGAGGTCACGGCGCGGCTCACGTCCGCGGGTGAGAGGCCCAGCCGCGCGAGCTTGTCGCGGTCCGGGCGCACCGAGATCACCGGCTCCTGGGGCGGCGCGACGTGGTGCGCAGAGAGCACGCCGGTCACGCCGGCGGCCGCGTCCGCCACCTCGGCGGCCACCTCCAGGGCGGCCTCGTCGCCGGCGGTGACGACCAGGGTGGCCGTCGCGCTGTGGGGCGAGTGAACCCAGCACGACACCCCCGGATGGCCCTCGCACGCGACCCGCAGACGCTCGCGCGCCCCCTCCGGCGGCGCCCCGGACCAGCCGAGGTGGAGGCGAGCGGTCCCGTCGTCGATGGCCCGGGGCACGTCGGCGTGGATCGGCACGCCGACCTGGCCGTGGATCTCGTCCGCACCGAGTTCGTCGGCCAGTTCGGAGAGCTCGGCGGCGATCCGGTCCAGGAATTCGGCGTCCCGCGGGCCCGTCACGTCCACCACGAGGCCGGCCTCGTCCGGTGCCACCACGGCCACGTCCACGCCCTCGGGGAGGGTCGGGAGCGTGCGCTCGAGGGCCGCGGTCACGGCCTCCTCGAACGTCGCGCGTTCGACGTCGGTTGCAGCCACGAGCTCCACGAGGACGGCCTCGGCCCCGCCGGCGGAGACCCGCGACCGTCTCGCGCCGGGCCCGTACTCGACGGTGGCCACGTCGGCGAGGAGCACGATCTGGGCGGTTCGTCCGCCGACGGGTGTGTGCGCCAGCGCGTCGAGGGTCCCCTCCGACGAGGCCGCGTGCACCGCCTCGACGAGTTCGTTAGGGGTCACGCCGTACGCGGCGGCACGCGCGTGCTCGACCCGGATCGCGACGCGCTGACTCGCGCTCCCCCGCACGTCCGCGCGCTCCGTGCCGACGACCGTCATCCCGGCCAGCGCGATCTCGTCGGCCGCGGCCGACAGCGCGTCGCGGGCCGTGTCCCCGGAGAGGACGATCCAGAGCCGAGGACGCAGCGACGAGCCCCCCGTACCCAACCAGGGTGGCGAGGCGTCCACGGGCAGCTGGACCTGGGCCAACGCGTCGACGAGCCGCATCCTGCCCTCGACGCGGCTCCCCTCGTACTCCACCCACAGCGCGTGATCCGCGCCCATGCTGAGGGACCGCGTGCCGGTGACCCCCGCGATCCCGATCACCGAGGTCTCCAGCGAGCGCCCGACCAGGAGGTCCATCTCCGAGGCGGTCGCGCCGGGCCAGTGGGTACCGACGACGAGCGGCGCCGGCTGCGGGGCGGGCCCACCGCAGCAGGCCACCAGGAGCAGCAGCGGGGCCAGCGCGAGCCGGCGGATCATCGTGGGAGCCTCCCCGGCCGTCATCGCCCGGCGAGGTATCGGTCGGCGGCCGAGTGCAGCGGGATCGACGCGCCCGTCTTCGCCGTGGCCGGCGACACGTACCAGGCGTGGGAGCTGTGCTCCCCGAGCTGCTGGACGTGGTCGAAGGTGGCTTCGAGCAGGGTCGTCACCAGCGCGTTGTCCACGTCGGCGCGGGACAGCAGCATCGAGGTGACCGCCACCGTGCGGCAGGGCGCTCGCTCACCCGGGTAGGTGTTGGCGGGGAGGGTCACCTCCACCAGCGCGCGGTCGATGGACGCGAGGCGCTCGATGGTCTCGGCGGGGATGGACACGAGGCGAAGATCGGCCCGCGCGGCCAGGTCCGTCAGCGCGCCCAGGGGCCACGCGGCGGTGACGAACACCGCATCCAGCTCACCGGCGGCGAGGGCGTCGAGGGCCTCGGCCGTGGGGCGGCTGTCCGCGGCGTCGAGCAGGCCCACCGGGATGCCCGCGGCGCGCAGGACTCGCATGGCGTTGGCGCGAGTGCCGGAGCCGGCCTCTCCCAGGGAGACCCTGCGGCCCGTCAGGTCGGCCAGCTCGCGGACTCCGGTGCCCTCGAGGGTCGCGATCTGGACGGCCTCGGGGTAGAGGGCGGACAGGACCCGGAGGTCCTGGGCAGGCACGTGGCCGTCGAAGATGCCCGTGCCGGCGTAGGCCATGGCCGCGACGTCCCCCTGGGCCAGGGCGAAGTTGACGTCGCCGGCGGCGAGGCGCTCGCAGTTCTCCACGCTCCCGGCGGTGGCGAGCAGGCACGCCTCGGCGCCCGCGTCGGTGAGCACCGCGGCGAGGGCCGTCCCCAGCGCGGCGTATTCGCCGAAGTTCTGGCCCGTGGCCAGGGCGGGCCGCCCGTCGGCGGCGGCGATCCTGCACTCCTCGAGGGCCACGAAGCGCTCCAGATCGGCGTCGAACCGTCTCACCGCGAGGTCGTCTCCGGCCCGGTCCAGTCCGGCCCCAACCTGCTCCAGGCGCATGAGGCGGCGCTGACGGGGCGTGTGGTCGAGGGACTCGTGGATGTCCCCGGGCTGGGTGACCTCGCCGGCCTGGAGGCCCGCCTCACCGCGATCCGCGGCGACCTGCCAGGCGTCGTCCTGGCGCGCGTAGGGGGCGGCGCCGTAGACGACCAGGCGATCCCCGGCGGTGTTGCCGTCCGGCTCCACGCCCGCCACGCCCTGGGGCGTCGCGCCGAGCACGCCCAGCAGCGAGCCCACGCCGATGTTCTCCCAGTCCGTCAGCCGGTGGTCGCGCTGGAACTCGATCTCCGCATCGTAGTAGACCAGCAGGCGGTCGCGCTCGTCGCCGTCGACCTTGTACGGGAAGACCCCCTTGCGGGACAGGTCGGCCACCTCGAACAGCCCTTCGACGTAGTCCTCGTCCAGGCTCTGCTGCAGCTCCGCGCGCAGCTCCTCGGTGTCCGGTCCGCGGCGGCAGCCCGCGAGGCTCGCCACGATCGTCAGCGTGATCAGTAGACGGAGCGCGGTCATCGCGTCACCTCACCCCCGGGACAGCGAAGAACAGCTGGATCACCAGCGCGTTGGCGATGTCGATGAAGAACGCCCCCACCATCGGGACCACCAGGAACGACTGGGGCGAGGGGCCGTAGCGCGACACCAGCGCCTCCATGTTGGCCACGGCCGTCGGGGTCGCGCCCATGCCGAAGCCGCAGTGGCCGCCGGCCATGATGGCGGCGTCGTAGTCCCGGCCCATGACGCGGAAGGTCACGAAGGTGGCGAACAGGACCATCACCGCGGTCTGCGCGAGCAGGATCAACAGCATCGGGCCGGCCAGATTCAGCAGCTCCCACAACCGCAGGGACATCAGCGCCATGGCCAGGAAGACGGACAGGCTGATGGTGCCCCACTGGTCCACCGTCTCCTTGTTGATCTTGTAGATGCCGGTGAGGTCGAAGATGTTGGTGATCGCCAGGCCCAGGAACAGCGAGCAGATGAACGACGGCACGGTCAGGCCGTGGGACATCAAGAAGCGGTAGAGCAGGTCGCCCAGCACCATGCACACGGCGATGATCGTGATGGTCTCGAGCATCTTGCGCGGGGTGACGTCGTCCTCCTCGTCCAGGTCGTAGGTCACCTCCTCGGTCTTGCGCTCGTGCCGGTACTCCTCGGGCTTGAGCTTGAACTTGTCGATGAGCCGCTTCGTCACCGGCCCGCCGATCAGGCCGCCCAGCACCAGCCCGAAGGTGGCGCAGGCCATGGCCAGCTCCATGGTGCCGCGGATGTTGTGCACGTCGGTGAAGATCTCGGCGTAGGTCACGCCGGTGCCGTGGCCGCCCGACAGGGTGATGGAGCCGGCCAGCAGCCCCACCAGGGGGTGCATGTCCGTGGCCCACGCCAGGGTGACCCCGGTGGCGTTCTGGATGATCAGGTAGATCGTGGCGATGCCGAGGAACAGCAGCACCTTCGGACCGCCACGGATCAGCAGCTTGATCGACGCCCCGAGACCCACCGTGGTGAAGAACACCAGCATCAGCGGCGTCTTGAGAGACATGTCGTAGGCGAACGAGAAGCCGAACTGGGAGTGGGCTATCATGCTGAACACCGCGAAGACGATGCCGCCCACCACGGGTTCGGGGATGTTGTTGTTGCGCAGGAACGGGATGAACCGGTTGAGCAGGGTGCCCAGCATGAGCACGCCGAGGGCCAGCGCACAGGTCTGCACGAGATTCAGCTGCACCGTCATCGGCTCGTCCCATCCGCGAAAGAGTCGGGGAGGCCTGGATCCTAGGCGCACGGTCGGATGCCGGTCAACAGGACCCGGGACGGTGGCATGAATCGCGCGTTGGGCCTGGTGCTCGGGTTGTGGGTGCTCGCCAGCGGCGCGGGCGCCGAGGAGGTCGCCGGCGTGAAGCTTCCCGATTCCCTGACCTTCGAGGGCCAGACCCTGGTCCTCAACGGAACCGGGGTCCGGACCAAGTTCCGTATCCCCATCTACGTGGGTGGGCTCTACCTGACAAAAAAGTCCACGGACGCCGAGGCCATCTGCCTCGCTCAGCAGGCCACGGCCATCCGCATGCACATGGTCTACGGCCGGCTGACCGGCGCGCAGATGGTCACCGCCATCGAGGAGGGATTCGCCAAGGCCACCGGCGGAGACACGGCGCCGTTCACCGAAGATCTGGAGATGCTCACGTCGTCGGTGGAGGAAGTGGCCGTGGACGACGTGGTGGATATCTACTATCTGCCGGGGGCCGGCTTGGGGGTGCAGCTCAACGGCGTACCCCGCGGCGGGACCCAGGATCTCGAATTCATAAAGGCCGTGTTCCGCATCTGGCTGGGGCCGGATCCGGTCCACGGAAAACTCAAGCGCGGCATGCTCGGAGGATGAGGGAGTTTCGCGGGCGCGCGGCTTCTGGCACAATCGGCGCCCAAAGCTCCCCACGAGGAGGATCACAGGTGATGAAGCGAACGATGATGACGGCGGCCCTGGCTGCCTTGGTGATGGTGGTGGCCCTGCCCGGCGCGGCCAAGTCCGATCGGCTGGAAGTGGTCGAGGGCAGCGTGGTGGCCGACAAGGGCGGCCAAGACGCGGACACGGAGCTCGACTTCGCGCGCCTCGAGGTGGTCTCCACCGCTGAAAACCTCGAGCTGCACATCCAGACCTACACGGCCTGGGCCGAGGTCCCCGAGCCCCAGCACGCGCGACTGGCCGTCAAGATCGCGCAGCCCGGCTGGAAGACCTTCTACCCCAACGTCTACACCGTGGGCATGGAGGAGGACGGCAGCCTCTCCACCGGGACCGACTCGGTGAGCGGCGCCAACGTCAACTCCAAGAAGAGCAAGGCCTGGGAGGGCAACGGCGACCTGATCCAGGCCGAGCTGGACGCGACCGACATCGTCGTGACCATCCCCTGGGCCGACCTCCCCGCCGAGGAGATCTGGCTCCAGGTCTGCGCTCAGCACATCGCCGAGACCGACGAGGACGCCGAGGAGGAGGCCGCAGAGGAGACCGAGGAGGAGTCCGGCGAGGCCGTGACCAAGGCCCACGAGACCGGCGCCGAGCCCGAGGCCGAGGCCGAGGCCGAGGAGGAGAAGGGCAAGAAGAAGAAGAAGAAGAAGGGCGCCGAGGAGGACGAGGAGACGGAGATCTCCTTCGTGGACGGCGCCAGCGCCGGGGTTCCCTCGGACTACATCCCCAACTTCTGGAAGGCCATCGCGGCGTCCAAGCCCTGAGCCGTCCTCACCTCTCCCGCCGACCCCGGCTCACGCGGATTCCCCGCCTCTGAAGCTCCGCCACGAACAGGTCCGGAGGTACGTCCCGCGCCGGCGAGACCACCCCCCGCTCCGAGACGCTCCCATCCAGCAGCAGCTGCGCGGCGATGGCCGCGGTGAATCCCACCGTGCGGTTCATCGCGAACAGGCCCGTCTCCAGATCCCGGTAGTCGACCACGTCGTAGGTCTCCTCCACCGCTGCGCCGCCTCGCAGGCCCCAGGCCCGGACCCGCAGCACCACCACGTCCTGCTCGTCGTGGGCGAACTGCAGCCTCGGCTCGAGCATCCGCGCCATGAGCTGCCGCGGCGCGAGGCCCTCGGCCACCGGGGGTTCCCCATCCAGTAGCCCCAGCCGGACCATGTCGTGCCAGAACGCGCAGTGCCCAGGCCAGCGCAGGGAGTACCGCCCCATCTCCCGCAGGGCCGGCCCCAGCCCGAACGTCTCGATGAACGAGACCGCGTCGCCGTTGGGATACACCTCCAGCCGGCCCACCCCCTCGACCTCCTCGTGCCGCACCAGGTCGGTGTGAAAGATGCCCGTGCCCGCGACGGCCACCTCTTCCCCATCGCGCAGCAGCCGCGCCGGTCGCACGTACGCGTCGAGCACACCCTGCAGGGTCCAGCTGACCTTGTACCTCAGCGGGTTGGCGTCGGCGCACTCCGGGGCGGGCAGCCCGCCGCCGAACACGTCGAGCCCGTGGACCTCGTCCAGCCGCGACACCGCCAGCTGCGCCAGCACCAGATCGATCCCCGGGTCCAGGCCCATCTCCGGCAGCACCGCCAGCCCGCGGTCCACGGCCAGGTCGTGCAACCCGGCCAGCAGCCCCGTGTAGCTCGTGCTCACGTAGTGCGCGCCCGCCTCCAGCGACATCCTGGCCACGGACGGGCCCAGCGCCGGTGGCAGCATGCAGATCACGGCGTCCGGGCGGTATTCCGCCAGCAGCGCGCCCAGCTGGGCCTCGTCACCAGCGTCGACGCTCACCGCCTCGACGCGGTCGGCCACGTCCGTGGGTAGGGCGGCGCGTACTGTTTCAGCGTCCAGATCGGCCGCGATGACGTGACCGACGTTCTGGATGCGGATGAGATCGTGGACGACGGCGCGGCCCTGGAGTCCGATTCCGAGTACGAGGACGGTGGGCATGGAGCACCTCCACCCCCAGATGTACCTCCACATCCACCTCCACTTCCACCTCGCAGGTGGCTGTCGCGGAGCTTGGCGGGCGGATCGGTGCTCCTTGGGGGCGAGACGGGGCGGTCCGGCGCACCGGCACACGTAACCTGCTCCGGTAGGAAGGGGGCGGATCGAAGCTTCGAGTATGACCAGCTCACGTATGTCCCCACTTCGGGGGGCTGGCAAAAAAGGGGACGTTCATTACTTCATAACTTATCAGGGGGACAAGGGGCCCCCCCGCCTGGCACGGAAGCTGCAGTTTCTTCCCGTCATCGACGTCACATCCTGGAGGGACCATGCCGCTGCACCGATTCCTGACCGTTGTCATCCTCGCCACCCTCGGCCTGTCGGTCGGCTGCTCCCCGGCCACCGTCGACGGCACCATCGACGGCGAGGAGGTGGGCGCCATCCAGACAGCGGTGTTCGACGAGAAGACGTTCTGGGTCGACGACCTGTTCATCGAGATCCGGCAGGCCACCATCGTCCTCACCGGCATGGGCGGCGGCTGCGACGCATTCCAGCGGACCAACGAGGGGCGTCCGTACACGTATGGCAACCCCACCGTCGGCCTGGACTGCGTGGAGCAGTGCCGGGCCGACATCGCCCACATGGCGTCGGTCGGGACCACCGATCCGTTCTGGATCCTGTCGCACGAGCTCGTCATGGGGGACATGGCCGTGGATACCTACGACCACGAGCCGTACTCGCTGAGCCCACCGGCGTTCGACTCCAACGCCATCCAGGCGGCGATCATCGGGGAGTCGGACTGTCCGGCGCTGTGCCAGAACCCGGTCGCCGTCGAGACCTACCCCATCTGGGCGGGCTCCACGGCGGGCGCCTTCGAGGTCACCGAGTATGCCGAGGGCGACCGCCTCGGCGGGACCTTCGAGATCGAGTTCGAGGGGGACGTGATCTCCGGCGAGTTCGAGGCGGAGCATTGCGAGATGTTCGACGAGGAGTAGACTCCGGGCCATGCGCTCGGCATGGATCACCCTCGCCGCGACCCTCTTCTCGGGCTGCCTCGCCACCTCGGAGGCACCCCCTCCCGATCCGCCGCTGGACGAACCGGCCCTCGACGATCCCGCGCAGGTGCAGGTGGGCACGTTCAACATCGACTGGCTGTGGGACCACTACGAGGGCGAGTTCACGCCGCGCAATGCCACGGACTACGCCATGGTCGCGCGGCTGATCACCGACCACGACCTGGATCTGGTGGGGTTGCAGGAGATCAACGGCCCGGGCGCGCTGGACCTGCTGGAGCTACCCGGGGAGTACGAGTACGTGGTCGGGCAGAGCGGATGGTCCCAGAACCCGGCGATCCTCTATCGCTCGGATCGGCTGGAGGTCCTGCGGTCACGCGAGGTGTTCCTGGAGGGGACGGATTGGCCGTCCAAGGACCTGCTGGTGGCGGAGGTGACGAGCCTGGACGGGCAGCTGGCATTCACCTTCGTGGTCGTACACCTCACCCCCTTCGCCGACGAGGACAACGCCGCGTACCGCGACAACCAGGTGCGCCAGCTGTACGCGTTCGTCACCGAGGAGCTCCCGGCCACCGTGCAGCCGCCGTTCGGCGACCACGTCGTGGTGGCCGGGGACTTCAACGACACGTTCGAGGGCATCCACCCCTGGTACGACACCCTGCAGGTGTTCGAGGACGACGCGGACTTCGTGTTCGCGACCGAAGACACGAAGGACTACACGGAGATCTCCTACCGCTCGAAGATCGACCACGTGCTGCTGAGCGCCAACCTCGTCCCCCACTACCTCAACGCCGGCGCGGACGGCGCCTGTCACGTCATCGCCCACGACGAGATCTCGCCGTACAGCGACTACGAGGGCGGCTACGACGGCCGACAGAACATCTCGTCGCATCGACCCGCGTGGATCTTCATGGACGTGGGGATGTAGACGTCCCGGCCGGATGGCCTCGATGCCGCGGCTCAGGGCGCGAACGCGTACAGATCCGACAGCGGCGTCGTCCGGCCCAGCTCCCAGTCGCCTTCGGCGTCCGGCCAGAACAGGTCCCACACGACGGCGCCGTCCGGGGCCACCTCGCGCAGGCGCGGGTTGCTGCCGTAGTTGTGCAGCGTGTTGCCGCCGGGGAGGCGATGGGCTTCGCCCATGTAGCGGGCGTGGACGTCCTCCCCGGCGCCGAAGGTCCAGACCTGGCGCAGGGTGCGAGACGCGTCGTCGAGCTCGTACTCGCGCACGACCAACTCGTCGTCGCCCTCGGAGCGGTGCGAGGACAACAGCAAGGTGCCGTTGGAGGTGTAGTCGGCGCCGTGCTGCCACCAGAAGGCGCTGCCGGCCGGATCGAAGGACCAGGCGTCGCCGTGGTGTCCGAAGATGCGCGCGGGCTGGCCGGTGTCGACGTCGAGCTCGACGACGGTCTCGTGGGAGTACAGGGAGTACAGCAGGGTGTCGGTGGGCTCGTGCCAGCGCAGGGTGTTGGAGCCACAGTAGCCCTCCCCACCCAGGACACCCACGAGGTCGATGCACGACGCGATCTCGAACTGTTCGCCCTGGGGGGTGAGGCGCTGGATCGTCTCGTTCGCGCCTTCGATCGCCGACCAGACGATCGATCCGTCCCCGAGCTCGGCGAACGGGTGGTGCAGCCCCTTCGTGGCGTAGGTCTGGACGACCGAGCCGTCGATCTTGACCCGCAGGACCTCCGAGGCGTCGCCGTCGTCGTAGGTCGCCCAGAACGAGCCGTGGTCGATGAGCAGATCGGCGCCGTCGCGGGAGACCTGGGGGTGCATCGCGATCCGCCTCGCCGGGGTGTCGAAGGACCAGACCACGCGGCCGAGGCGGTCGAGGATCACGGTCGCGTCCTCCAGTCCGGCGAGGAGATAGGGGCTGCCGGGATCCCAGCGGGTCGGATCCGAGGTGAGGACCACTGCGGCGGGGATCGATGACGGCAGGCCGTCGGTGTCGATCGAGACCTGGGCGCTGGTCGCGATGGTGTCCCCGAGCTCGAGGGCGAGGCGCAGGGTGACCTCGGCGGCATAGGGGATGCCGAGCAGGAGCTCCTGGCAGGAACCCACGCTCAGGTCGCGCTGCGGGCTTCGATGCCAGGTCCCCTCGTCGAAGCTGTACTCGATCCAGCCGGTGTGCGCCGCGACCTGGGTCCAGGAGACCACGACCACCGAGCCGAGGTCCGGGTGGAGGGCTGCGGTGATGTCGGCCACGGCGTCCTCGATGTCCCCGGCCTCGACCTCGACGGTCTCGGAGCATCCGGTGGAGACGAGGAGAGAGGCCGCGAGCAGCAGCGGAACGATCGGGGAGCGACGGCGTCGCACGAGCAGGGAACCGAGCAGCCCTGCGGCCAGCAGAAGCGGGGTCCCTGGGCTCCCCCGTGTCGTGGTGCACGCGCACCCGTCGTCCTCGCCGCCCAGCGGAGCGTCTGCCTCGATCCATCCCTCGTACGTCTGGAGATCGTGGCCGCTGACCATCAGATCCAGGACCTCGTCCGGTCCGATCCCGCCGCCATCGAGGTGGAGGCTCACCGCGCCGGAGGCGTCGGTGCGACCCACGGCGTGGTGCCGATCCTCCAGGTCGAGGCAGACCAGCGCTCCCTCCACCGGCGCGCCAGTCGCCTCGTCGGTGACGGCCAAGGCGATCGTGGTGGTGCCGGCAGACACCGGCCCGAGAACATCGACCTCGATGGGGACAGGTGGGCCGGTCCAGAGATCCAGCGAAGGATCGCCGAACAGGTTGTACTGCTCGAAGTAGTGCCGAGAAAGCGCGTCGCCGCCGAAGTGCTCCCAGACGGCCCGGATTCCATGGTCCAGGGCGCTGCGCAGCAGCCACTGTTCGTCCCCGAACCAGCTGTCGTACACGGCGCGCTGCAACACGTCGTCTTGCTCGAAGTACGCCGCGGTGGACGAACCCCACGACGCGATGGCGCCGTTGGGCGCCAGGACCCACGCCTCCATGAAGCTGTCGTACTCGTACATGCCGGTCTCGCAGGCGTAGGACTGTACGAAGGGCAGCATCCCGGCGTTGGTGCGGTCGGGGAGATCGGCGAACGTCACGGGCGGGCCGTCGAGCCAGCCCAGGAACCAGCCGTGGCCCGAGAACGTCAGCTGGGACAGGCCCTCGTCCACGTCTGCCAGGAGCTCCTCGGTGGTCGCACCCTCGGTGACGGTGTAGCGCCGGTTGCACTCGAAGTCGCGAGGGGCGAGGTGGGCTTCGATGCAGTAGTCATGGCTGCCCTCGGTGGTCGCGAACTCGTCGAGGGAGGCGGCAAAGGTGGCGCGACGAGTCCAGTCGGTGGAGCCGCTGTCCACGATCAGGGCGTAGTCGAGGGTCTTGTCCACGAGCCGCTCGGCGTCCTCGACCGTCTGGACGGGGAAGCGGCCGACGAGCAGCTCGGGGTGCAGGTCGTCGGGGCCGTCCATGGTGGCGTAGTACAGATCGGTCGCTGCGTGGGATTCGGGGCCGATGAAGTGGGGGATGAAGTCGGTGTCGCCGACCAGCAGCAGGAACGTCGGGGGGGTGTCGGCCTCGGCGTACAGCTGGGCGATGTGGTCCTGGATCTCCTCGCTGCTGCTGCCGGTCTCCGACAGCAGGACCTGGGTGACGTCGTACCCCTGGCGCCGCTTGAAGTCCGCGAAGGGACGCACGGCGTCGGCGAACAGATCGTGCGAGACGATCAGATAGCCCGGCGCCGCCGTGGCCTCGGACTCGCGGCTGGCGGTGCGCTTTGGGTGCCGCTCCCCTTCGAACGCGCCCGCACCCGAGAAGTCGATGCGGAGTGTCAGAGACCGCACCACCTCGACCAGGCCGGCGGCGGGGTTTGGCTGGAGCGGGAACACCTCCAGCATCACGAAGCGGACGCCCCGCTGCCGGCCCTCCTCCCCGAGGCGCGCCAGCTCCCCGGGGTAGAAGGCATCCCGGGAGTAGATGTCGTCGCGGCGGACGAAGGGGCGAGCCTCCCAGGCCCCCGGCTGCTTGGCCACGGGAGGCTGGACCGGCATCCAGTCGAGCTCCACCCCGAACGCGTCCAGGGCCCAGGCCTCCACCTCGGCGTCGAGGACGGTCAGGTGGGGCGTCGTACCCCCGGGGATCGTGAGCGTCGCGCGGAGCACCGGGACGTCCGGCGCCCCGGGTTCGTGCAGGACGCCGGCGCCCGGTAGCGTCAGACGGTCCTGATCCCCACCGGGGGTGGCGATCGTGTGCAATGTCGGGGTGCCGGGCACGAACGCCAGGGTGATCCCGTGGTCGTCGTGTTCGATCACCTCGAAGGGGGGCTCGCCGGCCGCCCCGGCCCCGGACACGAGGCCCAGGGCGAGGGCGGTGACGAGCACGCGGTGCGTGCGGTGGCGTGCCATCAGTCGAGCACCGGCTGGTCGTTGGTCACGCAGTGGATGCCGCCGCCGTTGGCCCACAGGGCGTCCACGTCGACGAAGCGGACGTCGCGGCCGGGGAACAGGCCGCCGAGCACGCGGGTCGCCTCGGCGTCCTGCGCGTCGTCCCCGCTCGTGCCGACCAGGACGAAGCCGTTGCCGACCAGGAAGTTCAGGAACAGCGCGGCGTCGTGGGCCACCATCCGCTCGACGTTCAGGTCGGGGCGCTGCTGGGCGATCTGCGCGGCGATCTGGTCCATCAGCTCGCTGCCGTCCTGCCCGACCAGCACGGTGTCCTCGGCCACGAAGCGCGCCATGCCGTCCACGTGGCCGCGGGTGACGTCCAGGGGATCGAAACCCTCGGCCCAGATCACCGACTCGACCCCCAGGGCCTCCTGGAAGACGGCCGTCAGCTCCTCGCGGGAGGAGTCGGGGTTGCGGTCCGACACCACGGACCAGTTCACCAGCGCCGTGTCCGAGCCGTTGACCTCCAGGTCGCCCCGCTCGTGGATCATCGATACCTGCTCCACCGGCAGGTCCAGGATGTCGGCCACGGCCTCGGGGACCGCGTTGTCGCGGGTGTAGTACTGGCCCGAGCCCCAGCCGTCGAACTCCCAGTTCTGCAGCACCATCGCGCCGTCGACCTCCACGTATCGGGGGCCGTTGTCGCGCATCCACGAGGAGTCCGTGGGGATGACGTGGACGTGCAGCCTCGATGCGTCGGCGCCGGCGAGGGCGTCCAGGGCGCGCTGCTGGTCGCTGGCGTCGTTGACCACCAACCGGACGTCCTCGTAGTCGGTGATCGCCTCGATGATGTCGACGAACGCGGTCTGGACGCGGATCCCCTCCCAGGGCTGCGGCCACTGTAGCCACACCGCGGCCTGGGGCTCCCACTCGGCGGGCATTCGCCGCTGGGCGCCGTCGACCTTGTCGGTGAGGGCCGGGGAATCGTCCCCGACATCGGCGGGGCATCCTCCGAGGACCAGGGTGAGGGAGATGGCGAACAACGTGTTGAAGAATCGAGTCATGGTGAAACCTCCAGTGTCCAATGCTCGATTCCCATCATCCGGGGTGAACCTTAAGCGAACCTGAACCCCCCGAGAAAAAAGTGGATACCCCCCTGGGCTATGCTTGGTGCATGCGAATCCTGCTCGTCGAGGACGAGGTCGTGCTCAGGACCTCCGTCGCCCGCTCGCTGCGCGAGGACGGCCACGCCGTGGACGAGGTGGGGCTGCGCGAACAGGCCGATCTCGAGGTGCGCGTCACCGACTACGGCCTGGTGATCCTGGACCGCGGGCTGCCGGACGGTGACGGCCTGGACTCGCTGAGGCGCTGGCGGCGCCGGGGCCTCACCACACCCGTGCTGGTGCTCACCGCCCGCGACGCCATCGACGATCGCATCGACGGGCTGGACGGCGGCGCCGACGACTACGTGGTCAAGCCCTTCGATCTGGGCGAGCTGCGGGCGCGGGTCCGGTCCCTGGCGCGGCGCGGGCCTGCGCTGGACGAGCTGGTGCTCCGGGTCGGCGATCTGGAGCTGGACCCCGCGCGCGGCGAGGTCCGGCGCGGGGGTGTGCTGCTACCCCTGAGGAACAAGGAGCTGGCGGTGCTGCAGGTGCTGCTCCAGCGGCGCGGCCGCGTGGTCAGCCGCGCCCAGCTGCGCGAGGCCTGCTGGGACGCCGGGCACGAGCCGGGCTCCAACGTGGAGGAGGCCACGGTCTCGGCCCTGCGGCGCAAGCTCGGTGATCCGCCGGTGATCCGCACACGCCGCGGCCTGGGGTACGTCGTCGATGACTGATCCTGCGACCCTGGCCTGGCGCATCGCGTTGACCACGGCGCTGGCGTGGATCGCCAGCGTGATCCTCTTTGCCGCGCTGTCCATCGGGCTGACCCACCGGGCCCAGGTGGACGCGGTGGACAGTCAGCTGCGGGCCCACGCCCTGGCCGCGTACGGGCTGGGCTTCTGGGACGCGGACGGCCGGTTCCACGACGAGTTCCTGCTCAAGGAGCCCGAGCTGGTCGGGGGTGACGTGCAGGTCACCGTGGCCACACCCGAGCAGCGTGTCTTTGGACCGCCCGTGCGCGATCTCGAGGAACGGATTGCCGGGGTGATGGCTGCGCCCGAAGAGGAGCTGTGGTTCGACGAGCCGGCGCGGCGCGGCCTCGCCATCGCGGCGTACGACGACACGGACGATTCGGTCGTGGGCGCGGTCGTCGCCACGACGGCCACCGGCCCCGCCCGCGCCGCGACGCTGCGCTTCAGCGCGATCATCGCCGCGGCGGCCCTGGTGCTCGTGGGCATCGGTCTGGTCCTGAGCCGCTGGATATCGGCGCGCTTGATCCTCGCGCTGCAGGCCTCCATCACCGAGCGTGAGCAGATCCTCGCCGGCGCCGCGCACGAGCTGCGCAACCCCATGGCCGCGCTGCTCGCGCGGGTGGACTCGACCCCACCAGGCGAGGCCGCCCAGGCGCTCCCCGAGATCCGGCAGACGGCGAGCCGGGTCTCCGGCATGGTCGAGCGGCTGCTGACCTGGAGCAGGCTCCATCACGCCTCGCCCGCCCTGGAGCCGGTCCGGCTGGACCTGCTGGTCGAGCTGTGCCTGGAGGACGACGAGCCGCTGCAGGCCGACGCGACCGTCGTCCAGGGCGACGCCCGGCTGCTGGAGGTGGCCGTGCGCAACCTGATCGAGAACGCCCGGGTCCACGGCGGCGGCGTGACCGGTGTGACGGTCTCGGGGGGGCGGGTGGAGGTGCGGGACCGGGGTCAGGGAATCCCATCCCCGGACCTCGTCGCGCCGTTCACCAAGGGGGAGGCCAGCCCGGGTTCGGGCCTCGGCCTGGCCCTGGTCGAACGCATCGCGGCCAAGCACGGCGGCCACCTCGAGATCTCACCCGTGGTCGCGCTGGTGGTGCCGGTGTCGTAGGGGGCTCAGAGGATCAGGCGAACTTCTCGATGGCGGCCTGGATCAGCAGCGCCGCGGTGCACAGCACGCCAAAGACCAGGTTGAGCTGGGCCGTGGCGCCGTCCAGCGCGACGAACTCCATGGGATCGCGGGGAGCGGCGCGCCGGCGGCTGATCGCCAGCAGCTTGGCGACCAGGGGCAGCGCGAGCAGGGTGACCAGGAAGGTCAGGGGCATGGCCGCGGTCAGGTCGGTGAAGCGGGACAGGCCCATGATCAGCAGGACCGCGCCGAAGGGGCTGAGCAGCAGGAAGGTGTAGTAGACCGCGGAGCCCCGATCGCCGAGGAGGTTCGCCACGGTGGTGCAGTTCTTGGCCTTGTCGCCGGCGATGTCCCGCCAGTTGTTGGCGTGGAGGATCGCCACCACGAGCAGGGACAGGGGCACCGCCCACAGCACGGGCAGCCACGAGAGCTCGCCGGTCTGCACGGTCCAGGCGCCCAGGGAGCCCAGGATGCCGAAGTTCAGGAACACGGCGAGATCGCCCAGGCCCAGGTACTTGAGCCCGGCGACGCGCGCCGAGTAGAGCACGCCGATGGCCACGCCCGCCGCGCCGATCGCGGCGATGGGCCAGCCCACGGCCAGGACGAGCACGCCGCCGCACGCGCCGCCGACGAGGAACAGCACCAGGGCGCCGAGGCGGGCCTGTTTCGGCGTGATCCAGCCGCGCACCACACCCCCGCTGACGGGGTTGACGGCCGCGTCGATGCCCTTCTCGAAGTCGGTGGCGTCGTTGAGCAGGTTGGAGCCGGCGTGCAGGGTCATCATGCCCACCACGGACAGCACGAACCAGGCCCAGTTCATCGAGGCGCCGCCGATGGTCACGGCGAGCACACTGCCGAACACCACGGACATGGACGATGCCGGGAAGGAGAATGGCCGGGTCGCAGCCCACCAGGTTCCCAGGGTGCCGGGTTTCTCGGGCGGAGCAGGCGGCGCCTGCGGTTCGTTTCGGTCGGTCATGGCAGGTCTCCTCGTCCCCCCCGGAACGCGCGGACTATAACGCCCCTGAGCGGACGTTTTCCACCGAATAGATCTCGCGCGTGGGGTGTTCGCACTCGGACCGGGATGCGCGCGCCCCGGGGAGGACTTGCCATGCGCCCCTCGAACGGATTCTTGGTTTCCCTGCTCGCGATCTCTCTCGCTGGAGTCCCTGCCTGCGTGCCACCGATGCCCGATGGCCTCGACGGCGACGACGACGTCGAGGGCGACGACGATGTCGTGGGTGACGACGACGATGTCGTGGGTGACGACGACGACGTCGTGGGCGACGACGACGACGCGGCAGGCGACGACGACGACGCGATGGGCGACGACGACGACGCGATGGGCGACGACGACGACGCGGTGGGGGACGACGACACCGTGGGGGACGACGACACCGCGGGTGACGACGACGACACCATGGGGAACAGTCCGTTGCTGTCGATCCACCTGACCTGGGCGGTCGCCGGTGACGATCTCGACCTGCACTTCCTCGCACCCGGGGGCGAGATGGAGACCGACACGGATTGTTATTACGGCAACTGCCAGGGGGCGACGCCCATCCTGGACTGGGGCGTGCCCGGCGACGACTCGGACAACCCATGGCTGGAGGAGGACGACATCTCCGGCACCGGCCCGGAGATCACCTCCATCGAGCAACCGGGCAACGGCGTGTACACCATCGTGGTCCACGACTACTACGGTTCGGGCTACGAGTCTCCGAACGCCGCCCAGGTGGACGTGTACGTCAACGGCTCGCTGGCCGAGACCTACACCGAGTCCATCACGGGCGAGGACTGCGACTGGACCGTGGCCACGGCCCAGGTCCAGGGCGGCAACGTCAACCTGATGGAGGCCGGGGACATGGACTGCCCCTGAGCTTGTTCAGCTGCCGGTCTCGAGGAACACCTGCCGCGCGAACTCGCTGCTCGGGTCGAGGCGGCAGATGAGTGAGCGCAGCTCCTCGGCTGACGGCGCGGTGTGGGATGGCCCTGCGCCCGGGCGCGCGAGACTCTCGAAGAGTAGCCAGGCCGCGTTGAGCAAGGAGCGCTCCCGCAGGCCGGGAAACACGCTCTGGGTCACCGATCCGCTGCCGAGCTCCTCGAAGAGATCGACGAGTATCCGGCGTCCACGTTCCAGCCGGCAGAAGCTGGGGGGCAAGGCCGTCAGCAGCCAACCCCCGAAGAGGCGGACGTGGATCGCGACCACGCCCCGGTCCGCCGAGGCGAGCGCCTGCTCCACCAGATCGAGCACGGCGGTGGCGTCCTCGGTGGATTGGGCGGTAGCGTCTCCGCCCGGCAGGAAGAACCGGGAGAGCGCAAGGTAGATGGTGTTCTCGGGGGTGGCTCCTTCGGTGTCGTGGACCGCCTGGAGCAGGGCCCTGCCTCGCTCGGGATCGCCGCCGAGGACCAGGGCGATGCCCAGACGACCCATCAGGGCGGTGGAGGGCCACTTCTCCATGGCCTGCTCGAAGAAGAAAGCGGCCTCGCGGTAGCTGCCCGCGTGCATCAGCAGCTCCGCCGTCCGGCGCCAGCGCGTCTCGTCCTCGGGTTCCTCGCTCAGTCGCGTCTTGTGGTGGGTCACGAGATGGTTCAGGCCGTGGCGCGCCAGGAAATCTGCGCTGGGGCGGTAGACCACGTCGTCCAGGGCGGTCCGCCCGCTGCTGCGCTGGGCCAGGGACTGGCGCAGGCGGCCGGTGAGCTGGGCCTGCAGCACGCTGTGGACGAAGCTCGAGACGATCTCCCTGCGGACGAAGACCTCGCCCAGCATCTGCTCGGCGGGGACGTTGCTGCTCCAGCCCACGTCGATGAACTCGCGGTGGGCCAGCTCGAAGGCGACCTGCACGTAGGAGGCGACCGTTCGGAAGGACTCGAACGGGATGCCCAGCCGGAGCCCCCGTTCGCACAGCGCCACCGCGTGGACGTCGTACTCGGTGAACACCGATGGGGTCTCACCCGGCACGGGAGCGACCACGCCACCCTCCACGAGTCGCTCCAGGGTGGCCACGTCCACGCCGGCCCTGGCCACGACGTCGTCCGCGCTGAGCAGGTCGGACAGCCCGAGGTCCGAGTTCGTGGCCAGGCGGGTCAGGCGCTGGGCGACCGACTCGACCTGGACCAGGGGGTCCATGCGATCGGGGTCGAACGCGAACAGGCCGAACAGCTGGCGGATCACCTCCAGGGGGAGGTGGAAGTCCTCGCGCATGCGCTTGACCAGGGTCAGCAGGCGCACGTGCTCGCCGGTGTACTGCCCGCGCACCTCCGGGCGGGGGATCAGGCCTAGCCTCAGGTAGTGGTGGATCAGCTCCTTGGAGAGCTCGGTCCGGTCCACCAGGTCGCTGATGCGGAGGGACGCCGCGGGCGGCGTGCTGCTGACGGGGGTTGTTTGACCCATTCTTTTCTTGCGCCTCGATACGACCGTGTAGAAGAATCTCTGTTAACGTGTAACGCGTTGACAACAAGAGCGCTCCACGCCTCACCAGTGTACGAGGAGGTCCGATGACTGCAAGGGATTGGTCGAAGATCCTGGCCACCACCGCTCTGATGGTGTTCCTCATCGGATGTGGGGCGCCCGTGGACGGGGACGCCCCCCGTCGTGGCAGCGGAGGACAGGACGAAGTGGTCCGCCTCGGTCCCAACGGGGAGTGGGTGGCCTTCGTGGAACCGGCTCACGGTTCGGTGGTCCCCAACCCGGTGATCTTCAAGGTGGCCGCGGCCGCCAGCGTGGAGAAGGTGGCCATCGACGCCGAGGGGTGGCACCTCGGGGACGGCTGGGATCCGGCCCACCAGAGCACGTTCACCTACACGTTCAACGGCGTCGGGGTACCGCGCTACATGACCTTGACCGGCTTCGACGCCCAGGACCGGGTGGTGGCCGAGCACAAGATCACGATCACCGTCGACGGCGGGAAGGTGCGCTTCGACGCGCCCACGGACGGCGCGGTGGTGCACAACCCCGTGACGTTCCGCATCAGCACCACGGGCGTCGATCTGGTCTCCATCGCCGCGGATGGCTGGCAGATGCACGAGTGGTCGCCGCTCGTCTCGACGGAGTTCACCTACGAGTTCAACTACACCGCGACGCCGCGCAACGTCGTGCTGACCGGCTACGACACGTATGGCCACGTCGTCGACACCGACGAGATCACGATCTCCTTCGAGGGAACCGGCGACGACGGCAACAACGGCGGGGGAGGGGGGAGCAACCCGCTGAGCGTGCCCTACTTCTACCAGTACGACAACGCATACGAACCCGGCGCCACCTGCGGGCTGACGTCGGCGGCGATGCTGCTCAACTACTTCGACCCGGGGTCAGAGACGCCGGATCACCTCTACACGACCTACGGAAAGGGCCAGGGACAGTCACCCGGCGCGCTGGAGCAGCTGTACGCCTGGGAGGGGCTGTACGCCGACTCGACCTACGGCGGCACGCGCTCGCTGATCAAGGCTCAGATCGACGCCGGCCGGCCGGTGCTGGTGCACACGTTCCTCACCGGGGCGGGCCACATCATCGTCATCGCCGGCTACGACGGCGCCGGCTGGTGGGTGAACGATCCGGCGGGGGACTGGTACCAGTGCTACGGGTGCGGAGCGATGGGGGAGCAGGTGCACTATCCGTTCAACGGCGGCGCCGACGACGCGCTGAGTCACGACGGAGACATCTGGATGTCCTCCGCCGGCACCCACTCGTTCTCCTTCTGACGCCGGATCAGTACGGCTTGCGCGCCCCCAGCGCGGCGTTCGCCAGCAGCAGCCCCGCGGCCAGCGCCACGGCGGACATGCCAGCGAAGAAGGCGGTCTGCACACCCGCGAGGACGTCGTCACGCAGCATGGCCGAGAGGCTGTGGAAGCCCACCGAGCCCGGCACGAGCAGCAGCAGGCCCGGCACGATCGGGATCAGCGACGGGCGCCCGGCGAGCCGCGCGTAGACGTTGCCGAACACCCCCACCACGAGGGCACCGACGAACGCCGAGCCCGGCGGCGGGAGCAGGGCGCCGCCGACGCGCGCGCCGATCATGGCCAGGACGCACGACGCCGTGATCAGCAAGGCGTCGGACGGGCGGGCGCGAAAGAGGACGGTCAGGCAGATCGCCGCGAGCGTCGTGGCGGGCCATACGATCCACGAGGGCGGCGCGGCAGCTGCGATCGATGGTGCGGCCGCGGGCATCAGACCCCCCAGCTGGCTTCCCAGGACGATGCCCAGGCCGAGCTGCAGGAAGACCACCAGCGCGCCCATCATGCGCGCGGTCCCGGAGACGAGGTGGCCCGTGGACAGCTCGTTGACCGAAACGGTCAGCGTCAGCCCGGGCACCAGCACGATCAGCCCGGCGAGGGTGACGATCTGCACAGAGACGGCGCCGGTCCAGGCGGCCAGGATCGCGGCCCAGGCGCCGGCCACGGCCGCGGCGAGGGGCAGGACCACGCGGCCCACGGCCGGGAAGCAGCTCGCGAGCACCAGCAACAGCCCCACCTCGGCGCCCACGGCCAGGGCTGCGCCGATGTCGAGCCAGGTGCCGCCGAACAGCAGCGCGGCCGAGGCGGACACCACGGCGAACGCCGCGGTGGAGATCCCGGGTCCGTAACGATCGGGGGCGTCGACGATGGACTCGATGCGGTCCGTGGCCTCGTCGGTGGCCATGTCGCCCGACAGCACGGCCTGGGTCACCTCGTCGAGCTCGGAGAGCTTCTCGAGGTGGAGCTCGCCGGGATCGACGCGGATCAGCGAGAGGCGCTGGTCGCCCTGGGGACCGAACGCCGCGTACAGGGAGGTGGGCGTGGAGAAGTACTGTCCCTGGAGCTCCAGGCGGCGCCCCATCTCGGTGAGCGCGGCCTCGAGCCGGTGGGCGGGAATCCCCTCGCGGTGGAGGGCGGCGCCCAGGGCGAGGACGAAGCGTTCGGGGGACCGTTGCCGGGGCAGCTCGACGGGGGCGATCCTGGCGACCATGGCGTTCACCTGAATGAAGTTCGTTGAAAACTCCGATATGAAGAATGTAGTCTCTATTTGCTCATAAACAACCGAATAGAGTTCGAATCATGCCCCGAAAACGACCCCCCGACCGAATCGACTTCGAGATCCTCGACGCCCTGCAGAACGATGCTCGGCTCTCCAACAAGGAGCTGGCCGCGCGCGTCGGTCTGGCCCCCTCGAGCTGCCTCGAGCGCGTGCGCCGGCTGGTGCGTGACGACGTCCTGCAGGGCTTCCACGCGACCGTGGACGCCGAGGCCCTGGGGATCGTCCTCCAGGCGATGATCTCGGTGCGGCTGCAGGTCCACTCGTTGCGGGCGTTCGAGTCCTTCGAGGCGCACCTGCTGGCGCTGCCCGAGGTGGTCGCGGTGTACCACCTCGCCGGCGCCGAGGACTTCATGGTGCACGTGGCGGTGCGGTCCACCGAGCATCTGCACCAGCTCGCCATGACCCAGTTCTCCACCCGCGAGGAGGTGGGCCACGTGAACACCGCGCTGATGTTCGGGCTGCACCGCGCCGCGGTCCTGCCGAGGTACGCCGAGCCGGTCGACTAGTCGTGATACCCGTCGGCCAGGGACGCCAGCGCCTGGTCCGACAGCGAGTACGCCGATCCCGACGGGCGATGGCAGTGCCGGCAGGCGTAGTCCAGGGTCAGGTAGGGGTGGGCCATCTCGAATCCCATGGCCTCGTAGACCGCGGGCACGGTGGGATCGGTCTCGATGACGAAGGTGTGGCTGGGCTGGTCGGCGGTGAACGTCGCCGGGTCCCCCTCGGCTGACAAGGCGGCGGGGGGCATGTGGCAATCGGTGCAATCGACCCACTGCTTCATCAGCCCGGACGCCTGCTGGAGGGCCTGGCTGGGGTGGCAGTCCTCGCACGCGTGTTTCATGCCGCGCGCCGGGTTGTGCTCCGGATGGTCGTACAGGGCGCTGCGGTGGGGATCGTGGCAGTCCACGCAGCGCATGGAGCCCTTGGCGCTGGCCAGCAGCTCGTTGTACTGCTGGTGGTCGTCGCGGAAGCCGTCCTCGGCGAAGATGAACTGGGTGTCGATGCGGTGGTGGCAGGTCCCGCAGGCGGCGGCCGAGTCGTCCACCTCCAGGGGGAACTCCAGGGGACGCTCCACGTGGCGGCTGCCCGGTCCGTGGCACTGCTCGCACTGGACACCCGGCGCCACCAGGTCGCCGCCGAAGCCGGGCCGATCCTCGTAGTGCTCGCCCTCGACCCAGCCGGTGTTGTGGCAGTGGCCGCAGTTGTACGCCTTGGTCCCGGCGGGGATGCCGGGCTGGTAGCTCATCCAGTCGCCCGACTCGATGTTCAGCTGGACCCCGTGGCCGGTGAGGATGTAGCCGTCGTCGTCCACGAAGCGCTGCTTGTGGGCCCACCCGCCGAGGGTGAACGCCAGCTCGTCCCACGCGTACCCCTCGGGGGGCTCGTCGGCGAACGACCCGAAATCGCCGAGCCCGGCCCACGGCTCCTCGGGCGCCTCACCGCCGGTGGGGTGGAGCATGTGGGGGTGGCCCGAGCGGATGAATGCCTCGTGGATCGAGTCGTGGCACTCGGCGCAGGCGGCGCTCCCCGCGTGGGTGGCGGGGGGGAGGGGATCGCGGCGCGCGACGATCTGCACGTCGCCGTGGAGGTGCTCCGGTGCGGGATCCCCGAGGACCACGGGCGCCGCGGGGTCGAGGGTGTCGTCGTCATCGAGGGGTTCAGCAGGAGGACCCCCACCGCAACCCGCGAGGACGTAGACGATCGTGGTGGCGAGCGCAGCTTCGAGGACCGCGCGGGGGTTCGGGTCGGTCACGCACCTTGTCTAGACACGGGACGCAGCCCGCGCCAGCCCACGCCACGACCCCTCAGAAGAACACCTGGAGCATCGCCAAGACGAGCAGCACGCTCGCGCCTGGGCGAGCGTCGGGCAGCTCAGGCCTCGTCGCAGTCCACGGTCACGGGAATCTGCAGGGGGGACTCGTCGGGGTCGTTGCTGACGATGATGAGGTCGCCGGTGTAGGCCATCTCCACGCCGCAGTTGGCGATGATGTCCACGGTCTGGGTGGCCCCCGGGGCGATGGGGCCGGACCACGGCGCGAAGACGATGGGGGGCAGGACACAGGTGAGGTTGCCCACCTGCAGGTCGGCGTCGCCGGTGTTGGTGATCTCGAGGGTGATCGTCTGGGGCGACGCGATCACGACCGTGCCGTAGTTCAACGCGGTGGGGTTGACCTCGATGTCCGGCGTGCCCGCGGGCGTGGTGTCGTCGTCGTCGCTGGTGGCGTCGTCGTCGTCCGCGGTCGCGTCGTCGTCGTCGTCGTCCGCGGTCGCGTCGTCGTCGTCTGCAGGGGTGGCGTCGTCGTCGTCGTCCGCAGGGGTGGCGTCGTCGTCGTCGTCCGTCGGGGTGGCGTCGTCGTCGTCGTCCGCCGTGGCGTCGTCGTCGTCGTCCGCGGTCGCGTCGTCGTCGTCCGCTGCCGTCGCGTCGTCGTCACCCGCGGTGGAGTCGTCGTCGTCCCCGTCGCAGCCAAAGAGGCCGAGGGCGAGGATCAGGGACAGTGCGGTCCAGATTCGATGAGTGCGCATGAGATCTCCCCGGATTCGAAATCCGGTGGCAAGGATAACCCAAGTGCCGCACTGCAGCGACGGGATCGCCTACATGGCGTCGAGGGCGGCGGCCAGATCGGCCTCGGCCTCGTCCGTACGGCCCCCGCGTGCGTGCCAACGCGGCTGCCCGTCGCCGTCGAGGAGCACCATCAGGACGGACGACGTGTCGTCGATGCCCATGTCGGCGAGGAAGACGTCGCGGTCCCCGTACATCAGCAGGAACCTGTCGCGATCGGCGTCGGCCTCGATCCGGCCGCGCATGGCCGCCTCGATGACCGCGCGCAACGGCCGGGACAGGCCGCCCATGACCAGCAGGACGTAGCCGTCCACGTCGGCGCGTTCCTCCCGAACGGTGCGGATGGTCTCGGTCCAGGTGTCGAGCTCGGCGGTCTGGGATCGCTCGAAGCTCAGCAGCACCAGGTTGTTCGCGCCGAGGAGGCCGTCGCGGAGGCTCACCGTCTCCCTGTTCAGGGAACGGGCGTCGACATCGGGGATGCGGGAGAGTCCGGGGATTGCCGCGAGGCCACACAGGGTCACGGCCGCGACCGCGAGCAAGAGACCTGCGTGGAGGATTCTGCGGCTCATGGGAACGACCTGGGTTCGAACGGGGGCCGCGTGGAAGGACTAGATCTCGTGGAGCTCGAACCAGCCGGGGACGGTCTCCCAGCCCATGTCGATGACGAACTCGCCGGTGAGGGTGCCCGGATTGGCGCCGCCGATCCACTCGGCCGAGAGCACCTCGCCCCAGACCTCGCCGGTGATGAGGCCGCTCGCGTCCCCACCGGTCTCGGCTTCTCCGGACAGGTCCAGGAGGATCTCGTCCCAGCCCATCCAGCACCGGATGAGTCCGCGGATGCCGCACTGGTCGATCTCGGCCTCGGTCTCGCACTCCATGGGCCAGTAGCCCATGTCCACGGTGGTGACACCCTCGTACTGGCCGTCCCACTCGCAGCCCGAGTTGTCGTCGTCGTCGGCCACGTCGTCGTCGTCGGCCACGTCGTCGTCGTCGGCCACGTCGTCGTCGTCGCTGGATGCGTCGTCATCGTCGGCCACGTCGTCGTCGTCAGCCACGTCATCGTCGTCGGCAGCCGCGTCGTCGTCTCCGACGATGATGCCGCCCTGGGCGCAGCCCATCGTCAGTCCAACGGTGAGCAGCAGCCAGCTGAGGGCGAGGGTCAAGGCGGTGCGGAGGATCATGGTCGTCCCTTCGATGTGTACGTCTCGACCTGGCGAGACGCATCCTGACCTCAGAGTAGGGACTTTCTTTTTCCTTTCCAAGCCGATAGGCCGGAGGTGGAGGTTCACGCGATGCACCGAGGATTGGCCCTGGCGACCTGGTTCGGCCTGATGGCCGCGGTGGGCTGTGGCGGCGACGGCGGGGACGACGACGACACCGCGGCGGCGGATGACGACGACGCCACGGCCTCGGACGATGACGACGCCACCGCCGGGGACGACGATGACGCCACCGCGGGTGACGACGACGACAGCGCGGCCGCGGACGACGACGACACGGTCCTGGACGGCGAACGAGTGGTCAGCGGCCGGGCCTACTTCTTCGACGCCGCCGGCGTCGGTCAGATCGTGGAGCTGGACGACGTGGAGGGCGCGGAGGTCCACCTGCTGGAGTACCCCGCCCATCGGCAGACCGTCGGCCCCGACGGCCTGTTCTCCTTCGACGGCCTCCCCGATCACAGCGTGGTCACGCTGGGGCTGGACCACCCGGACTTCTTCCCCAGCCTCACCGCCACCCTGCCCATCGGCGAGGAGGATCTCGAGGGGATCACCTTCCAGGCGGTCACGTGGACCGTCGCCGAGTTCCTGGGACTGATGCTGGGATTGGATGCCCACGACACGTCGATATGCTCGATGGTGGTCACCGTCACCGCCATGGGGGAGGACCAGGACTCGGTCTACGCCCCGGGCGAGCCCGGCGTGGTGGTGACGATCGATCCCGCGGTGCCCGCCGAGAACGGACCTGTCTACTTCAACACGTCGGTGGTGCCAGACCTCGACCTCACCGAGACCACCGCGGACGGCGGTGTGATCGTCGCCGGGGTCGAGCCGGGGCAGTACACCTGGTACGCGTCCAAGGACGGGCTGGAGTTCGAGCCGCTGGAGATGACCTGTGTCGGCGGCTCCCTGACCAACGGCTCACCGCCCTACGGCCTGCAGGCCGCCCTCCCCGCTGCGACGGCTCGCTAGTTCAGCGTCCACGGCTCGGCCAGGGTGAACGGCGCGATCTCCGCGTCGAACTCCTCCCCGCCCTCCGTGAGCATCTGGTAGGTCCCGTGCATCGTGCCCATCGACGTGTCCATCGGGCACCCAGAGGAGTACTGGAACGACTCCCCCGGAGCGAGCACCGGCTGCTCCCCCACCACGCCGGGCCCCTGGACCTCCTTCACCTCGCCGTTGGCGTCGGTGATGATCCAGTGCCGGGTCATCAGCTGCACGGCCTCCTCCCCCTCGTTGGTGATGCGCACGTGATAGGCGTGCACCCAGACCGCGCGTCCCGTCTTGTGGCACTGGCCCAGGAACTCCGGCGCCACCTCCACACGTATCCCCCGGGTGGTCGCCGTGCTGGTGTCGCCGTGGGTGTGATCGCTCATCGCAGTTCCCTCTAGGTCCTGCGGTGGCGTTCGACAATGGCGCGGCTGGGGCCGTGCTAGGATTCGTCGCCCTTGAATCGGAGGTCACATGACTCGCGTGCTCGCCGTCGTCCTGGTCTCGATCCTGTTCATCCCCGCGGCGTTCGCCCCGGCGTCGGAGCGCCCCGTCGTGGTCACCGGACTCTCGGCGGGCCCCCATGCAGGGGAGCCCGCGGACGCTGCCAGGGCCTTCCTGCGCGACCACGGCGCGCGATTTGGGCTGGAGACCGCGGTGCCCGTGCAGCACCGTCGCACCACGGCCTGGCGGGGGCGGGAGTTCGTCCACCTCCACCAGACCCACCTGGGTCTGCCGGTGCTCGGGGCCGATCTGGTCCTGGGGCTCGACGGCCATGGCCGCGTGATCCTGGCCACGTCCACGCTCCGGCCTGGCTTCGATCCTGCTGCGCCGTCCACCGTGCCCGACGCCGTCGCCCGGGCCGCAGCCCTCGCCGCGGTCGAGCTGCCGGGCGCCGAGGTCGGCGAATGCGAGCTTGCGTGGACCCCCGCGGGTTCCCGCCTCGTGTACAGGATCCAGGTCTACACCACCTCCCCCCCGGGCGCCTGGCGTGTGACCGTCGATGCCGCGAGCGGCGCCGTGATCGAGGTGCACGACCTGAGCCGCCGCGCCCTGGGGCGCGCGTACGAGGAGAACCCCGCGGTCTCCGACGTGATCGAGGTCACCCTCACCGATCTGGTGGGCGACCAGACCGTGATGGACGGCACCTACGCCGTCGTCGAGTCCACCGTCTTCGACGACGGCGTGTACGGCGAAGCCCACCTCGCGGTGGCCGACCTGGACGGCAACTTCCTGTACGACCCCGATCCCGACGCCGACGACGATCCCTTCGTCGAGGTCCACGCCTACCACCACGTCACCGCGCTGAGTCACCACTTCATGGACACGCACGGGCACACGTTCGACGCGCCCATCCACGTCACCACCAACTACCGCGAGACCGTCAACGGCACCTACAACAACGCCTACATGACCATGAACGGCTCCGGCGACACGATGCTGGTGTTCGGCCAGGGGTACGTGGACTTCGCCTACGACGCCGACGTCATCGCCCACGAGTTCGGCCACGGGCTGATCTACGACCTCGCCGCGTTCGGCCTGGAGTTCATCGCCTTCGACGAGTACGGCTGGAACACGACTCCCGACGCCATCCACGAGGGGTTCGCCGACTACTGGGCGGCCACGTACTTCGGCAACTCGGTGGTGGGCGAGTACTACGGCGGCCGCGATCTGGAGAACGACAACAGCTGCCCCGGCGATCTGGTCGGCGAGTCCCACGAGGACGGCAAGATCTTCGGGGGCGCCGGCTGGGACCTGCACGAGATCGTCGGCGCCGAGGCCGCGGACCAGGTCGTCTACGGCATGCTCGCCGGGCTCAGCTCGTCGCCGTCCTTCGCCGAGGTGGGCGAGCTGATGATCGCGCTGAGCACCGAGCTCGTCGACGACGGGTTGGTCGACGAGGCCGACGTCACCGCGCTCGAGGAGGCGCTGGACGAGCGGGGCGTGACCCGCTGCGGTCGCAGCCTGCCGTTGACCGACGGCGAGATCTTCGAGTTCGACGTCATGCACATGATGGGCATGACCGAGCTGCCGGCCGACATGTGTCAGATGGCCCAGGAGGCGGGCATCCACTTCCCCCTGACCTACCAGTTCGCCATCACCACACCGCCCGCCGAGGAGGGGGAGATCTTCTCGCTGGACCTCGAGCTGCCCATGGAGCGCGTCACCGGGGGCACCCCCTCCCTCGACGACCTCGACTTCGTGGTCTTCATGCGCAAGGACGAGCTCGTCACCTTCGACTACGACATCGTCCCGACCGAGTACGGGTTCGACATGGAGTCCCCGTTCGGGGTCGGCTACGACCTGGTGTTCGAGGACATGCCGGAGGTGATCCAGCTCCCCGGCGATGGCGAGGGCGAGATGGCGCTGGAGAACGACACCACCTACTACGTGGCCATGTACCACATGAACTGCCCGGCGGTGACCATCGCCTGGGAGCCCCAGATCACGCTGACGTCCGAGATGGGCGACGACGACGATGACGCCGCGGGCGACGACGACGACAACGGATCGAACCTGCCGCGGAACGAGGACGGCGGGGATTGCTCGTGCGATGTCCACTCCGCGCCTCACCCGGCCTCGCTCGTAGCGTGTCTCTTGCCGCTGATCGCGCTGATTCTCCGCCGCCGCTAGGCTCCCAGGGCCCACCTCCCCGCCTCCCCTACACAACTCTACAAAGCTTCATCCACCGCTACACACGGCGACCCTATCGCTGCGGTGCGCGCGGGGGATCGGGGCGATGCTGGGGTCATGCTCGGAGGTTGGATGATGCGTATCGATTCCAGTCGTTTCCTCGCCCCGGTCGCCACCCTCGTCCTGGTGCTGCTCGGCGGTCTCCTCACGGGGTGCGAGATCCCCGCCACCCCTGCGGCCGCGTCCACGGCCCAGCCGGGCACGCCGGTGGTCGTGGCCGAGGTCCAGCGCGCCGACCTGACGCGCGAGCTGACGTACTCGGCGGACCTGATGGCCGACGCCTCGGTGAAGGTCTACTCGCCGGTCACCGACCGCATCGAGGAGTTCCCCTTCGACGACGGCGACGAGGTGACCCGGGGGCAGCGGCTGGCGGTGGTGCGCAGCGACGGTCTGGACCGGGGCCTGGCGCAGATCGCGGCGCAGATCGACGGACTGGAGGCCCAGGTCGAGCAGGCCGAGGCCGAGCTGGGGCGGTCGGACGCGCTGCGGGCGCGAGGGGTGATCACCGAGCAGGCCTACGACCAGGCTTCGACGGCCCACCGGGCGGCCGTTGCGCAGCTGGAGGCGTCGCGGGCTTCGTTCGACCAGCTGTCGATCACGGCGGCCGATGCGTCGGTGGAGGCGCCCATCGATGGCGTGATCGCGGACCGGATGCTGCAGCGGGGGGACATGGCGTCGGCGCAGGTGCCGCTGTGCACGGTGATGGACCTGGACCCGATCCGGCTGGAGCTCCAGGTGACCGAGGCCGACCTGGCGCACGTCCGAGTGGGCCAGGACGTGACCCTGGCGGTCGACGCGGTCGCGGGCCGGACCTTCGTGGGCGAGGTGGTGCGTGTCCTCCCGTACCTGGATTCGGCCACCCGGACGAACACGGTCGAGGTGCGCGTGCCCAATCCGGTGGACGAGGCGGCCGGGGTCCGGCTGCTCAAGCCGGGGATGTACGGCCGCGCCCGGCTGGAGGTGGAGCGCCTCGCCGACGTGGTCGTGGCGCCCGAGGGAGCGCTGATGCTCGACAGCGGCCTGCTGGCCGCGCAGGAGGGGGACCGGGAGCTCAGGCGCGCGTACGTGGTGGACGACGAGGGCTTCGCCCGCGGCCGAACGGTCGAGACGGGGCTGGTGGACCGGGGGCTGGTCGCGGTGCGATCCGGGCTCGGCGAGGGCGATCGGCTGGTGGTGCGTGGCCAGCACCAGCTGGACGACGGCGAGCGGGTGCGCGTGGTGGACGGCGGGGGTGCGCGATGAACCTCTCGTCGTTGTCGGTCCGCCGGGGCGTGGCCTTCGGCATGGTGTACCTGGTCGTGGTGGGGTTCGGCCTGCTGTCGCTGTCGCGGCTGGAGATGGACCTGTTCCCGGAGATGAACCTCCCCACGGTGATGGTGGTCACCGGGTACGAGGGCGCGAGCCCCGCGGACATCGAGACGCTGCTGAGCGATCCCATCGAGGGGCAGATGGCCGGCGTGGAGGGGGTCGAGGAGGTGGAGTCGCGGTCCAGGCAGGGGCTCTCGGTGGTGGAGGTGAGCTTCGGCTGGGGCGAGGACATGGACCAGGCCGAGACCGAGGTCCGCAGGGCGCTGGACCAGGTGGAGGGGCTGCTGCCGGACGACGCGGACACCTCGACGGTGTTCGCCATGGACCCGGCCATGGAGCCGGTGATGACCCTGGCGCTGGCGGGTCCGTACCCCCTGGACGAGCTCCGGTCGCTGGCCGAGGGCGAGGTCGCGCCGCGCATCGAGCGGCTCGACGGCGTCGCCGCGGCGACGGTGTCGGGTGGGCTGGAGCGGGAGATCCAGGTGCGGCTGGACCCGGAACGGATCGACGCGTTCGGTCTGGACCCCACCGCCATCGTGGCGCAGGTCCACGCCGAGAACCGGCAGGAGCCGGGCGGAACGGTGGAGCAGGGGGACCTCGAGTTCGACATCCACACCCGGGGCCAGCTCGCCACGGTCGACGATCTGGGCGAGGTGCTGGTCGGCGTCGTCCCGACGGCGACGGGGACGCGGCCGGTGCGCCTGGCCGACGTGGCCGACATCGTCGACACGTTCGCCGAGGACACCCGGATCATCGAGGTGGACGGCGCGCCCGCGGTGGTGCTGACCGTGCGCAAGCAGTCCGGCGAGAACACGGTCGAGACGGTGCGGGCCGTGGAGGAGGCCATGCCGGACATCGAGCGGCGCCTCGGGGCAGGGGTGCAGCTGGAGGTGCTGACCAGCCAGGCGGACTACATCGCCGACTCGATAGGCAACCTGGCCACGACCGCAGTGGTCGCCGTGGTCATCGCGTTCGTCGTGCTCCTGGTGTTCCTCAAGGACCCCCGGGCGGCCGCGGTCGTGTCCGCGGCCATCCCCATCTCCCTGGTGGCGACGTTCGCGCTCATGGACCGCGCCGACATGACGCTGAACATCCTGTCCACGGCTGGCTTGGCGCTCGCGGTGGGCCTGCTGGTGGACAACGCGGTGGTGGTCCTGGAGAGCATCGTGCGCCTGCGTCAGCAGGGCATGAGCGCCTGGGACGCAGCGGTGGAGGGCGCGCGCTCGGTGGGCACGGCGGTGACCGCGTCGACGCTGACCACCCTGGCCGTGTTCGTGCCGGTGCTGTTCGTGCCCGGGTTTGCCGGGATGCTGTTCCAGGACATGGTCGTGACCATCTGTTTTGCCCTGGCGGTGTCCCTGCTCGTGGCCCTGAGCTTCGTGCCGCTGGCCGCGTCGCGGCTGCTGGGCGGGCGCGCGTCGGCCGAGGCCGGGGCGAGGTCCGAGGGGGGCCTGTTCGGCCGCTTCCGGGACCGATACTCCGGCGCCCTGGAGTGGGTGCTCGCGCGACGCTGGGTCGTGGCGCTGGGACTGCTCGCCGCGTTCGGCCTGACTTTCGGCCTGAGTACGCAGCTGCGCACGGAGTTCATCGTCAGCGGCGACCAGTCGGAGCTCGAGGTCACCGTCGAGGCGCCCATCGGCACCACGGCGGACGAGACCGCGGCGCTCACGCGGGAGGTGCTGGACCAGGTCCGGACGCTGGTGCCCGCCGACGAACAGACCCACACGCTGATGCAGGCGGGCGCGGGATCGGGGTTCACGGCGCTGTTCGCAGAGGGCGACCACGAGGGGGAGCTGACCGTGACGCTGGTCCCCATCGGGGAGCGCGATCGAGGGCTGGTCGAGATCGAGCGCTCGCTGCGTGAGGCCCTCAGCGCGGTGCCCGGCGTGGATGTCCGCGTGGGTCCGCGGTTCAATCCCATGGGTGGCGAGGGTGACCTCACCGTGGAGGTCCGGGGCCACGACCTGGAGGTCTCGCGGCAGCTGGGCCAGGACCTGCGCGACCAGCTGGTGGCGATGCCGGAGGTCAGCGAGGTCGCCTACTCGCTGGACGACCAGGCTCCCCAGGTGGAGGTGGTGTTCGACCGGGCCAAGCTCGCCCACGTGGGCCTCACGGCGTCAAGGGTGGGGCAGTCCATCTCCACGGCGTTCCAGGGACGGAGCGCCGGGCTGTTCACCGAGGACGGAGACGACACCGACATCCGTGTGCAGTACGACGCGGCGTACCGGGACGACCTGGACGAGCTGCGGCGCCTGCCGCTGACGACGTCCGCCGGAGAGGTCGTCCGGCTGGACAGCGTCGCCGACATTCGCGAGTCGCTGGCGCCGAGCACCATCACGCGCCTCGACCAGACCCGCACCACGTCGCTGACGGTGTACCTGGCCGAGCAGTACACGACCGCGGACGGCCGCGAGCACCACAAGGATCTCGGCGGGGCCATCTCCGCCGTGGAGGCCACCCTCGCCGGCGCGGATTGGCCCGATGGCTTCGACTACGCGGTGGCCGGCTCGGCCGAGGACTTCACCGAGTCGTTCGCCATGCTCGGTCTGGCCCTGCTGGCGTCCATCGCGCTGGTCTACATGGTCATGGCCGGCCAGTTCGAGTCGTTCCGCCAGCCGCTGATCATCCTGTTCACGGTGCCCCTGGCGTTGATGGGCGTCGTGTGGATGCTCGTGGCGACCGGCACGGCGCTGGACGTGTCCGCGCTCATCGGCGTGATCATGCTGGTGGGCATCGTGGTCAACAACGGCATCGTCATGGTGGACGCGGCCAACCAGCTGCGCGACCAGGGCCGGCGCCGCCTGCAGGCCATCGTCGAGGCGTGCCGGATGCGCCTGCGGCCGGTGCTGCTGACCAGCCTCACGACCATCCTGTGCATGGTCCCGATGGCCATGGAGCTCGGCGCTGGCGCCGAGCAGTGGAGCGGCATGGCCCGCGCCGTCATCGGCGGCATGGGGGTGGCCACCGCCCTGACCCTGTTCGTGGTCCCGACCATCTACACCGTGTTCGCCCGCAAGGACGAGCCGCGCGGCGAGTCCGTCCACGAGGCGCGCCCCGAGGCGGCCTGAGGAACATCATCATGCGTTCGACGATTCTCACGATTCTCCTTCCGATCCTCGCGTTGACCACGATCACGGCGCCCTCGTTCGCCGCGGAGGTCCCGCCAGACGGGGCGCCGCTGACCCTCCACGGCGCGCTGAACGCCGCGGACGAACGCAACCTGACCCTGGAGGGTGTCCGGTTCGAGCTGGACCGCTCCGACGCCCAGCTGAGCCGGGCCGTGGGGCTCGTGCTGCCCGTGGCCAGCGCGGGCGCGACCTACCGTCGCGCGGACCACGAGGACACCGTGGACATGACCTCGGCCCTCACCGCGACCCTCGAGGAGTCCCTGGAGGGGCTGCCGTTCGAGCTGGACACCTCGTCCGAGAGCGAGCCGATGGTGGTCAGCCGGCGCGACGATCTGAGCGGCTCGCTGACCGTGGCGATGTCGGTCATCGATGTGGAGGCGTGGACCTCGATCCGCGCGGCGAAGGTCGGCACGGAGCTGACCGGGGCCAGTGTGGAGGACACGCGTCAGGAGCTACTGCTGGGTGTGGCCCAGGCCTGGTACGCGGCGCGCATGACCGGGACCCTGGTGGAGCTGGCCGAGGCTCAGGTGACGTCGGCCGAGCATCACCTGGAGGTGGCCCTGGCCAGGGTCGAGGCGGGCACCGGCCTGCGCATCGATCAGGTCCGCGCCGAGGCGGACCTCGCCCAGGCGCGGCAGGATCTGCTCGACGCCACGCTGGCGTGGGAGACCTCGCGCGACACGCTGGGCGTGATCACGGGGCTGGGCGGTCTCCCGATCCCCACGGCGGCTCCGGTCCTCGCCGCCCCGGTGGGCACCGACGACGAGCTCGTGGAGCTGGCCCTGCCCCGCCGCACGGATCTGGTCCGAGCGGGGGCAGGCGTCGACGTCGCCCGCGCGCAGATTCACGCGACGCGCGCCCGGTTCGCGCCCTCGGTGGACCTGGCGTTCCAGGCGAGCTACCAGTTCACCGAGCCCGGCGACATGGGCTCGACCGATCCCTCCCGCTGGTACCTCGTGGCCTCGCTGGACATCCCCATCTACGACCACTTCCGGTACGTCGAGCTGCGCGAGCGCAAGGCCGGCTTGCGCCAGGCCGAGGTCCAGCTCGAGGATGCCCGGTGGCAGGCCGCGGCCGAGGTCCGCGGCGCGCGCCGAGACCGTGACACTGCCGTGGCGGCCGTGGACATCGCTGGCCAGCAGGCCGAGCTGGCGGCCGAGGCGCTGCAGCTGACCCTGGACGCGTACGAGGCCGGCGCGGGCTCCTCGCTGGAGGTCACCGACGCTCGCCGCAACACGGCCACCGCCGAGGTGAACGTCGCCACGACCCGCCTCGAGGCGGACCTGGCGCTGCTGTCCTTGCTGCGGGCCACCGGCCAGGACATGCTTGGGGTCGCGGTGCGATGATGTTCGAGGCCGCCGCAATCCCGCCGGTCCGCGGCGAGAACGGAGCGTTCATGGTCGTGCGCATCCTGCTGGTGGAGGACGACCACAAGCTGTCCCATCTGATCAAGGACTTCCTCGAGACCACCGGGGAGTTCGACGTGTCCATCGAGGGCCGCGGTGACCGGGCCGTGGACCGCATCCTGTCCGAGGCCCCGGATCTCGTGATCCTCGATGTGATGCTGCCCGGCATGGATGGGCTCCAGGTCTGCAAGCAGGTCCGCGATCGGTTCGCCGGGCCGATCCTGATGCTCACGGCCCTGGGCGACGAGGTGGACGAGGTGGTGGGACTCGAGCTAGGCGCCGACGACTACGTCGCCAAGCCGGCCAGCCCGCGCAAGCTGCTCGCCAGGGTGCGCACGCTGCTGAGGCGTGCCGCGCCCACCTCCGCCGTCCAGGACCGCCGGATACAGGTGGGCGACCTCGTCGTGGACGCCGCCAGCCGCGCGGCCACCCTCGCTGGCGACCCCCTCGACCTCACCTCGTCCGAGTTCGACCTGCTGTGGCTGCTCGCGCGCCACGCCGGAGAGGCCCTGTCCCGCGACCGCATCTACGAGGAGCTGCGCGGCATCGAGTGGGACGGGCTCGACCGGTCGGTGGACCAGCGGGTCGCCACGCTGCGCCGCAAGCTCGGCGACGACGCGAACCGGCCGGCGCGGATCAAGTCCGTCCGCGGCGTGGGCTACCAGCTCGCGGTGGCTCCGTGAAGCGCCTGTACTTCGAGTGGGCCGTGGCCATGGCCCTCGCCGTGGTCCTGAGCTTCGTGGGGACCGTGCACATCGTCCGCGACTCCATCGACGACTACCGCTCCCGGGTGGCGCCGCCGATGGGACACCTCCCGGCGGTGGTGCTGTGGGACATGACCGAGGGCGTGTCCGAGGCCGAGCTCCCCGGCGTCCTGGCGAGCTACGAGCAGATCGTCGAGGCGCCCGTGGAGCTGGCCCGTCTAGGCGAGGTCGAGGTGTCCGACGTGGTGGCCGAGCGCCTCGCGAGGGGCGACAAGGGCTGGTCCGGGGGCTCGGCGGGGGTGAGCCTCTACATCCCGCTGCGCGACGGGGCCCACGTGGTGACCATCGGCCCGATCCAGGGCCTGTTCGAGCCCCACCCCGCCGACGTGACCAAGACCGTCGCCCTGATCCTCGCCCTCGTCGTCGTGTTCACCACGTTGCCGCTGATCCCCACCGTGCGCCGGCTCCGTCGGATCGACCACGCGGCGCGAGCCATCGGCGAGGGCGCCCTCGACGCCCGGGTCCCCGTGGGCCCGCCCAACGCGCTGGGCAAGCTCGAGCGTCACTTCAACACCATGGCCGACAAGGTCGAGGAGCTGCTGGCCAGACAGCGCCAGCTGGTCCAGGCCGTCGCGCACGAGATCCGCACCCCCATCTCGCGCATCCAGTTCGGCCTGGAGATGGTGGAGCTGGCCGGAGACGACGAGGAGAAGGCGCGCCGCCAGGCCGATCTGCGCGAGGAGCTCGAGGAACTCGACCAGCTCGTGGGCGAGCTGCTGGTGTTCAGCCGCTACGACGTGGGCACGGCCGAGCTGGGGCTGGAGGACGTGGACGTGGCCGACGCCGTGCAGCAGCAAGCCCGGCGCGATGCCGACCGCTATCCCGAGATCGAGGTCCGCACCGATGGTCTGGATGACGTGGGCAGCGCCCGTGTGCACGCGAGGTCCTTCGACCGTGTGGTGCACAACCTCGTGTCCAACGCGCTGCGGCACGCCAGCGCTCAGGTCCGCGTGACCGCGTCGAGGGCCGCCGACGGCGCGCTCGCCGTGACGGTGGACGACGACGGCCCGGGCATCCCCGAGTCCGAGCGAGGGCGCCTCTTCGAACCCTTCGCCCGCGCAGACGACAGCCGCAACCGCACCACCG
>CAYRNR010000015.1:0-81376 GCA_964425605.1 uncultured Rickettsiales bacterium | reverse complement strand
CTCCTTGGGGGCGGTGCCTGGTCAAGTCTGGTCTTGCGTCTTTCCAGTGGAGAGGCGGGTCGCAATCCGTGCCTGCCACGAGCTGCATCGGCGCCAGTAAGGGAGTAGGCAAGGAAAAGACGACAAGAACCAGACAGTTGACCAGCGTTGACGCCCGCGCGGAGCTTGGAATGCCCCGCGGGCAGGCCAACAGGCCTTCTCAGTCCGTCCGCCTCCCCAGTGGAGAGTGGCGGGTCGCAATCCGTGCCTGCCACGAGCCGCATCGGCGCCAGCCGAGCGGTAGGCAGGTAAAAGACGACAAGAACCAGACAGTTGACCAGCGTTGACGCCCGCGCGGAGCTTGGAATGCCCCGCGGGCAGGCCAACAGGCCTTCCCGGTCCGTCCGCCTCCCGGTCCGTCTTATGTCACGCGCATTTCCCGATCGCCGTGTGTTGGGGTGAATGAAAGGTTGTGGAGGAGGGGCTTGGGAGTTGGATCGGATCTCCTTGGGGGCGGTGCCTGGTCAAGTCTGGTCTTGCGTCTTTCCAGTGGAGAGGTGGGTCGCAATCCGTGCCTGCCACGAGCCGCGTCAGCGCCAGCAGGGGCGTAGGCAAGGAAAAGACGACAAGAACCAGACGGTTGACCAGCGTTGACGCCCGCGCGGGGCTTGGAATGCCCCGCGGGCAGGCCAACAGGCTTCCCTTCGTCCCGGTCCGCCAATCAACCGGGCCACGCGAGCCCGCAGGGCTCGCCGGCCCCAAACCCCGCGGGCAGGCCAACAGGCCTTCCCAGTCCGTCCGCCTCCCAGTCCGTCTTATGTCACGCGCAGTGTGACATAAGACGGACCCATATTATGTCCAACTCGCTCCGCGAGTTGACATAATATACCTTATCGGACGTTGAACTGGGTTACCAGGTCAGCTCGCGGGAGTCCCGATGCGCCGGCTCCTCATCGAGCGTGTCGTAGAACCCTGGCGGTGCGCGCAGGCTCCGCAGAACCCCGTCCCCCGTCAACAACAGCACCTGGCGGCCGGCGATGGTCGGCGACATGCCGGCGCCGAGCAGACTCTTGTGGGGCTCGTGTCGCCAGAGCACGTCGCCTGCGAAAGCGTCGATGGCGAAGAGCTGGCCGCTGTTGAGGGTCACCAGGAGCGTCCGGCCGGATCCGACCGGCGAGTTCATCAGCTCCTTGGTGGCCTTGGGCTTGAACGTCCACTCCTCGGAGCCGTCGGCGGCGACGAGGCAATGGAGCGCGCCCTCGGTGTCGGCGTAGTACACGCGGCCGTACTGGTACAACAGGTCGCCGACGATGCCCTGGTCGATGCGCCAGGCGATGGCGCGGGTCTCGATGTCGAGGGCGACGATGGGTCCGGAGTAGCCGCCGACGACCAGGAGTTCCTCTTCGGTGATTATGGGCGGCGAGTCCACGTCGAGGAAGCGCCCCTCACCGATCTGCTGCTCCCACTGGAGAATCCCGCTGTGGGCGTCGAGGCAGACGACGCGGCCGTCGCTGAGGCCCATGTAGACCTTGCCGTCGTGGACCTCGGGGCGCGAGGAGCCGAGCACGCTGAGCTCGTTGCGGACCAGGGTCTCTTCGGGGCGGAAGCTCCAGCGCCACTGGCCGGTCTCGATGGCGAGCGAGATGAGGAGATCGGTGCTGGTGCCGATGAGGATCTGCTCGCCGTGGATGACGGGCTCGCGGTAGATGGGACCGCCGGCGTGGTAGCGCCATAGGGTGTTGCCGTCCCAGTCGAGGAGATAGACGTAGCCGCCGGTGTCGGCGACGAGGACGCGGTCGCCGAGGACCTGGGCGGGCGACTGCACGGGGTTGATCGTGTCCACGTGGAAGAGCCTGGCGCCGGTGTCGCGGTCGAGGACGGTCAGGCCGGCCATGCGGCTGTTGCCGATGAAGACGCGGTCTGCGGCCACGGCGGGCTGGCCGCGCTCGAAGCGGCTGAGATCCCAGATGCCGGGGTCGGGAAGCGTCCAGGTCCACTCCTCCACCAGGGGGAGCCGGAGGGCGCCGTCGTGGCGCGCGCCGGGCTGGGCGGGCAGCGGTTCGTCGGCGATGGGGTCGAACTCTCGGGGACCACCGACGCCGCGCAGGTAGGCGCAGCCGGTGATGGCGCACAGGGAGGTGAGGATCAGGGCGGCGGCGATGGGCCTCACAAGGTCTCCTGGGTGGTCTCGGCGAGGGGTTCGGCCTCGACGACATCGCCTCCCAGGGCGCGGATGCGGTCCTGGATCGAACCGAGCAACGGCGAGTCGGGCAGCTCGGTCTCGAACTCGCGGCAGGTAGCCAGGGCGGCGTCGGCGTCGCCCGAGGTCTCCTGGACACGGACCAGGTCCACGTAGGCGTACTCCTTGATGGCGCCGGAGGCCTCGTCCACCAGCAGACGGAACTTGGTGGCCGCGTCCTCGTGCTTCTCAAGCGTCTCGAGGGCAGTGGCGTGGGCGCTCACCGCGAGCAGGCGCACCAGGCGGGACCTCGAGCCCTCGGCCTCGGCGTACCGCACGGCGGCGCCCTCGACGTCTCCGGCCTCGAACAGGGCGTGACCGGCCTCGAGGGCGGCGATGTCGGCGCTGACCGTGCCGCCGTGCTCGTCGATGATCTCCTGGAATCCGGGCACCGCGGCGCGCAGCTCCTCGGCGCGCTGGTCGGCGTCGAGGGCGTCGGAGGGCGACAGGGCGAACCCGGCGGGATCCGGAAGCTCCATCTCGGCGTCGTAGAGCATGGCCGCAGCGGCATCCTCCTTGTTCGCGCGGGAGGAGTTGTACAGGGAGACGGCGCCGAGGATCACGGCGATGCCGAGGACCACCCCGGAGATGGGTTTCCACTGCATGGCGATGGCGTTCACCGCCTTGTCCACCGCTCCGATGATCTCTTCCTGCTTCGGCGGCTCGGGGGTGGTGTCCTTACGGCGGACCGGCTTCTTCTTCTTCGCGTAGACCATGGCTGCTCCTGAGCGGACCCCGGCCTCGGGATCCGGGGATCGGAACCTTATATCGGCGCGGCACAGCGCCGTCAACGCTTGCGGAAGGTCATCAGCACGGGCGTGCCGTTCAGGTCGAAATCAGCCCGCATCCGGTTGACGAGGTAGCGCCGGTAGTGGGTGGCGACCCCGTCGGGCATGTTGCAGAACACCACGACCCGCGGCGGCCGGATCGCCACCTGGGTGGCGTAGTACATGCGGATGGCCCGGTGGTGGTGCAGCGGCGGCGACTGGGCGGCCAGGGACTGCTCGAGCCAGCGGTTGAGGGGGCCCGTCTCGATGCGCTTGCGGTGTGCAGCGTCCACGGCGTCCAGGGCGGGCCAGAGACGCTTGACGCCCTTGCCGGTGAGGGCGGACAGGTGCACCACGGGCGCGAACGACATGTGTGGCATCTGCCGCTCGATGGACTCGTGGAGCTCCTTCACGGCCCCCTTGCGGCCCTTGAGCTGATCCCACTTGTTCGCCACGAGGATCAGCCCGCGGCCTCGCACGCGTGCGAGCTCGCCCAGGCGCGCGTCCTGATCGGTGACCCCCTCGGTGGCGTCGAGCATCAGCAGCACCACGTGGGCTGCCTCCACCATCTTCAGGGCGCGCTTGACCGTCATGTGCTCGACGCGCTCGGATACCCTCGCGCGGCGCCGCACACCTGCGGTGTCGATGAGGATGAGGCGCCGACCGTTCACCTCCATGTAGGTGTCGATGGAGTCGCGGGTGGTGCCCGCGACCTCGCTGACGATGGAGCGCTCGTAGCCCAGCAGGCGGTTGACCAGGGTCGACTTGCCGGCGTTGGGCCGGCCGAGCACGGCGATGCGCAGCACGAAGTCCTCGTCGTCCTCGAGCGCCGCCCCCTCCCCTGCCGTCTTCGCCTCGGGGTCCCCTCCCCTGTCGGGTCCGGTGACCAGCTCCTCGGGCATCTGGTCGGACAGCCTGCGCCGGCGCCGGCGGGGCTTGCGGCCCTCCTCTGCCCACGGCTCGGGCAGGTCGGGGCCCTGGCGCTCCTCGGGAAGCAACGCGAGTACGGCGTCCATCACCTCGTCCACGCCGAGCCCATGGGCCGCGGAGACCGGGATCGCGTCCTCCACCCCGAGCTCGAAGAACTCGTACATGCGCTGGACGTGCTTGGGGTGATCGATCTTGTTCACGGCGTGGACCACGGGCTTGCCGGCGCGCCTCACCGCGTCCACCAGATCCCGATCCACGGGATTGAGGCCGTCCTTGCCGTCGAGGAGGACGACCACCACGTCGGCCTCCTGCACCGCCTCGGTGGCCGCATCCCGGATGATCCGCGCCAGCACCTTGCGGTCGTCCGGCGCGATCTCCTCGTCCTCGTACCCCCCCGTGTCCACGAGGATGAACGAGCGCCCCGCGTACTCGGCGACCGCGTAGTTGCGGTCCCGCGTGACCCCGGGCGTGTCCTGCACCAGGGCCTTGGTGCGGCCCAGGATGCGGTTGAACAGGCTCGACTTGCCCACGTTGGGTCGGCCGACGATGCTGACCACGGGTTTCATCTCAGTCCTCGAAGTGCCCGAGTCGTTCCACGGAACCGGGGCGACGCGACCAGTCCCGCGCCACGCTCACGTGGAGCTCCAGGTAGGCGCTGCGCCCCAGGAGTCGCTCGATGTCCTGCCGCGCCGCGGTCCCGATGGCGGCGATCATCTTGCCGCCCTTGCCCACCACGATCTTGCACTGGCTGTCCTTCTCCACGAGCACGCGCGCGAAGATGCGCACGGGCTGGTCGGGGGCATCCTCTCGCTCGTCGAACTTCTCGATCTCCACGGCTGCGGCGTAGGGGATCTCCTGGCCGGTGCGGCGGAACACCTTCTCGCGGATGATCTCGGCGCACAGGAACCGCTCCGAGGAGTCGGTGATCATGTCGTCGGGGAACAGCGGCGGCGACTCGGGCAGCGTCTTGCGGACCTCGTCCATCAGGGCGTCCAGGCCGTCGCCCTTGCGGGCGCTGATGGGCACCAGCGCGCGGAAGTGTCCGGTCTCTCCGTACGCGGCGAGGATGGGCAGCAGCATGCGGCGGTCGTCCAGATCGATCTTGTTGATGGCCAGGATCGTCGGCAGCTCGAGCAGCTCGAACATCCACGCGTTGCGCTGGGGATCGGCCTCCCGGCGGGGATCGATGAGCCACAGCGCCGCGTCCACGCCGGACAGGGCCTGGGTCGCCTCGCGGCGCATCCGATCGTGCAGGGGCCTGCCCTCGAGGCCGCGCCAGATGCCGGGCGTGTCCACGAAGGCCACCTGTATGCCGTCGCCGTTGTAGATGCCACGCACCCGGTTCCGGGTGGTCTGGGGACGCGAGCTGACGATGCTCACCTTGAAGCCGAGCAAGCGGTTGATCAGCGTCGATTTGCCCACATTGGGCCGTCCGACGACGGCGACGACTCCCGAACGGTGTTCGTCGGTCACGGGTCCACCTCCACCTCGGGGCGGCCGCGGGACAGCGCGCTGTCCGCGACCAGCTCCACGTCCTCGAAGCCGAGGCGTTTGCGCATCTCTCTGAGGGTTCCGTTCATGGGGCCCCGCACGTAGGACTCGTCTGCCGGGTGGAAGCGCAGGGTGACGCGTCCACGGCGGATACACAAGCCCACCTGCTCGAAAATCATCCGCCGGAACAGGCGCGACTCCACCAGCTGGCGCAGGGATGGGTGGTAGGGGCCTTCGAGGACACGCGGTCCCCGCACGAGGTCGAACTGGGGCTGCATGCCCATCCGCGCCACGGGGATACGCGCGTCGCGGAACACGCCCGCCATGGCCGCGCAGGTGCTCACGGCCTGATCCAGGGTCATGGGGTCCCAGGCGCCGCTGCGCCACCACGTCTCGAGGCGGGTGCCCTCCAGGGCCATGGCCGGCAGGATGCGCACGTAGGCCGGCTGCATGGCGGCCACGCGTTTGGCGGTCCGGATCGCCCCCTCGTGGCTGTCCCCCGGGAGCCCCGGGACGAGCAGGATACCCAGCTCGGGGATGTCGAAGCCGACCCTCGGCGCCAGGTCCCGCATCAGGGCCGAGTGGCCCTCGATCCCCCACTCCCGCAGCACCCGCGGCTCCGTGGACAGGAGCGGGACCTCCACCGAGCGAACGCCGCGGGCGCGCCACTCACCCAGGGGGGCGCGCGCCAGGCGCAGCGGATCGCAGGTGATGCGAATGCCGTCGACCCGCTCGGAGCGGAACTGGCGCTCTGCTGCGTCGAGCAGCGGCGCGCGGAGGCCGTGGGGGAGGGCCGGCAGCGGCGTCCCGTAGAACGCCAGCAGGGTGCCCGCGCGCGGCTCTTCCCCGTCCGAGTACCGCAGCATGGCCGCGGCCACGTCGCCGGGTTGGAGCATCAGCTCGGCCAGCTCGGCCTCGTCGGTCTCGGCGGGGCAGAATGGGCACGCCGGGCCGCAGTGGCCGTGGGGGATCTGCAGGGGCACCACCCTGGGCGCGGGCGTGTCCCGGTCCGCCGAGGCGGCGCTGGGGAACCGCTCGACCATCAGCTCGCCATCCGCTCGAGGTGGATCAGCGCCGCGGCTGCGGCGCGTTGCTCCGCCACCTTCTTGCTCGGTCCCGATCCGATCGCGAGGGTCTCACCGTCGCGGCTCACCGAGACGGTGAACGTCCGCTGGTGTGGCGGCCCCTCCTCGGCGAGCACGGCGTACCTCGGCGGCGGCGCGCTGCCACCAGCGAGGTACTCCTGCAGGGCGGTCTTGGCGTCCTCGCCGATCCGGCGCCCGCCGTCCAGGCCCCGGATCCGGGACTCCAGCAGCAGGTCCAGCGAGTTCCAGGCGGCCTCGATGCCGCCGTCGAGGAAGGTCGCGCCGACCGCCGCCTCCACGGCGCCGCAGAGGATGGAGTCCTTGTGGCGGCCGCCGGTCTTGCTCTCCCCCTTGCCCAGCTGCAGCAGCGTGCCCAGTCCCAGGTGACGGCCCACGTCGGCCAGGGCCTTCTCGTTGACCAGCGCGGCTCGTGCCCGGCTCAGCTCGCCCTCGGCCCACTGCGGCTTGCGCGCGAACAGCTTCTCGGACACGTACAGGTCGATCACCGCGTCGCCCAGGAACTCCAGGCGCTCGTTGTCGCGGACCGCGTCGTCGCGGACCTCGTTGGCGAAGCTGCGGTGGGTCAACGCGGTCTCGAGCAGGGTGGTGTCGGAGAACCGGTGACCCAACCGTCCCGACAGGGACAGGAGGCGTTCGGGGCGTGTCATCGGGCTCATAGTAGCATCCCCCGGAGTCCGTCCCCCTCCCGCGACGTCACCGCGACCCGGGCGCGCTGGCCCAGGATGTCGTCGGGGCCCTCGAACTCCACCGCCGCGTATCGGGACGAGATGCCGCGGAGGCGCTGATCTCGCCGCCCCTCCACGACCACGTCGACGGTCTCGCCCACCAGGGTCTGGAGGAACGCGGGCCTCAGCTGGTTCTCCGACAGCTCCCGCAACGCGGTCACGCGCCGCGCACGCTCCCGCGACGGCAACCCGCCGGGCATCGTCGCTGCCACGGTCCCGGGCCTGGGGCTGAAGCCGAACACGTGCAGGTAGGCCAGGGGGGCCTCGCCCAGCTGCGACAGCAGGGACGCGAAGTCCTCCTCCTCCTCACCCGGGAATCCGCAGATCACGTCCGCGCCGATGGCAATCCCGGGCACCGCCTCCGCAGCCGCCCACACCGTCTCCAGACCACCCCTGGGCCGGTTCATCGCCCTCAGCACGCGGTCCGACGTGTGCTGCAGGGACAGGTGCAGGTGCCGGCAGATACGCTCCTCGGACGCGATCAACGCCAGCAGCTCGTCCGTCAGCTCGTGGGGATCCAGCGAAGACAGCCTCAGGCGGGATCCCTGGACCTCCTCCAGCAGCCTCCCCACGAGATCCGCCAGCGCCCCACCTTCCCCCAGATCCGCCCCCCAGCGCCCGATGTGCGTCCCGCACACCACGATCTCCGGGTACCCCTCCCCCACCAGCTCCCTCGCCTCCCCCATCACCTCCCCGATCCCCCGGCTCCTCGACCTCCCCCGCGCCATCGGCACCACGCAGTACGCGCACCTCGAATCGCATCCTTCCTGGACCTTCAGAAGAGCGCGCGCCCGCGCGCTCTTCTCCCCTGCCCGTGCCCGTGCCCGTGCCCGTGCCCGTGCCCGTGCCCGTGCCCCCTCCCCCACGACCTCCTCCACTACCCTCCCCCGCTCCTCCATCCCCAGCACCACCGACACCCCCTCGATGGCCTCGAGGGTGCTGCGGGACATCTCCGCATAGCAGCCCGTCACGACGATCCGGGCGCCCGGTGCGCGCCGGCGCGCCTGGTGGATCCGCTGACGGCACTGCCGGTCTGCCCGCGCGGTCACCGTGCAGGTGTGCAGCACGTACACGTCCGCCACCTCGTCCCAGGGGACGAAGTCGACGGTCTCGCCGGTCGCTGCGAGGGCGCGTCGCATCCGATCCAGCTCGGCCTGGTTGGTGCGGCAACCCAGCGTATGGAGGGCCACGGTCGGCATCGGGGCGCACGGTAGGCGCGGCAGGCGACGCTGTCAACGGTCCCAAGTCGGCGGGCGCCGTTGCAGGCAGCTGCGGATACGAGGATCATGGGACCTCGTCGAGGTTGACGTGAACGAAGCTCCAGAAACCAGCGAACCCACGCCGGATCCCCGGATACCCTGGCGTCGCGGCGTCCGCGAGGCCGGGATCGCCCTGGCCGCCTACGCGGTTCTGCTCACGCTGGCGCTGGCCACCATCGGGTTCAACCCCCTCGAGGACGACCCGGGCGGTGACTTCGAGGCGGTGAGCTGGTCCCTGGTGGACTGGAACGTCCACTACTGGAACCTGTGGGAGTTCCAGCGGTTCTACAAGGGCGAGCCGGTCCTCTATCACACGGACGCGGAGTTCTTCCCCGAGGGCCTGGACACCCTCACGGTGCAGGGGGACCCCTTCCTCAAGCTGCTGGGCGGCCTGATCGCCCTGGTGTTCCCCGCGCCGGTGACCTACCTGCTGGTGGTGTTGCTGGTGTTCCTGGGCAACGGCGTGGGCGGCTTCGTTCTCGTGCGGAGCCTCACGGGCAGCCGGGTCGCCGGGTTCGTCTGCGGGCTGCTGCTGTGCTTTGCCGGCGCCACGGCCTGGTCGGTGAACACCGGCAACCTCGAGAGCGGCCTGTGGCTGTGGATGTGCCTGTACCTGACCCTGCTGTGCCGGGTGTTGAGGCTGGGGCGCTGGCAAGACGCGCTGGGCGCCGGCGTGCTGTGCACCCTGGCGGGGCTCACCAACCTGACGGTGATGCACAACCTGGTGATCCTCAGCGCGATCCTGTTGCTGGCCTCGGTGCGGACCCTGAGCTGGGCCAAGGTCCGGGCGGTGGCGCTGATGTGCGGGGTGATCCTGCTGCTGCTGCTGCCGCTGGTGCTGTCGTTCCTGTCGGCCAAGCGCGAGCAGAACCAGGACTACGCGGCGTCGTTCTTCGTCGAGCACGAGCTGACGGACATCGGTGGCCTCGCCCTGCCCATGCTCAACAGCTATCCGGCCGAGCGGTACCTGCCGCACAACCGGGTGGACAACGGCGACGTGCTGGACACCCACGAGTACAACAAGGAGGACGCGGACACCTACTACTTCGCGTTCGTGCTGCTGGCCTTCGCCCTGATGTTCGCGCCGCGCCGATGCCTGCCGTGGGTCGTGGCCTCGGCGGTGTTCTTCGCGCTGTGCCTGGGGCCCGTGTACGTGTACGTCCCCAAGGGGGGCAGCCCCACCACCTACCCCCTGCCCTTCAAGTACGCGTACATGTACCTGCCGTTCTTCGACAACATCCACTTCCCTCACCGGATGTTCAACTACGCCCTGCTGTGCGCGGGCGTGGCCCTGGGATTTGGCGTCCAGCGGCTCATGGAGCTGCCGCGCCGCACCACCGCGGCGCTGATGGCGGGGCTCATCCTGGTGGGATCGTACGGGGAGCTCCTTTACAAGTGGTCGGTCCGCTCCGTGCCGCGCGCCGAGATCAGCCCGTTCTACGAGCGGCTGGCCGACGAGCCCGGTGACTTCGGCGTGATCACCTTCCCCCTGGACTTCGGCATCATCGACAGCCGCTACCTGTACTTCCAGACCGTGCACGGCAAGGCGGTGTTCAACGGCAGCGTGCCGAGGTACTTCGGCGAGAACGGCATCCCCAACGTCAGCCTGCTCAAGGCCAACCCCATCCTGCTGCGGTCGTACAACCTGCAAAAGGAGGAGCTGCCCGATCGGGTGAACCTGACCTTCGTGGACATCCACGACCACTACCGGACCCTGTACCTGTCCGACGTGCACAGGGCCCAGGAGCACCTCGCGGAGATGGGGCTGCGGTACGTGATCCTGCACCACGAGATGCGGTGGGAGCCGCGGCTGCGCATGTCCTTGCCGCGAGACTGTGCGCTGCGCGCCTTCCTCGGCAGCACCCTGGGCGCGCCGGTTTACGAGGATCACGATCTGGCGGTGTTCGCCGTCCCCGAGGCAGGGGACCCAGAACGAGAATGGGGAGGGCCGAAGCCCTCCCCATAGCAGGTCGAAATACCCTCCCCTTCCAGCGCGCTGTCTCGATTCCACTCGAGCCGGCGAGGCCCGGTCGCCCTCACTTGTCCGGAAGTGGCGTGCCCGGTGGCCCGGAACCCACCCTCCACCCGTTGCTGCCCAACAGCCGCCGACGAGTTCGGTTGCCTGTTAGCGGGCGGGGGCTGCCCGGGGAAGGTCTTCCGCGAAACCTGCTGTCAATGAGACCCCAAAGCTACCTGGCTCCCGGGCACCGGATCAATGGCGGATCCGCAACAATGCACAGGGTGTGGAAAACTACCGGAACATCCAGCAGATACGCCGGTTTTGCACAGGAATTTCTTTTTGTGGCGAACATCAAAAACGCTTGACAGGCCTACAGTCTCAGGGATGACGGGGACTTGCGCGAACCGTCGGGGGTCAGGGCGGCCGGAACACGGGCTCGAACGCTCGTTCAATCCGAGTTTTCCACAGAACCGCGGGCAGTTGCAGCGCGCACGGCCGAGACGAACTCCTCGTCCCCGCGGATCTCGACGACGCGACCGCCACTCTCGGTGTAGTCCAGCTGGATCTCCCACGCCCCGTCGCGGGGCAGGACACCCTCGAATCGGTCGGCCCACTCCACGGCGGTGACCGCCTCGCCGGACAGGTGCTCGTCCAGTCCGAGGTCCACGAGCTCGTCGGGATCCCCGAGGCGGTAGAGGTCCACGTGTACCAGCGGCAGGCGTCCCCCCGGATGGGTTCGAATCAACGCGAAGGACGGGCTGCGGACGCCGGCTTCATCGCCCAGGCCGAGACCCGACGCGAGGCCCTGGACCAGGGCCGTCTTGCCGGCCCCCAGGGGTCCAAGGAGGCGGATCAGGGTACCCGGGCCTGCGAGCTCGCCGAGGAGCTGCCCCAGGCGCCGCGTGTCCTCGGGGCCGCGGAGGTCCAGGATCAGCGCCAACGAAACGCCTCCTCCAGCTCGCCGTCCGCGGCGGCGGCGAGGGCGGCCGGAACGGCCCCTGTGATGTCCGAGGCCATCAGGGAGGCTTCTCCCACCTCGTCCGCTGCGAGATCACCGGCCAGACCGTGGAGGTAGACCGCGGCTGCGGCCGCGCCGAGGGTATCCCCCGCGAGCTGGCGCGGCTGGGCCAGGAGGGATCCCAGCAGCCCGGTGAGCACGTCCCCGGTGCCCGCCGAGGCCATTCCAGGGTTGCCCGTGGGGTTGACGAGGAGGGCGCCCTCGGGAGAGGCCACCAGGCTCGCGGCCCCCTTGAGGACCACCACGGCGCCGTGATCCCTCGCCGCGGCCGACACCGCGCCCGGGCGATCCCCCTCGACCTCGGCGTGGGTGAGCCCCACCATCGCGGCCATCTCGCCCGGATGCGGGGTCAACACGCGCGGCGCGTCCACGGCCGACGGGCGCCTCTCCAGGGCACGCAGGCCATCGGCATCCACCACCACGGGCAGGTCGATCTCGTCCGCGGCGCGGCGCACGAATGCCGCGGTCCCAGGTTCCCGTCCCACGCCAGGCCCGATGGCGACGGCGGTCTTGCCCTGCAGCAGCGGGGCGAGGTGGTCCGCGGCCTCGGCTGCGAAACCGGCCCCGTCCGAGGGCAGCGTGGCCACGATCACCTCGGGCACCAGGCCACGAAGCAGGGGCCTCGCGCACCGGGGCACGGCCAGGGTCACCAGGCCCACTCCGCCGACGAGGGCGGCGTTGGCGGCGAGCACGGCCGCGCCCGGCATGGACTCGCTCCCGGCCAGGATCAGCAGGTGCCCGTACGTCCCCTTGTGGGAGCGACCCGGGCGCGTCTCGCACAGCCGCGCCAGGGCGTCCGGCCCCAGCAGCTCGGAGGCCACGGACGCGGCCACGACGCGCCCCTCCGGGACGCCGATGTCCACCACCTCCACCTCGCCGCAGGCCGCCGCCCCGGGGTGGAAGAAGTGGCCGCGCTTGGGGCGGCAGAACGTCACCGAGAGATCCGCCCGCACCGCGCACCCCAGGACCTCGCCGGTGGAGGCGTTGACGCCGCTGGGGATGTCCACGGCCATCACGGGCCGTCCAGCGCCGTTGATCACCTCCACCATGGCCGCGAAGCGCCCGCCCAGGGGGCGCTCCAGCCCCGTGCCGAACAGGGCGTCCACCACCACCCCGGCGTGGATCAGGTGGGTCGAGGCCGCCCGCACGGCGTCCTCGTCGAGGAGCGGGGTCACCGGCACGCCGAACGCGGGCAACAGGTCCAGATTGGTGCGGGCGTCACCGCGGATCCCCTCGGGGTCGGCCAGCAACAGCACCTGCGCGGCGATCCCGCGGTTGGCCAGCTTGCGGGCGATCACGTGGCCGTCGCCGCCGTTGTTGCCAGGCCCCGCCACGATCACCACGCCCCGGCCGACCTGGTCGGACCAGCGGTCCACGATGGAGCGCGCGCAGCCGTCGGCGGCGTTCTCCATCAACACCATGGAGGGAATCCCCACCTGTTCGATGGTCTGCCGGTCGAGATCGGCCATCTCGGTCGAGGTCAGCAGCTCGATCACGGGTCGTCCTCCGTCGCAGCGGCCCCCTCGAGGACCACGAGGGCCTCGGCCACGGGGCCGTCGTGGCTCAGCGAGAGGTGGATGGAAGTCACGCCCAGGCCGTCGGCGAACCTGCGGGTCTCGCCGTGGAGCTCGAGGCCGGGCCGCCCCCGGGCGTCGTGCACCACCTCGATCTCCCGCCACCGGGTGTTCTCGGTCATGCCCCGCCCCGTGGCCTTGCCGAACGCCTCCTTGGCGGCGAACCGGGCTGCGAGCCGCTCGGCGTACCGGCGGTCGCTGCGCGCCGCGTACGCGGCCTCGGAGGAGGTGAAGATGCGCTCGACGAAGCGCTCGCCCAGATCGTCGAGGGTGCGCCGGAAGCGGACGAGGTCCACCACGTCCACGCCGATACCGAGGACGCTCATCCCACCAGCCGCTTCATCTCCCGGACGGCCTCGGCGAGCCCGGAGAACACCGCGCGGGAGATGATGGCGTGACCGATGTTGAACTCCTCGATGTGCGGGTTGGCCACGAGGGGCTGCACGTTGTGGTAGTGCAGCCCGTGGCCCGCGGCCACGTGGAGATCGTGCCTCGCGGCGTCGTCCACCGCGGTCAGCAGCCGGCTCAGCTCCCGGGCGCGGACGGCCTCGTCGGGCGTCTCGGCGTAGGCCGCGGTGTTGAACTCGATGTGGTCGATGCCCAGATCGGCCGAGGCCGCGATCTGGGCCGCGTCCGGGTCGATGAAGACGCTCACGGCGATCCCCAGATCCGACAGGGCCCCGGTGGCGCGCCGCACGTCGCCGGCGTGGCTGACCACGTCGAGGCCTCCCTCGGTGGTGATCTCGTCGGGCCGCTCCGGGACCAGCGTCGCCTGCTGTGGCCGCACCGCGCCCACCACCTCGACCATCTCGCCGGTGGCGGCCATCTCCACGTTCAGTCGCGTCTGGACCGTCTGGACCAGCACCTCAAGGTCGCGGTCGAGGATGTGCCGGCGGTCCTGGCGGATGTGCACGGTGATCTGGTCGGCGCCGGCCATCTCGGCGATCCCGGCGGCGATCACGGGTTCGGGGTAGACCGCACCGCGCGCCTGTCGCAGCGTGGCCACGTGGTCGATGTTCACACCCAGCAGAGCCATCTCGTTCCTCCTACTCGCCCAGCAGTCGATGGGCGGTCGCCGCCAGCTCGTCGCAGCAGGCACGCACCTGATCGTCGTCGGCGCCCTCCACGAACACCCGCAACACCGGCTCGGTCCCCGAATAGCGCACCAGGACCCGCCCGCGGCCGGTCAGCCCGGCCTCCACCCCCTCGATGACCGCTTTCAGGTCGGGGACCTCGTCCAGGGGGACCTTCTCGCGGACGCGCACCGCGCGCAGCGTCGAGGGGAAGCGGGGGATCTCGGCGGCCAGCTCGCACAGGGGCCGGCCCGCGTCCTGGCGCAACCGCAGCGCGGCCAGGGCGGTGGCCAGCCCGTCGCCGGTGGGGCTGAGGTCCAGCTGGATCACGTGTCCGCTGGACTCGCCGCCCAGGAGCGCCCCCTCCCGCCGCATGGCGAGCAGGACGTTGCGATCCCCCACCGCGGCGCGGGTCACGGCCACGCCCCGATCCTGGAGGTGCCGCACGACTCCCTCGTTGGTCATGACCGTACCCACGACCCGGTCGAGGCCTCGGTGCAGGGCGAGCAGGGCGATGAGCACGTCGCCGTCGATGAGCTGTCCGTCCTCCCCGGCCATCACGCACCGATCCGCGTCCCCGTCCAGGGCCACGCCCAGCTGGGCCTCGCCGGCGACGATGCGCTCGCACAGCCGCGCCGGGTGCAGGGCGCCGCAGTCCACGTTGATGTTGGTCCCGTCCGGGTCGCAGCTCAGGGCCGTCACGCTTGCACCGGTGGCCTCCAGGACCTCGGCCGCCAGCGCGGACGCGGCGCCGTTGGCGGCGTCCACGAGCACGTGTAGGCCGCTGGCGAAGGGGGCATCCGGGGCCAGGCTCGCCACGTAGGCCCGGCGGGCGGCGGCGCCGTCCTCGGTCCAGCGGCCTACCTCACCGGGATCGTCGGGGTCCAGGGCGTCCAGGTCGGCCTCCAGGCGGGCCTCGTCGTCGTCGTCGAGCTTGGTGCCGTCCGGTCCGAACACCTTGATGCCGTTGTCCTGGTAGGGATTGTGGCTGGCGGTGACGGCGATGCCGGCGGAGGCGCCGCGCCGCAGGACCTCGCAGGCCACCCCTGGCGTGGGGATCACGCCGAGATCCACCACGTGGGCGCCGTCGGCGAGGAGGCCCGCTGCCAGGGCGTCGCGCAGGGCGGGCGAGGAGAGCCGGGTGTCTCGCCCGATGACCACCGTCCCGGGCCTGGATCGCGCGAGGGCGCGCCCGAGGCGCAGCACGAGGCCCGGCGTCAGCGGGGGCTGGCCGGCCCTGCCGCGAATCCCGTCGGTGCCGAAATACCGCCGCTGGCTCAACGTCCGCTCCGGACCAGGGCGAAGCTGGAGGGTTCGAGGGACCTCACCTCGACGGCTTCGGGCAACCCCTCTGCCTGGACCCTCACGCGGGGCTGTCCCTCCCCCTTGCCCATGGGGGCGTACTCCACGCGGGCCTTGCCGCTGCGGAACGTGACGTCGGGATCGTCCACGTACACGTGGATGCTCGCCGCCATGACCCGGTGGAGCTCGCGGGCGGGTCCGTGCAGGGTCACCGTGGCGTGGACCGGCTCCACGGTCACCCCCTCCAGCTCCTCGGGCAGGGTGACCGCGACCTCCATCTCCCGCTCCTCGATCACCTGGGCCAGTCGCACGTAGACCGACACCTCGGCGTCCTGTTCGGGGCGCGCGCGCAGCGAGCCCAGGTCCAGCGAGAGGATCTCGGCGAAGTTGCGGTCCCGGCCCGCCAGATCGAGGGGCCGCGTGCGCACCTCCTCCAGGGGCTCCAGATCGGGGCTCGCCCCGGACAGCGCCACCACGTTGGGCTCGACCACGATCTCCTGGATCTCGAACCCGAACGCGGGCTCGCCCCGGGTGGGCACGCTCACCTGGACCGCCTTGGTGAGGCGCTCGTCGAAGCGGAAGGACAGGGACGCGGGGCTGATGGTGGTGATGGAAAGGTTGCTGGGCAGGTCCTCGACCAGCATGCCCGTGAGGTTGAGGGTCGTCTCACCGGCCGCGGCGTCGCCGAGGTCGATGCGGTAGCGCAGGTCACGGTGGGTCATCTCGCGGAGGTTGGCGCGCGGGCCCACGCACTTGACCAGGACCTGGTCCACCGGCTCTCCGTCGAGCACCAGCTCCTCGGGCCAAGAGTAGTCCAGCCGGATGGTGGCGTACTCCTCGGCGGTGGGCCGCCCCTGGACCAGCAGCCAGGCCACCACGGCCAGGGCCGCGGCGATGATCTTGAGGTTGAGGTTGTTGCGCACGGCGTCCCGGAAGAACCGGCGGATCTCGCGCCACGCCGGGTTCACGGGCGAGGGGGACGGTGCCTGGCCGGTCATGCGTCCTCCTCCATCGTCCGCACCTCTTCACCCGACTCGGCGGGGGACTGGGACGTCAGCGCCGCGAACTCCATGGACGGGTGGGTGGGGATCGACTCCTCCTCGTCCTCGTCCTCCTCCTTCTGGCGCGTCGCCGTGTTCACGGCCAGGCGCAGGGCGTCGGTGTCGGCCACCGTGGTCACCCGCCCGCTCACCACCAGCGACACGGTCTGGAACTCCTCGCTGACCAGGAACACCAGCGCGTCGGCCTCCTCGGTGAGGCCGATGGCCGCCCGGTGGCGGGTGCCCATGTAGCGATCCAGGTCCGGGTTCCCCGACAGGGGCAGGAACGCCCCGGCCATCTCCACGCGGCCCTTGCGGATGATCACCGCGCCGTCGTGGATGGGGGCGTGCTTGTTGAAGATCGACACCAGCAGGGCTGCGGAGACCTGGGCGTCCAGCTCGGTGCCCTCGCCGACGATGCTGATCAGGTCGGCGTCCCGCTCCACGGCGATCAGCGCGCCCTCCCCTCGTCCGGCCAGGGTGAAGCAGGCGCGGGAGATCTCCTCGAACAGCTGCACCTCCTCCTGCTTCTGGACCGCCCCCATGAACGGCACACCCATGCGGGCGAGGCCGCGGCGGATGTCCATCTGGAAGATGATCACGATGGCCAGGACGAGGTAACCGAACAGCTCCTTGAGGATCCAGTTGATGGTGACGAGCTCGAGCCACTCGCTGAGGAAGTACAGAAACGAGATGAGCACGAGCCCGAACAGGACCTGGAAGGCGCGCGTACCCTTCAGGATCAGCAGCGCGCGGTAGAAGATGTAGTAGAGGATGAGGACATCGAGCAGGTCGACCCATCGGAAAGTTCCGAACAGCTCGGTCATCCCGGTCTCCGCCCGCCCTACAGCCCTCGAGCTGCGGCGATGCCGCCCAAAACGTCCACTGCCCGACGTGTGGCCTTCACGTCGTGCACCCTCACCAGGTGCGCTCCGCCAGCGGCGGCGGCCAGCGCGGCAGCCACCGAACCCATCCGTCGCTCGCCGGGCTCCATGCCGAAGCAGGCCCCCAGGAACGACTTGCGCGAGGCGCCGACCCCGACGGCGTAGCCCGTGTCCACGAGCCGGGGTACGGCCCGAAGCAGCTCCAGGTTGTGCTCCGGTCGTTTTCCGAAGCCGATTCCCGGATCCAGGATCACGTTGCAGCGCGGGATCCCGAGGGACTCCGCGTACCGTCCGCGGTCGTGGAGGTAGTCTACCACCTCGGACACCACGTCGGTGTACTGCACGTCGCGCTGCATCGTGCGCGGCTCACCGCGCATGTGCATCAGCACCACCGGACAGCCGCGTCTGGCCGCCAGCGGTCCCATCTCGGGATCGGAGAGGGCCGTGACGTCGTTGATCCAGTCCGCGCCCGCGTCGAGGGCTGCGCGGGCGACGTGGGCGCAGGCCGTGTCCACCGAGACCGGCACGCCGAGATCGGCGATGGCGGCGATGACCGGCACGACCCGCTCGATCTGGAGCGCCGGCGGGACGGGCTCCGCGCCGGGGCGTGTGGACTCCCCTCCCACGTCCAGCACGTCGGCGCCACGCTCCACCATGGATCGGGCGCGCTCCACGGCGGCGTCTCGATCGCAGAACAGGCCTCCGTCGGAGAACGAGTCGGGGGTGACGTTGAGGATGCCCATCACCAGCGGCGCTGGGCCGCTGCGTACCACGCCGCCGCGCCAGCTCAGCTCGATGGGTTCGACGGATCGGAGGGACACGGTGTTGCCGGTTCAGGTGGCCGGAACGGGCTCCTGGTCGCCGCGCAGGAGGAGCTCGACGTCGGCGCCGTCCAGCGATTCCTTGAGGAGGAGGGCGTCGGCCACCGCGTGCAGGACGTCCATGTGGCTGCGCAGCAGCTCGAGGGCCTTGGAGTGGGAGGCGGCCACGAGGGAGTGGATCTCCTCGTCGATCTGCATGGCTGTCTGTTCGCTGAAGTCCTGGCGGCGCGAGATATCGCGACCGAGGAATATCTGCTCCTCCTTGGAACCAAAGGACAGGGGGCCCATCTTCTGACTCATGCCCCACTCGCAGACCATCTTGCGGGCCAGCTCCGTGGCCCGGCTGATGTCGTTGCCCGCGCCCGTGGTCACGCGCTCGAGCGCCAGCTCCTCGGCGGCGCGCCCCCCCATCAGGATGGTGATGGAGGACAGCAGGAACGATCGGTCGTAGTTGTGGCGTTCGTCCACGGGGAGCTGCTGGGTCAGACCCAGCGCGCGGCCGCGGGGAATGATCGTGACCTTGTGCACCGGATCGGCGCCTGGCAGCAGCCCGGCAACGATGGCGTGCCCGGCCTCGTGGTAGGCGATATCCCGCTTCTCGTCCTCGCTGAGGACCATGGAGCGGCGCTCGGTCCCCATCATGACCTTGTCCTTGGCCGCCTCGAAGTGCCGGTGCGACACCTCGTCCATGCCCTCCCGGGCGGCGAGCAAGGCGGCCTCGTTGGCGAGGTTGCGCAGGTCGGCGCCGCTGAAGCCGGGCGTGCCGCGCGCGATCTTGGCCAGCTCCACCCCGTCGGCCTTGATGATCTTTCGCGTGTGTACCTCGAGGATGCCCTCACGGCCCTTGACGTCGGGCAGGGGGACGACCACCTGCCGGTCGAAGCGGCCGGGGCGGAGCAGGGCCGGGTCCAGCACGTCGGGGCGGTTGGTCGCCGCGACCAGGATCACGCCCTCGTTGGACTCGAACCCGTCCATCTCCACCAGGAGCTGGTTGAGGGTCTGCTCGCGCTCGTCGTGACCACCACCCAGCCCGGCCCCCCGGTGACGACCGACGGCGTCGATCTCGTCGATGAAGATGATGCACGGGGCGTTCTTCTTGCCCTGTTCGAACAGATCGCGGACGCGGCTGGCCCCGACACCGACGAACATCTCCACGAAGTCGGAACCGGAGATGCTGAAGAACGGTACCCCGGCCTCGCCGGCGATGGCCCGCGCCAGCAGGGTCTTGCCCGTCCCGGGCGCCCCCATCAGCAGCACTCCCTTGGGGATCTGACCGCCCAGCTTGGTGAACTTCCGCGGCTCGCGCAGGAACTCGATGATCTCCTCGAGCTCCTCCTTGGCCTCCTCGATCCCGGCGACATCGTCGAAGGTGATCTTCTTCTGACTCTCGGAGAGCAACCGGGCCTTGGATTTGCCGAACTGCATGGCGCGGCCGCCGCCCATGTTCACCTGGCGGAAGAAGAAGAAGAACAGGAACACCACCAGCATCAGCGGCAGCCAGTAGATCAGGAACAGCTGCCAGCGCGGTTCGCGCTCCTCCTTCTCGTCGTAGTGCAGGCCCGCCTTGTCGAGGATGGCCTGGGCGTTGTCCGCCTCGAGGTTTCCGAAGCTGACGAACTCGGCCACGGTCTCGCCGTCGGGGCGGAATTCGCCGCTGAGCTTCTTGCCCTGGGCGGTGACGGAGACGACGTTGCCGGCCTCCACTTGCTGGAGGAACTCGGCGAAGCCCAGCTCTTCGGCCTTGGGGTTCTTCTGGGCGTTGTTGATGAACGTGAACCCCAGCAGGGCGATGATCGCCAGGAAGAGCCAGAACGCGATGGTCTTGTGAGCTTGCTTCAACGTCTCATCCCAGGGAGAGTTCCAGGATTCTCCGGGTCCCATCGGAGACGCGCGCCACGTGAGCGGCTCGCGCGCCTGGGACCCAGATCACCTGCGCCGCGTCGGTCACCACGGGCCACGTGGGCCTCGACCGCCGCGGGATCCCGGCCTCTCCCAGCAGGTCGGTGATCCTCTTGGTACCCGTACTACCGAAGGGTCGAATTCGGGTTCCGGGAGCAAACTTGCGCACGGAAAGGGGCCTTGTCAACCGATCCAGATCAAACCACGCGCGAGCGCGCCCCGCGCCGTCTCCGGCCACGACGCGGCCGTGATCCCGGTGCACGGTCGCCTCCACGCGGATCCCGTCCACCGGCCACCGCACGGAACCCTCGACGGGGAGGGCCTGGGCAGGGCAGTCGGGCGCAGTGGCCCCGTCAGCCACCGCCCGCAGCGCCTCCCCTACCCTCTCCAGCCGCAGCCCCTCCGGGAGGTCCACGCCGGCGGTTCGATCGTCCCCTCGCAGCAGCTCCAGCGCCGCGTCCGTGTGGAGCTGACTCACCGAGACGTGGGGACGCGCCCGTCGTACCAGGGTGTGGATCATGCGGGCGGCCAGGGCTGGATCCGCGTCCCGTAGACCAGCGACGCTCACCCACCCCTGCCCGTCGCGGGCGGCGTCGAGCGCGGCCTCGGCCATCGTCTCCAGCAGTCGATGGTCCGCCGAGGCGCGGCGGGCCAGACCTGCGAGGTTGCGCGCACCCGAGGTGCCGAAGACGTCGCGGACCACCGGCATCAGCTCGCCGCGTACCCGATTGCGCAGGAACCGGGGATCTCGGTTCGTGTCGTCCTCGATCCAGGCGATGGAACGATCCTGGGCGTAGGCCGCCAGGAGATCCACGTCCACGTCCAGCAACGGCCGGACGAGGAGATCGTTGCGGGGCTCCATGGCGCCGAGGCCCCGCAGCCCCGTGCCCACCAGGGCGCGCATCAGCACGGTCTCGGCCTGGTCCTGGAGGTGGTGCGCCAGGGCCACCACGTCGGCGCCGGCCGCAGCGCTCGCGTCGCGCAGGGCCCCGTGGCGAAGCTCGCGAGCGGCGGCCTCGGGACCGCGCTGCTGCACGAGCTCCTCCGGGACGGTCACCCGGACGACGGACCAGGGAATCCCCAGGTCGGCGCACGTCCCCTCCACCAGCGCGGCCTCGCGTTCCGTGCCGGGACGGAGCCCGTGGTCCACGGTGACCGCGCTGAGCTTCAGGGGATGGCCGCCGGCGAGCTCCGCGAGCGCTCGCAGCAACACCTGGGAATCCCGACCGCCGCTGCAGGCCACGAGCACGTGGGCGCCCGGAGGCACCTGGCAGGGGCCGGTGAGGGCGGCCTGGACACGGCAGAGCAGCTCGTGCATCAGGTCCGTTCCCTCGAGCTCAGGGCGCGCAGGGCGCCGGGCGAGTCGGGCTGGGTCGTCCTGCCCACGGCGGCGCGGACCCGCTGGACGACCCCGCACAGCTGGCAGCGGTGGTGGACCCAGAGCTGATCCGAGCCCGCCTGCTCCATGGCGAACGGCTCCATCAGCCCGCCGCAGTCGTTCCGTCGATCCCCGGGCACCACGTCCACGTGCCTCGAGTGGAGACACTCGGGGCAGTGGTTGCGCTGGAATCCGCCGCTGGCGGGCAGCACCTCGGCGCCGCAGTGGAGGCAGACGAATCCCTCGTTGCAGGCGATGGGGTTGCGGCGGCGGCGAGCCTCGCGCGAGCGGCCCTGGGCGAGGCGCAACAGGCGCTCCGGGGACGAGTCCGGGGCCTGGCCGGCGAGGCGGCCCAGCTCCCGCAAGACGCCCTCGTGGGGTTCGGTCTCCAGCGCCGCGGCCACGGCGCGGCTCGAGGTGCGTCCGCCCGCGGCCAGCTGAACCAGGCGCTGGGCGGCCTCGGTGACGGCGGTGGCTTCGTGGGTCAGGTCGCTCAGCAGATCCAGGGCCTCCCGGTGGACACCCGGGTGGACACCCTTGCGGCTTCCCCTGTTCCCTCGTCGATGGGGCTCGGTGCTCACACGGCGAGTGTGCCAACCCCCTCGGCGGCGGTCAATCGAGACCCCATCGACGCACAGCGTGGCCGGTTTTGTCTATGATGGGGCCATGCCTGGCCACTCACCCAACCCCCGGACGGAGACGGCGCGCGAACCCCTGGAGACCGCCAATCGGGGCTTCGTGACCAGTGACGACGGGTACGAGCTGTTCTACCGCACCCACGGCTCGGGCAGCCCGCCCATGGTCTGCTGCAACGGGCTCGGGGTGAGCACCTACTTCTGGCACTACCTCGTGGACCGCTTCCGCGACCGGTTCAGCGTCACCCTGTGGGACTACCGGGGCCACGGCCGCAGCCAGGTCCCGCCCCACAACGCCGACCTGTCCATCCCGCGGCTGGCCCGGGACATGTGGGCCGTGGTGGACCGCAACGGCCTGGAGAAGCCGATCCTGTACGGGCACAGCATGGGGGTCCAGGTGATCCTCGAGGCGTACCGCCAGCGCCCCGATCAGGTGGGCGGCCTCGTGCCCATCCTCGGCACCTACAAGCGGCCGCTGGATTCGTTCTACGACTTCAAGTACAGCCGGCCGATGTTCGAGGCGCTGCACGCGCTGGGCGACTCGGCCCTCGGGCCCGCCATCGAGCGCTGGGTCATGGGCCCGGTGCTGGCGCTGCCCTTCGCGTGGGATCTCGGCGGCAAGACCGGGATGATCGACAACAGCCGCATCGACCGCGGCGAGCTGCGTCGGTACCTGCACCACCTGGTGGACGTCGGGTTCCCGTTCTTCATCCGCCTCGCCCTGCAGATCGCCGACCACGACGCCACTGACGTGTTGCCCGGCATCCAGGTGCCGACGCTGATCGTGGCTGGCGAGTACGACACCTTCACCCCCATCGCGGCGTCGTACCACATGCGCGACACCATCGAGGGGGCGGAGCTGCTGTTCCTCGAGGGGGCGACCCACGCAGGCATCGTGGAGCGGCCCGACGAGATCTACCCGCGGGTCGAGCGATGGCTGGCGGATCACTTTGGCGTGAGGAGGGAGTCGTGATCAAGACAACCGCAGGATGGTTCGTCATCGGGCTGCTGCTCGTCGGCGTCCAGACCACGGCCGGCGCCGAGGATGGAGGTCGGAGCCTGCTGCTGTTCGGACCCGGCTCCTCCAACGCGGACGGGGTGATCGCGGGCGGGTACGCCCGGGAGCGCCTGCCGCCGAAGCAGCGGCCGGACGAGCGCGTGGGCGTCACCGGAATCCCCTACCCCGCCGACCACCCGTTCTGGCTCACCGGCGACGGATCGGCCGCGTGGTGTCCGGAGGGGGGCACGCTGCACGGGGATCTCCCCCACCTGGTGGAGCGCGCGCGCCGCGCCATGGACGTGCTCGAGAGCGACAAGGTCATCGACATGATCGACGACTTCGAGCGCAACGCCGCCTGCGTCGAGCAGGTGGTCCAGGCCCAGGACGTGGCCGAGCTGTACCTGCTGCGGGGCCTCGCGTACCACGTGGACGGCGACCTGGAGCTGGCGCGCGAGGACTTCGGCCGCGCCGCGGGCATCTTCCCGGAGCTGCGCTGGGACGTGGGCTACCCGCCCGATCCCCAGCAGACCTACCTGCTGGCGAGGGAAGAGGTGGGCCAGCGGTCGCGCGCGGGTTTTGCCTGGAGCTTCTCCATGGTGGCGGACCTCGTGGTCCACGTGGACGGGGTGGTCGTCGAACCCCTGACCCGGCTCGAGATCGCGCCCGGCCCCCACCTGATCCAGGTGCAGGCGGCGGGCGAGCTGGTGTCCACTCTGGTGCGCATCCCGGCGGGCGGCAACGCGGTGCTGGTGGATCGCCTCGGCGCCACCACGGCGGTCCTGCGGGGCCCCCTCGACCCCATCTCGGCGGCGGCCTCGCACACCATCCTCGCGGCGGTGGCCGGCCAGTGGAACGCCACCGAGGTGGTGGTGGTCGACACCACCTACCGCAAGGCCCACCGCGAGCCTGCGGTCTATCGGTACGACGTTGCGACCGGCGAGTTCGAGTCGCTGACCATCATCAAGACGATCAAGGTCCCTGCGGCGCCCCACGCCGACCACGTGCGCATCGCGGCCGGCGGCGGGCTCCAGGTGGAGGCCGGCGCCGACGACATCGAGTCGACGACCCACGTCGTGCTGCGCCCGAGCGGCGACTTCGACTTCCGCCTCGGCCCGACCCTGACGCCCAACGGCGGCTTCGACCTGCTCATGCACCGCCTCCCGGCCGCCAGCGGCGACGGCATGGCCTGGTACGTCACACCCCAGCTGCGCGCCGGCCTCGGCGTCCGGTTCCGCACCCGCGTCGTCCAGCCGTTCCTCGGCCTCGGCGTCCAGATGCGGTTCGACAAGAACCTCGGCCGCGGCGTGGTGTTCGGCGCGCACCTCCAGGCGGCGCTGGACATCGTCAGTCCGCGCTTCCCCGGCGCGTTCCTGCGCGTCCACGGCTCCCTGGGTGGGGTGGATCAGGCCGGCTACATCGAGGCCGGCGTCAAGGTGGGGATCAGCCTGTAGTCCGCTAGCGGTCCTGCGGGACGATCGTCTCCGCCGCCGCCTGTTCTCGGGCCCAGATCAGCAACGCGGCCTCGTCCCCGGCGCACACCGTGCACTCCTCGATCGCCCCCTCGGCGCGTCCCCAGGCCTCCTCGGCGACGGCGTCGTGGCCCAGCCGGGCCTCGGCGAGGCCGAGGATGACGGTCCCGTGGGAGAGGATCGGCAGATCACGTTCGAACGCGAGGGCGGCCGCGCGGGCGTCCTCGTACCGGCCGAGCACCACCAGGGCCTCCATCCGCAGCACGCGCACCCCCACCTCGTCGGGGAACTGCTCGCGCAGGGCATCGAGCTGTCGCAGCGCGTCCGCGGCGTCGCCACGGCGAAGGGCCACCTCGGCGCGGGCCTGCAGCAAGATGGGATCGCCCGGAAAGAAGCCGACGCCCGCGTCCACCACCTCCTGGGCGCGGTCGAAGCCGTCCGCGGCGATCCACAGGTCGGCGGCGCCGCTGTACTCGAAGGGGTTGGTGGGGGCGATCTTCAGGGCGGCCTCGAACGCCTGCGCCGCCTCGATGGGCTTGCCCTGGGCCTCCAGGACGCGCGCCTCGGGGAAGCACAGCGCCTTGTGCCCCTTCTGGAGCGGGAAGGTCCCCCGCGCCTCGGCGATGTAGCTCTGCGCCTGGTCGTGGTGCCCCTGCTCGGTCAGCAGGCCGGCGACCTGCGCCGCCGCCCCCTCGTCAGCCAGGCTGATGGCGTCGCGACCCACCGCGAGGGTGGCCTCGAGGGCGTCCGCGTCACCCGCCTCGAAGGACTCGGCCGCGGCCGCCAGGCGCTGATCCAGCGCGCCCTGGGTGGCGTCCCGGGTCACGCCGGGGACCACGCGCGGGCCGATGGCCTCGGGCTCCTCGCGTGAGGGGCAGCCCAGGATCAGGGCGACGAGGACGAAGAGGGTCGCGCGGGGCACGCTCACGCCAGGGATTCGGCGCGGCGTTTGAACGACTCGAGGGTGGCCGGGAGGCTCTTGCCCACGAGCCGGTTGGAGATGCCCTTGGGGACGAGCATGAAGAAGCCGATGTCGATGGAGTACGTGGCGCGGACGCGGCGCTCGCTCAGCTCCTCGATCTCCCAGCTGCCGGTGTTGTGCTTGAACATCTTGGCGCGGGCCAGGGTCCAGCGCACGCCGCGGGGTCTGTCGCCGCGGAGGTCGAGCGTGTAGCTGATCCGCTTGATCAGGTTGAGGGTGAACTCCACCTGGGCGTTCTCGCCGTCCTGGCTCAGCACGCGCACCGTCTCCATGTCGGAGAGGAACTCGGGGTACCTCTCGTAGTCGGATATGACGTCGTAGAAGACGTCGGCGGGAGCGTTGATCTCGATGGAACGGGTTGCGCCAGCCATGGCTCTCCTTCCCCCGGTGGAGGGTTCCTCAAAGGTCTACTCGGTGGCGCGGGCGGGTGTCAATCGCGGCGTGGCGGCGGACCGGGCGGCGGTCCGGGGGGCGGATGGCCGCCCCGACGCAGCTTCCCCTTGACCTTTCGGGCGAGCTCGCCGAGTTCGCGAACGCGCAGCACGACGCAGGCGCCGATGTAGACCACACCGCCCACGGCGCCGCCCAGGGCGAGCTTGACCAGCTGCAGGGGCTTGGACGGCTCGTCCCACGACGCTGGCAACAGCTCGAGGGCGCCCCACGCCAGGGCCACCATCAAGGCGGTGGCGACCAGGATGCGCACCAGCCCCGACGCCGTGCCCGGGAGCATGGAGCCGATGCGCCGGCGCAGCAGCCACCACATCACCGCGGCCTCCGCCGAGACGGCGATGGACGTGGCCAGCACCAGGCCCTGGTAGCTCATCAGCGGCAGCAGGGCCACGACACACCCGAGCTTGAGCCCGATGGTCAGCAGCGCCACGAGCATGGGCCGCAGGCTGTCCCCGAGGGAGAAGAACACCGGGATGATCACCCTCGGGTAACAGAACCCGGCGACCCCAAGCGCGTACAGCTGGAGCAGCCGCGCCGTGGCGCTGGCGTCGTCGAAGGTGAACTCGCCGGCCACGAACAGGGTCTGGGTGATGGGCTCGGCCAGGGCCACGAGCATGCCCGCCACGGGCAGGGCGACCAGGAACAGCATGGACACCGAGCGCGAGACCGTCGCCCGCAGCGCCTCGGGATCGCGACTGGCCACGTCCAGGCTGGCCTTGGCCAGGGTGGCGGTGGCCAGGGCCATGCCCACCATGCTCACGGGCAGCAGCACGAGCCGGAAGCTGTACTCCACGTAGGACACCACCCCTGGCGCGAACCGGGAGGCGACCTGCATGTCGATGATGTTGGTCAGCTGGATGGCAGCCAGGCCCAGCAAGCCGGGCACCATCAGCTTGACGATGCGGTGCAGGCCCTCGTGGCGGAATGCCAGGCGGGGGCGGAAGCGGTACCCCAGGCGCCGCAGGGCCGGGTACATAGCCACGAACTGGGCCAGCCCGCCCACGGTGTAGGACGCAGCGACCGCGGCGATGGGATCCACGCCGGTGAGGTCGTGCAGCGTCCCGCCGAGGAAGCACCCGCCGATGGCCGCGATGTTGAGCGCCGCCGGCGCCAGGGCGGGTCCGAAGAACTTCCCCTGGACGTTGAGCATGCCCATGAACACCGTGGCCATGGACACCAGCAGGATGTAGGGACCGGCCAGGGCGGTCAGCTGGACGGCCAGCTCGAGGGTCTCGGGGTGGTCGCGGAATCCCCCGGCGAACAGCAGCACCCACCAGCGCCCGAGGAACACGAACGACGCGACCACCAGGCCCAGCACCACCAGCACGAACCCGAGCACCACGTTGGCCAGGACGAAGGCCGCGTCCTTGCCGCGCTGCTCCCTGTACTCGGTGAAGGCCGGCACGAAGGCCGCGGCCATGGAGCCCTCGGCGAACAGGTCGCGCAGCACCGAGGGCACCCGCAGGGCGATGGCCAGCGCGTCCCGGACCGGGCCGGCGCCGAAGAAGTACGCCAGCGCCATCTCCCGGACGAGCCCCAGCGCCCGGACCGCGAGCCCGGCCAGCGCGATCACGGCCGCGTTGCGTCCCACGCGTTGGACGGCCTCTTTCCCCATGTGGCTAGGGTACTCAGAGTGGCGGAACGTGCAACAGGCCCCGTCGCCAGGTCAGCTCCTCGCCGCGGTCCAGCGACCTCACCTCCAGGGCGAAGCAGCCGACCAGGTCGTCTCCGTCGATCCCCGACAGGTGGAGCCAGCCCGCGGGCGCGGCCTCGCTGAAGAAAGCGTCTCCGTCGCGGTAGACCAGCGCGTACCCGTCGTCGCCCGACCGCGGGCCGAGGGTGGCCCGGATGGGGAAGTCCCGATCGTCCAACGCAGCCACGATGTCCGCGCCCGCCAGATCCGCGCTGGCGGCCAGGGTGATCGACAGGTCACCGTCGGTGGCGCTGATGCCGAGGCCGTCGCGCATGGAGAACCGTCCGTCCGTGGCGCGGAAGGTCCCCTCGCCGGACAGCGTGGACTGCACCGCGCCCGACGGCAGGTGCCAGGCGGCGATACACGCGTCCAGCTCCACCACGTCGGTGTTCCCCTCGAACGGGAGCTCCTGACAGCCCGCGAGGAGCGCGAGCAGCAGGCCCAATGGAAATCCTCGCACCATGTTCTCTTCCTACGGATTCGAACCGAAGGTGGAAAGGGAGGGAAACCGAACCACCGTCCGCTCTAACCGCGCACGCGCGATCACGTGCTGTCTCCACACTTCACACGTAGCCGGTCCCGGGGCGATCCCGAAGGGCACTTTCTCACCCGGGGGAAAAAGGAGGGGAGATCAGGAGAGTCGAGCAGCGACGTAGATGACGGCCAGGCGTCCGGACAGACGCCTGGTGATCGGTTCGATGGCCTTGCGCAGCACGGCGAACGGGATGTCGCCGGCGACGACGCGGGCCATGGTCTGCAGGCGGGCGCGATCGAAGATGTGCTCCTCGATGTCCACCGGCTTGAAGCCCGCGTCCTCGAGATCGCTGCGGAGCTCCACCCGCGGCGGCGCTCCCCCTGCGGCGCTCCCCCAGCCGGAGAGCGCCTCGAGGAGGTCGGGATCCAGGGCACGCAAGGTGACCAGGTCGGTCAGCAGCAGGATCCCCCGATCGTCGAGCACCCGGGCGATCTCGGCCAGCGCAGCGCGGCGGTCGGGGGCGAGACTCAGGCAGCAGTTGAGGATCACGGCGTCGAACGCGCCGTCCGGATGGGGCAGCTCCTCCGCGGGAGCCACCTCGTAGGCCGAGGGGACGCCCTCTGGGGCGAAATTGCGGGCGAGGAGGATCATCTCCTCGGAGAGGTCCACTCCGGCGAGGGATCCGCCCGCGCCGACCCGGCGCGCGGCCATGTGCAGATCGAGACCCGCGCCGCAGCCCACGTCGAGGACGCGCATCCCTCCCTTGACGAACCGCGGCAGAAAGGGCGAGCGGTAACCCAGGGCGAGGCTGCGGATCGGACCGGGGATCCCGTCGAGCTCCTCGTCGTCGTATCCGCGGGCGGTGGCGTCGCTGGCGCTCGAGGTGGAGAGCAGCGCCGCGAGGCCCGGGGGCAGGTCCTCGACCTCCCGCCTGGCCACCCGGTCGAAGGCGTCGGCCATCATCTGGAGGTGCTCTTCCGCGGTCGCGGGTCTGCGCCGCGTGGGACGTCGTCCCTCGCTGGGCGGGGAGAAGCGATACCGATCGAGCTTGATCTTCACCAATCGACGTCCCCGGGTAGGTCGGCCTGTAGAGCCTGGACCAGGAGCTGCAGGTTGTCCAGCAGCTCCGTTCGTCGTGGCGTGGAGATGGCCGTGGCGATGCGGTCGATGGCGGCGGCCTCCCAGCGGTCCAGTTCGCGGGCCGTGCGGAAGCCGGGCGCCGTGAGCGAGACGTGGACCCGTCTGCGATCCCCCTGGGCCTGCTGTCGCTTCACCAGGCCCTTGCGCACCAGGACGTCGCAGATCCGCGTGACCGTCGAGGGCGCCAGCCCCATCTTCTCGGCCAGCACTCCCGTGGGCGTCGCCTCGTCGTCCAGCAACTCGGACAGGGCGCGAACCTGGGTCGGGGTCAGCCCCAGCGTGACGCTGTCGCGGCGCTGCCGGCGCTCGATCACGGTGGAGAGCAGCCGGAGCTGTTCCTTCAATTCGTCGGCGAAGAGGTCCAGTTTCATGCCATCACCATTATTTGCATCCTACAAATATTGCATCTGCCAAGGATTGTCCACCGCGCCACCCATTCCATTGACACCCCTGCCGCGCCGTTGCTAGTTTTCAGCATCGATCCGACCCGCTCCACACCGAGGGGATGCAGCCATGGGCAGCGTCAAGGAGATCTGCCACCGGCTGGACAGCCAGATCGCCAGCGAAGAGCTCAAGGAGCTCATCTCCAGGCTGCCCAACGAGCTCAACGAGTACGGCTACGACGACTGGGGCTTCTCCCCGGACACCGCCGTGTACGCCGTGGCCGTCGCCAAGTGGATCTACGAGAACTACTTCCGCTGCGAGGCCCACGGCACGGGATTCCTGCCGGAGAAGCGGGCCATCCTGGTGGCCAACCACTCGGGGCAGCTACCCCTCGACGGGATGATGATCTGCACCGCGGCCCTGCTGCACGGCAACCCGCCGAGGCTCCTTCGAGCGATGGTCGAGAGGTGGATGCCTTCCCTGCCGTGGGTATCGACCTTCTTCTTCCGGTGCGGCCAGGTGGTGGGCAACCGCGACGACTGCCGGGTCCTCCTCGAACACGACGAGGCCATCCTGGTGTTCCCCGAGGGCATCCGCGGCAGCGGCAAGACCATCTGGCACCGCTACGAGCTGCAGCAGTTCCCCAGCGGCTTCCTGAGGCTGGCGCTGCAGACCGGCTCGCCGATCATCCCCGTGGGGGTGGTGGGCGGTGAGGAGTCCATCATCTCGGTGGCCGACCTCAAGTGGCTGGCCAAGCCGCTGGGCATGCCGTACATGCCGGTGCCCGCGCTCCTGCCCCTGCTGGGGCCCCTGTCCATGCTGCCCATGCCCACCAAGTTCAGCCTCCAGTTCGGCGAACCCCTCCAGCTCGAGGGGGACCCGGACGCCCCGGACGCCGAGCTGCGGCCCATGATCCAGCAGGTGGAGGACGCCGTCCGCGAGCAGGTGCAGATCGGCCTCGACCGGCGCCGCGGCATCTTCGACATCCCGGCCCTGGACGCCCTCGTGCCCGGGAGGTTGCGTTGAGCGTCCGCAAGGTCCTCGTCACCGGGATCGCCGGCAGCACCGGCCGCGCCGTATGGCGGCGGCTGCTGGCACAGAAGAACCTGCGCGTGTGGGGCATCGACGTCCGCAACTGGATGCTGGACACGCCGTCGAACTTCGAGTTCGTGCAGGTGGACATCAACCGCAACCGCGCCGAGGACGTGTTCCGCACAGTCCGGCCGCACACGGTCATCCACCTGGCGTTCATCCACGACCAGTCGGTCAACCAGGCCAAGCGCCACAACACCAACGTGGTGGGCACCCAGAAGATCCTGGGGTACTGCGCCAAGTACGGGGTGCGCAAGGTGGTGGTGGTCTCCCAGCACCAGGTCTACGGCGCGTCACCCATCAACCCGGCGCTGATCACCGAGGACATGCCGCTCAAGGCCGCGGCCAACCGCGGCGAGCTCCGGGACTGGATCGAGTTCGACCACGTCTGCCGCAGCTGGATGTACGAGCACGGCCGCACGCCCATGGTCCTTCTTCGGCCAGTTTTCGTTTTAGGACCGAATGTTAGGGCAGGTTTCCTCCACCATTACCTGAGCATGCGCAAGGTGCCGGTGGCCATGGGCTTCAACCCCATGTTGCAGATCCTCCACGAGGACGACGTGGTCGAGTCCATCCACTGCGCGCTCAAGGCGCGGGCGCGGGGGATCTACAACGTCACCGGCTCATCGTCGATCTCGCTGCTGCGTCTCCTCCAGGAGATGAACATCCCGAGCTACCCGGTGCCGCATCCCCTGCTGTACAAGGGCGACGAGTTCCTGTTCCGCCTCCGGATGTCCCCCCTGCCGCCCGGCTCCCTCCAGTTCCTCCAGTACAACTGCGTGGTGGACGGCTCCAAGATCCGCCGCGAGCTCAAGTACTCGCCGGTGCGTTCGCTGCGCGAGATCGTCGAGCACTTCTCCCGCTCCCATTCCACTGTAGTGGCCTGAACCCCTCGCCCCTGTCTCCCCTGGGCAGAACCCGCGCACGTGACGCCTGCGCCTGAGTATGGCGCAAATTACCATGCGGATTTATCCACAAGTTATCCACAGGTAATTGCACGACAGGGTTGACAGTTTTTACCAGAGGGGGTTAGATTTTTACCATGAGTGGTTTTATCCACAACCGCATACACAGGGAGTCCCGCAGGAGCTGGGATCTCTACCACCGGACCGATCGAGCGCAAAGCTGCAGTTGAAGTAGACGCTGACGTCCGCGCCAAGGATGGCGCGGTGCTTCCATGCGGAAGGAGCTGCCAGGATGGGAAAGCTGACACGTCGTGTGAAGTTCATAGCCAGGGAGCGCAGGCTCTCCATACCCGCGGAATTCCTGCATCGCCACGGTATCCAGCGCGGTGACTCCATGTGGGTCGCCGTCCGGGGGCAGGAGCTCTACGTGTTCCATCCGGACGCGTGGAAGACCCTGCGGGACCTGTCGTCGTCCGTGGTGCGGTGGTACTCGGACGAGCACCACCCGTTCTTCAAGATGCTCGAGTTCGGCATCTCGGTGAAGCTGGGTAGCCAGGATCGCATCGTGCTGCCCAGGGACTTCCCCTTCCAGGCCGAGGAGACCCTGAGGCTCCACTGGGAGTTGCAGGACGGCTTCTTGAGGATGACCCCCGAGGAGACCGCGCCGCACCTGCGCAACGCGACCGCCGCGCGCGTCTCACAGACCAGCATGTCCGACTTCTTCGGGTCGGGATCGGGCCGCTCCTTCGACCGCGAGGTGGCCACGCGGCGCCTGGTGGATCGTGTCCCCGTGCGTCGAATCGACCACCGGGACCTGTGCTGCTCGACCCAGTCCCCCATGCCGAGCGAGGCGCTGCTGCGGTCCATCCGTATCGAGGGCATCCGTCACCCGCTGTTGCTGCGCAAGATGCCCGGCGGCGCCTACCAGATCATCCACGGCTACCGCCGCGTCTCTGCTGCGCGCCGCCTCAAGATGGCCTCGGTACCGTCCATCGTCTTCGAGGACATCTCCGACGACGACCGCGACCGCCTCAAGCTCGTCGCGTCCAGCGATCAGCCGATGAACGAGGGGACGCCCCTGCGGCGCCTGCAGTCCACGGTCAAGCTGTACCAGGGGCAGGTGGAGCTCTCGGAGATCGAGAAGATCACGGGCCGCCGTAAGAGGACGCTGCAGCGCTATTTGCGCGTGGCCGAGAACAAGGTGCTGCGGGAGGCCATCGAGAAGGGCCGCCTGTCCATCTTCAAGGCCGAGGAGATCCTCAAGGCGGGCATCGATCCGGAGATGGCCATCCGGCGGAAGATGACGGTCAAGGAGATCCGCGCCGCGGCCCGCAAGTCCAGCCAGGGCCGCCGCCGGCCTCGCCGGCGCACGCACCGTAGCTCACAGCAGCTCTAGACCCTTCCTCTCCTCCCCCTTCTCTCCTTCGGATTCCTCACAAACGTTGTACGTCACTGCGTAACTGTACAAACCTTGTACGAAATACAGGGTTTGTACAGGGGGCCCGGGGCGTTTCGACTTTGTACAGGGTTGGAAGAATCAGACCCAGGGACGCAGCAGAGAATCGATCCGGTCGAACGCCCTCTCGAGATCGTCCATCGAAGCAGCGTAGGAGAAGCGAATACAGGTATCCTCGCCAAAGGCAAGTCCTGGAACCGAAGCGACCTTCCCTTCCATGAGGATGTACTCCGAGACGTCCACCGAACTCTTCAGCTCCATCCCGGACGGGGTGGTCCGGCCGAGGAGCGCCGAGACCTCGGGGAAGACGTAGAACGCGCCCTGGGGGGTGTGCGGCAGCTCGAGCCCCGGGATATCGACGAGACGCTGCACGAGCCAGTCCCGGCGTTCGCCGTAGGTCCGGCGCATCTCCTCCACCGGCTCCCAGGGGCCCCTCAGGGCGGCCAGCGCGGCCCGCTGGGCCACGGAGCAGGCGTTGGAGGTCGCCTGCCCCTGCACCTTGGCGCAGGCCTTGGCCACGTCCGGGGGCGCCACGAGCCAGCCCATCCGCCAGCCGGTCATGGAGAAAGCCTTGGAGACGCCGTGCACCAGGCAGGTCCGCCGGGCGACCTCGTCGCCGAGGCTGATGGGGCTCAACGCCTCCACGCCGTCGTAGACGAGGGGGTCGTAGATCGAGTCGGACACGATGGTGAGATCGTGCTCGCACGCGATGGCGGCCAGCCCCTCGATGTCCGCACGCGGCAACACGGTGCCCGTCGGGTTGGACGGGTTGTTGACCACCATGGCGCGGGTGTTCTCGTTGACGACGGCGCGCACCTCGTCGAGGGGAATCCTGAATCCGTCGCTCGGGCTCGTGCGGACGAACACCGGCTTGGCGCCCATGAGGGTGATCTGGTCGGGGTAGCTGACCCAGTAGGGCGAGAACACGATCACCTCGTCCCCGGGTTGCCACAGGCTCACGGCCAGGTTGTACAGGCACTGCTTGGCGCCCGTGCCCACCACGACCTGATCCGGGCCGACCTCGGCGCCGTAGCGGCGGGCGGTCCAGGCAGCGACCTCCTCCACCAGCTCCGGGATGCCCTTGACCGGCGTGTACCGGGTGAAGTTCTCGTCGATGGCCTGCCGGGCGCCCTCCTTGGCCGCGTCCACGCTGGGGAAGTCGGGCTCACCCAGGGTCAACGAGATGAGATCGACGCCGCTTCGTTTCATCTCTGCGGCGCGGGCGGCCACGGCCAGGGTGGCCGAGGGTTTGATCCATCCGATCCGATCGCTCAGTCGCATCGTTTTGCTACCTCCTCGCGGATCCGGTCCTGGACCAGATCCGACACCATGTGGGACACGTCTCCTCCCAGCAGGGCGATCTCCTTGACCATGCCGCTGCTGACGTAGAAGTAGTTCTCGTCCGTCATCATGAACAGGGTGTCCACCTCGGGGACCAGGTGCCGGTTCTGCACGGCCATCTGGAACTCGTAGTCGAAGTCGGACACCGCCCGGAGGCCGCGGACGATGAAGGCGGCATCCTTGGTGCGCAGGTAGTTCGCCAGCAAGCCCTCGAAGGACTCGATGGTGATCCGCGCGTCGTCGCCGATGTGGGCCTGAAGCATCTCGACCCGCTCCTCGAGGGTGAACATCGGGTTCTTGCCGGGGTTGGCCACCACCGCGACGATGAGGTGGTCCACCGCCTCCCGTGCCCGGGCGAGGATGTTGAGGTGGCCCAGGGTGACGGGGTCGAAGGAACCGGGGTACACCGCGATCCTGTCGCTCATTCCCTATCTCCTTTTGTGTCGTCGTGCGGACGTGCCTCGTCCGCGCTGAAGAAGCTGACGTGGGTCTGACCATAGCGCCGTTCGTCGACGCGACGCAGGCGTTCGAGGGTGTCCTCGCCCCGTTCGCGGGGCGAATGCTCGACCACGGCCACCCCCTCGTGAGCGAGCAGGGACGATCGGTCCAGGCGCTCCAGCAGGCGCTGGACCTCGCCGCGGTCGTAGGGTGGATCGGCGAGCACGATGTCGAAGGTGTCGCCGCGGCCCGACAGCACGCCCATGCCCTCCACGGCGTCGCGGAACAACAGCTCCGTGGGACAGGGCGAGCTGGCCTGGCGGATGTTCTCCTCCAGGGCCCGGCGGGCGACGTCGGCGTTCTCGACGAACACGACGCGGGCCGCGCCGCGGCGCGCGGCCTCCAGCCCCAGCGAACCGGAGCCCGCGTACAGGTCCAGCACGTGGTCGCCGTCGCAGCGCTGGCCGAGGATGTCGAAGATGGCCTCACGGACCTTGCTGGTGGTGGGCCGCACGGAGAGACCTCGGGGCACGGTGAGCCCCCGGCGTCCGCGTCGGGAGCGGCTCAGAGGATCTCGCACTCGGCCGAGCAGAGGTCCGAGACGCAGGCCTCGTCGAACTCCAGCTCCACCCCGGACTCGAGCTCGCCGCGGCACCAGTTGGCCACGGAGCCCACGTCGGGCGGGGTGTCGTAGATACAGTGGTTCCCGGCCAGACAGCCACAGCAGAGCTCGTAGGGGTCGGCTTCGTAGGTGCCGCCGCAAGCGGCGAGGCCCATCCCGAGGAACAGGACACTGGCTGCCGCGCCGAGCAGCCAACCGAGGGTCTTGTGGGTCATCTGCAACTCCAGGCTCGCGGTGACAGGAACGTCGAGGGGAAGCATACAGGGTGGGGTCCGGTGCCACAAGACAGCGCAGCGCCCCCTTCGGCGAGAACCTCAGCGCGCGCCCCAGCGGCGACCCAGCCACCACTGCAGGCCCAGCAGCGCGGTGGCGAGGACGAGGACCGCCGGCCGGTCCCACAGGGGCTGCGGTACGGTGCTGGTGATCACCCACCGCGTCCTGGAGAGGTCCACCAGCTCGTCGATGGAGCGCAGGGAGGTCAGGACCTGGCCTCCGGTCGCCTCGGAGAGGGCGGCGAGGTGATCGGGGCGGGGGCTCGGATCGTCCAGCTCCGGGGGATCCGAGCGGACGGTCACCCTGGCCCGGCCCAGTAGCCCCGCGGACTCCACCTCCAGCAGCCACGTCCCCGTACTGTCCAGGGGCAGGGCGCCGGTCCACGCCCCCTGGTCGTCGGTCACCAGCGCCCTCCCCTCCCCGGCCGCACCGCCCATGGGCTGCACCCGGAGAACGAACGGAGCGTTGGCGAGGGCCGCATAGTCGTCGTCGCGCAACCGGACCTCGAGGTGGACCGTCTCGCCCAGGTGGATCGTCTCGCGACGGGGCCGGACCTCCACGCGGTGATCGTCCTCGTCCCGGACCAGCCACCGCACCGCGTCGCGCCAGAAGTCCGCGTGGTAGCGGCCGCTGCCCTCGGCGCCGGTCATCGCCCAGCTCCAGGAGTCGTCCGTGGCCAGGGCGAGCACCCTGCCCTCCCCCACCTCGCGGACCGCGAGCAGCGGCTCGAGCTCCGCACCCGCGGCGACCAGGACGGCGGAGTCGGGCACGACGCGATCCACGAGATTGCGCGAGCTCACCCCGGGGAGCGTCTGCCACAGACGCCGGTTGTCGGCCTCATCGGACACCAGGCGCGTCACCGGGTGGCGCTGGCCGGCCTCGGTGAGGTCGAGGGCCCAGTCCCCCTGGGCCACGGCGCCGTCTTGCGCAGGCTCGAACGGCAGGAGTCCACCCAGCGGCGTGCCCCGGCAGTCCCACGGGAGCATCGCGAGCTCGCCCCCGACCACGGCCAGGGCCCCTCCCCCTTCCACGAACCGCGCCAGGTTGGCGCGGTAGTCGTCCGCCGAGCCCAGGGCCGAGGGCAGCGAGCCGAAGGTGAAGTTCTGGAGCACCACGAGATCGAAGCCGGGGAGGTCCTCCCCGAACAGCTCCTCGTGGGGGAACTCGATGAGGCTCAGCGGACTGAACCGGAACGGGCCCGGGAGGGCGCCTGTCCGCATGATGTAGAAGCTGACGAGGTCGATGTTCGGATCCGTGGCGAGCACGCGGCGGAGGAAACGCACGTCCCACGACGGGTGGCTCGCCAGCTGCAACACCCGGGTCCGGTCCCGGATGACGCGCAGGGTGATCGCGTCCGCGTTGTTGCCCGGGAGGGGATCGTCCACGGGCACCGGCGCGCGCACCTCCACGGTCACGTACCCCACGTCCTGGGGCAGGATGCGCAGGGTCAGGGATTGCTCGCCGCCGCCGCGCGGGAGGGTGACGGTCTGGCTCGCCACGAGCTGCCCCTCCACGTGTAGGCTCACCGACACCTCGCCCTCGACGCCGGGCTGGGACCGCAGCAACACGGGCACGTCCACCGGCCTGCGGACGAACGCGAAGGGGGCCAGATCTCCGATGGTCACCGCCAGGTCGCCGGCGAGGGCCTCGCCCACGGCCAGGGTGTGGATCGCGAAGGGGATTCCCGCGAGGACCTCTCCCACGTCTCCGTCCCGGTCCACCGTGCTGGCCAGCACCGCGCGGTCCGCGCCGTCGCCGGCGAGGAGCACGGCCGAGGGGCGCGTCAGCTCCAGGCAGCCCGTGAGGGCGGCCTGGTAGTCGCTGGTCAGCCCACCGGGCGCGGGCATCTCGGTGACACGGTCCAGACGCCGGACCTCGTCGGCCGCGAAGCAGATCTCGAGATCACCGGCCTCGATCAGTTCCCCGACGTCCGCGAGCTCGTCGGCGACCTCGGTCAGCCTGGTGCGGCCGTCCGCGCGCACGCCCATGCTCGCCGATCCGTCCACGATCACCATCAGCGGTCGATGCTCGCTGTGCTCCTCCACCGTCACCCTGGAGAGACCCGCCACGGCCAGCACGAGGGCGGCGGTCGCGACGGCGCGCAGCCCCGCCAGTAGGAGTCGCTGGCCCAGGGGCAGGCGCCGGGCCGACCAGAGGGGGGCGAGGACCGCGGCGAGCAGCAACGCGGCGAGGAGGGGCCAGGCCCAGGTGGGCACCGTGGGCAGCCAGGCGATCTGGGAGGTCACGGGATCCTCCCCTCGTCCCGCATCCGGCGCAGCAGGGAGTCCACGTGCACGGCGTCGAGCTTGTAGTTGGCGGTCAGGGCGTACAGGACGACGTTGACCCCCAGCTCGAAGGCGCGGGTGCGCTGGGGTTCGCCGCCTGGCACCACCTCCCAGGCCCAGCCCGCGGGCGGCTGACGGCTGAACGCCCCGCACATGTCGTTGCGGGACACGATCACCGGCGTGATGTCCCCCACGGTCACCCCCTCGAGGTAGGGGCGGACCAGGAAGCGGCCCTGGGCACCCTCGACGAGGAAGAAGCTGCGGTACACCGCGTGCGACGAGCCCAGCGGCTCCAGCACCCGATCGGGGAACAGCCTGCCGACCAGCCGCTCGACCGAGGTGTGGAACGGGCTGCGGTCGAGCCCCGACGCGTCGTCCACGAACAGGAACCCGCCCTGCTGGAGGTGCCCGCGCAGGTTCTCGACCGCCGCCTCGGACAGGGGATCGAAGGCCTCGTCGCCCACGAGCACCAGCAACGGCTCGCGGTTCAGGCCGGCGTCGTCCGGCGCGCGCGTGGGGACCTCGGCGCGGACGGGGACGCTGGTGAGGCGCCCCACCTCCTCGAGGAGATCGGCGAAACCCCGCGGCCGCGGGTTGGATCCCACGTCGAGGTGGCAACCGCCTATCCGGGACGAGGGGTCGACGGGGTCCATGGGCCAGGTGCGCGCGCGGACGGGCAAGGCGGCCGCGGTCCCCGCCGCGAGCATGCGCAGGAGCAGATCGCGGCGCCTCAACGTCGTCTCCCCAGCGCGGCTTCACCGATCAGCGCCAGCAGGACCAGCACCGCGAGGGCTGGCACGAGGGAGACCGGGCGCATCACGGTGGCGCGCCGTCCCTCGCTCCCCCTCCCCTCCTCCACGTAGATCAGGCCGGTCTCCACCAGCGCCTGGCGGTCCACCGGCTCCAGCGCGGACTCGAGGGGATCCGTGCGCACCGCGAGCCGACCCACCACGTCCACGGCGCCCCCCTCGTCCGCGTGCAGGATCCGGTAGTGGCCAGGGGTCGCCAGGATGGGCAGCTGGACCTCCGCGCCCCCGTCCAGGGGCTCCTCGACGCCGTCGGGGTGTGCCAGCCGCAGGCCTGCGGCGGGCAGCGGGCCCATCCGCGGCCGCTCCCCCACGCGGTGGACCGTGGCGGACATCGCGTCCCCGGCCCCGGCCAGGTGGGCCACGAGCTGGTGGATCATCGGCAGATAGATGGCGCGGACGGGCAGGTCGGTCCAGTCGTCGTCGAGGGTGGACGTGAACAGCAGCAGCGTGCCCTCGCCGACCTGTCGCTCCAGCAGCGCGGCCCGCCCATCCGTGTAGCGCAGCAACACGCGGGACCGAGGCGCGAGGTGCGGCTCCACCTCCATCACGCGATCGAACCGGACGCGTCCGAACGTGGGCAGCCCACCGTGGCGGAACGGTTCCCACAGGTCCTGGTCCACGTCGGGCATGGCCAGCCCGATGGGCGCCTGCTCGAACGCACCCTCCTCGCGGCTCTTCACCGAGCCCAGGTGCGCGGGGAGCAGCGCCCCCAGGTGCTCGTTGCAGGAGTCCCGCTGGACCAGATCGCCCGCCGACAGCAGGACCCCGGCGCCGCCGTGGACGAGCCGGGTCACCTCGTCGGCGATCGCCGCGGTGCACGGCACGTTCGCGAGCACCAGGACCGTGCCGCGCCGCGCAGGCAGCGCCGGGAGATCCTCGATGCCGACGGCCATGGGGCGCGCGCCGGTCTCGAGCGCGCGTGTGACGTAGTAGAGTTCGTCGTCCAGCGGCGAGGCGCCGCTCTCGCTGCCCAACAGGCTCACCGCAGGCTCGCCGTGGGTCTGAAGGAAGAACGCGAGGGTGTCGTCCGCCGGGAGGGCGTCGCCAGCCAGGGACACCTGCCCGGGTACGGTGCCGGGCCGGGGAGCGACGACGGTGAAGCGCTTGACCTCACCGACCGCGGCCGTGCCGCGCAGGGGTTCGTGGTCCTCGAGCTCCAGGTCGAGGGCGAAGCGGTCGTCCGGATCGCCCGCGGCGGCGCCCACCACCACGTCCACGGGGAGGTTCGGATCGGCGTCGCCCACTCGCAGCTGTGCGACGAAGCGGTTGAGGGACGGCGGCCCGGCGAGGTCGCGGTAGATCAGGTCGATGGCGGCGGGGAGCTCGTCCACGTCGCCGAGGTGTGACGTGGTGCCGTCGCCCAGCACGATGACCTGGCCCTCGGTGGATCCGGCGGTGGCCAGGATCTCGGTGGCGAGCCGCACCGCGCCGGACAGATCCGTGGAGCCGTACCCCGGCTCGAGGCGACGGAGGCGCGCCACCAGCTCGGCCCGGTCCGCGGCCAGCCCGGGCCCCACCACCACGGCGCGCTGGTCCATCCAGATCAACCCGGCCCGCGCCCCGGGCTCCAGGTCCCCCAGGAGCGCCAGCCCCTCGGCGCGAATCCGCTCGAAGGCGGTCTCCGAGCCCACCACCGCGCGGGTGGACAGCGAGCGGTCGATGACGAGGACGGTGTCCCGATCCAGGGTCGACCCGTGGACCGCCTCCACCGGGCACAGCACGCTCGGCCGGCAGAACAGCAGCACGAGCGCGGCCACGGCGAGGGCGCGGACCGCCAGCAACAGCAGATCGTCGAGCAACCACCGGCGGCGCAGGGTCCGGTGTGCGGCGTCGAGGAAACGAACCGCAGGGAACTCGACGGTCTCCAGCCTCCGCGATCCGGTGAAGTGCGCCAGGATCGGCAGCAGGACGAGGGCGAGCCCGGCGAGGAGGGCCGGGTGGGCCAGCTGGAGGTTCACCCTCTCCCCTCCCGTCGGCGCCGGGCCTCGGACACCGGGCGCCCCACCAGCACCAGCGCATGATCTCCGCCGGCGCGCAGCAGGCGCTGGCGAATCCCGTCGACGAAGGCCTCGAAGAGTGAGCAGTAGAGCTGGCGCACCCGGGTGGGATCGGTGGCGACGCGGCGGCCCGACTCGGGATCCACGAACTCGGCGGCCCGCTCGTGGCCGAGCCCTCGCTCGGCCGGATCGACCACCTGCAGCACGGCGACGCCGTGGCCACGGGTTCGGGCCCGGGCGAGGTCGTCCAGCCATGCGTCGTCCTCGTCGAGGGCATCGGTGAGGACGAGGATGCGGCCGGGGCTGGAGCGGCTGCTGGCCCGCGCCACGGCCTCGGACAGCGCAGCCGAGGGCTCGGTGGCGGGGAGGGCGGCCGCGAGATCCGCGCACAGCGCGGTCAGCTGGGCCTCGCCACGTCGCAGGGGGCGAGCTGCCGGTCGGGCGCCCACGAGGATCAGCGCGACGCCGTCGCCGCGACGGAGCGCGGCGTACCCGTGGACGGCCGCCGCCATCACCGCGGCCTCGGACTTGCTGGCGGGCACGAAGGGCGTGTCGGGCTCGACGCTGCCGAACTCCATGGATCGGCTCACGTCCACGAGCAGCTCCAGGGTCGTGGCGCGGGCCGTCTCGAACTGCCGGACCACCACGCGGTCGGTGCGGGCGGACGCGCGCCAGTCCACGATCCGAAGCTCGTCGCCGGCGGTGTAGGGGCGGTGCTCGGCGAAGTCGATGCCGTCGCCGCGGCCCCGGTCGCGGTGGTCCCCCGGCCGTTCTCCGTCCACCACGGTCCGCGCGAGCTCGACCAGGCGACGGGTCCGCTGCTCCAGGGCGAGGGCCCGCAGGCGCTGGATCGTGGGCTCAGCGTCCGGCATGGGCTGCGAGACACCCGTCGATCACGTGCGCGGCGCTGACCCCGTCGGCCTCGGCCCGGTAGTTGAGCACGATGCGGTGGTCCAGCACGGCGTGGGCCAGGGCCAGCACGTCCTCGCCGCTGGCCACGTCACGGCCGTCGAGAAGCGTGCGCGCCTTGGCGCCGAGGATCAGGAACCGGCTGGCGCGGGGGCCCGCCCCCCAGGCCACGTTCCCGCGGACCACCTCGGCAGCGGCCTCGCCGGGTCGCGTGGACCTCGCCAGGGCGACGGCCGACTCCACCACCGACGGCGCCGCGGGTACGAGGCGCACCAGGTCCTGCATGGCGGCAAGGTCCTCGGGGCGGAGCACCGCGCTGGGCTCCTGCGATCCGCCGCCGGTGGTGCCCGCGACCATGGAGGCCTCCTCGTCGGCCGCCGGGTAGTCCACGAGGATGCGGAACATGAAGCGGTCCACCTGGGCCTCGGGCAGCGCGTAGGTCCCCTCCTGCTCGATGGGGTTCTGGGTCGCGAAGACGTGGAACGGCGACGGCAGCGGGTGGGTCCGGCCGCCCGCGGTCACCCGTCGCTCCTCCATGGCCTCGAGCAGCGCGGCCTGGGTCTTGGGGGTCGCGCGGTTGATCTCGTCGGCGAGCACCAGGTGGGCGAACACGGGGCCGGGCGCGAACCGCAGCTCGCGCGCTCCGGTGGAGCGGTCCTCGTGGAGGACCTCGGAGCCGGTCACGTCGCCGGGCATCAGATCCGGTGTGAACTGGACGCGGGAGAAGCGACAGGACGTGGCGCTGGCGAGGCTGCGCACGAGCCGGGTCTTGCCGAGCCCCGGGACCCCCTGGAACAGGGCGTGCCCCCGCGCCAGGAGGGTGATGAGGAGCAGGTCCACCACGTCGGCCTGGCCGACGATGACCTTGCCGATCTCCGTTCGCAGCGCCTCGCAGGACGCCTGGATGTCGATGTCGCCCATGGGATCTCCCATGCTACCTCCGCTCTCGGGTCAGCGCGTCCAGGGCGCGGCGCGCCTCGTCCGCGGCGTCCGGGTCGTCCCGGACCAGCTCCAGCCGCCACGCGTAGATGCGTGGATCGAAGGGGTTGAGCAGGACCGCCTCGTCCAGGGATCGCAGGGCCTCCTCGGTGAGCCCCAGCTGCATCTGCGCGGCCGCGGCGTGCACGTGCAGCGGCTCGAACTCGGGGTAGAGGGAGCGGGCCTCCTCCACCGTATCGAGGGCTCGGCGAGACTCGCCCAGCCGCTGCAGGGTGTGGGCGCGCTTGCACGCCAGGGAGGGTGAGACCTCCTCCAGCACCCGCACGGCCCGCTCGTACTCGATCAAGGCGGGGCGGAGCTGGCCGCGTCCCAGCAGCAGATCGCCGAGGCGGGCGTGGCCCGCGCCGTCCGGGCGGCCCGCCAACAGGCTGTCCGCCGCCGGTGTGGTCGCGTCCACCTCCGTGCTGGCGTCCAGGCCGAGCATCACGAGCCCCGCGTCATCCCCCTCGGCCGACAGGGACGCCAGCGCCGTTCGCTGCCAGCTGGCCTCGAACGCCTCGAACTCATCCCCCCACGCCGCGGCGACGGCGTCGCGGACGGTCGCCCCCGCCCGCAGCGCCTCGAGCACGGCGTGCACCGCCCCGATGCCGCGCGCCCGCACGAGGTGATCGACCATGAAGTGGACCTGCGCGAACGCCAGCTGGACCCGGTCCTTGCCGTCCAGGCAGGCCAGGCAGTTGCCGATCTCCTCCAGGGTCACGAGGTCGCCCGTGTTCAGGGAGTCGAGGAGACGTTCGGTGGCGTAGGGATCCAGGAGGAGATCGGTCTCGCCGCGCCAGCGACGATCCTCGAAGGAGGCGATGCCCTCGTGGAGCCAGACCGGGACCTGGCCGCCGCCGATCCGGTTGACCACCAGGTGCGTGTACTCGTGGCACAGGGTGTCTGCCCAGGGGTAGCCGAAGGGCGCGGCCGACGGTGAGGTGATCAACAGCCGATCCCACCGGCAGAGTCCGACGGTCTCGTTGGCCACCGCCTCGGCGGGGAGGCCTGCTGCGGCGGAGAAGCTCGCGGACGTGGGGTAGATGTCCACGAGCACCTCCCCGTCCGGATAGAGGCCCAGATCGCGCCCCACGGCCTCGTACGAACGTTCCAGCACCTCCAGCGCGCGTTCCACCATGAGATGGTCCTGGCCGTCGGCGTACCGGACGCGGAAGTGTGCGGAGCTCGCCTCCTTCACGTCCCCGAGACCCTGGATCGCGGCTCGCGCGGCATCCTCGAGGGGCTGGCCCCAGTCCGCGCTGCCGTCGAGCTCGGCGAGCACGGCCTCGTGGTCGCCGAGGTGCTGCGCGACCAGGGCGCGCGCTAGGGCCCCGTCCGCGCCTCCGTCCCCGTCCATCCCCTGCAGGATTCGCGCGGCGTCCGCGGTCCGGTACGCCTCCAGGGCGTCGAAGGCCCTGCGGAGGTCTCCGTCCTGGGCGCCCGCGCCGGGTGCGAACGAGAGCAGGGCGAGGACCCACAGCGCGGCGAAGCTCCTCAATGGACCAGCTCCTCGTAGTAGGCCTCGTTGTGGCGCCGGTAGTCCGGAGGAGCGTCCTCGGCCGCGGCCGCCAGTGCAGCGCGCCGGAGGGCCTCGAGGCGATCCGAGTCCTCGGCGGCGGGGATCTCCACGGTGCCGCTGGCCGAACCCTCGAAGTAGTTCCAGCCCGCCATGGCGCCCAGGGCCATGCCGGAGCTGTCGCCGGAGCGCTCGACCATCTCGCGCAGCTGCTCGAGGTGCTCGCGCACCTGCTCGAGGCGCGTCCCCGCGTCCCGGCCGTGGGACAGGGCCCGCTGGGTGCGCCCCAGCTCCAGGTCCCCGGCCGCCGCCTCCATCATCTGGCCGGCCCCCTCCAGCATGCCGCGCTGCACCGAGTCCCCGAGCATGGGGTTGACCTCCCGCTGCAGCTCCTCGTCTAGGCGCGCCACGTCCTGCGCGATGCCCCGCTGGCCGGCGGCGGCCTCGGCGCCGGGGACCGCTGCGTCCGCGCGGGCTCCCCGCCAGCGGTTCTCCTCGTCGAGGATCGACTCGATCAGCTGGAGGTGCTCCCCCTCGAGCTTCGACAGCTCGGCCTGCCAGCGCGAGTAGTCGGACCCGTCCAGCCCGCTGGCCTCCACCTCGTGGAACATGCGCGCCAGCTGGGACACGTCGATGAGCTCTCCGTCCGCTCGCGCGATGCCCTCGATGGCCCGATCCAGATCCCCCTCCTCCAGGGCTCGCTGGGCGCCGTCCAGGTACTCACCGTGGCGTCGCAGCCCGCCGTCCACCGCGCCCGAGAGGCGATCCGAGAGGGGGGCCTCGCCGAGCTCCTGCGCCCGCGCCGCCAGGTCCGCGGACCGCGCCCCGAGACCGGCCAGCCCCTCGGGGGTCGCGGCGCCGGGATGATCGCGCACGAGGCCCTCCATGGTCTGGTTGGTACGGCCCTGCTCGGCCTCGAGCCGGGACACCTCCGCGATGGCCTCCTCCAGCCGGGCCAGGACCTCCGAGGCGTCCTCGCCCGTCCCCTGCATCTTCGCGAGGGAAGACGAGGTCTGCTCCAGCAGCGCCATGGCCTCCTCGACCCGGCCCTGCTCCAGCAGGGCGGACAGCTGGCGCATCAGGTCGTCGCCCGCGGTGCCCGGGTTGGCCACCTCGGTGGCGGCACCGTCGGCGAGGCTCGCCATCTCCGTCTGGAGCTGGGCCATCAACTCCGCGACCGCTCGCATGGCCTCGTCGATGGCGGCCTGATCGCCGCCCTCCAGGGCCGTCTGCAGCCGCTGCATGGCCGCCGACGCGTCGCGCGCCGTGGCCTCGACCGATCGCCAGCGCTCCCTCGACAGCTGGCGATCCAGCAGCAGCGCCGCGCGCTCGAGGGCGTGGACGTGCTCCACCACCGTGTACGATCCGGGGGCCAGCTCCTGGCCGCGCCGGAGCTGCAGCCGTACCTGGTCCCAGGTGCGGCTCACGTCATCCACCAGCGAGCCCACCGTGGCGTGGTCCATCGCCGCCGTCGTGGTGTCCTCGAGCAGGGCCTCGTGGAGCACGGCGGCGCTGGTCAGCAGCCGGTCCATCTGCTCCTTCATGCGCCCCGCGTCCACGGCGGGATCACTGGACAGCGCCTCCTGCCACAGGAGGCTCTCGCCGAGGGCGCCCAGGGTCTCGTCGAGGAGCTCCGCCAGGGACGCCACGGCGAGGGCGTGGCGATCGGCCTCGGTCATCATCCGCACGCGCACGCCGTCGGTGAGCGAGCCCTTGGGGCCGGTCACGGTGTCGTTGTCGAAGACCTCGAAGAGGAGCTCCAGATCTCCGCCAGCCACGTCGGTCCCTGGGGACCAGGCCAGCGCGGGGCTCCCGGATCGCGCGGGCTCGTCGAACCGATGGACCACGGCGCGGCTCTGTTCCACTCCGTCGCGACGCAGGACGCGCTCGATGCGGGAGAGGCCGAAGTCGTCGCGGGCCTCCACCACGAGCTCCAGGATCTCGCCGGCGTCGAGGAGCACCACGTCCGCCGGGGGATCGACCACCCGCGCGCGGGCCGGGCGGTCCTCGCGCGGCAGGATGTCGTGGGGGCCGCTGACGATGGACGCCCCTCCTGCCGCGAGCTCGCCGCGGACGCGATACGAGCGCTCCTGGCCGAGCACGAACTCGAGGGCGAGCTCACCCCCGTCCACCCGGCCGGCCTGCCACGGTCCGTCGCCGAGCTGGAAGACCACCGCGTCCAGCGCGCCCGGCGCCGTGGCCTCCAGCGACACGCGCGTGCCGGGCAACGCAGCGAAGCTGCCCGATCCGCCGGACACGATCGCGGCCGCCTCGCCGGTGTACGGCGGCGGCGTGAGCTCGATGGTGACGTCCCTGAGGTAGGGATCCGCGCGCCCGGCGGTCGATCCCACCGCGACCGCGGCGTCCACGCCGGGCGTCCAGCGCTGGAGCCACAGCTGCGCTCTGGGGACATGGGTCAGCCCGAGACACAACAGCAGGGCGGCAGGCCCCAGGGCGCTCAGGCGCGCTCCCCGCGTCCAGGGCGCCAGGGCCGGCACGGTCAGTTGCGAGGCCGCGGCCCCGGTGACGATCAGGTGTCTCTCGACGCGCGCCCTCGACCACGGGTGGTCGAGGCGACCTGCTTGCACCTCCCCGACCAGCTCCAGGGAGCAGCGGACGGAGTCGCCGCCGAGCCCGGCGTCCACCCGGCGCGCCAGGGATCGTCTCGTCGACGTCTCGGGCCACGCGCGCCACACGATCGCCGCGGTGCAGATCGTCAGCCCCGATCCGAGCACCGTGCCCGCGATCCAGCTCGCGTGGGTGCCCGCGGCGCCCGCGGCCAGCGCAGCCAGCGCTGACAGGAACGCAGCGGCCACCGCCGCCCCTGTCCAGCCCGCCCAGGAGACCGCGGCCTGCACCACGAGCCGTCGGCGCAGCAGTCGCAAGAGGGATCCCAGGGCCTCGCGCGCGGCCTGCGCCTCCGGAGCGAGCTTTGCGGGTGATCCGATCGCGGTCACGCGGCCGGCAGGTCCACGGTGAACGACGCGCCGCCGCCGCTGGCCCTACGGTAGCGCAGGCGCCCCCCGAACCCCTCGACGATCTGGAGGCTCACGGAGAGGCCGAGGCCGGTGCCCTCACCGGGCTCCTTGGTGGTGAAGAAGGGATCGAAGATGGAGTCCTCGAGTTCGGCGGCCACGCCGGGGCCGTCGTCCGCCACCTCGACGAAGCAACGACCGTCGGACTGGCGGGCGGTGATCACGACGCGCCCCTCGCCGGCCACGGCGTCGCGGGCATTCAGCAGCAGGTTGATCAGCACCTGCCTGAGGCGAGAGGGTTCCGCGTGGGCGGGGGGCAGATCCTCGGGGGTCTCCACCACCACCTCGACGCCCTCGAACTCCTTCTGCATCGACACCATCTCCCTGGCGGACTGGATGACGGCGCCCAGATCCACCGGCTCCAGATCCCCCTCGGCCGGCCGAGCGTAGTCCAGCAGGTCCCTGACCGTGGCGTGGACCCGCTGCAGCTCGTCGCCGATGCGCCGCAGGAGGTCCGAGCGGGTCTCGACGTCCGCGTCCTCGTCCTCGGACAGCAGCTCCACCATCCCGATCACCGCGGCGAGGGGATTGCCGATCTCGTGCGCCACGCCTGCGGCCAGTCGGCCCACGCCCGCCATCCGGGCCTGGAATGCGAGCTCGTCGCGCGTGCGCTCCAGCAACTCGTTGATGTGCTGCAGCTCCCCGACCTGCTCCTCGGATCGCGACTGGTACCGTCCCAGCTCCTCGGCCATGAGGTTGAACGAGACGGCCAGATCGCCGATCTCCGTCGGCTCGTCCTCGGGCACGCGCACGCTGAACATGCCCTCGGCCACCTTGCGTGTTCCAACGACCAGCACCCGGATTGGGTGCAGGATACGGTTGCGGAAGATGGCCGTGCCGAACAGCGTCACCACCCCGATCGCCACGGCGATGTAGGCCACGAACACCGCGAGCTTCCAGTCCAGCAGCCACGTGCTGCTGCTGCCCACGGCGTAGGTCACCCGGACGCCGCCCACCTTGCGCGCGCCCACCTTGATCGGCACCGAGGCGTACACGTGGCGCGGCCCCCAGAACGACGCATGGGAGCTCTCCACGCCGGTGACGACGTGCTCCGTGGCCACGGCCTCACGGAGATCGGCCGGCGAGATGGCGTCCACCGGAGCCTCCCCGGCCCGCGCGATCTCCTGCAGGGACGTCCCCACCACGGTCACGGTGGTGGGCGCGAGTTCGCCCTCGTGCAGGTCCTCCACCATCGCCGTGATCGGCGCGACCGCCTCCTCGTCGAGGCCTCCGCCGCGCTGGAGCAGGATGCCCTCGGTCTGCTCGGCCACCAGCGTCGCGGTCTGGACCGCGAGCCACTCCCGCTGCTGCCAGCGGTCCTTGGAGCCGAGGTTCCACACCAGGATCGCGTTGAGCAACAGCGTCGCCAGGACGAGCACGGCGAGGTTGAGCACCACGCTGCGAAACAGCCCTGCGCGACGGTCGGCCTCGGGTTGGGGCGTCATCACAGAACCATGTTACCCTTCGTAGCTTCATCGAGGAGGATGGACGATGCGAACCTGGATCAACCTGGCGATGATCACCGTGATGGCCGCAGCCGTGGGCTTGGCCGTAGGCTGCAACGGGGACACCCCCGAAGGCGGCGAGACCACCGAGGCTCCCGCTCATGCGGCCGATACCGAAGCCGCTGGTACGACCGCGCCCGGCAACACCGATACCCTGTACCTCGCGCACGCGCGCTTCATCTACGAGACGGACGAGTCCGGCAAGCTCAAGCCGGTACCTGCCCCGGCCAAGCTGACGCTGCTTCGCGGCACGGGCGCGGAGTGGACCACCGAGATCCTCGAGGACGAGGAGTCCAACGTCTTCCACAAGGCCCTCGAGCTCCAGCTCGACGAGCCGGTCCTGCTGACCATCGGCGCCAACGGCGCGCGCCTCAAGACCTGGAAGAAGGTCGACGGCGCATGGCAGGGCACCACCCACTGGGCCCCGACCTTCGGCGGCAAGCAGGAGCGCCTGCGCGACGTGGAGGTGGGCGACGTCACCGGCGACGGGCGCGACGACGTGGTCATCGCCACCCACGACATGGGCGTCGTGGCCGTGGCCGAGATCCCCGCCGACGGCGGCGACTGGACCATCCACGAGGTGGACCGGACCGAGAACCGGACCTTCGTCCACGAGGTGGAGATCGGCGACGTGGACGGCGACGGCGCAGCCGAGTTCTTCGTCACCCCCTCGGCCCCCAACGTGCTCGACGGCACGCCCCAGCCCGGGCACATCGTCGGCTTCCGCAAGACCGGCGCCGGGTTCGAGCGCTTCGAGGTCGACAGCTTCCTCGGCGCCCACGTCAAGGAGATCCTCGTGGCCGACCTCGAGGGCCGCGGCCGCGCCGACCTCTACGCCGCCATCGAGCCCGAGCGCAAGAAGACCGCGGCCGGCGTCACGGTCGAGGACCCCCTGGTCATCCGCCGCTATCGCTTTGACGGCGACCAGATCCTCCACGAGGACATCGCCACGTTCCGCGACGAGCAGTGCCGCTTCCTCATCGGCGGCGACCTCACCGGCGACGGCAACCTCGAGCTCGTCGCCTCGACGATGACCACCGGCGTGTGGATGTTGCGCCAGAGCGACGCCGGCTGGATGGTCGAGCTCGTCGACAAGGACTCCGACAACCACGAGTACGAGCACGCCACCAACGTCCTCGACCTCGACAACGACGGCAAGTACGAGCTCTACGTCGTCTCCGACAGCCTCCCCCCCCTGCCCGGGATGGTCCGCCGCTACAAGTACAACGGCACCGGCTTCGACAAGGAGGAGATCCTGCCGCTGGACAAGGACCACATGACGTTCAACATCACCGCAGGAAAGCTGCACTAGCAGCTTTCCTACCCCCTGCCCGTGCCCGTGCCCGTGCCCGTGCCCGTGCCCGCTCCCCTCGTCCCTACGCCCGCAACCTGAAGCTCGCCCCCCACTTCCGCTTCACCAGCTCCCTCAGCTCCGCATACTCCGGATCCCCCTCGAACCCGTCCTGGCCCACCAGCGCGTGGGCCTCGCGCTTGGCCTCGGCGAGGATCTGGCTGAAGCGGCGGGTGGTGGGGATGGTGTAGCCGGGGCGGCCGGCCTGGAGCTTGCCCATGAGGTCGCCGGGGCCGCGGTGGGCGAGATCGGCCTCGGCGATGGCGAAGCCATCGCGGGTGCCGGCGAGGATGCGGAGGCGTTGGTGGGAGGTGCCGCGCTGGCAGAAGAGGTAGCAGCGGCCGGTGCGGGTGCTGCGGCCGATGCGGCCGCGGAGCTGGTGGAGCTGGGCGAGGCCGAAGCGGTCGGCGTTCTCGATGACCATCACGGTGGCCTCGGGGACGTCGATGCCGACCTCGACGACGGTGGTGGTGGCGAGGACCTGGATGGCGCCGCTGCGGAATCGATCGACGATCTCCTCCTTCTCGAAGGGATCCATCCGGCCGTGGAGGAGGCCGACGTCAAGGCCGCGGAGGGGCCCCTCGGCCAGGGCTGTGGACATGGACACGGCGTCGCGGACGTCGTCGAGCTTGTCGCTGGACTCCACCAGGGGGTGGACGACGAAGACGCGCTCGCCGCGGCCGACGGCGGCGCGGACCTCGGCGTAGACGCGGTCGCGGTCGGTCTCCTCGACGAGCTCGGAGAGGATCTCGCCGCGCGGCGGGAGCTCGTCGATCACGGACAGGTCGAGGTCGCCGTACAGGGCCATGGCGAGGGAGCGGGGGATGGGGGTGGCGCTCATGGCGAGGACGTGGGGGAATGCCCCCTTGGTCGCGAGATCGGAGCGCTGCTCGACGCCGAAGCGGTGCTGCTCGTCCACGACGACCAGGCCGAGGTCGGCGAAGGCCACCTCCGGCTGGAACAGCGCCTGGGTGCCGACGACCACCTGAGCCGTGCCGGTCTCGATGCGCTCGAGGGCGTCCCGCCTGGGGCGGGCGCGCAGGGACCCGCCGAGGTAGATCGAGGAGTACCCCAGCGGCCCCAGGAGCTTGTCGGCCTCCCGCATGTGCTGGTCGGCGAGGATCTCCGTGGGGACCATCATCGCGACCTGGTGCCCGGCCTCGAGCACAGGCAGGGCCGCGAGCATGGCCACGACGGTCTTGCCCGAGCCCACGTCTCCCTGGAGGAGGCGGCAGGCGGGCTTGCCGTCGAGCAGGTCGTCTCGGATCTCCTCGACGGCGCGTTGCTGGGCGCCGGTGAGCACGAAGGGCAGCGACGCGATGGCCCTGTCGATGAGGGCGCGTGAGCTGGACGTGCTGACCGCGGGCGCGCTGCGGATGGACCGCCGGCGGATGGCGAGGGCGAGCTGGATGCCGAACAGATCCTGGAAGAGCATCGCCCGGTGGGCCTCGCTCGTGCCCTCCACCAGGGGCGCGAGGTCCACGTCTTCCGCGGGGCGATGGAGCGCTGCGACGGCGTCGGTGAGCCGCATCAGACCGGCGCGTTCGCGCACCGTCGCCGGCACCCGGTCCACCACCGTGTCCAGGGCTGCGTCCAGCGCCTTGCCGACCCAGGTGGCCATGCGGCGGGTGCTCACCCCCTCGGTCGTGCCGTAGACGGGGACGACCCCGCCGTCGCCATCCACGATCTCGGGGTGATAGAACGTCGGGACCCGCTTGCCCGGCTCCAGGGTGCCGGCGAGCTTCACGACCTTGCCGCGGGCGAAGCGGTCCATCAGGTACACCGGCGCGCGGAACCACACACAGGTGCAGCGTCCGGTGCCGTCGTCCACCACCACCTCGAGGATGCGCGCCCGGCGACCCCGCCGCGACCGCGAGGCGACGACCGTCCCCTCGATCACGGCCTCCGAGTCCGGTTCGAGCTCTGCGACGGGGGTGATCACGCGGCGATCGCGGTAGGCGCGCGGGACGTGGAAGATCAGGTCCTCGACCCGGTCGATGGACAGGCGGGCGAGGCTTCGAGCGGCGGCTGGTCCCAGGCCGGGGACGGCGGTGACGGGATCGGTGGGATCGGGGGGGCTCTTTGCGCGGCCCATGGGGCCTACTTGAACTCGACCGACAGGATGTCCAGCTCGCGGACGCCGCGCGGCGTGTGCACCTCGGCCGTGTCCCCCTCCTCCTTGCCGATGAGACCGCGCGCCACCGGGGAGTGGACCGAGATCTTTCCGGCGGAGACGTCGGACTCGTCCTCCCCGACGATCTGGTACTCGGCCTCGTCGCCCGTATCGAGGTCCTCGACCGTGACCGTGGCGCCGAAGACGATGCGGGAACCGGAGAGGCGCGCTGGATCGATGATGTCGGCGTTGGCCAGCTTGCCCTCGAGCTCCATGATGCGGCCCTCGATGTGGCCCTGGCGGTCCTTGGCCGCCTCGAACTCGGCGTTCTCGCTGATGTCCCCGTGCGCCCGGGCGCGCTCGATGTCCTGGATGTTCGCCAGGCGCTCGGGCCCCTTGAGGTTTCGCAGCTCGGCGCGGAGCTTGGTCGCCCCCGCAGGGGTCATGGGTACTCGGTTGCTCATGCTCGGGGCTCTCCTCGGCGCGGATCGCATCCAGGATCGGTCGAATGCGGGCGAGGAGGATATCCGCGACCCCCGTGGGGATCAAGCGGATTTCGGAGACCGGGGAGCGGAATCAGGCCTCGTACACCGTTCGGCCACCCACCAGGGTCCGCGCGATGCGTCCGGGGAGCTCCCAACCACCGAATGGGGTGTTGCGGGAGCGCGACTGGAACTGCCTGGGGTCCACCGTGACCTTGGCCTCGAGGTCCACCAGGACCAGATCGGCGGGACGGCCGATGGCGAGGGAGCCCGCGTCCAGGCCGAAGCACTCCGCAGGGGAGCTGGTCAGGGCCTCCACCACCCGCTCCAGGGTCAGGTGCCCCTCGTCCACCAGCTTGAGCATCAGCCCAAGGGCCGTCTCCAGCCCCACCATGCCCGGCGCGGCCAGATCGAACTCCACGGCCTTCTCCACCAGGGAGTGGGGCGCGTGGTCCGTGGCGACGCAGTCGATGGTGCCGTCCACGAGGCCCTCGACGAGGGCCAGGCGGTCCTCCTCGGAGCGGATGGGCGGGTTGACCTTGAGGTGCGTGTCGTACCCCCTCAACGCCTCGTGCTGCAGCACCAGGTGGTGGGGCGTGACCTCGGCGGTGACCCGCACGCCGCGGGCGCGGGCGCGGCGGATCAACTCCACGGTGCCCGCCGAGGAGACGTGGCCCACGTGGAGGTGGCCGCCGGTGGACTCCGCCAGGAGGATGTCCCGGGCCACCATCACGTCCTCGGAGGTCCGCGGCCGGCCACGCAGCCCCAGCTCCGTGCTCACGGCGCCCTCGTGCATGACCCCGCCCTCCACCAGGTCGGGGTCCTCCTCGTGCACCGAGATGGGCACGCCGAGGTAGCGGCTGTACTCCAGGGCGTGGCGCATGAGCCGCGCGTCGGACACGGCGCTGCCGTCGTCCGAGAATGCCACGGCGCCCGCGTCCACGAGGTCGCCCATCTCCGAGAGTTCCTTGCCGTGGCGCCCCTTGGACAGGGCGGCCACCGGCCGGACGCGCCCGCTTTCTGCGAGCCGCCCCTTGTCGAGGATGTCGCGGATGATGGGCGCGGTGTCGATGGCCGGCTGGGTGTTGGGCATGCAGCACACGGTGGTGAATCCGCCCGCCGCTGCCGCGGCCATGCCCGTGGCGATGGTCTCCTTGTACTCCTCGCCCGGTTCCCGCAGGTGGACGTGCAGGTCCACGAAGCCGGGCAGGACGGTCAGCCCGCTGGCGTCGATGACCGTCGCGCCGTCGGGTGCGGCGACGTCCGGTCCCGCGGCCGCGATGGAGCCGTCCGCGGCCACCAGCACGCTGCCCACCCCGTCCAGCCCGCTGGCCGGATCCAGGAGACGCCCGCCTTCAATGATGGTCTGCGCCACGTCGGCCTCCCTGCGGTGCCAGCAGGTACATCACTGCCATGCGCACCGCCACGCCGTTGGTCACCTGCTCGAGGATGATCGACCACGGCCCGTCCGCCACCTCGTGGGACATCTCCACGCCACGGTTGATGGGGCCGGGATGCATCACCAGCACGTCCTCGCGGGCGTACTTCATGGTCTGCAGGTTGAGGCCCCAGCGGTTGGCGTACTCGCGCTCCGAGGGGAACAGCTGGCCCCGGCGGCCCATGCGCTCCATCTGGATGCGCAGCATCATGACCACGTCCACGCCGTCGATGGCGGCGCGCAGGTCCTCGAACGGCTCGCAGCCGAGCTTCTCCACACCGGGCGGCATCATGGTCGGCGGGCCACACACGCGGACCGTCGCGCCGAGCTTGCGCAGCCCGTGGATGTCCGACCGGACCACGCGGGAGTGGGTGATGTCACCGACGATGGTGACGGTCCGCCCCTCCAGGGAGCCGAGCCGCTCGCGGATGGTCATCATGTCGAGCAGGGCCTGGGTCGGGTGCTCGTGAGAGCCGTCGCCGGCGTTGATCACCGAGCAGTCGAGCAGGTCCGCCAGCAGCTTGGCGGAGCCGGGGTGGCGGTGCCGGATCACCAGGATGTCCGGCCGCATGGCCTCGATGTTCCGCGCCGTGTCGATGAGCGTCTCCCCCTTGGACGTGGCCGAGGAGGAGCCGCCGACGGCAAAGGTGTCGGCGCTGAGCCGCTTGGCGGCCACGTCGAAGCTGGTCTTGGTGCGGGTGGAGGGCTCCATGAACAGGTGCACCACCGAGCGACCCCGCAGGGTCGGCACCTTCTTGATCTCCCGCTCGCTGATCTCCTTGAACCGCACGGCCGTGTGCAGCAGGTACAGGATCTCCTCGCGGGTCAGATCGGCCATGCCCAGCAGGTCCTTGCGCTGGAAGCCGCCCTCGGTCACGGGCACGGGATTGAGCGGTACGTTCATCGTGCCTGCCCCCCGCGCCTGAGGACGACCCGGTCGGTCGACGCGGGGCCATCACCGCCCACGACCACCTCGACGGTGTCGACCATCTCCGTATCCACCCTTCGGCCCACGTACTTGGCCGCGATGGGCAGCTCCCGGTGGCCGCGGTCCACCAGCACGGCGAGCCAGATGCTCCGCGGCCGGCCGAAGTCCCACAGCTGATCCAGGGCTGCCCGCACGGTGCGGCCAGTGAACAGGACGTCGTCCACCAGCACGATGCGCGATCCGTTCACGTCGAACGGCAGCCGCGTGGTGCCCACCTCGGGCCGCTCCAGCCCGGTGTAGATGTCGTCCCGGTACAGGGTGATGTCCATCTCGCCGATGGGCGGGTCCACCCCCTCCTGATCGGCCAGCGCCTTGCCCAGCCGTTTGCACACGGGCACGCCGCCGGTGTGGATGCCGACCAGGGCGAGATCACCCGCCCCGCGTGCCTGCTCGGCGATCTCGCTGGCCACGCGGCGAATGGCCCGCCGCACCGCCAGATGATCCATGACCACGCGTTCGTTCACCGCCGCCTCCCGGTGCTGGGGATCCACCGCTGGATCTTCGGGCGCAGTTATAGAGAAAAGCGCGCGCGGGGGGAAGGGGATCCGAGAGGAAGAACGCTACTTGCGGCCGATACTGTAATACGTGAATCCGTGGGACCGCGGGACGGCCGGATCATAGATGTTGCGGCCGTCGAAGATGACGGGCTCGTCACCCATGGCCTCGCGGATCTTGGGGAAATCCGGCCGCAGGAATGCGTTCCACTCGGTGCAGATGGCCAGCGCGTTCGCGCCCTCGAGCACGCTCCACATGTCCTCGGCGTACCCGATCCGGTCGCCGTAGCTCTCGCGGACGTTCCCCAGGGCCTCGGGATCGAAGACGCAGACCGTGGCGCCGCGCTCGAGCAGCCGGTCGATGATGATCACCGAGGGGGCCTCGCGCATGTCGTCGGTCTGGGGCTTGAACGACGTGCCCCACACGGCCACGTGCTTGCCCGCGAGCTCGCCGCGGTAGTGCTTCTCCATGAGGCTGGCCAGGCGGGTCTTCTGCTCGTTGTTCACCGACTCCACGGCCTCGCAGATGCGCATCGGGTAGCTGTAGCGCCGCCCCATGTCGATCATCGCCCGCACGTCCTTGGGGAAGCACGAGCCTCCGTAGCCGATGCCGGGGTTGAGGAACTTGGTGCCGATGCGCTGGTCGGTGCCGATGCCCCGGCGCACGTGGTCCACGTTGGCGTGGATGCGGTCGCACAGGTTGGCCACCTCGTTGATGAACGAGATCTTGGTGGCCAGGAACGCGTTGGCCGCGTACTTGACCATCTCCGCCGAGGCGTTGCCCATGAACAGCACTGGCCGGCGTTCGTCGATGAGGGGGCGGTACAGGGACTCCATGGTCTCGCGGGCCCACAGCTCGTCGGTGCCCACCACGGTCCGATCCGGCTCCATGAAGTCCGCGATGGCGCGGCCCTCGCGCAGGAACTCGGGGTTGCTGACCACCGCGAAGGTCTGGTCCGTCACGCCGTCGATGATCTCCTCCACCCGGCGGGCCGTCCCCACAGGTACGGTGGACTTGATGACCACGGCCGTGCGGGTGCGCATCAGCTGGCCGATCTCACGGGCCACGCCGTGGACCATGGATACGTCAGCCGCGCCCCCCGATCCCGGGGGTGTACCCACGGCGATGAACACCACCTGTGCCTCGCCGAGCCCGGTCTCGAGGGAGGTGTGGAAGTCCATCCTTCCTCCGACCGAGTTGCCCCGGACCATCTCCGCGAGCCCGGGCTCGTAGATGGGGATGCCGCCCGAACGCAGGACGGCGATCTTGCGCTCGTCCACGTCCACACAGGAGACATGGTGTCCGATCTCGGCCAGGCAGGTACCGACGACCAGCCCGACGTAGCCCGTACCAATGACACAAACCTTCATGGTGCCCTCGCGTGAAGAGTCAGGGATTGTACTGCTGTCGTGTCCCGGTGGAAACCTCGGGGGTGACGTCGGACAGATCACCCCGCTTTTTGTGCTCCGCTGTCGCTCCCTACAGTGTACCAGTGTTCCGGTCGAGACCGATTCGGCAAGGAAAACCGGCACCTGTCTCTGCCGATGGGGCTTGACAGCAGAGAGAGGCTTCGGTAGATACGCCCGGTCGCACGGCCCGCTCGCCGTGCCTGGAGGAGAGACGGTGCCCCATCACAAGTCGGCCATCAAGCGTCTGCGTCAGGGTGAGATTCGTAGGCAGCGCAACGTGCACTACCGTTCCCGGATGAGGACGGCCATCAAGAAGGTCCGCGAGGCCATCGCAGCCGAGGACGTGGACAACGCCAAGAAGTTGCTGGCCGAGGCCACCCGCCTCGTGGACGCGACCCAGAGCAAGGGCGTGATCCACCGCCGCACCGCCTCGAGGACCATCGGACGCCTCACGCGCGCCGTCAACGGGCTCCAGGCCTGACTCCCCTCCCCCTCTCACACAGATCCAGGACCAGCTGATCGAGCAACAGCTGCGCGGGCACCTTGCTCCGGCGCAGGTCGTCGTCCAGCTGGGCGATGCGAATCAGCGCGCGCCTCAGCTGGGCCACGTTGCGGGTCGGTAGCTGTCGCTTGACCTTCCACACCACGTTCTTGCGCACGCCCACCTGCATCAGGGCGGTCTCCGGGTCCACGCCTCGATCCATGGCCTCCCGGGCGGAGAGGAGCGACCGGAAGTGCTGGGTGACGAACCACAGGGTACGCACCTGGGGCGCGCCAGACTCTGCGAGCTTGTTCAATGCCAGCAGCGCCGGTGCCAGCTGCCCGGTCCCGAGCGCCTCGGTCAGATCGTAGACGGTGGACAGCTTCAGATCGGCGACGGTCTTCTCGGCGTCCTCGAGCCCGATGGAGGGCTGCTCGCCCACGTAGTTCACGAGCTTGACGAGCTCGTTGTGCATCTTGCCCAGGTCGTTGCCCACCATGTCCATGAGCAGATGGGCCGCGTCCGGGTCCAGCGCCTTGCCCAGGCGACGAGCCTCACCCACCACCCAGCCGCGGAGCTCCCGGTCCCACATGGGGCGGCACTCCACGGCCAGGCCGTGCTTGGTGACGGCCTTGTAGAACTTGCGGCGGCGGTCCACCGTGGTCGCGGTCACGAGCAGCACCGCAGACGGGATGTTCGCCTTCACGACCTCCGTGAGGGCGTCCAGCAACGCCGTGGTCTGCTTCTTGTCACCCTCGTCGATGCGCTCGACCACCACCAGCCGCCGCCCGCCGAGCATGGGCACGGTGCGCACGGCCTCCTCCACCTCCTCGGGCTTGGCGCGGGCGCCCGCGAGCACGGTGCGGTTGAACGCGCCGAGGCTACCCTCCAGCGCCACCTCCTCCAGGCGCCGCCGGTACTCGCCGACCAGGTAGCCCTCCTTGCCGAAGAGCAGGTACACGCCGCGGACGTTCTTGCTCCTGAGGTCCGTCTCGAGCTTCGCCGCCGACTGGTCCGGGCCCCGCGCCATCAGCTTCCTCCCATCATGAGGTCGACGCCCTCCTCGACCAGGCGCTGGCCCGCGGCCACCAGGGCCGCGCGACGAAGCTGCTCGGCCGCGAGGATGTCCTCCCCGACGATCACCGGGCCCATGTCGTAGTCCTCCTCGCGCCGCAGGCCGCTGACCTGCCAGATCACCTCGTCGCTGCCCACCCGGCGCAGCCTCAGATCCAGCAACAGCGACACGCGAAACGCCTGGTGCCGGTGGCTCGTGCCCCCCACGGACGTGGTCGGCCTCAGGCCTGCCTGCCGCAGCGTGCCCTCGAGGACCGCGTCGGGCGCGCTGTCGGTGACGAGCACGGCGCGGTAGCGGTCCATGGCGTCCACCAGGTGTCCGGTGAGGTCCGATTCAACGCCCACGTGTTCGGTCTGGTTGACCAGCAGCGGGACCGACAGCCGGCTGACCCCGCCGGGCGCGAGCGCCTCACGGGTCAGGACGCGGTAGCCGCAGCCCGTGGGGGCCAGCAGGACGAGGAGCATCAAGGTGGTCGTCAGTCGCTTCAAGGGCTCACCAGGAGTGACGGGATTGTAGCTCGCGCGTTGGGTAGAGGGAGGGTGGGATTTTGGATTCCGGCCTCATGGTCTCGACAGCAGGAGAAGAAATCGTGGAAATCCAAATGGTTGAGCTGTTGGGACTTGGCGATCTCTTGACAAATACATACTTGTAGGTGGTGCTGCCAAAGGGTAGAACATACTTATCGGTATGAAGCGCCCCAGGAGAAGGCAAATGAACTCGGCACTCGAACTCGTCAGCCGTCCACAGCAAGGCCCCCTGGGAGACGACCCGAAGGTCCCTCGCGTCGTCGAGGTGGGGCAGATCTGGAACGGTACCCTCATGGACGTCCGGCACCTCGGCGCGGACTGCTCCGAGCTGATCCTCGGCGACTCGGTGCGCAGGCCCGTGCCCGCGGCCAGCGTCGCGGGCCTGGCCCCCCTCGCCCTCGGCTGCGCGGCCGGCGTGGCCACCTCCTCGGCGGCCGTGGCCACCGCAGGCGCGGGGATCTCCCTCATGGGATTCTCCGCAGGGTTGCTCTTCGACGAGACCCGCGGGCTCGAGCAGCCCCAGTCCTTCTTCGTGGACAGCGAGCACCTCCCGGGCCCCCGTTTCCGGCTGGTGGAGCGCGGCGCGGCCGGCACCTTCGTCCGCTTCACGCCCCAGTTCACCGGCTACCTGGAGGACGATCGCGGCCGACGGTCCCTGCAGGAGCTCGTGGAGGACGGCACGGCCACGCCGGCCACCCACGGCCATCGTTGCGCGCTGCCCAGCGGCGCCCGGCTCGTGCTGAACGTCGGCCCCCACACGTTCGCCGTGCGCGAGGTCGTCGCGGCCCGGCGCGTCGTGGCGAGCATCGGCCAGGGCATGGACATGACCTTCATGGGTCTGTTCCTGTTGATCGCCTTCGTGGGGCTCGTGCTCGGTCTGGTCATCCAGTCCACCCCGTACGATCCGTCCCACGAGCTGGTCCGCGTGCCCCAGCGCCTCGCCGAGGCGGTCTACCTCCCCGAGCCTCCGCCTCCGCCCGAGAAGAAGATCGTCACCGGGACCGACCCCGACGCGGGTGAGGGCAAGCGCGCCAAGGGCGAGGAGGGCAAGATCGGCAAGAAGGAGCACCGCCTCAAGCACGCCCGCGGCACCAAGGTCGCCCGCAGCCAGGCCCAGCTGGACAAGACCATCGCCGAGAGCCACGGCCTGCTCGCCGACCTCAACCAGATGGAATCGAACAACAACATGTTCGGAGACGGCGGCCTGAGCATGGGCCACAGCGCCCACGTCGGCGGCGTGATCGGCTCGCAGTACGGCAGCCAGTACGGCAGCGGCGGGCTGTTCTCGCGGGGCAGCGGCCTCGGCGGGGGCGGCGACGGCGAGGGCCTCGGCGGGATGGGAACCCGGGACCGCGGCGGCGACGGCGTCTCCGGCTACGGCCACAAGGGCGGCTACGCGGGCGATCGTATCGGCCGCGTCCCCGGCGAGGTCACCACGGAGGACCCGATCCTGCTGGGCGCCCTGGACAAGTCCCAGATCGACCGGGTGATCAAGCAGCACTTGAGCCAGATCCGGTACTGCTACCAGAAGGAGCTCAACCGCGCGCCTGACCTGCACGGCAAGGTCGTGATGCGGTTCGTCATCGCCAAGGACGGCTCCGTGAGCCAGTCGCGCGTCGAGAGCACCACGCTGCAGAACGCCGTGGTCGAGAACTGCCTCGCGGATCGCTTCATGCGCTTCCAGTTCCCCCGCCCCGCCGGCAACGGCATCGTCATCGTCACCTACCCCTTCGTGTTCAACCGCATGTGAGCCCCCTCCCTCCTCTCCCCGCGCCGTAGTACCCTACGGCGGTGATCGACTCCCACTGCCACCTCGACGATCCCGCCTTCGACCCCGACCGGGACCAGGTCGTGGCCCGCGCGAACGCCGCCGGCGTCACGGGATTCGTCGTGCCGGGGGTCCATCCCGATCGGTTCGCCGCCCAGCTCGCCGCCTGTGAGGGCGTGCCCGGCGCCGTCGCCGTCCCCGGACTCCACCCCACCGAGGCCGACTCCCTCCCCGGCGCCGAGCTGACCGCGGCCATCGACGCCCTCGGGGCTCACCTGGCGTCCGCGCCCGCTCTCGGAGAGATCGGCCTGGACCGCCGCTCCTGGTCGGTCCCCGGCAACCGCGACCGGCAGCTCGACGCCGCCCGCGCTCAGCTCGCCCTCGCGCGCGACCTCGACCTCCCGATCATCGTGCACTGCGTGCGCGCCCACGGCCTCATGCTCGAGCTGCTCGGGGAGGTCCCCGTGCCCCGAGGCGGGATCATGCACGCCTACTCCGGTCCCGCAGACCTCGTCGGCGACTACCACGCCCTGGGATTCTGCTTCGGGTTCGGCAACACCGCCGGCCGCTCGGACAAGGCCGTGCGCGCCCTCACGTCCGTGCGCGTGCACCGCATCGTGCTGGAGACGGACGCGCCCTACATGGCCGCGAGCCGCGCAGAGCGCAACGAGCCCAGGGCCGTCCTGGACGCGCTGGCCACGGTCGCGAAGATCCGCGGCGAGGCTCCCGACGAGCTCGCGAGTCGCTCCGATGACGCCGTCCGACGACTGCTACGACTGGATTGACCATGGAAGAGACCCCCCGATTGGGCCGCACGGCCCAGCTCCTCGGCGAGGACGCCATGGGCCGCCTCGCCCGCGCCCACGTCCTCTGTGTCGGCGTCGGCGGCGTGGGATCATGGGCCGCGGAGATGCTCGTCCGCGCCGGTGTCGGCGAGCTCACCCTCGTGGACTTCGACACCGTCTCCCCCACCGACTTCAACCGTCAGCTCCCGGCCACCGAGACCGCCCTCGGCCGTCCCAAGGTCGACGTCCTCGCCGAGCGCTTCGCCGCCATCCGCCCCGACGTCCGCGTGAACACCGTCAAGCGCCGCCTCGACGTCACCTGCGCCGACACACTCCTCGAACCCACCTTCGACCACGTGGTCGACGCCATCGATCTGCTCACCGACAAGTCGCTGCTCATCGAGCTCTGCCTCCAGCGCAGCATCCCCATCGTCACCTCCACCGGCGCTGGCGCCCGCCTCGATCCCACCCGCATCGAGGTCGTCGACCTGGCCCAGACCCGCGTCGATCCCATCGCCCGCGACCTCCGCCACATCCTGCGCAAGAAGTATGAGCGGGACCTCTCGGAAGCCATCGGCGTGCCGGCCGTGTTCTCGACCGAGCCGAGGTATCGGCATCCACGGCTGCCTGGTCCGGGGGACAAGGGCCCGGACGGGATGCCGCGGAAGCAGCCGATCGAGGGGACGCTGGGGTGTGTGACGGGGGCGTTTGGGATGGCGGCGGCGGGGGTGGTGATAGGGAGCCTCACGGCTCCCACTTCACCAGCTTCCCATCCTTCAACGTCATCGGCTCGCCGGGCACGACCTCGCTCGGGATCTTGACGATGACGTCAGCAGGATCACGGATGAGGAAGGTGTCATTGGGGACCTCGCGGCCGCCGTGGATCCACATGCCGGTGCCCATGGTGACGCGGTGGCCGAGGCAGACGCCGAGGAAGTTGGTACCTGAGTCGACGACGGCGCCGTCCTTGAGGACCTTGACGGGGCCGGTGAAGTTGAGGTCGATGAGGTAGCCGCCGCCGGTGGTGCAGACGTCCTGGCCGAAGAGGCAGGCCTGGGTGAGGCGGTGGCCGGAGAAGACGCCGTCGTACATCACGGACATGAACATGACGGTGTTGCGGCCGATCCAGCACCGGTGACCGATGGTGGAGAGCTCGACGACGGCGGCCTCCTCGACGATGGTGTCGTTGCCGATGACGGAGCCCTGGATGACGGCGCCGGCGCCGATCTTGACGTTCTCGCCGAGCCAGGAGCCCTCGACCACGGCGGTGGGGTGGATCTCGCAGCCCTTGCCGGTGCGGCTGAGGCGGACGCGACGGAAGCGGCCGAAGAGGCGGTCCATGACGAAGCGCAGGACGATGTAGATCGGCCGGCGCTCCCACAGGTCCTTGAGGGTGGCGACGAAGGCGGCGAGGTTGGCGCGCAGCACGAGGGCCCAGTGGGTGACGTGGATGGCGCCGCGGCTGGTGACGGCAACGCGGGTGGGCGTGTGCTCGTTGACGAACTGTGGCGGCAGGCGCGGCTCCTCGACCTTCTCGTCGGGGTCCACGGCGAGGGGGGTGAGGGAGCGCAGGTCGTCGGTGCTCGACACGGGCCCGGTGAGGTACCACAGGTCGTAGGCGGCGCCCCCGTCCTCGTCGGGGAACCGATCGAGGTCCTGGAGGGAGGCGGTGGCCTCCACGAACACCGACGCTGCGATGCCGCAGCGGGCCGATACGCCGGCCTGCCGGGCCTGCCCCAGGAAGTCCTCGAGCAGGGTGCGGGTGAACCAGGTGTGATCGGCCACCACCACGCAGGGGAACGAGGTGACGTCCGCCAGGGTCGCGGCGTCCATGGGGGCGGAGACGCCGGCCAGGGTGAGGGCCTCCTCCTGCCGCTCGCGCAGGGAGCGGTTGAGGATCCGCGTGTCGCCGGGCGCGTCGCCGAACGGGGCGACCTCCCGGCCCGTGGCCAGTACGTACGATCGCAGGTCAGACGCCATCGGTGTCGATCTCCTCGACCTCGAGCAGTCGCGCCACGTCGAGATCCCCGGCTCGCAGCAGCTTCGGGCGGGTGCCGGTGCAGTCCACGATGGACGACCCAACGGCGCCAGCGCAAGGGCCTGCGTCGAGGAGGACGTCCGGTCCTCGGTCGCCGTGCCAGGAGGCCCGGGCGGCGGTGGTGGGCGGGGGCTCGCCCGTTCGATTGGCCGACGTGGAGGTCAGCGGCCGTCCCAGGCGCGCCAGCAGCTCGCCGACCACGGGGTGGGGGCTCACGCGCAACGCCTGGGTGCCCTCCCCCCGTCGCACCACCAGCGTGAGGGGCCCGGGCCAGAAAGCCTCGGCCAGGTGGACGGCCTGCGGGGTCAGGTGGGCGACCTCGCGCGCCTGGTCCAGGTCGCGCACGAGCCAGATCAGCGGCCGGTCCGGGGCGACGCCCTTGAGCTCACGAACGCGCCTGCACGCCGGCTCGGACCGCCCGTCGCAGCCGAACCCGTACACCGTCTCGGTGGGGTGGAGCACCACACCGCCCGCGCGCAGGACCCGGAGGGCCTCGCAGAGGTCAGCCTCGCTCGGCGTGGTCCCGCTCCACCGCGGCGGCGTCCGCCAGCACCTGGGTACGGTTGTCCTCGCGGATGGCCTCGAGGCGTTCGCGAACCGCGGGATCACCCAGGGCGAGGATACGCGCGGCCAGGAATGCAGCGTTGCGCGCGCCAGCCTTGCCCAGGGCCACCGTGGCGACGGGAATCCCGCCGGGCATCTGGACCGTGGACAGCAACGCGTCGAGACCGCCGGCAGGGCCACCCGGGAGGGGCACGCCGATGATCGGGAGCAGGCTGTGGGATGCAACGACGCCGGCGAGGTGGGCCGCGAGCCCGGCCGCGCAGATGATCACCTTGCACCCGTCGGCCTCGGCGGCGAGCACCGCGTCCCTCGTCTCCTCGGGGGTGCGGTGCGCCGATCGGATGGTCATCGAGAACGGGATCTCGAGCTGCCGCAGCTTGACCGCCGCCTCCTCCATGATCGGGAGATCGGAGCGGGAACCCATGAGTACCAGAACGTCCATCACTTGCTCTCCTTGAGCCGGGCCACCGCCCGGTAGCCGATGTCTCGACGGTAGACCGCGCCGGGCCAGCGGATGGGCTCCATCGCCTTGTACACCCGGTTGCGCGCCTCGATGATGTCCTCTCCGTAGCTCGTGATTCCGAGCACGCGGCCGCCCGCGGTGACCACGTGCGGGCCCTCGTCACCGGCGGCGAGCGCCGTGCCGGCGTGGAAGACCACCAGGTCGGAGCCCTGTTCCACCTTGTGCAGCCCGCGGATGGGGATCCCGGTCTCGTAGCTGCCCGGGTACCCGTCCGAGGCCATCACCACGCAGCAGGTGGCGCCGGGGCGCCAGGCGAGCTTGCGCGGCTCGAGCTTGCCCGAGGCCGAGGCCACGAGCAGCGGCACCAGATCCTCGCGCAGCCGCGCCAGCAGCGGCTGGCACTCGGGATCGCCGAACCGGACGTTGAACTCCAGCACGAAGGGGTCGCCGTCCACGATCATCAGCCCCGCGTAGAGCAGCCCGCTGAACGGGCGCCCCTCGGCGACCATACCGCGCACGGTGGGATGGATGACCTCGTCGAGGACTCGTTGCTCCAGCTCGTGGGTCAGCACAGGGGCGGGGCTGTACGCGCCCATGCCGCCGGTGTTGGGTCCCCTGTCGCCCTCGAGCAGCCGCTTGTGATCCTGACTGGAGGCCAGGGGTACGACGTTCTCGCCATCGACGATGACCAGGTAGCTGGCCTCCTCGCCCACCAGCAGGTCCTCGGCGATCACGCGGCGGCCCGCCTCGCCGAACGCGCCCTCCTTCATGATGTGCGTGGCGCCGTTGAGGGCCTCGAGCCGCGAACGGCACATGAGCACCCCCTTGCCAGCGGCCAGGCCGTCCGCCTTGAGGACGATGGGTCCCTCGCGGCCCTCCAGATGGGCGACCAGGGGCCCGTAGGCGTCGAACACCTCGAAGCCAGCCGTCGGGACGCCGTGCCGTGCCATGAACTGCTTGGCAAACGCCTTGGAGCCCTCGAGGGCGGCGGCCTCGGCCGAGGGGCCGAACACCAGCCGGCCGTCCTCGCGGAGCCTGTCGGCCATGCCCTCGACCAGGGGGGCCTCGGGACCGACGACCACCAGGTCCACGTCCTCGATCCGGGCCAGATCGCGGATGCCCTCGATGTCGCCTGCGCCCACCTGGACACAGCGAGCGACACCCGCGATGCCTGCGTTTCCGGGCGAGCAGATGACCTCGTCCACCAACGTGGAGCGGGCGATCTTCCAGGCGAGAGCGTGCTCGCGCCCTCCGCTACCGACAACCAGTACCTTCATGGTTTCGTCCGTGATGAAGAGTGGTTAGCTGTTTTGATCAGAGGTTGTACTCGAACTTGCTCTCGAGGGGCTGGAGCAGGGTCGCGTCCAGCTCCAGCGCGGCGTCGAACGCGGTCCGGGCCTCGGAATCTCGATCCGCGCGCGCATGCAAGACACCGAGCTGATTGTGGGCCCAGGCGAGATCGCGGTCGTACCGCAGCGCGTCGGTGTACTCCCGCTGCGCCCCCTCCAGGTCCCCCTGGGCGAGGAGCAGGTCGCCCAGGACCAGGTGGAACGCGCCCACGTCGCGGTGCTCGTCGGCTGCTTCGGAGAGGAACCGCTTCGCCTTGGCCAGGTCACCCTGCTCCCAGGCCAGCAGACCGGAGTACAGCTGGCCGGCCCAGTTCCGGGGATCGTCGCCTAGACAGCGCGAGAGGAGCGAGCTGGCCCTGCGCTGCTCACCGGCGTGGTAGCAGGCGCCCCCTGCGAGGCCGAAGAGCTCGGGGTTGAAGGTGACGTCGGCCAGCGCGTCGCTGATCTGCTTGCAGGTGTCGCCCATCTCCGGCACGGGGGCCCAGATGGTCTGGAGCTTGCCCTGGCGCCTGTAGGCCGTGGGATCGACGGTCTTGGTGGACCACAGCGTGGCCTGGATCTGTTCGGGTTGCTCCAGGGACGCGTACACGGCCGAACGGAACACGGCCGCCGGGATGAACGTGGGATCGGTCTCGGTGCAACGCTGGAAGCTCTCCAGCGAGTCGGGCCCGTTGCCCTCGGCCATGTGCACCAACCCCAGATAGAACTCCAGCTGGGCGAGCTCGCCGGGCTGGGTGGTGTAGTTCACGGCCTGCCCCAGGGACCGAATCGCGTTGCCGTGGTCCCCCTGGGCGTGCAGACACAGCCCCTTCTCGAAGTGGGCGGCGTTGCTGGTGTCGTCGATGCCCAGGGCCTCGTCGGCGGCAGCGCAGGCGCCGGCGACGTCGCCGACCACGCGGAGCGCAGAGGAGCGCCCCAGCGCGTACTCGAGCTGCTCGAAGGTGCTCAGGGTGGGCGCCTCTTCCTCGGCCAACCTCAGGTACAGGGTGGCGGCGCGCTTGCGGTCGCCGGTCACCTGGGTGTGGATGCGGCCGAGCCGGAGGATGGACTCCTTGTGCAGCCGGTCCAGCTGCAGGACCTGCTCGTAGCTGGCCACGGCCTTGTCGTAGATGCCCAGGCTCTCGTAGATCTGCCCGAGGGCGTAGTGGGAGCCGATGAAGGCGGGATCCGACTGGATCTTCTTGGTGTACTCGTCGATGGCGGCCCCGTGCTCTCCCAGCTGCTCGAAGCAGCGCCCCTTCTGGAAGTGCACCTCGTCGTAGGTGGGCGCGATCTCGATGGCCTTGTCGAAGTGCTTGGCGGTGGTCCCGGTCATGGACCTGGAGCGGCCGAACTCGCACAGCCCCATGAGCATGTGCGTCTCCGCGTCGCGGTCGTTCACCGTCATGGCCTGCTCGCAGAACTGCATCGCGTCGTCGAACTCGTTGTTGACGTACAAGAACCACGCCTTAGCGCGCCACGCCTCGAGCTGGTACTCGCCCATCTCCAGGGACTCGTCGATGTAGTAGAAGGAGCGGCGCTGCAGCTCGCCCGAGGCCCGGTCGAACGTGGAGATCTTGTTGTAGAGCTCGCCCAGGCCGGCCAGGGCCGCGGCGTTGGTGCTGTCCGCCACCACCGCCTTCTCCATCTCCTCCTTGGCCGCCCGCATGTCATCGGGGTTGCCGCGATTGACCAGCGTCCGCGCGCGGTAGTAGTGCTCGAAGGTGGAGCCCGTCACCTCGGGGTGCGCCTCCCGGAGTTCGACCATCAGCTCGGCGATTCTCCCCTGCTCGGGCACCTCGTCCCCCTGATCCGGATCGCCGGCGATGGCGTCGGTGGCCCGGCCGAGGACCCAGTCGGGCAGCTTGAGCGTGCCGCGGGACGTCAGGTAGTACACGCCGATGCCCACCACGACGATGAAGCCGATGGCGATCACCACGCGGACCAGGCCGCTGAGGGACTCCTTGGTCTTGCTGACCTTCTTGAACTGCACGTCCTGGGTCTCGGGGCGCGCCGTGGACTTGACCTCGGGGAAGTAGGCGGAGAACTCGCTCTGGACGGCGAAGCTACGCCAGGCGCCGCCGATCTTCGAGACCTCCTCGTCCCGCTGGATCTTGCCCGCCTTGATCCACTCGATGATCGTCTCCTCGGGGAACGGCCCATACACCTGGCCGTTGGACTTGCGCACCATGAGCTCCGCATCGCTGGCGGTCGGCATCGGTCCATCATCCACGGATTCGGGACGGTCGCTGGAGACCACCGCGTCGGTGGAGGCGCCCGCCTTGCACTGTTCGCAGACCGGGATCAGCTCGTCCGCGCGCGCCTGCATGGGCTTGCCGCAGTTGAAGCAGAAGACCTCCTCGCCGCTGCCGCCCATGGCCGCGGCGGGTTCGTCCGTGTCCATGGCGGGCGCTGGGCCGTCCTCGTCTCCCACCACGTTGCCGTGGCCGCAGCGGGGACAGCGGGCCTCGCTCTGGGGCGTGAAGGGCGGCGGATCGTAGGCGAACTCAAGCCCACAATTGACGCATCGGATGTCCATGGTCGAGCTCCTCGGGACCCGAGTCCCAGTTCAATCAGTGTCTGAAGTGCCGCATCCGCGTGAAGACCATGGCCATGTCGTGTTCGTCGACAGCCTCGATCACCTCCGCGTCACGGACCGAACCGCCGGGCTGGACGATGGCGGTCACGCCCGCAGCAGCGGCCGCGTCCACTCCGTCACGGAACGGGAAGAACGCGTCGCTGGCCAGGGCACACCCGGCGGTGGCCAGCTGGGCCTTGCGGACCGCGATCTCCACCGAGTCCACGCGGCTCATCTGTCCCGCGCCGATCCCGACGGCCTGGTCACGGGAGGTCAGGACGATGGCGTTGCTGCGCACGTGCTTGCACACGGCCCAGGAGAACACCATGGCCCCCTTCTCGTCCGGCGTGGGGGAGCGGCGGCTCACCACCTCGTGGGTGGCCTGCATCTCGTTGTCCCACTGGGTCACGAGGTAGCCGCCGTGGATGCGCTTCAGGTCCATGGCGCCGCGTTGCGGACCGGCGAGGTCGGGCAGCTGCAGCAGCCTCAGGTTCTTCTTGCGGCGGAGCCGCTCCAGCGCGGCCGCGTCGTATCCGGGCGCGATGATCACCTCGAAGAAGATCTTCGCGATGGCCTCGGCCGCGCGCAGATCCACGGGGCGATTCAGGGCGACGATGCCTCCGAATGCGGACTTGGGATCCGTCTCCAGGGCGGCCTCGAACGCCTTCGTGATGTCCTCGGCGTGGCGCGCCACCCCGCAGGGGTTGGTGTGTTTGACCACCACCGCCGCGGGATCGTCGAACTCCCGCACCAGGGCCATGGCGGCGTCTGCGTCCGAGAGGTTGTTGTAGCTGAGCTTCTTGCCGCCGAGCTGCTCGGCAGTCGTGACCGAGGGGCCGACCCACCCCTCCTCGCGGTACAGCGCCGCGGCCTGGTGGGGATTCTCGCCGTAGCGCAGGGGCTGCTGCAGGGTCATGGGCAGCACCAGGCGCTCGGGGAAGGTGTCCTCGGTGAGGTACCCGGCGATGGTGGCGTCGTAGGCCGCGGTGCGGCGGAATGCCTTGGCGGCCATGGCCGCGCGGAACGTCGGCTGGACCCCGCCGTCGTTGGCGAGCATCTCGTCGCGCAGGGCACCGTAGTCGGCGGGATCCACCAGTACGCTGACGCGGTCGTGGTTCTTGGCGGCGGCCCGGATCAGGGTCGGTCCGCCGATGTCGATCATCTCGATGGCCTCGGCCCGCTCGCACCCGGGGCGCGAGGAGATCTCCTCGAAGGGGTAGAGATCGATGACCACGAGATCGATGGATCGGATGCCATGCTCTGCCATCTGCACGCGGTCCCGTTCCAGGTGCGTGCGGCCGAGGATGCCGCCGGCGATCCGCGGGTGCAGGGTCTTGACCCGCCCGTCCATGACCTCGGGGAACCCGGTGACGTCGCTGACCCGGGTCACCGGGATGCCGGCGTCCCTGAGCACCGCGGCCGTGCCGCCGGTGCTGATCAGCTCCACGTCCTGACCCGCGAGGAAGGAGGCGAGCTCCACGAGCCCGTCCTTGGAGAATACACTCAGGATTGCGCGACGGATGGCTGCCATGGTTCGAACTGCCCCTTCACGAACCGGGGCATCTTACCATGGGAGGGGGTGGACTCGCGCGCGGGATCAATCGTCCTGTCTGGGACGCAGCAGCCCCCAGTCCAGCGGGCGGAGGACGCGCGGCCCCATGTCGATACCGCTGATCCAGATCTTGGCGCCGTGGAGCTCCTTGAGCGCCTCCACGTCCACGTCCACAAGGGCCCAGTCGCGGCCCGTGCGCCACTCGCGCAGCCAGGCCCCGGCCTGATCCACGGCCACCCAGCCCACGTAGGCGTAGAAGCCGGTGCCCACGTCGAGGATCTGGTAGCGGCGCACCTTGAATCCGCCCGCCACGGTGATCCCCTCCACCTTGACGTTGGCGCCGGGGATGGTCGCGAGTTCCTCGGCGCCGTCGCCGAGCAACGGCACCACCGAGCCCTCGTAGGTGCTCAAGACGGTGCGGCCCGCGTCGTCGAGCTCCACGAAGCCGCCGCGGACCTGGCTCGTCGTCGCGCACCCGGCCGCGGCCACGGCCAGCAGCAAGGGCGTGAGCCAGCGGATCATTCGACGCCACCCACGACGGTCTTGCGGAAGACGTACAGGATGACCACCGACAGCAGGGTCCAGCCCACACCCCACACCAGCGCCGGCACCCCGGTCATCTCCGCGAGGATGGAGGCGTCGCTGGTCCCGCCCCAGCTCCCCGGGTGGAGCACGTCGAGCTGGATGTCCACCAGGGCGTACAGGCAGCTGAAGATGCCGAGGATCCGCAGGAAGGCCGAGCCAAAGGATGCCGAGAATCGCCAGCCGATCACGAACATCGAGATGGCGGCCGCCAGACCGTACAGGAAGCCGAAGCTGATGAAGGGTCGCATCCAGATCACGGTGGCCACGCCCAGGCCGATCCCCATCGCCCGCAGGAACCACGACACGGCGCGCCGGCGGTTGGCCACGGCCAGCAGCGCCAGGCCCCAGCACAGCGAACCCAGGTATCCCGCGTTGGCCACGATGAACCTGTTGCCGCCGAACCCGTAGGCCAACCCGCCCTGGTCGGGGGAAAGGGATATCCCGCTGGGGTGTCCACCTGTCAGGATGATCGCCACCACGTGGCTGAGCTCGTGGAGGAAGACCACGAAGATCTTCAGCGGCCACAGCAACGGCGACGCCCAGAACAGCATCATGACGGCCACGACCACCGCCACAGCGATCCAACGGCCCACCGCGTGCGCCGCCCGTGTCGTGCCTCCGTCCAAGAACTCCTCCAGCCCTTTGTGGTACGCCGCCCGATGGGCGATTATTTCTCGGTGCGAGCAAGCCACCGCGTCCGACGAACGGGAACCACGTCCATGAAGATACCCCCTATCGCCGCCGACTTGTCCACCCTGGGGTTCGTCGCGCTGGCCGCGGCGACGATCGTCGGCTGCCCCCAGCGCCCCGACGGAGACGACGACAGCGCCCCGGCGGAACCCGCGGCCGCACCGGTCGAGGCCGCCGCGGTGGAGGCCGCCCTGGCGTGGCCCCTCGCGCCCGACGATCTGGAGACGGTGCCCGTGGCCGTCGCCGACCTCTGTCCCGCGGTGCCCGCCGACGTGGAGCTGGCCCGTGAGGCGATGCTGGGCGGCGACGTGGACGCGGCCGAGGTGCAGCTGCAGGCCTACGTGGCCGGCGGCGGCGAACCCGACGCCGCGGCGAGGCTGGTGCTCGGCGCGTTGCTCGCCCGATCCGGGGAGCACGAGGCCGCGCTGAGCTACCTCCTGGACGCATCCCTCGGATCGGGGCCCCTCGCCGGGGACGCGGCGGAGCTGGCGGGCAAGGCCCTGGAGGCGCTGGAGCGCTGGGACGAGGCTGCCGCGGCGTACCAGCGCGTCCCCCCCGAGAACCGCCTGTTCGACCGCGCGCGCGTGCGGCTGGCTGGCCTCGCGCTGAGGGACGACCGCCCCCAGGACGCCATCACGGCCCTGTTGCCGCTGCTCAGCGATCCGGCCGAGCTGGGCTCGCGCTACCGGCCCGAGGGGCTGCACATGCTCGGCCAGGCCTACGAGGCGCGCGGCGACGACGGCGACACGGTCCGCGCGTACGAGGCCTACCGGACCGCCTGGAGCACCGCTCCGCTGAGCTCGGTGGCCGGCGACGTCAAGGAGTCCATGGACGCCCTCGAGGCCCAGGTGCCCGCCCAGCACCACCCCACCGTCTACCACCGCTTCGCCCGGGCCGCGGCCTACCACGAGGCGGGGCACTGGAACTCGTCGCTCAAGGCCATCGAGGCCATCGAGGACGAGCTCCCCGGCGACGATCCCCAGCTGACCTGCGAGGCGGCCTACATCCGCGGACGGGCCCTGTACAAGCGGCGCAAGTACACCGACGCCGGTCCCCACCTGGAGAGCGCGATGACCGCGTGCGCCAGCGTGGAGACCGACCTTGCGGCCAAGGCCACGTACATCCGCGCCAGGAGCCTGGGCAAGCTCGACCAGCCCCGCGCGGCCATCGCCGCGTGGACGAAGTTGCCGGCGTCCTTCCCCGATCACACCTATGCCGACGATGGGTTCCTCAACGCCGCGCTGATCGAGCTCGACCAGGGCAACCCGGCCGCGGCGCAGGCCCTGCTGACCGATCTGGTCCAGCAGTTCCCCGAGGGGGACATGGCGGGCGAGGCCCGCTGGCGCCTGGCCTGGACCGCGTACAAGGGCGGCGACCAGCCCGCGGCTCTGGCGCAGCTGCGCCAGCTGCAGGACGAATACGACCAGTCCCGCGACCGCAAGAGCTACCTGAGGGCTCGCTACTGGGAAGCCAAGATGATCGGCTGGCCCGACGGCGAGGGGCACGTCGTGCAGCGCGCTCCCGAAGCCCCCGGGCCGGCGCCCGATCTGGAGGCTGCCGCCGACCTGTGGGCGTCCCTGGCCGACGAACACCCCCTCTCCTACTACGGGGCGCTCGCCCACTCGCGGCTGGCGACGATCGATCCCCAGCGCGCCGCGGCCGTGTCCGCGCGGGTGGACGCCCGCCGGCTGCGCGTCGCCGACCAGCCCGGGTTACCGGAGGCCTGGGACGTGGATGCGCGGCTGTGGGACCAGCCCGGGCGGGAGATCGCCCAGGCGCTGATCTGCGCCGGCATGCGGCCCGAGGGCATCTCCGAGATCAACCGGGTCCGGTCCACGGTGAGCCCGTGGGACTGGCAGACCGAGCAGCTGATCGCCCACCTGGCCGCCACGGCCGGCGATCACCACACGAGCCACAACACCCTGCGCGTGCGCTTCCGCACCGACCACCCGGAGCAGCTCGGCCCCGGCTCCTGGTCGGCCTTCCACCTCGCCTACCCCCTGGCCTTCGGGGGCAACGTGCGCGGCGCCGTCGCAGACAAGCAGATCCCCCAGCTGCTGCTCCAGGCCCTGGTGCGCGAGGAGAGCGCGTTCCAGACCGAGGTCAAGAGCTGGGCGGGCGCCATGGGGCTGAGTCAGCTCATGTGGGCCACGGCCAAGGACACGGCGCGGAAGATGGGGATCAAGGGGCTGACCAAGGCCGACCTGGCGGATCCCGACACCAACCTGGCCATCGGCGCGTTCTACTTGCAGCGCATGTCCAATCACTTCCAGGGCAACCTGCCGTGCGCCGTGGGTTCGTACAACGCCGGCCCCGGGGCCATGGGGCGCTGGCTGGACGCCCGCGGCGGGTACCCCCTCGACGAGTTCGTCGAGGAGGTGCCGTACAACGAGACGCGCAACTACATCAAGCGGGTGTTCGAGTCCTACCAGATCTACAGCCAGATCTACGACGGCGATCCCACGTTCGTCCCCATGCCGCTGACCGTGCCCGAACGGTAGCGCTCAGGGCAGGTCCACAGCCACGTCGGTGTAATCGTCCTCGTCGAACGCGCGACGGATCACGCGGCTCAGCGTCCCCTCGTCGACATCCAGGACGAAGTAGCCGGGGGAGCGGCCCCCGCCCGGAGCGTGGCCCGACGAGCCGCCGTTGAGGACCGGGATCGCGCGACCGCCGGAGGCACCCAGGGAGGTCACGTGCCAGTGATGGTCGTGGCCGTGCAGCACCGCGTCCACCGGGTGCTCACGGAGCACGTCGAGCAGGGACTGGACGCCCAAAAGGCCGTGGGTCGCGTGGGTGTACGGCTCGCCGCCGGGGGTCAGCGGCGGATAGTGCAGGGCCAGCAGCACCAGCTGGTCCGCGAGCTCCTTGCCGGCCAGGAGCACCTCGAGGCGGCGCAGCTGGTCCGCGTCGACGCGCCCACGGCTGAAGAGGTCCGGGCGCGCCGTGTCCAGGCTGAGCACCGTGACGGGACCCGCGTGGAACACCGCCGGCGGTAGCTTGACGTCCGGCGCCACCCAGCGGCCGCCAGTCCAGGAGCCGCCGTCCATGAACGCGCCGAAGTAGCTCTCCATGCGCCGCGTGCGCATCGAGCCATGGGTATAACGGTCGTGGTTGCCCGCCAGCAGGACCGTGGGGAAGCGCTCCAGCAGAGGGCCAACCGCAGCCGCCGCGGCCTCGAACTCCGCGTGGGTGGCCTGGGCGGTGAGGTCGCCGGTGATCACCACCAGATCCGGGTCCTGTCCCAGCACGTCGTCGACCAGGGCGTCGCGGGCGGCGCCGCCGAAAGCGGCCGCCCGGCCCCCCAGGGACAGGTTCACCGCGGCGAGGAACCGCTTGCCCAGGAGCCGCCCGGCGGGAGCGGGGCGGTAGAAGTGCAGGTCGGTGAGGTGGACGATCTTCAAGCGTCGCCCTTGGTCCGCCGGATCACCCGCTTGGTGGTCGCCTTGGGCGTCTCCTTCTTCGGCGCCCGCTTGCGACGCTTCGGCGCCTTGGGCACGTCCGGGCCGCTGAGATCGGCCAGGGCGTCCGGCTTGAAGGTCTTGCGCACCCCCGACAGGAACTCCACCGACACCCGCTTCGCGGTGGCCGCGATCACGTGTCCGGGGCCCCACTCGGCGTGGTTGACCGTCGTGCCCAGGGGCATGGCCACGGGCTTCTTCGGGGGATCGGGCTTCTTCCGGGATCGGGCCGCGGCCTGGCGCTGCTTGCGCGTGGGCACCTTGCCCTTGCCGCGCTTCTTGGCCTTGGCCACGTCCTGGAGTTCCACCTGGCGGCGACCGCCGGCGTACTGGACGTCCCGCGCCTCGGCGGGGCCGCCGTCGTCGCTCAGGGTGAACTCGACGAGGAGCCCCGGGGCGATGTCGAGGCCATCGGCCGCGTCGCTGGAGAAGAAGTACTGTCTGCCGTTGGTCGCCCGGATCATGCCGCGGCCGGCGGTGGGACGGTGCCAAAGGACGGAACCGTTGAGCTTGTCGGTCATCTGCGCTCCGACGTCGACGCCCCCATCGCGCGTGACGAGCTGCAGATGCTACTGCATCTCCTTGAGCTTTCGCCACAGGGTGCTCTTGGAAATTCCCAGGGCGCGGCTCACCTTGGTCCGGCTGCCGCCAAAAACCTCCATCGCGTGGAGGATGTGGCGGCGCTCCACCTCGCGCAGCGGGAGCACCGGCGGATCGATGGGCGAGTCCATCGCCTGGGGCGGCGGCTCCTCGGTCACCGGCGCCTGCATGTCCGGGCCGGACAGGGCGATCTCGTCGGGGGTGATGATCGGCCCGCGCGCCAGGGCCACCGAACGCTCCATGGCGTTCTCGAGCTCGCGCACGTTGCCGGGCCAGCTGTACCGCTCCAGGACCGTGAACGCCTCGGGAGAGATATCGCGCACGTCCAGCTGCAGCTTGCGCGCGTATCGCCGGACGAAGTGGTGGGCCAGCAGCTCGATGTCGCCGATGCGCGCCCGCAGCGGCGGCAGCTCGATGCTGATGATGTTGAGCCGGTAGAACAGGTCCTCGCGGAAGCGCCGCTCGAGGATCGCCTGGCGCAGGTTCTGGTTCGTCGCCGCCACCAGCCGCACGTCCACGATACGAGGCCGGTTCTCGCCGATCCGCAACACCTCGCCGCTCTGCAAGAAGCGGAGCAGCTTGACCTGGGTCATCAGCGCCGTCTCCCCGATCTCGTCGAGGAACAGCGTCCCGTCGTTGGCCTCCTGGAACAGCCCGTCGGTGGACGCGACGGCCCCGGTGAAGGAACCCTTCAGGTGTCCGAAGAGAACGCTCTCCTGCAGGTTCTCCGGGATCGCCCCGCAGTTCACCGCCACGAACGGCCGCTCGTCCCGCGTCGACAGGTTGTGGATCGTGCGCGCGATGAGGTCCTTACCGGTGCCGCTCTCCCCGGTCAGCAGGATCGTCGAGTCCAGGTGCGAGACCTGGGCCACGAGCTTCATCACCCCGATCATCGCCGTGGACCGGCCGATGACCTCCACCTCGCGCTTCGGATCCTCGTCTGGCTGGGGCGTGTCCCGCACCGCGGCCCGGCTCGCCCCCCGCTCCAGCGCCCGCCGCACCAGCTGCAGCACCTCGGGCTCCCGGAACGGCTTGGTCAGGTAGTCGTACGCCCCCCGCTGGATCGCCACGACCCCGCCCTCCACCGAGCCGTAGGCGGTCATGATGATCACCTCGGTGTCCGGGTGGCGTTCCTTGACGTAGTCCAGCAGGTCCAGACCGTCCACCTGATGCCCCAGGCGCAGGTCCGTCAGCACCAGGTCGTAGACCTTGTCGTCCAGCAGCTCCACGGCCACCTGGCCGTCCGCGGCGCCATCCACCGAGTAGCCGCAGCTGCGGAACAGATCCACGAGGTGGATGCGAAGATCGTCCTGATCCTCGATCACGAGTATGAGAGACACGACCGTTTCCCCTCAGGTCGGAAGGATTACACGTTGAAACTTAGGGCGGTGAAGAGGAAACGTCAACGTTTCGAAATGAGATTTTGGAGGGGGTGGATTGGGGTTTTTGGGGGATTTGGCGACGTGTCAGTCCCCTCCTACATCGCGTCGCCCCACGGCCCGGGTGGCGAGGAACCGGCTGGACGTGCCTACGGCACAGTGAGTGCTGCCAGGAATCGCGGTGTCTTGGTCGAGCTGGAGCGGAGGGATAGAAGCCACGTACCCTCCGCCGTTATCCCTTCGAAGCGGCCGTGGGCCCCGCCGAGGGCCGTGACGTCCAACTCGGTCTCGACGTTCACGTCGGCGATCCAGCGCCGGCTGGAGAGGGACTCGAACTCCCAGACGTTCGTGGAATCGAGCCCCGAGAGTGCGACGTGCTCGAAGTGCTCCACCACGATCTGGTCGATCGATTCGAGTTCGAGGTGATCTCCGAACCCATCCGTATCGATGGCAGACCAGTCGACCGCGAAGGCCGTACCCAGGGGCACCTCGACCGGCGGCAGCGCGAGCAGGTCCGCGATCACACCCACGTCCGTACTCCCATCCCTCAGCTCGACCCTGGAGACGCTGCTGTTCGGATCGGGGCTCAGGAAAGCAGCCAATCCACCCAGATCGGTGTACAGGTCGTCCGACCGGAGAGAGAGTAGCCAGACGAAGTCATCCGAGGTGAACCAATCCACGATGCCGACATCCGTCCCCCACATCGTGTGGTCGGACAGGTGTGCGGACGTGGCACCGTCCGGCTCGAAGAAGAGCGTGATCGGGGGCTCTTGGGTGATCCGTGACTCCGATAGCCACTCCTCGAGCTCCTGTTCAGTGAACCCGGCGTAGATCGTGATCGCTGTGGCTATGACATCCTCGCCAGGCTCGAGAGGGTTCCCGAGGATGTCCGAAGTGACATCTCCCCATTCGAGCACCACATCGCATCGCTCACAGACCGGGTAGGACTGGATGTCCAGCACGACGTCCAGCGATGCGGCGTGTTGGTTCGTCAGATGGATCCGCTCAGGTTCGAGCCCGCGGCTCGCAGCACATCCGCAGAACAGCCAGGTGAGTGCAATGGCACAACCCGCGGTAGTTCGGGTGGGTTTGTCGATCCCCATAACTAGAGGATATCACCGCGGTCGAACGTCGACCGAAGGAACGCGCCGTGAGGACCCGATGAGCCAGGAGCACCGGCGCCGCAGCGGCGCCGGCCGGAGTCGGCGGGTGGGGGAAGAGAGGACGTCAGGAGATCTGCCAGTGGAAAGGAGCGGAGTGTGTGGAGGGAGGGTGCTGGGGACAAGATGGGATCGGGAGAGGTCAGCAGCCCGAAGCCCTCGAAGCACCCACTCCCGACTCCAGGCGGGAGGCGGGGAAGTGCTCGGGGGTTTCGACAGTCGGTATCGGAGATCGGCGCTTGAGCGCCGGGGGGAGAACGTGCCGTGGGCCGCACGCGGACGGGGGACCGTCGGAACGAGTTGTGAAGGGCGGTGAAGAGGAAACGTCAACGTTTCGAAATGAGATTTTGGAGGGGGTGGATGGGGTTTTTGGGGGAATCTGGTGCAAATCCGCGGTCGCCTCGAGAATGGTCGAGGACCGGCCTCTCCGATAGAATCCCCTGCCAACTGGATGACCGTACCGGGGGAAGCACGTGGCTCGATCCGTCTTCAGCAATCCCGCATTCATCGGTGGAGCTCTCATCGTCACCGTCGGCGTCATCGTCCTGTGGTGCACGGGTCGTGGTGCCGAGGATCCCCCCGCGCCCGACGCCATCCCCGACCGCTTCGCCCGGCTGATCTTCGACGAGGAGGGCTGGGACGGTACGTACGGGACCGTCGGTGAGTTGGAGGTCGAGGGCTCCACCCAACCGATTTCGGGCAGCACGACGGAAACGCACGCGCCCGTTCCCGAACAGTCCGCCCTGCCGCGCTTCGAGCTCCCTCCTCCGTTCTATTCGGCCCTGGAGGTCCTCGAACGGGACCAGGTCGTGCCGGACCTGGAAGCGCCTTCCCTGGGTGACGCGGACAGACACCTGAAGAGGGCGCTCGGTGAAGCCGGATACGGAGACCTCGCCTACTTCGTTGTCGACGAGGGGTTTGCCCTGGTCACGCGACTCGAGAAGACCACCCGCGACGCCGAACCCGCCCCCGAATCGGATCGCTTCATGGATCCCGGCGAACAACACTCCTTCGCCAGGCTCGTCGAGTTCCTCTCCACCGGATTCGGCCTGCGCTCAGGCCGATACAGGCTCTTCGCGTTCGTGGTCACGAACCACGAGGTGAGGCGCAGCAAGCAACGTATCTCGCGCGACGAGGCCACCCAGTGGTCCGCGGAAGGGCTCGCCTCCCTCCCCTGGTCGCTGAAGGACCTCCCCTACACCGCGAACCACCAATGCACCGTCCTGGTCTACGAGTTCGAGGCGGGCGATGACGGCAGCGTCGAGGTCCTCGATCCGAGCCCGCACGTGGGTCGCGCACATCTGGAGAGGGCGGGCATCCTCGGGTACCTGGGGCGACCCTAGGCTGCGTGTCTAGCCACCCGCGCCTTCTGAGGGCCGCAGGCGGACGGGGGACCGTCGGAACGAGGAGTGGAGAAGCTACCAGGATCTCCTCGTTGGCCGTGCGACGGCCGTGCGATAGACTCCAGGTGCAGTTGGGTGGTGCCTGGGGGCCGTGTTGAGATATCCGCTCGGGTCGATGCTGTTGGCGATCACCGCGATGGCGGCGCTGATCCCCGGTTGTTGCGGTGGGCCCGTGATGGCTTCGGACGACGACGATTGGCCAACTCCACCTGACATCGCGCAAGGACTTCCGAGGTTCGACCTCCCCCCGCCCCACTACTCGGCGCACCACGTCCTCGAGCGATCGCAAGTCGTGCCGGACCTGGAGGACCCCGACCTGGAGAACGCGGACAGTCACCTACGAGGAGTCCTGTCCGAGGCCGGCTACAGCGAACTCACCTACTTCGTCTTGGACGACGGATTCGCACAGGTCACACGGCTGGAGAAGATCGATGCCGAGGGTCGAGCCGACTCCGGCTCCGATCGCTTCGCTGGTCCGTCGACACGGAGCAGGTTTGCCTGCTTCGCGGAATTCCTCAAGAGCGGCTTCGGGCTACGCGAGGGGCGCTACCGCCTCTTCGCCGTCGTCGTCACGGCCCAGAACTTCACGAAGGGCTCGCGGAAGATGACTCGCGACGAAGCGGCCGGCTGGATCGACGAAGGTCTGGTCAAGCTTCCGGTGTTCCTCAGCAGGTTGCCGTACTCGGAAGATCACGTGTGCACGGTTCTGGTGTACGAGTTCGAGGCGGGCCGGGACGGGGAGACCACGACCATCGAGAGGAGCGACTGGGAGGGGAAGACGCATCTGGACAAAGCGGGAATCCTGGCCGTCTTGAATCGGCAGTAAGGCGCTCGACCCGCCCTGGGAAGGTCAGCAGCCCGAAGCCCTCGAAGCACCCACTCCCGACTCCAGGCGGGAGGCAGGGAAGCCCTCTGGGTGGCTTGGGCTGGTAGGGGAACGGCGCTGGAGCGCCGGGGGCAGGACGTTCCGACGGGGACCGTCGGAACGAGGACTCGGGTGCGGGTTCGAATCCAGCCCCCGCTACCAAACGAAAAACGGGACCGTTGCCGGTCCCGTTTGACGTTTGGTAGCGGGGGCTGGATTCGAACCAACGACCTTCGGGTTATGAGCCCGACGAGCTACCTGACTGCTCCACCCCGCGTCACGAGGAGGGGTTTATAGCGGTCCTTTTTGGGGTTGTCAACCGGCCTGGATGGGTTCGATGGGGATCTCGGCGTCGGCGACTGCGATGTAGCCCTCGGAGCCGCCGGCGGTCTTGACCTTGAAGAAGGTCATGGACTCGTCGAAGCCGTAGTACTCGAGGGTGTCGCCCTGGCTCTTGGTCTCGGCGACGGAGGCGTCGGTGGAGTTGGCCTCGTAGACGTTGACGGTGTCCTGCTGGATGCGGATGTGGCCCCAGGAGGTGGACTCCCAGGCGGAGATGTCGACGTTCTCGATGCCGTCGGCCCAGTCGTCGCCGGCAGGGCCGCCGATGGAGGCCATGCCGAGGGCGGGCAGGATGTACAGGGGGGTGGCGGCGATGAGGCCGATGCAGCACAGCAGCAGCAAACAGCCGATGCAGCCGAAGACCACCATCTTGCCCTTGCCCTTCTTGGGCTCCTCGTCGAAGTCGTCGTCGGCGTAGTCGGAGGGGCCGACGTCGTCCACGCCCTGAGCGCCGGCGGTGGGGAACGCGAAGGTGTCGTAGTTGGGATCGGGCTCGTCAGCTGCGGGGGCGGGGGTTGGCTCCGGGGTCGGCTCCGGGGTCGGTTCGACGGCCGGGGCCGGCGGAGGTGTGGGCGGAGCCGCGGCTGGAGCCGGCGGAGGCATGGGCGGAGCCGCGGCCGGG